>NZ_SPFO01000019.1 GCF_005845035.1 Collinsella aerofaciens | reverse complement strand
ACGGTGGCCATTATTCGGTGACCGGGATTGGTCAAAATAGTTTGACTATTAGCGGCTAAAATCGCCCGGCGCTAACAGCCTGTTTCCCGGCTAGGACCTGCAGCCTCAAACTTCGCTTGGCATCCTGTAGAACTGGTGCGGGTCTTTCGGGCTTTTCCCTACCCATTCCAACAGGCCTCGCCCGGCAAGGTCTTTCAGAGTCTTCGAGGCCGTTTTCCTACCGACATTGGACTCCCGCGCGAGGTCGGAGGTCGTGATTTTCCCCTGAGCGGCGGCAATTGCCATCGCTGCTCGTTCGCGCTCGCTGAGGAGCGGTCGGTTGTCGGCCGCGGTTCTCCTGAAGGCCGCTTTCTGTAACCCAGGACGCTCGAAGACGACGACGGTGCTGTTGACGGTCTGCTCGAAGCGGAACCTCACGCCGGCTGCCTCGCAGGCCTCCTTGATGCGCGGTATGCCCGTGCCGTACTGCTCGATGACGCCGGCGCGGAACAGGGTGCGCGCGATCGCGGGGTTTCGGAGGCCGAACTCGCTCGCGGTACCGTCTAGGTGCTCTTGCGGCGAGTCGCCCTCGGGGAACAGGCCCGGGCTCACGATCTGGACGGTGTCCATGAACACGTTGACCTCGACGGCGGTGCCGGTGGTGTAGTCGCGGTGGCACAGCGCGTTGGCAACCGCCTCGCGGATGGCCTCGGCCGGGATCTCGGGGATCTCCTTGCGGTACATGCCCGTCTCGCCGATGACGAACTCGCGCCTGATGTTCGACGTCACGAAGTACTCGGCGAAGTCGAGCAGCTTGAGCATGGTGCCGCACTCGCGGCGCAGGTCGAGGATCTTGGCCTTGGTGTTGCCGCCCAGAAGCCCCAGCTTCATCCTGGGGTAGGTGTCGGATCCCTCGCAGAACAGCTCCACCGCGGCGTTTCTTAGGCTGCCGTCGGGCGCGACGAGGTCGAGCCTTGCCAAGGTGTCCTCCACGCCGGCGAACCCGCCGCCCACGCGTCCGGCCCTGCCGCCGCGCGCGACGAAGTCACGCACCGCCTGCTCGTCGGCGTCGGAGACGGGCCTGCCGGACGGCAGCGAGTCCCACGGGCTACGGGCGCGCTCACGCTTGACGACCATGGCGCTCAGCTCCGAGGCCGACAGCGCTTTGTTCGAAGTCCCCACGCGGGTGAAGTAGCGTCCGTCGGCGGAGTAGGGGGCGTCGGCACCTGAGAAGGCAATTTTGATGTATCGCAGCCCATCATCGGCGTCGAGGCACTCGACCGTCGGGAACACCGCGGGCTCGATCTTGTCGGACACCCACGACGTCACCTGGCGCAGCGTTGCGTCGCTGACATCCTGGCCGATGACATCGCCGTTGTCCTTCACGCCGAAGTAGAGCTCGCCGCGGCCGTGCTTGTTCAGCATGGCGCTGATGGCTTGCAGTGCTTCTTTATGCTCGCCAGTGGACTTCTTGAACTCGACGGTCTCGCTCTCGCTGCCCAGGTTCATCCGCGCTGCCTTTCCCGTTCGTTGCTTGTCTCGTTGGATTATACCGTGGTCACCATGGGCGAAAACGTGGAAGCGCGCTTGCTTGCCTCTACCATGTTCTCATGCGCCTTAATGCCCTTTGTGAAGAATCATCCCATTGGGAAACGGGTCCCTATGGAACGATTTTGGTATCAGGCATAGGGGGGCGCTATCGTGGATGTCGTCACCATTGCCTGCGCCCTCGATCCAGAGATGTAATTACAGAAGTGCGGGGAAAAATCGAAAACCTTCGAGCACAACGCGGTTTTTTTGTATCAAAACCGCAGGTCGCGGAAGCCTAAAACGGGGGTCTGGTCAGCATTCCTTTGGTTTTCCCCGCACTTCCGAATTTGGCCTCTCGCCACATCCCGATTACGTCTTAAAGTGGCGCAAAAAGCCGTGTGCTCTGCTTGATTTTGCTCAGGAATTATGCCTGAGGGGTAGTGGATTCGCCTTTCTCCGCCGTGCAGCGGCACGTGTAGGGCTCTCTGGCTCAGGCGCGAGTCGCTTCCCGTCTGAAAAAGTTCTTAAAACAGCTTTAAAGTTGCCTTTGGCCTACATTGACAGCGTACAATACGCATGTTTACCATGGCAAAAGCTAAATTTGGGGAGGGGGAGCGCACGGTGGAAGTGCTGGTTGTTGGCAATACCGCGTATGTCGATGACGACTTTTGTGCCAAGGCGTTTCCCGGTGACCATGTTCAGGTCGTGGCGGCCAACGAGGCGCGCCGCGACGGGTCGTCGCTCCATGCGTCTTGGAAAGAGCTGCTGCAGCACCTGGACCAGGCTTACGAATTCGACCGTGTGGTCTACCTCTCTACCTATCTCACGCCGCATACCGAGGCCGTTGGCGACATCGAGCTGCTGCGCTCCGTCTTTCGAGCTTGCATGGGTCGCCAGATTCAGCTGCTGTTTGTGACTGGTCCCATGGGAGCGGACGGTGCGGTGGACGTTGCGGGGCAAAACGGCAAGGGCATCATTGCCCGTGCGGCCAACGACCTGTGCCGCTACTATGCGGTCCGCGACGGCATTCAGGCCAAGATCTTGCGCGTGCCGTATCTGTACACCGCCTCGCCCACGCTGGAAGACCCGATTTTGACCCCGCTGTTCGAGGCGTGCTCGCAAGGCTCTGCTGTCATGAGGGCTGGGGCGGACTCACCGCTCGGTGCCCTCTGCGCCGAGGAGCTGGCCGTTCTGGTGCGTCGCATCTTCGACAGCTGGGATGCCACATTCGAGGAACTCGAGGTTCCGGATAGCTTTGCCCACACCGTGGGAGACCTGGGCGAGGCGCTCAAGGGCTTGTTCCCGGGGCTCGACATTACCTACGACGGGGACGCCGTCGTCTCCATTGCTCCGAGCGATACCGTCCGCACGCGCTACGGGTGGTTCCAGCGCTATGACGTGCTGCGCGATCTTTCGACCATACACGCCCGCTGGGAGCAGACCCTCGCGGGCAAGCGCCATCCGCTGCGTGCCGCCATCGACCGCATGCGCGGGCGGACACTGCCCATCAAATGCCTGGAGACCGCGCTGGCCTGGGTGCTCTTTGAGGGCCTGGAGCTGGTGTTTTCGCAGTCTGCTCAGCTTAACGTGCTCGACTACCGCCTGCTGTACGTGGTACTGATCGGCACGCTGTATGGGCTCGATTTTGGCCTGGTTGCGGCGCTGCTGGCGTCGGTGGGTTTGGCCGCGAGCTACTTTACTCAGTACGGTTATACCTTCCAGGGTCTCTTTTACGAGCCGTCCAACTGGCTGCCGTTTATTGCGTACTTTGTGGTGGGTGCCGTGTGCGGCTATGTGCAGCTGCGCAACAGCGAAGCCATTAGGGCGGAGCGCGATCAAAACGAGCTCGTGCGTAATCGCAATACGTTCCTCACACAGCTTTACCACGACGCGATCGAGGACAAGCGTGCGTACAGGCGCCAGATTGTGGGTCGCCACGACAGCTTTGGCAAGATCTTTGCCGTGACGCAGGAGCTCGACGTACTCAACCCACGCGACATCTATCGCAAGTGCTGCGAGCTTCTGGGCGAGATCCTCGAGAACGATTCGGTGGCGATCTACCATGTTTCGGGCGGGGCATTTGCACGCCTGGTGGCAGCAAGTCCCGCGATTGCCGAAAATGCCGCACGCTCGCTCACGCTTGAGCAGCTTGCACCTCTTTTGGGCGACGGGGGTCGTTCGAACCTGTGGGTGAACCGTGAGCTGACGCCGGGGTTTCCCATGTTTGGATACGCGATCGAGCGCGACGGGGCACCCGCCGTGTTGATCTTTGTGCGTAGTGCGGCCGAAAACCAAATGACCCTCTATTATCAAAACCTGTTCCGCATCTTGTGCGGGCTGGTCGAAAGCGCGCTGGGCCGTGCCTTTGACTATGAGGCGGTGGCGCAGGATAAACGCTGCGTTGACGGCACTTGCGTGCTCAAGCAGGCGGCCTTTGGCCAAGAGCTCGCGGCGGAGCAGGCGCTGGCAGATAGCAAGATGGGGAGTTTTTTGCTCCTGCGCGTGGTACCGGGCATGGAGCCTGTCGGCGAGCTGGTGGGCGCAATTGGGTCGGCAATCCGCGAGAGCGACGCGGCGGGCTTGGTCGACGGCAACGTGCTCTACCTGCTTATGCGCCAGGCAAAGGCGTGCGATCTTCCCATTATCCGTAAGCGCCTGAGCGCAAAGCATATTGCGGTGGAGCCCGTCGACGGCGAGGGCATCGTGGCGCTGCTGCAGCGCATCGCTTACACCGGTGACGGTGAGGGGGGTGCCGCTTGATCTCGCTTGTCGTTGCTGCCGTCTTGCTGCTGATTCATTCGCTGGTTTGTCTGATGCTGTGGACGCTCATGAAGCTGGGCCTGCTGCCGGTGCGCGGGCACATGCTGGCTGTAATAGTGCTGGTGCCGCTGTGGGGCCCGTTGCTGGTGGTTTTGCTATCGGTGCGCAGCGCGGTGCTTGGCGAGTGGCTGAAAGAGTCTGCGCTGGAGTCGCTGCGCTTCAACGACGACCTGCATCGTAGTATGTCGGTACCGAGCGGTGAGGACGATGCAGGCGTAGTGCCGCTCGAGGAGGCGCTTATCGTCAACGACCCGGCATACCGGCGCCGCCTAATGCTCTCCATGCTCACCGAGGAGCCCGACGCGTACCTGGCGCAGCTGCAGGCGGCTAAGCTTAACGACGACGTTGAGGTGGCGCACTATGCCGCGACGGCGGTGGCGCAGATCTCCAAGGAGTCCGACCTTAAACTGCAGCAGCTGGAGCGTGCCTTTAAGACGGACCCGAGCGCGCAAAACCTCAACGAATACTGTGATTTTCTTGGTGAATACTTGGGCTCGGGCTTGGCTGAGGGGCGCGTTGCTCAGATTCAGCGCCAACAGTACGCGCGCCTGCTTGCGCGTCGCTGCGAGCGCGAGGATACCCTTGAGCTGCGCATTCGATACGCGACGGCGCTGGCCGATGTCGGACAGATCGACGAGGCGCAGGCCGTGACCGACCAGCTGGTACTCGACGTGCCCGAGGAGCAGGAGGTTTGGATGCTTTGCCTGCGCCTAGCCGTGATGCGCCGCGACGGTGACGAGGTCCACTGTGTGATCGATGCGATTGACAAGCAACGTGTGTATTTGAGCGCCGACAACCGCGAAAAGTTGGCGTTTTGGCGCGATTGGGAGGAGGCCCGATGAGCGTGGCGCAACATATCCGAGACCGTGTGGGCCGCTTTCGTTGGATGGGACTCCTCGTGGTGTGGGCGGTCTTTATTGCCATGGCCGCCGTGCTGCTGGTGGAGCGTGCCGGCGTGCAGTACAGTGCGGGCCAGCATAGGCTGGGGATGCTTGCCGCCAACGACGCGGTGCCGGCCTCCTCGGCAATCTTTGGCCAAAAGCCCACGTGCCTGGTCATTACAGACTCGGACCAAGATGGCGTCGACGACGTCAAAGACCAGTTCGACCAGATTTTGCTGGACATGAAGATCGCCCATCGCGACGTGGATCTTGCCCTGGATGGTGCGGATGCCATTCCCTCGCTGACCTCCTTCGATCGCGTGATTTTGCTCATGCCGTCGCTCGATGGGCTCGGTACGCACCTGAGCGACATTATGAGTTGGGTGAGTGCCGGCGGTTCGCTTATGCTCGCCATGCCGCCGGATAACTCGAGCTATCTGCAAGTGATTGCCTCCAAGCTTGGCATTGAATCGGCCGGATATGACTATGTAAAAGCCGAAAGCATTGTGCCGAGTGAGGACTTTATGCTGGGCGGGGGAGAGCGCTACGAGCTCTCGGACCCCTTTGATTCGTCGCTTTCAGTATCGCTGCGCGAGACGGCGCGTGAGTGGGCTAAGACTGGCGATGCGGGCGCCCCGCTCATTTGGTCTAATGACTGCGGTAGCGGGCGCACCGTGGTGTGCAATATCGGTATCTACGACAAGGTCATGCGCGGCTTTTTCGCCGCGGCGATCAGTCTGCTGGGCGATGCTACGGCCTATCCGGTCATCAACAGCGCCGTGTTCTATTTGGACGACTTTCCTAGCCCCGTGCCCTCGGGCGATGGTACTTATATCAAGCGTGACTACGGCCTTTCCATTGCGGATTTTTACACCAAGGTCTGGTGGCCCGATCTGCAAAAGCTCGCGCAAAAATATGGCATTCGCTATACCGGCGTGATGATCGAAAACTACGAGGACGCGGTCAACCAGACCGAGCCCGCGCGCCAACCCGATACCACGCAGTTTCGATATTTTGGCGGCATGCTGCTGCAGATGGGCGGCGAGCTGGGCTTTCACGGCTACAACCATCAGCCGCTCGCGCTCTGGGACACCGACTACGGCACGCTGTACGTCTACAAGACCTGGAAGAACAAAGAGACGCTCGTCGCTTCGCTCAACGAACTTATCGCGTTTCAGGACGAGGTTCTGCCCAACGCTCATGGCTCGGTTTACGTACCGCCGTCGAATATCCTTTCGGCCCGAGCGCGCAAGCTCATCGGCACCGACGTTCCGCGCATTAAGACCATCGCCAGCACGTATTTTGAGGATGGCACCGACCTGCCCTACGTGCAGGAGTTTGGCGTGGCGAGCGACGGCATTGTGGAGCAGCCACGTATTGTCTCGGGCGGCATGGTCGACGATTCCTATATGCGCCTGGCAGCCGTGTCCGAGCTCAACATGCACTACGTGAGCACGCATTTTATGCACCCGGACGACTTGCTCGATCCCGATCGTGGTGCCAAGGAGGGCTGGGAGGTCTACAAGGGCGGCCTGGTCGACTACCTGGAGTGGCTTACCAAATCCGCGCCCGACCTGCGGCACCAGACGGCGTCGGAGTGCTCCGGTGCCATCCAGCGCTTTTCGTCCGTGACGGTGAGCGTGGATACCAGCGCGGATGCCTGGACGCTCAGCCTGGGCAATTTCCACGACGAGGCGTGGCTCATGTTCCGCGCCAATAATGGCGAGCCGGGTGCGGTGACGGGTGGCGAACTGACGCACCTTACGGGCAATCTGTATCTGCTCAAGGCAAATGATAAGACCGTGACGATCGAGCGCAAGGAGGGTGGCGATAAATGAGAATCTGTCTGGTACTCGAGGGTTGCTACCCCTATGTGCACGGCGGCGTATCTACCTGGATGCATGGCTACATTACGGCCATGCCCGAGCACGAGTTTGTGCTGTGGGTGATCGGCGCGCATGCTGCCGACCGTGGCAAGTTTGTCTACGAGCTGCCCGGCAACGTGGTCGAGGTGCACGAGGTGTTCCTGGACGATGCCCTGCGGCTTTCGGGTGAGCAACATGAAGCCAGTTTTAACGACCGTGAGCGCGAGGCGTTACGCCGTCTGGTGTCGCTCTCCAATCCGGACTGGGACGTGTTATTCGATATCTTCTACCGCCGTCGCGTGCATCCGCTCTCGTTTTTGCAGAGCCGCACGTTTATGGATATCTTTCGCGACGTGTGCCTGGCCGAGTATCCCTACACGCCCTTTGCCGATGCATTCCACACCATGCGCTCCATGTTGCTGCCCGTGCTCTACCTGTTGGGCAGCGAGGTGCCGGTGGCCGATGTGTACCATGCCATCTCGACCGGCTACGGTGGTCTGCTCGCCTGCCTGGGCTCAAGCGTTCACCATGCGCCGGTGCTGTTGACCGAGCATGGCATCTACACCCGCGAGCGCGAGGAAGAGATCATTCGCGCCGATTGGGTGGTGCCGTCGTTTAAGGACCGCTGGATTCGCTTTTTCTACCTGCTTTCGGAGGAGATCTACCGCTGCGCCTTCCGCGCGACGAGTTTGTTCCATAACGCCCGCAAGACGCAGATCGATATGGGTTGCGATGCAGACAAATGTCTGGTCATCCCCAACGGCATCCAGTTCGACCGCTTTAAGGACATTCCCTTAAAGCCCGATGACGGCTGGGTGGACATTGGCGCGGTGGTGCGCCTGGCGCCCATCAAGGACGTCAAGACTATGATCTATGCGTTCTTTGAGCTGCATGAGCGCCTGCCCAAGGTGCGCCTGCACATCATGGGCGGCGTGGACGACGAGGAGTATGGCGCCGAGTGCCACGCGCTGGTCGAAACCCTGGGCGTGCGCGACCTGATCTTTACTGGCCGCGTCAACGTGGTCGAGTACATGGAAAAGCTCGACTTTACCATTTTGACGAGCATCTCCGAGGGCCAGCCGCTCAGCGTGCTGGAGTCGCTTGCAGCGCGCCGTCCCTGCGTGACGACCGAGGTGGGCTGCTGCCGCGAGCTGCTCGAAGGCGCCCCGGGTGACGACTATGGCGTGGCGGGTTTTGTGACGCCGCCCATGTATCGCAAGGGCTTGGCCGATGCCATGGAGCGCATGTGCACAAGCCGCGCCCGTCGTATCGAGATGGGGGAGCGCGGGCAGCGTCGCGTTGCCACGTACTTTTTGCACGAGCAAATGCTCGCCAACTATCGCGCGCTGTACGACGAGACGGCGCGTGCGTTTAACCTGCCCAGAGAGGGGGAGTAGCCGATGGCCGGAATTGGTTTTGAGCTTAAGCGCCTGTTTAGGCGCAGGGGCCTGTTTGCCACGATGCGTGCTTACGGCTACGCCGGCATTGTGTGCACGGGTCCCATGCTGTTGGGCGTGCTGCTGCAGGTGGGTATCTTGGTGCTGTGCGGTCTGTGGGGTGTGGGCCGTGCCAACCAGGATCTGCTGGTGTGCATGGTGACCTACACACTGCTGGCCTCACTTTTGCTCACGAGCTTTTTCTCCATGCCGGTCACGCGCTTTTTGGCTGATATGTTGTATGCCGAGCGCGAGGATGAGATACTGCCTTCGTTTTGGGGCTCCAACGCCATCATGCTCGTTGCGGGCACCGTGCTCTACGGCGCCTTTTTGCTGTTCTCGGGCGCCACACTGCTGCAGGGACTGCTGTGCCTGTGGCTGTTCAACATTATGATCGTCAACTGGAACGGCATGAGCTACCTCACCGCCATCAAGGATTACCGCGGTATCCTGTGCAGCTTTGCGGCTGCCATTGACGTCGCGTGCCTATGCGCCCTGGCCGCGCTGGCACTGGGGCTGCCGCCGGTCGAGGGCCTGTTGGCATCAATTGCTCTGGGCTACGGCGTCATGCTTGCCTGGGACGTGGTTCTGCTATACCGGTATTTTCCTCAGAGCGACCGCAGCCCCTGGCTCTTTTTGCAGTGGCTCGATCAGTTTATGCCGCTGGCGCTCACGGGCCTGTTAACCAATCTGGGGCTCTTTGCGCACCTGGTGATTATTTGGGCCGGTCCCATTGGCGTGCAGGTCAAGGGCTTCTTTTATGGTGCGCCCTACTACGATGTGCCGGCGCTCATCGCGTTTTTGACCATCCTGGTCACGACCGTCAACTTTGTGGTCTCGGTCGAGGTCAACTTCTATCCGCGCTATCGCGACTACTACAGCCTGATCAACGACGGCGGCGTGGTGGGCGACATTGTGGTGGCCGAGGAGGAGATGCTCTCCACGCTTAACAGCGAACTGCGCTTTTGTGCGCTCAAGCAGCTGTTTGTGACCGCGGCGGTCATTTCGCTCGAGACCACGGTGCTGTCGGCCCTACCGTTGGGCTTTAACAACCTTATGCACGGGTATTTTCGCACGCTGTGCGTGGGCTATGGCCTGTATGCCGTGGGTAATACGGTGATGCTCATCTTGCTGTACTTTACCGACTATAAGGGGGCCGTGCTGGCTTCGGGCCTGTTTGCCGGTGTGGCCGGGCTGGCGACTGCCGTGTCGTTGCTTTTGCCGCAGCAGTTTTACGGCTTTGGCTTTTTGTTGGGTGCGGCGGTGTTTTTTATCGTGGCGCTGCTGCGACTCGATACCTATACCGCCAACTTGCCGTATCGTATCCTGAGCCAGCAGCCCATTGTGGCGACTGACAAGACGGGCTGGTTTACCGAACTTGGCCGGGTGCTCGACCGTGTTGAGCAATGCTACGAGGAAGGTCGCCATAAGGGTGAGCCACATGGTGCGTTTGAGCGCGCAGTAGTTCACGTGTATCGCAAGCATTGGGGAGGTTCTGATGACCGATAGAATGATGTCCCGCCGTCGCCTTTTTGAGGCGGCTGCCGGTGCGCTGTTGCTTTCGGGCTGCTCGGTGCAGGAAGACCCCTCGACCAAAAAGGTCAAAAAGCAGGACAAGATTAAAAAGGCCGAGTCCTCGGACGGTACCAAGCACCTACGCGATAAAGATGAGCTGTACGAGGTCTACGACGACTCGGGTATTGTGACCATGTATCTGACGGTCTCGCGCGGCAACAGCTCCGAGAACACCGACCACAGCTGGGCCGAGATCAACACGTACTCGGTGTATGACTATGCCGACATGGGCGTGACGCGCTATCAGGTTATGGGCCTGCTGCAGCCGGGCGACGAAGACGGCCCGGTGGCCGGCGAGGTTGGCTATGGCGAGGAAGCGCCCAATGCTACCGTGCGGGTGCGCGGTCAGACATCGAGCATGAACTCGCAAAAGAATTACAAGGTGGAGCTCAAAAAGGGCAAGGGTACCTGGCGCCAACAGCGCGCGATTGCGCTCAACAAGCACATGGGCGAGGGTATGCGTTTTCGCAACAAGATGGCCTACGACCTTATCCGTGGGATTCCCCAGATGATGGGCCTGCGCACGCAGTTTGTGCATCTGTGGGTGTGCGACCAGACCGAAAAGTCCAACGACACCTTTGAGGACTACGGCCTGTTTACGCAGGTCGAGCAGCTCAACAAGACGGCACTTAAGGCTCACGGTCTGGATAAGAACGGGCATCTGTATAAGGTGAACAACTTCGATTTCCATCGCTTCGAAGACACCATTAAGCTCACCGATGACCCCGACTACAACCAGACGGCGTTTGAGGGCATGCTCGAGATTAAGGGCGATTCGGACCATACCAAGTTGATCGAGATGCTCGATGCGCTCAACGACGATACGCATAAGATCGACGATGTGCTCGACACCTACTTCGATACCGAGAACCTGGTCTATTGGATGGCGTTTCAGATCTTGACGGGCAATTGCGATACGCAGAACCGTAACTGCTATCTATACAGTCCGCTTAACTCCAAGGTCTGGTACATCCTGGATTGGGATAACGACGGCATGCTGCGCAAGCTCGAGTTGAGCCTGACGGGATTCTCGGATTATGCGAGCTGGGAGCGTGGCGCAAGCAACTACTGGGGCAACGTGCTGTTTAACCGCGCGTTGCGCAGCAAGTCGTTCCGCGCCGAGCTCGATAGCGCCGTCAAGGACCTGCGCTCGTATATGACCGAGGCACGCCTGAGCAAGATGATCAAGCACTACCGCGAGGTGACTGAATCCCTGGTCTTTGCTTCGCCCGATATCGACCATCTGCCTGTCACCAAGGACCAATACGAGCAGATCGCCGTGGCGATTCCCTCCGAGATCGAGGAGAACTACAAGAGCTTTCGCGAGAGTTTTAAAAAGCCCATGCCGTTCTACATCGGCGTGCCGCAGATCGATAACGGTAAGCTGCGCATTAACTGGGATGCGTCCTACGACTTTGAGGCGCGCGACATTCGCTACACCGTAGAGCTTGCGCGCGACTATGCCATAAGCGACGTGGTCTTTAAGGCCGAGGACGTGCTGCTTCCCGAGGTGACCTGCGATGCGCCCGATGCCGGCCAGTATTTTGTGCGCGTGCGTGCCACCAACTCCGACGGTTATAGGCAAGATGCGTTTGACTACTATGTGACTGACGACGGCAAGCACTATGGCATGAAGTGTTTTTACGTGCAAGACGGCGGTAAGGTCGTGGAGGACACGTATGAGGAGGGCTAGCGCGCTGCTTGAGCGCTTGGCGGCTCCGCCTGTACGTACCACGCAGGAGCGTTACCGCCACGAGCTCAAATATCTCATTAACGAGGGCGAGCACTCCGCGCTTGCCTGTCGCATGGCGCCGGTTTTTAAACTGGACAAGCATGCGCGGGCGGGTGGTTACACCATTCGCAGCCTGTATTTTGACGACTACTGCAACTCGGCCTACGAGGAAAAAGACGCCGGCATTCTCATGCGCAAAAAGTATCGCGTGCGCATCTATAACGGCAGCGACAAGGTGATTAAGCTTGAGCGCAAAAAGAAGTACGGCAGCTGGATCTACAAGGAGGACGCGCCGCTTACGCGCGGCGAGTTTGAGCAGATTCTGGCTGGCGACTACGACTTTTTGCTGAGGAGTCCTTATCCGCTCTGTCGCGAGTTCTACATCGAGTGCATCTGCAACATGATGCGCCCGCGGACCATCGTGGACTACGAGCGCGAGCCGTGGGTGATGGATGAGGGCACCGTGCGCATTACGTTTGACATGAACGTGCGTGCCGCGGTGGGAAGCTTCGATATCTTTGACGCGACGCTGCCCGCGTTGCCGGTCCTGGAGCCCGGCAAGCTGGTGATGGAGGTCAAGTTTACGGAGTTTTGTCCGCAGCTGGTGCGCGATATGGTGCCGCCGGGCGCGGCCGAACTCACGGCGGTCTCTAAGTACTGCCTGTGTTATGACAAGACCGCCTACCTGCGCGGATTTAATTACTGGGAATCGGATTTTGAGAACCGAGGGGATATTTAGACCATGAGCACCAGGGACTTTTTTAAGAACTCCGTCTTGGAGGCGTTTGGCCAGGTCGACCCTGCCAAGATTGGCCTGTCGCTGCTCGTGGCGCTCGCCATGGGCATCCTGATCTATTACGTGTACAAGCGCTTTTTTACCGGCGTGGTGTATTCGCGCAGCTTTGCCGTGACACTCGTGGGCATGTGCGTGCTTACCTGCATGGTCACGCTCGCGATCTCGACGAACGTGGTCATCTCGCTCGGTATGGTCGGTGCTCTGTCTATCGTCCGCTACCGTACAGCGGTCAAGGACCCGCTCGACCTGCTGTATCTGTTTTGGGCCATTACCACGGGCATTACGGCCGGTGCCGGCATGTATGCGCTCGTGGGGCTCACCGCGGTGGTGATCGTGGCGATGATCGCCGGCTTTGCGAGCCACCAGGACAAGTCGCGCGTGTACATGATGGTCATCCACTACACGGGCCAGACCACCGGCGACGATATCGTGCGTGCATTTGGGCGCACCAAGTTTACGGTGAAGTCCAAGACCATGCGCGGTGACAAGGTCGAGATGGCCGTGGAGGTGTTCTCGGACGGTGTGGATATGCCGTATGCCGACGCCATTCGCGCGCTCGACGGCGTGGAGGACCTGACGTTGATCCAATACAACGGCGAATATCACGGCTAACTATGTTCCGGCGTTTTAACAAACGCCGGACCGCTCGACGCTGCGCGGGCATCTGCCGGGCGATCTGCCGCTCAAACCGTCGCTCGCGTACATAAAGTACGCGTCGCTCCTCTTTCGCGGCACCTCGCCACGGCAGCTGCCCGCTCGCTGACGTTTGCTCCACCTGGTGGACTGATTTTGTTCGCATGCCGTCTTCACGGGTATCATGGTGAAAGCGATTTCAATGACAGGGGTGCTCGTGGTAAAGATGAAAGATGTGGCCGAGCTGGCGGGCGTTTCGAGCGCCGCCGTCTCGCGCTACCTCAACGGTGGATATATCTCGGCGGACAAGGCCGAGCGCATTAAGCAGGCAATCGAGTTGACCGGATACGTGCGATCCAGCCAGGCTCGCGCGCTGCGCACCGGTTCCACCAAGCTCATCGGCGTCATCGTACCTAAGATCAACTCGGAATCCGTAAGCCGCATTACCGCCGGTATTGGCCAGGTGCTTGGTCGCCGTGGCTACCAGATGCTGCTTGCCAATACCGACAACGCGGCCGATCGCGAGCTCGAATACCTCGATTTATTCCAAAACCACCCGGTCGATGGCATTGTGCTGGTGGCAACCATGATCACCGACGAGCACCGTCGCGCGATTGAATCGTGCCGCGTGCCCATTGTGTTGATCGGCCAACATGTCGAGGGCGCGGCGTGCGTCTATCATGACGATTACGAGGCCGCCTTTGAGCTGGGTCATGCGCTTGCGGGTCGCGTGGACGGCAAGATTGCCTATATTGGAGTTACCGAAGAGGACCGCGCGGCCGGTTATGACCGCCGTCGCGGTTTTGAGGCCGGCTTGCGCGCCGCGGGTAACCCGCTCGATGCCGCCTTGATTCGCCTGGGCTCGTTTACGCTCGACTCGGGCTATCGCGCTGCGCGCGAGCTGCTTGCCGATGCCCCCGATGTTTCGTTTATCGCGTGCGCGACCGACACTATGGCTGCCGGCGCCCTGCGCGCTCTTGACGAGGTGCGTGGCATGGGCGAGGGCGTGCGTCGCGTGAGCGGCTTCGGCGACAACGCGTTTTTGTGCGCGCTGACGGGCGGCATTCCCACCGTGCATTATGGCTACCTGACCAGTGGCGTCGAGGCGACCAATATGTTGCTCAACACGCTCGATGGCGTTGAGGGGGAGAGCGGTCTCAAGACGCTCAAGCTCGGCCATCAGCTTATGAATGTCTAGGCTTTGGGCACGTCTGCCTGTCCCTGACCCGTCTGTTTTTGCCGTAAAACTACCATTCGCCGGCTTTTTCCTACCGTTCACTCTACTGTGAAAACGATTACAGACATATGAAACTGAAAACGATTACAGTGTAAGTGTCAAAGAAGGCCGGGTGTACATGCGCCCGTTGGAGGAAAGGGAAGTCATGGACTACCGCAAATCAGCCCAAGAGGTGCTCGACAACATCGGTGGCGCCGACAACGTCGTCTCTGCCGCGCATTGCGCCACGCGTTTGCGCCTGGTGATTGCCGATAACGCCAAGGTTGACAAGGAGGCCCTCGAGAATATCGACGGCGCTAAGGGCGTCTTTGAGGCCCAGGGCCAGCTCCAGATTATCTTTGGCACTGGCACCGTCAATAAGGTCTACGACGAGTTCATTGCGCTCAGCGGCGTCGAGGCTGCCACCAAGGCCGAGATCAAGGAGGCCGCGGCGCAGCAGCAGAACATCTTTATGCGTGCCATCAAGGTGCTCGGCGACGTCTTTGTCCCCATCATCCCCGCCATCGTGGCTTCGGGCCTGCTGCTGGGCATTATGAGTGCCCTCAACTTTATGGCCTCCAACGGCTTTATCGCGCTCGACACCAATAACTTTATCTACAAGATTGCCGACCTGGTCTCGGGCACGTCCTTTGGCATTCTGCAGATCCTGATCGGCTACTCCGCCGCTAAGGCCTTTGGCGCCAACCCGTATCTGGGCGCTGTCGTCGGCGGTGCGTTCATCAACTCCTCGCTGCAGAGCGCTTACACGGTTGCCTCCGAGGGCGTGCAGACCATGGTCAACGTCATCCCCGGTTTGTACAGCTTTGAGTGGGTCGGTTATCAAGGCCACGTTATCCCCATCGTCATCGCCTGCGCCATCCTCGCTTTCTTGGAGAAGCGTCTCCACAAGGTTGTCCCCGAGATGTTCGACCTCTTTGTGACCCCGCTCGTCTCCGTGTTCGTGACCGTGCTCGTAACGCTCGTTGCCGTCGGTCCCGTCTTTGTCTGGGCCGAGAACGCCATCCTCGGTCTGATCCAGGCCCTGCTCACCCTGCCCTTTGGCATCGGTTCCTTTATCGTCGGCCTGTTCTATGCCCCCACGGTCGTTACCGGTATCCACCAGATGTACACCGCCATCGACCTGGGCCAGCTCGCCCAGTACGGCGTGACCTATTGGCTGCCCATCGCCAGTGCAGCCAACATCGCCCAGGGTGGCGCCGCGCTCGCCGTTGCCTTTAAGACCCGCGATGCCAAGATCAAGGGCCTGGCACTTCCTTCGGCCCTGTCCGCCTTCATGGGTATTACCGAGCCTGCCATCTTTGGTGTGAACCTGCGCTTCTTTAAGCCCTTCATCGCCGGCTGCATCGGCGGCGGTTGCGGTGCCCTGGTCTGCGCACTCACCTCGCTTGCTGCTTCCGGCACCGGCGTTACCGGCATCTTCGGTATCCTGCTGTGCCTGGCCCAGCCCGTGCAGTACGCGATCATGTTTGCGGTCGCCGCGCTGGTTTCCTTTGCCGTCTCGTTTGTCCTGTACAAGGACGAGCCCAAGGCTTCCGAGCAGGCCTAAGAGCTTTTGATTGAGGGGCGCCCGCGGGTTGTATGCTCGCGGGCGTTTCCCGTATCTGGTGTCGATCTCTGGCGCCTTGTTACTTTCGATCCGTTAGGACTTTGATATGTCTAATGCACTTGGCCGCGACCTTGCAAAGCTGGTTGCCGCTGTTGACACCACCGCCTCTGAGTGCGGTCATGGCGCATATGGCCAGCGCTTCCATATTATGCCGCCGGCGGGCTGGCTCAACGACCCCAATGGTCTTTGCCAAGCGGGCGGCGTGTTCCATGCCTATTTTCAGTATGCGCCGTTTGATGTCGAGGGTGGCGTCAAGATGTGGGGCCATGCCACAAGCCGCGATCTTATGACGTGGGACTACGTTGGCGCCCCGCTGCTGCCCGACGAGCCGTTCGATTGCCATGGCGTGTATTCGGGCTCCGCGCTTGCCGAGGACGGCCGCATTCGCGTACTGTACACAGGCAACGTTAAACTCTCCGATGCAGACGGCACGTACGACTACGTCAATACCGGCCGCCGCGCCGATACTGTTTATGTCGAGAGCGTTGATGGCCTTGCCGGTCGGGAGTTCAGCCAAAAGCGCGTGGTGCTGGCGTCCGAGGATTATCCCGAGGATTTGACCTGCCATGTGCGCGACCCCAAGGTGTGGCGTGACGCGGACGGGCGTTATCACATGGTGCTGGGCGCGCGTCGCCGCGTGGATGGGCCGCATGTCGAGAGTCGTTTTTGCGCGATGCACGGTGAGGGCGCCGGGCGCGATGTAGGCGAGATCCTGGTGTATGGCTCGCCCGATATGCTGAACTGGGAGCTCGAGAGCCGCGTGTCTACGCCCGAGCGTTTTGGCTTTATGTGGGAGTGCCCGGGATACCTTGAGCTTGAGGCCGATGACGGCGTACCGGCGAAGTGGCTGTCCTTCTCGCCCCAGGGGCTCGAGGGCGGTCGTTGGGACCGCGGCAACGTATACGCTGCTGGCTACATGCCTGTAACGGGCGACATTACAGATGGCGATGGCGAGTATGAGCTGGGCGAGTTCCGCCTGTGGGACGCCGGTTTTGACTTCTATGCTCCGCAGGAGTTCACGGCCGAGGATGGTCGCCACATTCTGATTGGCTGGATGGGCATGCCCGATGAGCCGACCTATGACAATGCGCCCACCGTGGCGTGCGGCTGGCAGCACTGCATGACAGTGCCGCGTGAGCTTACAGCCGGTGCCGGCGGCGTGGTGCTGCAGCAGCCGGTGCGCGAGATCGAGCACCATTATGCCTCGGTGCGTATGGGGGAGGGTTCGTTGGAGGTTGCCGGCGACACCTGCTTTGACGTTGTTGTCGACGGTGTCGACGGCGCATTTACCGCAATCGTTGATGGCGAGCTGAAGCTGGCGTTTGTGCCCGCCGAGGGCGAACTGCCCTCGCGCTTTGAGATGCGATTTACCGATGAGGGTCGCGCTTCTGCCGGCTGCGGTCGTACCGTGCGCTGGGAGCCCGTCGACGAGGTGCGCAACGTGCGCATTGTTGGCGATGTCTCTTCGGTCGAGGTGTTTGTGAACGATGGCTCTCTCGTGTTTTCGACGCGCATCTATCCCGAGTCCTATGGCGTGACCGTTGACGCTCTGGGTGCGAGCGTGACCTATCATACGCTCATCATCTAGGCGATTCGTCGCATATCGGCGCTATACTGCAGCCGTTACCCACGATGCGGGAAACATCCGCATCGTGGGTTTTTGTAAATGAAGGGAGGTTGCCGTATGGGCGTACAGCAGCTAGAAGAGGCCCGGGCCGCAAGGACTGGCGCGCGTGAGGCGCGTCTTGTTGCGGCCCTGCATGTGCCGGCGGCGCTGTCTCTGTTGGGGGTTGTACGTCCCGGCGATCGTCTGGTTGCGTTTGCCGATGACTTTGCCGATGCGTTTGCGCGCGGCTTTGATGGTTGCGATGTCGCGCTGGTGGGCTCATCGTCTGCTGATGCGTTTGCTGCAGCGTCCAAGGGTTTTGATGCTTCGCTTGATGCTGAGGGGTCGCACCTGTGGTGGTTTGTCAACTCCATCGGTGGGTTTGGTCTGCGCGTACCCGATCTTCGTACGTCAGGCTGCGCAGCGCGTGAGGCTCATGCGCTGCTGGTTGTGGACAACACCGTGGCGTCGGCTTTTGGCTGCGATCCGCTGCGGCTGGGTGCTGCGCTGTCGCTTGAGGCACTCGACCGCGTGTGCGCCGGTAAGACTCCGCGCAAGTTGGTTGCCGCTTCGGTTGCGCGCTCGCAGCTCAAGCGCCATCGTGTGGATGCCGCGGCTGAGTGCGTACATGCGTTGTTAGTGGGTTGTGATGCGCCGGCACTCGATCTGTCTGTCGAGGAGGCTGACGTGCTTGAGCACGGGCTGAACTCGCTCGATGCCCGCATGCAGGCACACTTCGACCGCGCCCGTGCGCTGGCCGAGTACTTGGCTGCGAATGAGATGGTGCGTGACGTGCGCTATCCCGGTCTGAGCTCGCATCCCGACCATGCTGTTGCAACGGGAATCCTCGAGCATGGCTTTGGCCCGGCAGTTGAGTTTGACCTTATCGAGCGTAGCGCAGGCGAGCTGTTCGACGCTTTGCCGGATGAATTCCGCACTTCACCCGCAGGCGGCCCAATAACGCGCCTCTCGGCCCCACGCGGCAAGCAGGGGAGCACCATCCGCCTCTTCGCCGGCACCGATGACCCCTTGATCGTGGCCGCCACCCTAGATAATGCCCTCCGCAACTAGCTAAATCATCCTCGACTCCATAAGTTGCGGTGAAATATGGATTGATTTACGGCTTTAACCGCATAAACAGTCCCTATTTCACCGCAACTTATAAGAAGGGGTTGTGTGGCTATAAGGCCCCGTCCTAAATTGGCTATTCTTTTATGCTGGCGATGAGGTCGTTGGCCTTTGCGGCAATTACTTGGTTGATGTCGGTCTGCAGCTCCTCGTAGGCCGCTATGGCTCGCTCGCCGGCGGGGGTGAGGGTGGATCCGCGGGCTCCGTCGCGCTCGATGAGCTTGCAGCCCAGCTGTCCTTCGGCCTCGTTCACAATGCGCCAGGCCTTGGAGTACGCCATGCCCATGCTCTTGGCGGCGCGGTTGAGCGAGTGCTCGCGGGCGATGCCCTGCAGCAGTAAGACGCAGCCGTGGCCGAACACGCCCGGCAGATCTTTGTCGCACGCTTGAATGACCAACTTTGCCGTCGTCTTGTACTCCATGTGCTCCACGTCTTCCCGCTAAAGTGTTTGCTGGGCAAACGCAAAGCCTGCGTCAAACCCTCGTGTGCTCTTCTTAAATCATGCATTGTAGCAGTCAAAGTGCGTTAAGATACTTCCCCAGTATTGGGCGCCCAAGGTTGGGCTGGGTCCTACGAGGCCTGCAGCCGACCGGTCGCATGGAAAAAGGAGAAACATGGCTACGTTCTTTCCCGGTGAGTCCCACACGTTTTCGGAGTATCTGCTGGTCCCTGGTTACTCGTCCTCGCAGTGCATCCCCAACAACGTCTCTCTTAAGACGCCGCTAACCCGCTTTAAGCGCGGTGAGAAGCCGGCAATCACCCTGAACATCCCCATGGTTTCCGCCATCATGCAGTCCGTCTCGGGCGTCGATATGGGTGTCGCGCTCGCTACCGAGGGTGGCCTGTCCTTCATTTACGGTTCTCAGAGTGCCGAGTCCGAGGCCGCTATGGTCAAGGCCGTCAAGGATCACAAGGCCGGCTTCGTTCAGTCCGATTCCACGCTGACCCCCGACATGACCATGGAGCAGGTCATCGAGCTCAAGGAGAAGACCGGTCACTCCACCATGCCGGTCACCGACGACGGCACTCCCAAGGGTAAGCTCCTGGGCATCGTCACCAGCCGTGACTATCGCCCCAGTCGCGATGACCACCAGACGAAGGTCTCCGAGTTCATGACCCCGCGTGAGCAGCTCATCGTGGGTGACAAGAACATCAGCCTCAAGGTTGCCAACGACGTCATCTGGGACAACAAGCTCAACGCCCTGCCCATCGTTGACGACAACGATCACCTCATGGGCATTGTCTTCCGCAAGGACTACGACAGCCACAAGACCAACCCCAACGAGCTGCTCGATAACGACAAGCGCTACATGGTTGGTGCCGGTATCAACACCCGCGACTATGCCGAGCGCGTGCCGCTGCTCATCGAGGCCGGTGCCGATGTCCTGTGCATCGACTCTTCCGAGGGCTTCAGCGAGTGGCAGAAGCGCACCATCGAGTGGATCCGCGCCAACTACGGCGAGGACGTCAAGGTCGGTGCCGGCAACGTCGTCGACGCCGAGGGCTTCCGCTTCCTTGCCGACTGCGGTGCCGACTTCATCAAGGTCGGTATCGGCGGCGGTTCCATCTGCATCACCCGCGAGACCAAGGGCATCGGCCGTGGCCAGGCCACCGCGCTGATCGATGTCTGCCGCGCTCGCGACGAGTACTACGAGGAGACCGGCGTCTACGTGCCCGTGTGCTCCGACGGCGGTATCGTCTACGACTACCACATGACGCTCGCCCTGGCCATGGGTGCAGACTTTATGATGCTGGGTCGTTACTTCGCCCGCTTTGACGAGAGCCCGACCGAGCGCGTCAACGTGAACGGTCAGTACATGAAGGAGTACTGGGGCGAGGGTTCTGCGCGTGCTCGCAACTGGCAGCGCTACGACCTGGGCGGCGCCGCGAAGCTTAGCTTCGTCGAGGGCGTCGACTCCTACGTTCCCTACGCCGGTTCCCTCAAGGACGGCGTGGGCGGCACGCTCTACAAGGTCAAGTCAACGATGTGCAACTGCGGCGCCCTCTCGATCCCCGAGCTCCAGGAAAAGGCGCGCCTGACCCTGGTGAGCTCAACCTCGATCGTCGAAGGCGGAGCCCACGACGTAGTCGTCAAGGATTCGCAGCAGTCCGTAAGTTATCGCTAGTTACTAAAAAAATGATGAAAATGGGGTCGCGTGTCTGCTGGATTGCGACCCCATTTTGTTATAGGTCTCCTTCTCTTTCGCTAATCAGATAAGGATTGTTTCTGACCGTGTTTGAAACAAAATCCAAATAGTCTGCTTCGGTGACGAGATCATTCGGAACAGGTTTATCTACCGTACTGCCCTCTCGAACAATTTCAATCAACTTTGGCCAATACGTTTCAATTTTTCCGTTACGACGCTCCGCCTTCATTCGATTCCACGCTTTTGCGCCGCAGGATTCCCTGAATCCCTTTCCTGAACTATTTTCAGTATTCGTTTTATTTTTTACCTGAAACATGGCAGTGCATTCATCGTTGCAAAAGTCGATTGCCGTGAGAATCTTCCCTCTGCACCAAATCCATCCATATGGCTTAATTTTTGAATATATGTACTCCTCCAATAGGTTGCCACCTATATTTTCAGCACTCATGAATAAATTGTGGTGCGCCGCCCACTCGTAAGCGCGCTCTTTTGATCCTGCGTGTTTTGCGTCCATTACCATATGTATCAGTGCTTCATCGGTAACCGTCTTTTTGGGATTCGCGACATAATCACTTGGAAGCGACTGCCATTCCGAAAGAAATTTTGAAATCCATTTGTTTAGCCAAAGTTCCAAAAATGCTTTCGAGTCTAATTCGAGTATATCTGGCTTCATTGGAATCGAGGGAATCATTGCTGAGGTTTCGGCTTGGAGAAGAATGGGAAATAGTGACTTCATTTCCCTTTTTCTTTCCTCGGCGTCATAGCGACAGGTTTCGTTGTTAATTGTTCGGTCCGCGATGGATTCAAAGAGTTCTTGCGCCGGAATGTGATGCGAGTTGCAGTAATTCAGTGATTCCGATAATTTCTTTTTGACATCTTCACGTTTTGCGTTTTTAGTCATGGTCGTGCCTCCTTTGTGTTGATTTTCAACTAGATAAAACCTATACACAAGCGTATATTTGAATTAAAATGGACTAAAAAATGTTCAATTACTTAATTACTGGAGTCCATTTTGGAAAATGAGGCGATACTGTCTTCCGCGGAAGTTGCGAGCCGTCTCGGGGTGACATCTCAGACTGTTACAAGACTATCTCGTAACGGAGAGCTCAATTATGCGCTTGTTGGTAAGCGTAGAGTCTATAGAGAGAACGATGTTATCAGCTTTATGAGGAAAAAAAATCTATGCTTCGCTCCCGCAGACCATCGCGCTACTGAAGTAGTTGATTCGACATTAACTGCGGTTTCTTTTTTTTCTGGGGCGCTTGGCTTGGATTATGGAATGGAGAGGACCGGTATTTCGTCCAGTCTTTTCTGTGAAAATGACACGAAGTGCCGAATGACTATTGCGTCAAATCGGCCTAATGTTGGTTTGCTAGGAGATATTAATAAGGTTACTCCCGATCGGGTATTTGATTATTCGGGCATTAGCCCGAAAAGGGGTATAGATGTTATGTTTGGCGGGCCTCCTTGTCAGGCATTTTCTACGGCTGGAGCGCGTCGCGCCTTCGATGACGTTAGGGGCAACGTATTTCTAAAGTATCTCGATCTTGCTGACCATCTTCGACCTAAGTATTTGGTAATTGAAAATGTCAGGGGGCTCTTGTCTACGGCATATCCTTTGGAAGCTGGCGGAGAGCCCGTACACGGTGGCGCTATGAAAACGGTTCTCAATAAACTTGAATCAATGGGCTACGGTGTGAGCTTCAATTTGTATAATGCTGCGAACTTTGGTGCGCCTCAAATTAGGGAGAGAGTTGTCTTGATTGCTAAACGAGACGGCTCAATCTGCGATTGGTTGACTCCTACCAATTCCAATGACCCCAAGTGGCAACTTGATACTTGGAAAACTTTTTCAGATGCCGTCGGGGGATTAAAAGGCGAACAACATTACGTTCAGTTTCCGGAAAAAAGGCTTAAGTATTTTCATTTACTTAAAGAAGGTGAGTATTGGAAGAATTTACCCGAGGACATTCAGGAAGAGGCTATGGGAAAGGCGTATCGGCTTGGAGGTGGTAAAACGGGCTTCTATAGAAGAATATGGAACGATCGTCCTTCTCCAACTTTGGTCACAAGCCCGACAATGCCTGCTACTGATTTGTGCCATCCCACAGAAGATCGCCCTCTTTCAATTGAGGAATATCGTGCCATTCAGGGCTTTCCTGAAGATTGGATTTTCCGAGGTGATATTAGCGATATTTATAGGCAAATCGGCAACGCTGTTCCCATTGCTTTGGGAGAGGCTATAGGCAGGGCAATTCTAAAAGACATCTCTAAGTCCAAGGACAACAATAAAGAGATGTTCAAAGGGTTCCCGTATTCGAGATATAAAAATTCAAACCAGCTAACTTGGAGTATTCGATAGCTTGTTATGTTTAAAGTCACAGGCACCTTGGTTTTTGTGATTTGCTATCATCATGCGAGTTAACGATGTGGCGGGGCGTTCTTACCTTTGCTCGCTGCAAGTTCCGCACGAGCCGAAGAGCACTTAATGTGCTCTTCGTGCGAGCAGGACTGTCCGCAGCAGCGAGTAAAGGTAAGAACGCCCCGCCCCAACCGAGATAACAAAGGAGCTGATATGTGCGATTGCACAGATCATAAGGACGAGATCCCTGCCTACGACGCGCAGGCCATTGAGTCCAAGTGGATGAAGGCCTGGGAGGATTCCAACCTCTTTGCCGTCGACACCGACGACAGCAAGCCTAAAAAGTATGTGCTCGAGATGTTCCCGTATCCGTCGGGCGACCTGCACATGGGCCACGCGCGCAACTATACCATCGGCGATGCCATGGCCCGTCAGGCCCGCATGCGCGGCTTTGACGTGCTGCATCCCATCGGCTTTGACGCCTTTGGCCTGCCTGCCGAGAACGCCGCCATCAAGCACAATACGCAGGCTGCCGCCTGGACGTATAAGAATATGGACCAGGCGCTCGCCACGATGAAGCGCATGGGCTTCTCCTACGATCTGGATCGCATGGTCAAGACCTGCAGCCCCGACTACTACCGCTGGGGTCAGTGGATCTTTGAGAAGCTGTGGGAAAAGGGCCTGGTCTACCGCAAAAAGAACCCGGTCAACTGGTGTCCTAACTGCAAGACCGTTCTGGCCAACGAGCAGGTCACCGAGGGCAAGTGCTGGCGCTGCGGCACCGAGCCCGAGAAGCGCGACCTTGAGCAGTGGTACTTCAAGATCACCGAGTACTCCCAGGAGCTGCTCGACGACCTGGAGAAGCTCCCCGGCTGGCCCGAGCGCGTCAAGCAGATGCAGGCCAACTGGATCGGTCGCTCCGAGGGTGCCGAGGTCGACTTTACCCTGTGCGACCAGGATGGCGAGCCCATTGAGGGCGACGAGGGCAAGATCACCGTCTTTACCACGCGTGCCGACACCCTCTTTGGCGTCTCCTTTTTTGTCCTGGCTCCCGAGTACGCTCGTCTGCACGAGCTCGTCGAGGGCACGGAGTATGAGGAGGCCGTCACCAAGATCGTCGAGGACTCCAAGCATATCTCTGCCGTCGAGCGTGCCCAGGGCACCCTCGAGAAGCACGGTGCCTTTACCGGCCGCTACGTGGTAAACCCCGTCAACGGCGAGAAGGTCCCCGTGTGGGTTGCCGATTATGTCGTTGCCGACTATGGAACCGGCGCCGTCATGGCCGTTCCCTGTGGTGACCAGCGCGACTTTGAGTTTGCCCGCAAGTACGACCTGCCGATCGTGCCGATCATCCTGGACGATGACGATCGCGCTGCCGTCGAGGCCACCGGTGAGACCATCGATACCTTCCATGCCGAGACCGTCGACTGGGATTGCGCCCACGCTGCCGAGGGCACGCTCGTCCAGTCCGGCAAGTACACCGGCATGCGCGGCGGTAAGCACTCCGAGGGCGAGGCTGCGATCGTGGCCGACCTCGAGGCCATGGGCTGCGGTCGTCGCAAGGTCGAGTTCCGTCTGCGCGACTGGCTCATTTCCCGTCAGCGCTATTGGGGCAACCCCATCCCGGCCATCCACTGCGAGCACTGCGGCATCGTGCCCGTGCCCGAGGATCAGCTGCCGGTAACGCTGCCCGAGAACCTGGATCTGGGCGCCGGCGAGACCCTCGCCGAGTGCAAGGAGTTCTACGAGACCACCTGCCCGGTCTGCGGCCGCCCGGCCAAGCGCGAGACCGATACCATGGACACCTTCACCTGTTCCAGCTGGTATTACCTGCGCTATACCGATCCGCACAATACCGAGCTGCCCTTCTCCCGCGAGGCCGCCGACCGTTGGATGCCCGTCGATAACTACATCGGCGGTATCGAGCACGCCATTCTGCACCTGCTCTACAGCCGCTTCTTTACCAAGGCGCTGCGCGACCTGGGCCTGCTGAGTGTGGACGAGCCCTTCACCAACCTGCTGTGCCAGGGCATGGTCAAGGACGAGAACGGCGACACCATGTCCAAGTCCAAGGGCAATGTCGTGCCTCCGAGCTCGGTCATCGAGCCCTACGGCGCCGACACCATGCGTCTGGCGATCCTGTTTATCGCCCCGCCCGAGAAGGACTTCGACTGGGATCCCAAGGCTGTCGAGGGCGCTAACCGCTTCATCAAGCGCGCCTGGCGTATCGTTTGGCAGCTCGTCCAGTCCGGCGACGCCAACGTGGCCTTCGACAAGTCCGCGCTCGACGAGGTCGCGATGAAGCTCTATCGCGAGCGTCACCGCACCATCGCCAAGTGCACCGAGGACTTCGATCGCGGCCAGTTCAACACCGCCATCTCGGCCGTCATGGAGCTCGTCAACGCGGCGAGCGCCTACCTCAACGCCACCGAGGGTACCGCCCGCGACAAGGCGCTGTGCTACGGCGTGGCTAAGGATATCGTGAGCGTCCTTGCCCCCATCTGTCCGTTCTGGGCCGACGAGCTGTGGCACGAGGCACTCGGCTGCGAGGGCAACGCCTACACCGCCGCCTGGCCCGAGTTCGACCTGGCCGAGTCCGTTGAGGACACGGTGCAGATCGTGGTCCAGGTGCTCGGCAAGGTCCGCGGCCGCGTCGACGTTGCCCGCGATGCCTCCAATGAGGATATGCAGGCTGCCGCCGAGGCCGCCGTCGCCAAGTGGCTCGAGGGCAAGACGGTCGTCAAGGCCATCTGCGTGCCCGGCAAGCTGGTCAACCTGGTGGTCAAGTAAGCACTGCGCGCTTAACTGACGCATAAAAGACGAGGGGCGATCCGGTTGGGTCGTCCCTCGTTTTGCATGTATCTGCCTAGTTGCCTTCGGCCAATTGTCCTATTCTTGTGGAGAAGCTGTGCGCACGCTGACCTGCAGATTCGTACTGTGCTTGCACGTTTCCGCAGCTATTGGTATAGTTTGCTTGCAAATGAAGTTGTAATTGAAAGAAGTGGGGTTTCGGCCCCGCTTCTTTTTTGTATGGATGGAGGTGCCGCAATGGTCAAGACCAAGACCGAGCAGGCGATCATCGACGCGCTCGAGGCCGTCGCCCCCCAGCACGATGTCGACATTGTCGACGTTGAGCTCGTGGGCGCCACCAAGGCCCCCTGCGTGCGCGTGCGTATCGAGGGTGCCGAGGGTCAGAGCCTGTCGCTCAACGACGTCACGGCCAACACCAAGTGGGTCGGCGATGTGATTGAGGAGCTCGACCCCATCTCTTCGAGCTATACGCTCGAGGTGTCGAGCCCGGGCATGGCGCGCCCGCTGCGCCGCCCGCGCGACTTTGCCCGCTTTGTGGGCGAGGATTGTGAGCTCACCTCCACTGCCACCGAGGGCCGTCGCAAGTACACCGGCAAGATTGCCGCCGCGACCGAGACGAACGTGACCCTCGAGCTCGAGGACGGCGAGTCCGTCACCCTCGATTTCTCTGATGTTAAAAAGTGCAAGTTGAAGCCCACCTACGACTTCAAGCCCGCGAAGGAAGGAAAATAAGATGGCAGCATCCGACATGATGTCCGCCCTGATGGAGCTTTGCCAGGATAAGCACATCGACCAGCTCTACCTGATCGACCGCCTGGAGCAGTCGCTCGCCAAGAGCTATGCCGAGATTTTGCATCTTGACTGGGGCGCTAAGGTGACCATCGACCGCACCACCGGTAAGATCTACGTCTACCGCCTGGAGCCGATCGACGATTCTATGGACGAGGAGGGCAACTTCACCGAGTTCGAGGAGATTGACGTCACCCCCAAGAACACGAGCCGCATCGCCGCCCAGCATGCCAAGGCCGAGATCAACGCCATCGTTCGCAACTCCGCTCGCGAGCAGATCTATGAGGAGTTCTCCGGCCGCATCGGTGACCTCATCAGCGGTACCGTGTTGCAGTCTACGCCCGACTTCACCATCGTCAAGATCCGTGACGGCGTCGAGGCCGAGCTGCCGCACTTTGACCAGCGCCGCTACGAGAACGAGCGCAACGAGCGTCCGATGGGCGAGCGCTACCTCCACAACCAGCACATCAAGGCCGTGATCATCGACGTCCGCGACCCCAACTCCAACCTGCAGCCGGTTCGCGGCGAGCACAGCCGTCCGCCGATCGTCATCTCCCGCACCCATCCTGAGCTCATGCGTCGCCTGTTTGAGCAGGAGGTGCCCGAGATCTATGAGGGCACCGTCCAGATCAAGTCGATCGCCCGCGAGCCCGGCCAGCGCTCCAAGGTCGCCGTTCACTCGCTCGACGATCGCCTGGATCCGGTTGGCGCCTGCGTCGGTCCCAAGGGCAGCCGTGTTCGCGCCGTCGTGGGCGAGCTCCGTGGCGAGCGCGTCGACGTCATCCTGTGGGATGCCGATCCGGCCGTCTACGTCGCAAACGCCCTGTCGCCCGCCAAGGTCACCCGCGTCCTCATCGACGAGGAGAAGGCCTACGCCGGCGTCATCGTGCCCGACGACCAGCTGTCCCTCGCCATCGGCAAGGAGGGCCAGAATGCCCGCCTCGCCGCGCGCCTGACCGGCTGGCACATCGACATTAAGTCCGAGATCCTTGCCGCCGACATCCTCAAGAACGTTCCCGTTCACGAGGAGCCTGCCGCCGACCTGATCGGTGACGAGGGGGACGAGGACGTCCGTCGCTGCGAGTTCGTGTCCGAGGACGGCATCCAGTGCCGCAACCAGGCCCGTCCCGGCTCCCGTTTCTGCGGTGTCCACGACACCGACGCCTTCGATGATGCGGAGGACCTGATCTAGCGCGCGGTCGCGCTGGGCAGGTCCCGGCGCATCCCCCACGCTCGTTCAGTCTCTAGGCACCCAAGGTGCCAGAAAGGGTAGGTGAAGTCATATGGCAAAAGTCCGTGTGTCCACCCTGGCCAAAGAGTTCGGCATGACCTCCAAGGAACTGATGGGTCATCTCGCCGAAATGAAGATTCCCGCTAAGTCCGCTTCCTCCGCCCTGGAGGACGCTTACGTCGCCATGGTCCGCAAGCAGCTCGCCTCGGTGATCGAGGCCCGCGCCCAGGAAGTCGAGGCCGCTAAGCAGGCCGAGGAGCAGGCCGCTGCCGCCGAGGAGGCAGCACGCGCTGCCGAGGCAGAGCGCGAGCGCATCGCCGCCGAGAAGGCTCGCGAGGAGGAGCGCCGTCAGTTCGCAGCCGCCCAGGCTGCCGAGGAGGCCGCCCGTGCCGAGGCCGAGGCCAAGAAGAAGGCCGAGCAGGAGCGTCTTGCCCGCGAGAAGGAGGAGGCTGCCCGCGAGGCCCAGCGCCGCGCCGTTCCCGCTTCCGACTCCGGTTCGCGTTTCCGTTCGCTGCTCGACCAGATCGCCGCACAGGAGACTGTGCTCAAGGAGAAGAAGGACGCCGAGGAGAAAGCCAAGGCCGAGCGCGCTGCCGAGCGCGGCAACCGTCGTGGCGGCAACAACGACCGTCGCGGTGGCCGTCGTAACGATCGCAACGCCTCCGACAACAACTCCGAGCGCAACGCCTCCGAGAACCGTCCGCACAGCCATCGCACCAATGCCAGCAACAACGTCGCTGCCGGCATGGACTTCCCCAACCCCGACAAGCAGGGCAAGGGCAAGAAGCGCAAGGGCGGTCACAACAACGAAGAGGACCACTACAGCCGCATGGCTCGCGAGGCCGAGGAGTACAGCCGCGAGAAGGTGCTCGAGGAGGCTCGTGCCGCCGTCGAGGAGGCCTCTCGCGAGTCCACCGGTCGCCGCAAAAAGCGCAAGGAGAAGCGCGAGCGCGAGGCCGCAAAGGCTCAGGAAGAGCGCAAGATTGAGGAGGCGCTGGCCCAGGGCGTGAACCCCGAGGAGCTCGACGCCATCAAGGTTTCCCAGGGCGTTACCGTCCAGGAGCTCGCTGAGGCGCTCGACGTTCCGGCCAACGACATCATCAAGCGCCTGTTCCTGCTGGGCACGCCGCTTACCATGACGCAGTCCATGTCCGACGACCTCGTCGAGCTCGTTGCCGACGACCTGGGCCGTCAGATCAAGATCATCACCCCCGAGGAGGAGAACACCTTCTCGTTCTACGACGATCCCGCCGACCTTAAGCCGCGCGCCCCGGTCGTCACCGTCATGGGCCACGTCGACCACGGCAAGACGAGCCTCCTCGACGCTATCCGCCATACCGGCGTCGCTGCCGGCGAGGCGGGCGGCATTACCCAGGCCATCGGCGCTTCGCAGGTCATGATCAACGACCGCAAGATCACCTTCATCGATACCCCCGGTCACGCCACCTTTACGGCCATGCGTGCCCGCGGCGCCAAGGTGACCGATATTGTCATCCTGATCGTGGCCGCCGATGACGGCGTCATGCCCCAGACCATCGAGTCGATCAACCACGCCAAGGCCGCCGGCGTTCCCATCGTCGTCGCCGTCAACAAGATCGATAAGCCGGGTGCCAACCCCGACCGCGTGCGCCAGGAGCTCACCGAGTACGGCATCATCCCCGAGGAGTGGGGCGGACAGAACATGTTCGTCAACATCTCGGCCAAGCAGAAGATCGGTATCGACGACCTGCTCGAGACCGTCCTGCTCCAGGCCGACGTGCTCGAGCTCAAGGCCAACCCCGATACGTTCGCATCGGGCAACGTCCTCGAGGCTAAGCTCGACAAGGGCCGCGGCTCGGTTGCCACCGTGCTCGTGACCCGCGGTACCCTGCACGTGGGCGACACGCTGGTCGCCGGCCTCACCTATGGCCGCGTCCGTGCCATGCTCGACCCCAAGGGTAACGCCGTCACCGAGGCCGGTCCCTCCGACGCCGTCGAGATCTTGGGCCTGCAGTCCGTCCCCAACGCCGGCGACGAGTTCCGCGTATTCGAGGACGAGCGCGAGGCGCGTGCGCTGGCCGACGAGCGTTCGCTCAAGGCCCGTATCGAGGAGCAGAGCCGCGTGAAGCACGTGACGCTCGAGAACCTCTTCGAGACCATCGCCGACGCCGAGGTCAAGGAGCTCAACCTGATCATCAAGGCCGACGTCCAGGGTTCCATTGAGGCCCTTCAGGACTCCCTCGACAAGATGGATCAGTCCGAGGTGCGCATCAACACGATCCACTCCGCCGTTGGTGCCATCAACGAGACCGACGTCGTCCTGGCCGACGCCTCCAACGCCATCATCATCGGCTTTGGCGTCCGTCCTGACGGCAAGGCCCGCTCCGCCGCCGAGCGCGAGGGCGTCGAGATCCGTTGCTACGACGTCATCTACAAGTGCCTCGAGGACCTCGACGCTGCCCGTATCGGCATGCTCAAGCCCACCGAGGTTGAGGTCTCCACGGGCACTGCGACCGTCCTGGACACCTTCAAGGTGCCCAAAGTCGGCATCGCCGCCGGTGTCCGCGTCGAAGAGGGCGAGATCGCCGCGACCGATTCCGTACGCCTGGTGCGCGACGGCATCGTGGTCTTCAACGGTAAAATCGCCTCGATGCGTCACTACAAGGACGAGGCCAAGAGCCTCAAGAGCGGCTCCGAGGGCGGTATTGGTCTGGAGAACTTCCAGGACATCAAGCCTGGCGACACCATTGAGGGCTACCGCATTGACCAGGTTGCCCGTACCGAGTAGGGGGTAGCGCTATGAAGCAAACGCAGGCAACCCGCCGTCTGGGCGAGCAGCTTCGCGAGAAGCTCGGTTATATCCTGCTCTTTGAGGTTTCCGATCCGCGTCTCGACCTGGTCACCCTAACCGCGGTCGAGGTCGCGGTGGACCGCTCGTTCGCGCGCGTGTACGTGTCGTGCGACGCGAGCCGCTACGACGAGGTCATGGAGGCGCTCGCCAGCGCCAAGGGCCGCATCCGTAGCCTGTTGGCCCGCTCGCTCGATTGGCGCGTCACGCCCGAACTCGATTTTCGCATCGATCGCTCGACCGATGAGGCCGAGCGCATCACGCGTGCGCTGGAAAACGTTCCCGCCACGCTTGCGATCGAAAAGGACGAGGACGGCTATCCAATTGCGGATGCCGCCCAGGAGGCAGCTTTTGATGAGTAATTCCGCCGACCTCGCATCGAGCGAGTCTGCAGATATTCAGCGACGCATCCTCGAGCTCATCGAGGGTGCGTCCTCCATTGCGATTTCGGGACATACGTCTCCCGATGGCGACGCCCTGGGCTCCGTGCTGGGCCTGGGCTTATCGCTTATGAAGTTTTTCCCCAACAAGGACATTGCCCTGCTGCTGGCAGACGATGACCCGGTTCCGCGCATCTACCGCTTTATGGAGGGCGCCGACCGTCTGGTGCCGGCATCTGCGTATACCGGCAATCCGGACCTGTTCATCTCGGTGGACGTGCCGGTCGTCGAGCGTCTGAACAACTCAGCCGAGGTACTCCGCCGCTCGTCGCATGTGGTGTGTTTCGATCATCATCCGGCGCGTGAGGAATTTGCCGAGCTGAGCCTGAGGTGCGTCGGCGCCGCAGCCTGCGCCATGATTATCGACCGCTTTTTGGATAATTGCGGCATTGTGGCTCGCGATGGTGTCGCGACCTGCCTGCTGTGCGGCCTGGTGACCGATACCGGTCGTTTTCAGTACCAAAACGCCGATGCCGCTGCGTTCCATGCCGCCTCGCGCCTGGTTGCGCACGGTGCCGATCCGGCGCGCGTTGCGCTCGAGGTCTACCAGAGCATGCGCGTGGAGTTCTTGCATCTCAAGTCCATCGTTATGGGCCGCATCAAAACCGTGGCGCATGGTCGCGTGGCATATAGTTATGCGTACCAGAGCGACCTCGAGGCCTGCGGCGTCACTTCGGACGAGTGCGACGGCCTGGTCGATGTGGTGCGCTCGGTGATGGGTGTGGAGGTTTGCCTGTTCCTGAAGGGCATTGAGGGCGATACCAAGGTACGCGGTAACCTGCGCTCCAAGGGCGACCTCGATGTGTCCGAGATCGCTGCCAACTTTGGCGGTGGCGGGCATCATGCCGCCGCCGGCTTTTCCAACAACGGAACGATTCGCGAGACGCTCGCCGTGGCACTTCCCATGCTGGCCGAGCTGGTGGGGGAGGATCCCGCTTCGGTGACCGTCGAGCTCTAACATTTTGGATGGTACATGGCTCGTCGTACGCCTTCTCAATTGAATATGCTGCTCGCCGTCGATAAGCCGGTGGGCTGCACGTCCCACGACGTGGTATCGCAGTGCCGACGCGCCCTCCATGAGCGACGCATCGGCCATGCCGGTACGCTCGACCCCATGGCCTCGGGTGTCATGGTGGTGGGCGTGGGCCAGGCGACCCGTCTGCTGGGCATGCTAACCCTCGATACCAAAAGTTATGTCGCCGACATTTCGTTTGGTGTCGAGACGAATACCGATGACGCGGAGGGCGAGGCCGTTCGCACGGTGCCCGTTGCCCCCGAGCTGCACGATCTCGCTTACGCCCGTAAGCAGCTAGCCGCTATGCTTGGCCCGCAGATGCAGGTGCCGCCAGCGTTTTCGGCCATCTCGGTCAATGGTGTTCGCGCCTATAAGAGTGCTCGCGAGGGCAACGCGGTTGAGTTGCCCCCGCGCCCCGTCGAGGTCTATGCCGCCGACCTGATCGCCGTGAGCGGCGAGGGCGAAACGTGCGTCTGGACCGTGGCCTTTTCGGTAAGCAAGGGCACCTACATTCGTGCGCTCGCTCGCGATCTGGGGCGCGCCTGCGATAGTGCTGCGCATATTTCCGCGCTGCGCCGTACGGCCTCCGGCGTGGTTTCCATTGGCGCCTGTCATGCGGTAGAGGAGCTCTCTGCCGAGTCCGCTGCCGGCTTCGCTCTGGATCCCATCGCCGCCCTTGGTGCCACGCGTGTCGATTTGCCGGGTAATCTTGCAGACGACCTGCTTTGTGGTCGCCGAATTCCCGTTGAACGCGCGCTTGCGGATTTCGATACGGCGAAGGCGCCGTTTGCGCTCGTGCTCGATGGTGGATTGAAGGCGCTTGCTCGTATCGAGGGCGGCCGCTTTGTGATGGAGCACGTCTTTCCGCAGGCGATCGGCGGTGTTCGATGATGCTGGCACCCCACGAGCTCGCGCGTATTTTTTTCGCGGGTGAGTTGGATGAGGCCCGTATCGTTTCTGCCGATGCATTTGATGGGTGCGAGTTCTTGGGTGCCGCTTCAATCGCCATTGGCGTGTTTGATGGCGTACATCGTGGGCACCAAGAGCTGATCGATGCGGTTATTCGCGATGCGTATGATCACGGCAGCAAAGCGGTCGTGATTACTTTCGATCCTGACCCGGACGTCGTGGTGAGTCCATCGCCCGCTCAAAAATTGATGACGACGGCCGACCGCCTGCATGCCCTGGCTCAAACCGGGGTCGATGCGGTGGTGGCCGTTCCCTTTACGCCTGCCGTGGCGGTACTTGACCATGTCGGGTTTCTGGCGTTGTTGTCGCGCGTTGTCGACATTCGCTCCATTCGTGTCGGCAGCGACTTTAGGCTCGGCCGCGGCGGCGCTTCGGGCGTTGCCGAGATGCGCGCCTGGGGTACTGAGCATGGGGTTGACGTTTACGGTCACGACTTGCTCTGTGTTAACGGGCAGACCGTCTGCGCCACGCGCGTCCGCCATGAGCTGGGTCAGGGTCATGTGGAGCTGGCTGCCGAGCTTCTTGGCCGTCCCTATATGCTGCGCGGCGTTGTGGCGGCTGGCCGTCACGAGGGCTCCGACATGGGCTTTCCCACGGCAAACATCCAGGTGCCCGACGGCATCCAAGTGCCTGCCGATGGCGTCTATGAGGGTCTGGTGCTGGTCGACGATACCGTATGGCCCGCTGCCGTTAATGTCGGCCTGCCGCCGACCTATGCCGATGATGCCGCCTCGGCGCATCTCGAGGCCAACTTGATCGGCTATGCGGGCGACCTGTATGGCGCCTCGGTGTCGCTGGCGTTTACGCGCTGGCTGCGTCCGTCTCGCGTGTTCGATTCCCTGGACGAGTTGATCGCGACCGTCGAGGGTAATATCGACGATATTCGTCATAACTTGGGTGAGCAGGGGGTGAGTATCCGTGATTAGCGATGAGGAAAAAGATCAGGTACGCGCGGCGTCAGACTTGGTTGCCATCGTGCAGGAAACGGTTGAGCTCAAGCCCCGCGGCCATGAGTTTTGGGGCTGCTGCCCCTTTCATGGCGAAAAGACCCCATCGTTTCACATTATCCCTGCTACGCAGGTGTGGCACTGCTTTGGCTGCGGCGAGGGCGGCGACGTCTTCACCTATATCATGAAGCGCGAGAACCTGAGTTTTCCCGAGTCGATCCGCTATTTGGCTGATCGTGCGGGCATTGAACTGCACGATACCGGCGCGCAGCGCGATCGCGGCACCAAGCGTGCCCGCATCTATGACCTGTGCGCCGAGACAGCCCAGTTCTACCACACCATGCTTATGCGCGGTAAGGACAGCCGTCCGCGCGAGTACTTTGCCAGCCGCGGTATGGGTGGCGATGTCTGTCGACGCTACAGCCTGGGTTTTGCGCCGGGTCGCAACGCATTGGTTTCTCATCTGTCTCAAGCGGGCTTTACCCCGCAGGAGATGATTGACGCCAACGTGGCCGTGAGCCGCGGGCGCGGACAGCTCGCGGACCGCTTTTATGACCGCGTGATGTTTCCCATCTTTGATGAGCAGGGTCACAATATCGCCTTTGGCGGGCGCATCATGGGCGATGGTCAGCCTAAGTACCTCAACACCGCCGAGACGAGCGTGTTTCATAAAAAGCGAAACCTCTATGGCTTTAACTGGGCCAAGGAGTTTATCGTTGCGCAGGATACCGCCATCGTGGTGGAGGGATATACCGACTGCATCGCCTGCTGGGAGGCAGGGATCAAAAACGTCGTCGCCACGCTGGGCACAGCGCTGACGGAACATCACGTCAAGACACTCACCCGTTTTGCCAAGCGCATTGTATATATGTTTGATGGCGACGCCGCCGGCCAAAAGGCCGCCCGTCGCGCGATTCAGTTTATCGAGCAGGATTCGATGGATCTTCGCTGCGTGGTGCTGCCCGACGGCAACGACCCCATGGAGTTCATCACGGCGCATGGCGGCCAGGAACTTCAGGCGCGCATTGACGCGGCCGAGCCCCTCATGGATTTTGTGTACCGCTCGCTACAGGAGTCGAGCGACATTACCACGCCGGGCGGTCGCGCCAAAGCGCTCGAGGACGCGCTGACGCTCATCTATCCGCTACGTGACAGCTATATGATCGACACGTACTTTATCCAGATTGCCGACCTGTTGGGTTTGGACCTGGAGACCGTGCGCGCGAGTTCGGGTCGTGTGTTTCGCGATGTCGCCAAGCGCGAGGATGCGGAACGACGTCGTGAGCAGAGCTACGAGCGTCAACGCGCGCAAGCTGAGCGCGCGGGCAGCTCGCAGGGACGAAGCTCGGGCGGCGGTGCGGCTGGTGCGCGCAGTGCCGGTCGCGGTGCCTGGGCCGCGGGTGCGACGCCGCCGGTGTCCGCACCGGTCGAGGAGGACCCGTACGACTACGTTCCGCTTGATGCCTATGGGGCCGCGCCGGTGGAGGTCGACGAGGATCTGCCGCCAATCGATGTGCCGGCGGGGATGGAAAGCACTGCGCCCGTTGCCGATAGCTCAAGCGCGGCGGCAGCTCCGTCGATGCCGATCGTTTTGACCGATCTGGAGCGGAAATCCCTGGCGGGGGAGCGCGAACTGCTGACGATGCTCACGAGCTATCCCGATTTGTTCCGCACCTATGCCGATCGCATTTGTTCTATCGAGTGGGTCGACCCGCGTCACGAGTCCATTGCGTGGGCCGTGCTGGCGACGCCGCCGGGAACCGATCCTGCGGCATGCATGGATGCGGCGCGCGCGGTGTGTCCCGAGGCGGCATCGCTTGTCAGCGCCGGACGCATCTCGGCGACGAGCAGGCACCCGACCGAGACGAACATCGTCTTTATGCTCGATACGCTCGAGCTCTATACCATCAAACGTCGCATGCGAGCCGCGCAGGCCAAGTTGCGTCAGGACCGTTCACTCGACGATGAGGCCCGTCGGGTGCTGACGATGCAGGCGGTACAAGATTCACAGCGCCAGCGCGAGCTTCAAAAGTCGATCGGTGGCGTGGCCGATCCGTTCCGTTTGATCGGTTTGGAGACCGCGGGTGCCGATCAGGCCTAGATGTTGTGGTCAACCAGCGTATTCTCGCCTATATCCTGTCTTTATTTTGGGTATAGACGTTCATGTGTGTGCTAAAGTATTGAGTCCTGTGGACTACGAAGGGAGAATCTGTGCCAAAAAAGACTGAGAGCACGGGTACTGGGCTGGAATCCTACGTTGCAAAGCTCATGGGCAACGGCTCAAACAGGACTTCGGTAACCGAGGACGAGATTCAGGTCGCCCTGAAGGATATCGATGTTTCTGATGAGCAGCTCAACGCGGTGTATTCCGCGCTGCGCAACAGCGGCATCCAGATTATCTCCGCGAGCGGAAACGACGACGCCCCGATGGCCGTCGACGATGACGATAACGATACCGACGATTTCGACGATGACGAGCACGATTCCGGCTCGCTTGACGATCACGAGCTTAAGATGGCCCGCCAGGCCGATGCCGAGATGGGCTCTTCCAAGAGCAAGAAGAAGCGTACCGTGCGCACGTCTCGTTCGCGTTCGCGCGTGCGCGGCATCGATGCCTCCACGGTGATGCTGACCGGCGACCCGGTTCGTATGTACCTCAAGGAGATCGGTAAGGTCGACCTGCTGACCGCATCTGAAGAGGTCGATCTGGCCATGAAGATTGAGGCCGGTCTCGAGGCTACCGAGAAGCTCGAGGCTGCCGATGCAGGCGAGATCGAACTCACACGCTCCGAGATGCGTCGACTTACGCGTATTGAGAATGTTGGTCTTGAGGCCAAGCAGGCGCTCATAAGCGCAAACCTGCGTCTGGTCGTCTCCATCGCCAAGCGCTATGTCGGCCGTGGCATGCTGTTCCTGGACCTGATCCAGGAGGGCAACCTCGGCCTGATTCGCGCCGTCGAGAAGTTCGACTACCAGAAGGGCTTCAAGTTCTCCACGTACGCCACGTGGTGGATCCGTCAGGCCATTACGCGCGCCATCGCCGATCAGGCCCGTACCATCCGTATTCCCGTGCACATGGTCGAGACCATCAACAAGCTCGTCCGCGTGCAGCGCCAGCTCCTTCAGGACCTGGGTCGCGACCCGACCCTCGAGGAGATCGGTGCCGAGATGGACATGAGCGCCGACCGCGTCCGCGAGATCCAGAAGATTTCGCAGGAGCCCGTGTCGCTCGAGACCCCTATCGGCGAGGAAGAGGATTCCCAGCTTGGCGACTTCATCGAGGACTCCCAGGCTATCGTTCCGCCCGATGCCGCCAGCTTCTCCATGCTGCAGGAGCAGCTCACCCAGGTGCTCGATTCGCTTGCCGATCGCGAGCGCAAGGTTATCGAGCTGCGCTTTGGTCTCGTTGACGGACATCCCCGCACGCTCGAGGAAGTCGGTCGCGAGTTTGGCGTCACGCGCGAGCGCATCCGCCAGATCGAGTCCAAGACCCTGGCCAAGCTCCGCCACCCCAGCCGTTCCAGCAAGCTGAAGGATTACATCGAGTCTTAGTAGTTACGGCGTTTCCGTTCCGGCAGTTAGGGACGTTCCTTTTCTGCCGGCACTTGGGGGCAGTCCTAGTCATTGGGGACGTTCTTGAATGACTAGTCGTTTAAGAACGTCCCCAATGACTAGGTGGTTGATTTTCAATCTCAACGCAACAGCTTGAACGGACCCCGCGTTTCCGCAGCTAGCGCAACGCGGAACTAGCTCCCGGCACCTGGCCGTCGCCTCGTTTCCGCAGGTGGAGAGGCTGTGGAGGCCGGCGTCCCCGCCCTGCCGCGGCATGCTCCGCCAGCCCGCCGCGCAGCCGCTCCGGACTCAGCGCAACGGGCCCTCCGGCCCATGCCCCGGCGCGCCGGCTATCCCGCCAGCGGCCCCTCGTCCCTCGCGGCCCTGGCCCTGTCGATGCAGCCGGGCGTGAGG
>NZ_SPFO01000018.1 GCF_005845035.1 Collinsella aerofaciens | reverse complement strand
GCGCCTTTAGACGCGAGCCCGGGGCCCGTGGGTTATACCCTAAGAGCAAACCACCCTTTTTAAGGGTGGTTCTGATTTTTTGCGCTGAGTGAGTGTCATGGTGAACGTTGCGTCGAAGTCCTATATACAGGACCGTTCATCCGTTTGGTTCGGTGATGATTGGCGGCGCGCGGCGCGTTTTGGGACCGTAGCTGATACTATGGATGCTCGCAAGCGATATGAATAAGGATGCTCATGGCATATGACGATAGGGAGACCGGGCTGACGGTCGAGGACCGCGGCTCAAAGTTGGGTCTTCCCCAAAACCAAGATGCAGAGGCCAATGTGCTGGCCGCTATGCTGCTATCGCCCGAGGTGGTCGAAGAAGCCCAGGTCGAGCTGCAGCCCGATGACTTCTACCGGCCCATTCATAAGACCATCTATACCGCGATGGTCGATATGTACAACAGCCGCATTCCCATCGACTCCATCTCGCTGATCGATTACCTGCGAAGCATCAACAAGCTCGATGCCGTGGGCGGCGAAGCGTACATTTTGGAGTTGATGGGTCAGACCCTGTCGCTCGTCAACTGGCAGCATCATGCCGCCATCGTTCGCCGCGATTCGATGCTGCGTGAGCTGATCGGCGCCACCAACGAGATCAACGCGCTGGCATATAATGCCCCCACCGACACCAAAGAGGTTGTCGAGCTGGCCGAGAGCAAGCTGCTCAAGGTTACGGCGCGCGAGGTCAAGTCGAGTTACAAGACGTTGACCGAGTTTATGGTCGAGGCCTATAACGAGGCCGAGGAAGTGTGCCAAGCCGGTGGCCAGGCGGCGGGCGTGCCCACGGGCTTCCCGTCGCTCGACCGCATGCTCATGGGTTTCCGTGAGGGTCAGCTCATCATTATCGGCGCCCGCCCTGCTGTAGGTAAGACGTCGTTCGCTCTGAACCTGGCACTTAACGCTGCCGCTGCTGGTTATACCGTCGGCTTCTTCTCGCTGGAGATGTCGGGCAAGGAAATTGCCCAGCGTCTGATTTGCGCCTACGCCATGATCTCGATCAGTGACTTCCGCATGGGCCGCATTAGCCCCGAGCAGTGGGCCAATATCAACGAGGCCACGCAGACCTTGTCCAAGCTCGATATTCTGATTGACGATACGCCCGGCACCACAGTGACCGAGATTCGCGCCAAGAGCCGCCGCATGCTCCATAACAAGGAGAAGGCAATCATCATCCTGGACTACCTGCAGCTGGTGAGTCCTCCGCCGGGACGCCGCTCCGAGAGCCGTACCGTCGAGGTTTCGGAGATGTCGCGTGGTCTGAAGATCATGGCCAAGGAGCTCAAGATCCCGCTCATCGCGCTGTCGCAGCTCTCGCGTCAGGTCGAATCCCGTACCGGCAAGCGCCCGCAGCTTTCCGACCTTCGTGAATCGGGCTCCATCGAGCAGGACGCCGATATCGTTATGTTCTTGGACCGCTCCGCCGACGAGGCCGAAGCCTCGCGCGACGATCGACCCGACGAGGGCGTTACGCGTATCGTCGTGGCCAAGAACCGTTCGGGCCCGATCGGCGACGTCGACCTGATGTTCCTGCCGGCATCCACCAAGTTCTATGAGCTTGATGGGGCACATGCCGAGGAGTAGGACAGGCGCCCGTTGCACGGGTATACTGGGAATGTTTTGTGCTTCTGCGCCCCGGCGTGGCGCGTAGACAGTCCATGAATGTAAGGAGTAAACATGCCGTCAACCGTTTTGGTCGGTGCCCAGTGGGGCGATGAGGGCAAGGGTAAGATTTGCGATCTGGTCGCCGGCGACTTCGATGCCGTCGTGCGCTACTCGGGCGGCAACAACGCCGGTCACACCATCGTCGTCAACGGCAAGAAGTACGGCCTGCACCAGGTGCCCTCCGGCATCATGTATTCCGACCACGTGTCGGTGATCGGTAACGGCTGCGTCGTCAACCCCAAGGTTGTTCTTGAGGAGATCGACATGTTCGAGGCCGACGGCATCACCACCAAGAACCTCAAGATTAGTGGCAACGCGCATGTCATCATGCCGTACCACATCGATCTGGATGGCGCCTTTGAGCAGAAGCTCGGCAAGAAGAACATCGGTACCACCAAGCGCGGCATCGGTCCGTGCTATCAGGACAAGATGGCCCGCATTGGCCTGCGCATGCAGGACATGCTGGACGAGGCACTGTTCCGCGACAAGCTGGAGACCGTTCTCGCCCGCGTGAACCCCGAGCTCGAGCTCATCTACAACCTGCCCACCTACACCGTGGACCAGATTTGCGACGAGTACCTGCCGATGGCCGAGCGCCTGCGTCCCTACATCACTGAGACGAGTCTGCTGCTCAACAACATGATCGAAGAGGGCAAGGACCTGCTGTTTGAGGGCGCCCAGGCGACGCTGCTCGACATCGACCACGGCACCTATCCGTACGTGACGTCTTCCAACTGCACCGCCGGCGGCGCCATTACCGGCTCCGGCGTCGGTATGAAGAATGTCGACCGCGTGCTGGGCGTCATGAAGGCCTATATCACCCGCGTCGGTTCGGGCCCCATGCCCACCGAGCTTTCCTATGAGTCCGAGGCTGGCCACACGCTGACCGAGGAGGGCTATGAGTACGGCGTGACCACCGGTCGCCGTCGTCGTTGCGGCTGGTTTGACGGCCCTATCGCCAACTATGCCTCGCGCGTCAACGGCCTCACCGACATCGCCGTGACCAAGCTCGACGTGCTTTCGGCCTTCGACACCATCAAGGTGTGCGTGGCCTACGACGTCGATGGCGAGCGCTACACCAGCGTGCCCGAGCATCAGGTGCGCTTTGAGCATGCCAAGCCCATCTACGAGGAGCTCCCTGGCTGGAAGTGCGACATCACCGGTTGTCGCAGCTTTGACGAGCTGCCGCAGGAGGCTCAGGACTACGTGGCGTTTATCGAGGATCTGGCACACACCCGCGTGACGTTCATTGGCGTTGGCGCTGGTCGCGAGCAGATCATCAACCGATTCTGGAAGTAATCGGGACTATTTGGTTATTGCGATATACCCCTTTGCAGCCCGGACGGGCGGCCGAGGGGTATATTTGCTTGCAAGGGGCTCGCGCGGAGCGGGCCATTCATCCATAGAGGAGGCACCCTTGAAGGCGGACACTCAAACCATCGACATCCTGTTGTTGGGCAGCGGCGGCCGTGAGCATGCTTTGGCAGCCAAGCTCGCAGCATCACCGCGCGCCGGCAAGCTCTACATCGCGCCGGGCAACGGCGGCACCGCGAGCTGCGGCGAGAACGTTGTTCTCGACGACTGCGATCCTGCGGCCGTGGCGGCGTTTGCCCAGAGCCATGGATGCGGACTCGTGGTGATTGGCCCCGAGGCTCCGCTCGTGGCGGGCGTGGCCGACGCCGTCCGCGCGGCGGGTATCCCGTGCTTTGGCCCGGGCGCCGAGGGTGCCCAGATGGAGGGCTCCAAGCTGTTCTCCAAGCAGCTCATGGAGCGTGCGAACATCCCGACGGCCGCCTACGGCTCGTTTACCGATGAGGCCTCGGCTCTCGCCTACGTGCGCGAGCAGGGCGCTCCGCTGGTCGTGAAGGCTGACGGCCTTGCCGCAGGCAAGGGCGTTATTGTGGCAACCGAGCTTTCGCAGGCTGAGGAGGCTGTGCGTGAGTGCTTTGGCGGCACCTTTGGCGATGCCGGCAACACCGTGGTTATCGAGGAGATGCTCGTTGGTCCCGAGTGCTCGCTGCTGGCCTTTACTGACGGCAAGACCGTGCGCCCCATGGCTACCTCGCAGGACCACAAGCGCGCGCTCGAGGGCGACAAGGGCCCCAACACCGGCGGCATGGGCGTCTACAGCCCGGTGCCCATCGTGACTGACGAGGAGCACGCCACCATGGTGAAGGTCATGGAGCAGACCGTGGCCGAGCTCGCTGCCGAGGGTATCGACTACCGCGGATGCCTGTATGGCGGCTTTATGCTCACCCCCGCCGGCCCCAAGGTACTGGAGTTCAACGCCCGCTTTGGCGACCCCGAGACGCAGGTCGTGCTCCCGCGCCTTAAGAACGACCTGGTTGAGGTCATGCTTGCCTGCGCCAACTGCGAGCTCGATCAGATTGAGCTCGACTGGCGTGACGAGTGGGCCGTGGCCGTTGTCCTGACGAGCGCGGGCTATCCCGGCAGCTACGAGAAGGGCAAGGTCATCACCGGTATCGCCGATGCCGAGGCCATGGAGAACGTGACCGTGTACCACGCGGGCACTGCCGTGGTGGACGGCCAGCTCGTGACCAATGGTGGCCGCGTGCTTGCCGTGACCGCTCTGGGCGACACGTTCGAGAACGCTCGCAACCTTGCCTACGAGGCCTGCGAGAAGATTGATTTTGAGGGCAAGACCCTGCGTCGCGACATCGGCCTGCGCGCGCTGCGCGGTCGCGACGCCTGGGATGCCTAAAATCCGAGAGGAATGAGACGGATGGACGAGAAGAACGAAGAGCTCGTGGACGCGCAGATCGTCGAAGAGGACAGCCGCGTGTATGGGCACGCCGAGGGCGAGCCTGGTGGCGAGGTCGCTGACGAGCCGGCACTGGTGCTGGGCGACGACGACCCGCACGATGCCGAGCTGCACGAGAAGATTCTTTCGGAGGAGTGCGCCTGGAAGGGCAAGATCCTCGACGTCCACCGTCTTGAGGTTGAGCTGCCCAACGGTCACCGCAGCGCCCGCGATATCGTTCGCCATCCGGGTGCGGCGGCCGTTGTGGCGCTGACCGAGAGCGGCAAGATCGTACTGGTGCGTCAGTACCGCACCGCCATCGACCGCGTGACGGTCGAGATTCCCGCCGGCAAGCTTGATCCGGGCGAAGATCCGCTCGATTGCGCTAAGCGCGAGCTGCACGAGGAGACGGGCTTTAGGGCTGGTCGTATTCGCTTTTTGACGTCGATTGTCACGTCCTGCGGTTTTTGCGATGAGATCATTCATATCTACCTAGCCACCAAGCTCGAGTTTGATGCGCCCAACCCCGATGATGACGAGTTCGTCAACGTGGACCTGGTGCCGCTGCACGAGCTGATCGACGCCGTGCTCGACGGCAAGATCGAAGACGCCAAGACCGTCGTAGGCGCCTTGGCCTGCGATAGCATCGCACATAGGTTGGGCGGAGCCGAACTGTAACGAGTGGGGATAGCCCTGGGACAAGTACTACTGATTGCTTTGTCCCAGGGCCTTACGTTGCTGATATTTCTTTGAGGATCACATGCTGAAAAGGTTTTTGTCTTATTACAAGCCCCAGATGGGGCTTTTTGTTGCTGATACTGTTTGTGCTCTGGTGCTTGCTGCCATTGACCTTGCGTTTCCCATTATTCTGCGCAATTTGACCGGTGGGCTGTTTACTCAGGGTCAGGCTGCCATTATGCAGGCGCTCGGCATGATCGCGGTGGGCTTGGTGTTGATGTATGCCGTCCGCTGCGCCTGCCGCTACTTTGTGAGCTATTGGGGTCACGTGATGGGCGCGCGCATGGAGTCCAAGATGCGCGAGGACCTGTTCGACCAGTATGAGCGCTTTAGCTTTGCGTACTTCGACCGCAACAGCTCGGGCGACATGATGAGCCGCGTGGTCAACGACCTGTTCGATATCTGCGAGGCGGCGCACCACGTGCCCGAGTGGATCATCATCTGCGGCATCGAGATTATCGGCTCGTTTGTGATTCTCTTTACCATCGCCCCGGTGCTGGCGCTCGCCATGGCCGTGGTGACGGCGGCGTTTGCGGTCATCATGTTTTGGCAGAACATGCGCATGCGCGAGGTCTTTAGCGACAACCGCAAAAAAATCAGCGGCATCAATGCGCAGCTGCAGGATTCGCTGGCGGGCATGCGCGTGGTCAAGAGCTTTGCCAATGAGGAGACCGAACGCTTCAAGTTCCGCGCCTCCAACAATCGCTATCTTTCGTCCAAGGAGAACATGTATCACGCCATGGGCGTCTATACCGCGACGTATGGCCTGCTCTCGGGTGTGCTCTATGTGATCGTGGTGCTGCTGGGCGGCTGGCTGGTCGCCCAGGGACAGCTGCAGGCGGTCGATATGGCGACCTTCGCGCTCTACATTTCGCTGTTCTGCACGCCGCTCGAGACACTCGTCAATTCGGCCGAAACGTATCAGAAGGCTATCGCCGGCTTTAAGCGTATGGACGAGGTGCTCTCGACCGCGCCGGATATCCAGGACAAGCCGGGCGCCACGGATTTGCAGGTGACTGCCGGCGCCGTGGAGTATCACGACGTGTGCTTTAACTACGAGGATGTTGAGCTGGGCGAGGGCGATGCCGACGAGCGTCCCGTTATCGACCATATGGACCTGTCCATCAAGCCCGGGCAGACCATCGCTTTGGTTGGCCCTTCGGGCGGTGGCAAGTCCACGACCTGTTCGCTGCTGCCGCGCTTTTATGACGTGGCTGCCGGATCCATTAGCATCGACGGCCAAGACGTGCGCGATGTGACGCAGCAGAGCCTGCGCCGTGCCATCGGCCTGGTGCAGCAGGATGTCTATCTGTTTGACGGTACGATTGGCGAGAACATCGCCTACGGCAAGCCGGGCGCTACAGCGGAAGAGATCGCCGAGGCCGCCCGTCGCGCCAACATCGATGCCTTTATCGAGTCGCTTCCACAGGGCTACGACACCGTGGTGGGCGAGCGTGGCAGCCGTCTTTCGGGCGGACAGAAGCAGCGTGTTGCCATCGCACGCGTGTTTCTCAAGAACCCCAAGATCCTGATCTTGGACGAGGCGACGAGTGCTTTGGATAACGAGAGCGAGGAGGCGGTCCAGGAGTCGCTCGAAGAGCTGGCACGCGGCCGTACCACAATCATCATCGCCCACCGTCTTTCGACCATTAAGCATGCTGACGAGATTGCGACCGTTGAGCATGGTCGCGTTGTGGAACGTGGCACGCATGAACAGCTTCTCGCCCGTGGCGGCACCTATGCCCGTTACTATCGAATGCAGTTCGAAGGTGCGCGTGCGCACGAGCTCGACTGATTGATATGACAGGAAGTTTATGGCTGACAAGAACCCTTTGACTCCGGAAGAAGTGACGGAGTTATTCTCCGAAATCGATGCATCCGGTGTCTTGGATCCCACGCTTGCCAAAAAGCGAACCGAGCGCATGCGTGAGAAGGAGGCTGCGGCCAAGCGCGGTGACAAAGCTGCGCTAGCGCAGCTGCGCAGCGAGGACCGCGCGAGCCAGGCAAAACATATCGACCCGCTGTCCGAGGACGATCCTTCGGGTTCGCAGGTGAGCCATACCATTACGAAGACCGCGATGGCCGTGGTCATTGGTATTTTGGTGCTGATCGTGGGCATGCAGGTTGGCTACGGCGTGATGCGTCGTCTGAACACCGCCAACCTGTCCGAGAGCGTTTCGGTCGATACCGTTTCGACGGCGCTGAAGGGCGGCCTTGAGTGGGGCAACGGCTTTACGCAGTTCCCGCTCGACTTTACCGTCGATGAAGCCGATGAGCGTACGGGCACGGTCGAGGTGACGGTGTTGGACACATCGTCTGCCAACGAGCTCGAGCTGCTGTCCAACGGGCAGATTCAGGCCGCGGCGCTTGCGACCAACGCGCTGCTTAACGATAAAATCGACCGCGTGGTGTATAACGTTCACGCCTATATCGACGAGGATAGCAACATTCAGCACGATTCCTTCTTTGGCATGTTTCCCGCCCAGGGCCACCAGAGCGCCATCCTGACGTTCGTGTGGACCAAGAGCTCATCCAACGCCACGAATATCGACTGGAAGATGCGCATCGTGAGTATGGATGACACCATCGCCGAGCGCATTCAAAAACAGGTGAACTCGGTGTCGTCGTTGATTGAGGACCAGGTGGTGAGCCAGACCAAGATTGACGAGGAAAAGGACGAACGTGACCTGGAACATCGTCTGCATGGCCGCGAGATTTTCCGCGGCGGCAAGCCCGATCGCTCACCGTCCGATCTGCTGGAACAGGACAAGAAAAAGTAAGAGGCCATCATCCCGCGTGAGCCACAAGCCCACGCGGGATGATTTTTCTGGGACGGGGATTAAAAAATCATTATGCATAGAAAGTCATAATTATCATTTCGTAAACATTTCGATGAAATTAACGCCATGAGGCATGCTTGCGGTTACAATACCGCGAGGCCTAACTACACACCTTTAAGCCGGTCCTGTGAGACCGGGAAGGAGAATTATGGCGAACAACCATACCGCGGGCGCTGCCGCCCGCACCTTCGCGCCCAGCGAGCTTTGCCAGCGCATGCTGGCCAAAACCAGCAAGGGCACCTGCGGTCCCTGCATCCTGTATCTTGAGGATGGGACCATTTTTTATGGACGTGCATGCGGCGCCGAGGGCACCGCGACCGGCGAAGTCTGCTTCAACACCTCGCTCGAGGGCTACTTTGAGGTCATGACCGACCCGAGTTATGCCGGCCAAATCGTAACCATGACCTATCCGCAGATCGGCAACTACGGTATCGACGAGACCGACGTCCAGTCGGCCTTCCCCGGCGACGACGTGCGCCCTACGAGCGCTCCGGCTATGCGCGGCATGATCGTTCGCGACATGTGCGCCACGCCTTCTAACTGGCGCTCGGCCGTCAGCGTGCCGGAGTACCTGCGCGCTCACGGCATCGTCGCTATCGAGGGTGTCGACACCCGCGCTCTGGTACGCCATCTGCGCGACAATGGTTCCAAGATGGGCATTATCTCGACCGAGATCTTCGACGTCGACGAGCTTGCCGAGCGTCTGGCCGCAGCGCCCACGCTGGTAGGCGAGAACCTGGTGAAGACCGTAAGTTGCCCCGCGCCTCACGAGTTTGTGGCCGCCGACCTGCCTGCCACGCATGACTTTGCACTTGCGGTTGCCGCTCCTGCCCGTCACAAAGTGGTCGCCTACGACTGCGGCGTCAAGCGCGGCATTCTGGAGGGCCTCGTCCGCGCCGGCTGCGACCTTACTGTCGTGCCGTGGGATACGCCTGCGAGTGAGGTGCTCGACATGAATCCCGATGGCGTCTTTTTGTCCAACGGCCCCGGCGACCCTGACGCCGTGGTGGAGACCTACGAGCAGGTGCAGCAGCTGATCTGCAAGGTGCCGGTCTTTGGTATTTGTCTTGGTCACCAGATGATCAGCCTGGCCTGCGGTGCCCAGATGGAAAAGCTTAAGTTCGGTCACCGCGGTGGCAACCAGCCGGTCATGAACCTGGTAAGCCGTCGCGTGGAGATCACCGCGCAAAACCATGGCTTTGGCCTGCTGTTCCCCAGCTTGGGCAAGCTTGTCCCCGAGCTTTCCGGCGGCGAGACCGAGCATGCGGCCGATGGAGATCTGCGGGTCTGGGTGCGCCGCGGAATCGCGCCGGTCGTGATGAACAAGCGCTTTGGCCGCATTCGCCTAACACATGTGAACCTCAACGACGGCACCGCCGAGGGCATCCAGCTGCTCGACGCCCCGTGCTTCTCGGTCCAGTATCACCCCGAGGCCTCGCCTGGCCCCACCGATGCCCACTATCTCTTTACCGCCTTTACGCGACTCATGGACGGCGAGGAGAACTACCTGGACATCGACACCGCGAAGGACCGCCTGGCTGGCTGGAATTTCGCCGAGACTGAGACCGAGGAGAACTAACATGCCGAAACGTACTGACATCAAGCGTATCCTCGTTATTGGTTCGGGCCCCATCGTCATTGGCCAGGCCTGTGAGTTCGACTACTCTGGCGCCCAGGCCTGCAAGGTGCTCAAGGAGGATGGCTTTGAGGTCATCCTGGTCAACTCCAACCCGGCGACCATCATGACCGACCCGGGTCTTGCCGATCGCACCTATGTCGAGCCCATCACCGCCGAGTTTATCGAGCGCGTAATCAAGAAAGAGCGCCCGGACGCGCTGCTGCCCACGCTGGGCGGCCAGACCGGCCTGAACGCCGCCGTTGAGCTGGCAAAGGACGGTACGCTCGACAAGTATGGCGTCGAGATGATCGGCTGCGACCTTGCCGCCATTGAGCGCGGTGAGGATCGCAAGCTCTTTAACGAGGCCATGGCCGAGATCGGCCTGGAGGTTGCGCGCTCGGGCTATGCCTACAGCGTGGCCGACGCCGAGGCCATCGCCGAGCGCGTGGGCTATCCCTGCGTACTGCGCCCGAGCTTTACCCTCGGCGGCGCCGGCGGCGGCATCGCTCACACCCACGAGGAGCTCGTCTCCATCGTGAGCCAGGGCCTGGAACTCTCGCCCGCCCACGAGGTGCTGGTCGAGGAGTCCATCGAGGGTTGGAAAGAGTATGAGATGGAGGTCATGCGCGACCACGCCGGCAACGGCATTATCGTGTGCTCCATCGAGAATCTCGACCCCATGGGCGTACACACCGGCGACTCCATCACCGTGGCGCCGGCGCAGACGCTCTCCGACCTTGAGTATCAGCGCATGCGCGTGGCCTCGCTCGCCATTCTGGAGAAGATCGGCGTCGAGACCGGTGGCTCCAACGTGCAGTTTGCCGTGAACCCCAACACCGGTCGCTTGATCGTCATCGAGATGAATCCGCGCGTGAGCCGCTCGTCCGCGCTGGCCTCCAAGGCCACGGGTTTCCCCATCGCTAAGGCCGCCGCGCGCCTGGCTGTGGGCTATACGCTCGACGAGATCGTCAACGACATCACCAAGGCCACGCCCGCCTGCTTTGAGCCCACGATCGACTACTGCGTCGTTAAGGTGCCGCGCTTTGCCTTCGAGAAGTTCAAGGGTACCGACCCCACGCTCACCACGCGCATGAAGGCCGTGGGCGAGATTATGGCGATTGGCCGCACCTTCGAGGAGGCCTTTGGCAAGGCTATGCGCTCGCTGGAGGATGGCCACCAGGGCATTTGCGCCGGTGGCAAAGAGGGTGCCGATAAGCTGAGCGACGACGAGCTTGCTCAGGCCGTGGCAACCCCGACCGAGCATCGCATCTTCTTTGTGGTCGAGGCCCTGCGCCGTGGCTGGGACATCGCTCGCATCCATGCCATCTGCGGTATCGATCCGTGGTACCTCAACCGTATCAACGATATGGTGCAGGTCCAGGAGAGCATCCGTGGCCTGCGTGTGGAGGATATCGACGCCGACGCGATGCGCCTGCTTAAGCAGTACGGCACGAGCGACGCCGAGATCGCCGCGCTGACCGGCTCGGACGAGCGCTTTGTGCGCGCCTATCGCAAGGGTCTGGGCGTGGTTCCCAGCATGAAGACGGTCGATACCTGCGCTGCGGAGTTCTCGAGCGCCACGGAGTACCATTACAAGACGTACGAGAACATCTACCGCACGAGCCCGGATGCCAAGAAGTGCGTGGCTCCCGACGAGACCACGCCGGCGGACAAGCCCAAGGCGATGATTCTGGGCGCCGGCCCCAACCGCATTGGCCAGGGTATCGAGTTCGATTACTGCTGCGTGCACGCGAGCTACGCGCTGGCGGCCCGCGGCTTCGAGACCATCATGGTCAACTGCAATCCCGAGACCGTCTCGACCGACTATGACACGTCCGACCGCCTGTACTTTGAGCCGCTCACCTACGAGGACGTCATGGATGTTATCGACGTTGAGCGCCCCGATGGCGTCGTGGTGACGCTTGGCGGCCAGACCCCGCTTAAGCTGGCGCGCATGCTCGAGGAGAGCGGCGTGAACATTATGGGCACCAAGCCCGATGCCATCGACTTTGCCGAGGACCGCGAGCGCTTCGCCGCTCTGCTCGACAAGCTGGGCATCATGTACCCGCCGGCGGGCCAGGCCACCTCGTTTGAGGAGGCCGAGGCCGTTGCCGCGCACATCGGCTACCCGCTGCTGGTGCGTCCGAGCTACGTGTTGGGCGGCCGCGGCATGATGATCGCCTACGATGCCGAGCATCTGCGCGATTACATGGCCGAGGCTGCGCGCATTAGCCCCGACTACCCGGTGTATCTGGACCGCTTCTTGGAGGGTGCGATTGAGTCCGATGTTGACGCCCTGTGCGATGGCGAAGAGGTCTACATCGGCGGCATTCTGGAGCATATCGAGGAGGCCGGTATTCACTCCGGCGACTCTGCGACCTGCATTCCGCCGTTCAGCTTTAGCGAGAGCCTGCAGGCAAAGCTTCGCGAGACTACGCGCCGCATCGCGATGGCGCTGGGAGTCCGCGGCCTGGTTAACGTGCAGTATGCCATCAAGGGCGAGACCGTCTACGTGATCGAGGCCAACCCGCGTGCCAGCCGTACCGTGCCGTTTATCTCCAAGGCCACCGGCGTGCCGCTGGCCAAGTGCGCGGCGCGCATCATGGCGGGCGATTCCATCGCGAGCTTGGGCCTGCCGAGCGACGAGCGTCAGCTGGACTGGTTCTGCATGAAGGAAGCCGTTATGCCCTGGGGCCGTTTCCCGGGCGCCGACGTTATTCTGGGGCCCGAGATGAAGTCGACGGGCGAGGTCATGGGTATCGCCAAGAGCTATCCCGAGGCATATGCCAAGACGCAGCTGGCGATCGACTACAAGCTGCCCGACCCGAGCGCTGGCAAGGTGTTCATCAGCGTGTGCGACCGCGACAAGCGTCACATCCTTTCGGTCGCCCGCATCCTGCGCTACCTGGGCTTTGATATCTGCTCCACCGAGGGTACGGCGCGCGTGCTGCGCGGAGGCAACGTGACGTGCGAAGTCGTGGAGAAGATCAGCGGCCCGCACGACGGCGAGTGCCCCAACATCGGCGACCTCATCGCCGATGGCAAGATTGCGGTGATCATTAACACGCCGTACGGCCCGGGTTCGCGTGGCGACGGCTATCTGTTACGTACCGAGGCGGTGCGTCGCGGCGTGACCTGCGTGACGGCGATGTCCGCGGCCAACACATACGTGAGTGCCATCGAGGCCGTGCGCGAGGACGAGCAGGGTCACGGCAGCGCCAACGACATGGGCATGGACGTCATCGCCCTGCAGGACCTGCCGCAGTACACGGTGTAAGACTCATCCCGTCGCCCGGGGCGGGATCGGACGCTTTCTCTCGGAAACTGGGCTTCGCGAAGTTTTCCGAGAGAAAGGTCCGCCTCCCGCCCCGGTCTGCGGTGACTCGGCTGCACCGTGTGCTGCCGAAGGGGCTTTGCGCGATGACTAGGGCTGAATAAAAAGTGAGCGTGGGCTCTGTCGTTCATTCGAACGACAGAGCCCACGTTTTGTATGGGGTCTCTTGGCGAATTTTCATTCGCCAAGAGACTTTTTGCTATGGGGGAGACATGTCCCTGGACAGTTAGTTCAGATACGTATTTTTTTAAAGGCTGACGAAGGTCGATTTGGGGTCAAATGAGCCGTTTTTGGCCTTCTGGGCCGACAGAGGCGCTCGCTCAAGGGCGAGAATAGCCCATTATTGGGTCCAAAGTGGCTCCAAACCAATCCATTAATGCCAATTGGCACGGCCAAATAATACGTATCTGAACTAACTGTCCACCACCGGTAGCGCGCAGAGATGTGGTGTAAGAGGCGGGGCATGCCCCGCCTCTTCCCTTAGAGGCTTTAGCCTGTGCGGGGCGCGCAGCGCGCCGCATCAGAAACCACCCGCTATGCGGGTGGGGCCAAACGGCTTTACAAAGCCGCCCCCTCGCCGGACACTTGCGATTGTTCAGGCCGCAAGGAATCCGAGTCGAGAGGGCGGTGGTGGCGTATGGCCCAGAAGGCCTACAGCCTGTCGCACACGAAGTGGATGTGCAAGTACCACGTCGTGTTCACGCCGAAGTATAGGCGCAAAGTCATCTACAACCAAATAAGGTCCGACCTTGGGGAGATCTTCAGGAAGCTCTGCCAGTACAAGGGGATAGAGATCATCGAGGGGCACCTGATGCCTGACCACGTCCACATGCTGCTGGCGATACCGCCGAAGTACAGCGTATCGAGCGTGATGGGCTACCTGAAGGGGAAGAGCTCGCTGATGGTATTCGACAGGCACGCGAACATGAAGTACAAGTTCGGCAACAGGAAGTTCTGGGCCGAGGGCCACTGCGTGTCCACGGTCGGCCTGAACGAGGCCACGATCGCGAAGTACATCCGGGAGCAGGAGAAGGCCGACATCGCGCTCGACCGGCTGAGCGTCAAGGAGTACGAGGACCCCTTCGGCAGGGGGCCGGGGCGTAAATAGCGCCGGTTTGACCGGCCCGCCACGGGTCAATCTGCAGTGCGGCCCGAACCCCGTGAGGGCCGGCGCCTTTAGACGCGTGCCGGAAATCCAAGGGTTATACCCTAAGAGCAAACCACCCCTTTTAGGGGTGGTTTTGATTTCTTGAAAGGGAGGGGACACCGCCTAGAATTCGTCGTTGGAGTAATGAAGGTGACGAATGGAAGGAAAGGCGATGCCCCAAGAAGAGAGTGTACTGCGCCTCGGCCGCGACGAGGCCCTCGAGGCGGCGAGGCTTTGGCAGGAGTGCGGCGACGCGCGCGAGTTCGCGTGCAGGGTGCTGGGCGGCGTGATGAACGCGCTGATGGACTCCGAGGCCCAGCAGATGTGCGGCGCGAGCCGCAACGAGCGCAGCGACGGCAGGGAGAACAGCCGCAACGGCTACCGCCCCAGGTCGCTCAAGACCGCCGTGGGTGACGTGGAGCTCGAGATACCCAAGCTCAGGCACGGCACCTACTACCCCGAGGGCATGCTCGCGCGATGGTCGCGCGTCGACACCTCGGTGGCCGCCATCGTGCAGGAGATGTACGTGTGCGGCGTGTCCACCCGCAAGGTCGAGCGCGTGGCGTCCAAGCTGGGCATATCCTCGCTGTCGAGCTCGGAGGTCTCGAGCCTCTGCTCCGACCTCGACGCCGAGGTGGCGGAGTTCCGCAGCCGCGACCTGTCGGGCACGCCGTGCCGCTACCTGTGGCTCGACGCCACCTACATGAGCTGCAGGGTCGGCTCGTCGGTCGTCTCGCAGGGCGTCGTGACCGCGATCGGGCTGGGCGCCGACGGGCGCAAGCACTTCCTGGGCTGCGACGTGGTCGACACCGAGAGCGAGGACTCCTGGGCGGCATTCCTCGGCGGGCTGCGCGAGCGCGGGCTGGCCGGCGTCCGCCTCGTGGTCTCCGACAGCCACGCCGGGCTCGTGGCCGCCGTCTCGCGCCTGTTCCAGGGCTGCGCCTGGCAGCGCTGCGTGACGCACCTGCAGCGCAACCTCCAGAGCGCCTGCTCGGGCAGGCCCGAGGACTCCAAGGCGGCCGTCAGGGACCTCGTGCACGCCGCGGTCTACCAGGACGACCCCGACCTCGCGCGCCGCGTGTGGGCCGAGGCGGCGCCCTGGGTGGCGTCGGTGTCCGCCAGGGCCGGCGAGGTCTTCGAGCAGGCCGAGGACTCCGCGCTGGCGTTCACGGCCTTCCCCAGGGCGCACTGGGCCAAGCTCCGCACCAACAACGTCCAGGAGCGCGCCAACCGCGAGATCAAGCGCCGCTACAGGGTCGTGCAGTCCTTCCCCTCGAGGGAGTCGATGCTGCGCCTGACGTGCGCGAGCCTCATGGAGACCGAGGGGCAGTGGTCCCAGCAGCGCGTGTTCTCCGAGGCCTCGGCCGCCGAGGGCTTCGCCGAGCCCGCGGACAGGCCGGCCCCGACAGAGGGGAGGCGCCGCGCGCTCGGGCGGCGCGCCAGGGAGATAGTGGACGAGATAGTCGAGAAGCGCGGCCTCAAGAAGGAGTAACATCGGGACTTGCAGCGACGGACCTCAGGACACTCTTACACCACGTCTGCGCGCGCGACCCCACCACCCTCCGTCAACCTTCCATTCCAACCAAAAACAGCCAAAGTACGTCATGGTAATTCCCGGTGGGTCGCGGGGTGGCTGATACGACTTTCCCTCAGGATAATTCGCGAAGCCCGTTTTCCGAGGAAAGGTATTGGTTATGTAATACCAGTTAAACAAGTAAAACTATGCTTAAGTGGTATCTGGCTGGAGAACCAATTGGTATGGTTGGTTAGACCCACTTCGCCATCTACGTTCATTTTTATACCGCTGGGAGAATTCCAAACTTAATTTGCGCAACTGCTCATGTATGCTGATTCAACCTTATAGGTGGCTATCTGGTTACTACCAGTTGACCCCTTGGTAACGGGTGGGCCAATTGTACGGAATGTACCGAACACCCCCCCGTTGATGCGTTCGCCCATGCTGCGGGGCGCGCGTCCGCGACACTTCCGCATGTCGGAGGGAAGGAGTCCAGGTGCGTAGGAATTCCATTTTTACGAAACGGTGGGTGAAGGGAAGCGCGGTCCTCGTCGCAACAGCGGCGACTCTCGTGTTCGCTAGCCCCCAGCAGGCGATTGCCACGCCGCTTAAGGGCGTCGATTCGGCGACCGTGTCTCAGTCCGCCTCGAACGTCGTCGACATCGATTTCGCCGACGGCATCAAGGGCCGTATCACATTTCTAGAGGACGGCATTTTCCGTTACAATGTCGACCCCAAAGGCGAGTTCTCTGAGTATGCCACGCCGCGTAGCAAGTCCCACACGGCTAAGATTCAGGCCCAGCCCGACACCTCGGATACCTACAGCAAGCCGAGCGCGACGGTTGTCGACAAGGGTGACACTATCGAGATCGCCGGTGGAAAGGCGACCGTGATTCTGGACAAGGCGACTGGCAAGATGAGCATCAAGTCGGGCGACCGTGTCGTGGTCTCCGAGTCCGCGTCCCTCGACCTTGATAAGAAGGGCACCGTCCAGACGCTCGCCAAGGCGAAGTCCGAGAACTTCTTTGGCGGCGGTACTCAGAACGGCCGCTTCCTGCACACCAACCAGACCATCGCCATCTCCAACACCAACAACTGGACCGATGGCGGCGTTGCTTCGCCCAACCCGTTCTATTGGACGAGTGACGGCTACGGCGTGCTCCGAAACACGTTCGCAGAAGGTTCCTACGACTTCGGTTCTACGGATGCATCGACGGTCACGACTTCGCACAGCGAGAATGAGTTCGATGCCTACTACTTCGTGGCGACCAACGATGGCGCCTCGAACGTGGCAACCGAGATGCTGCAGGACTACTACAAGGTAACCGGTAATCCGGTGCTGCTGCCCGAATACGGTTTCTACCTGGGTCATCTGAATGCCTATAACCGTGATGGCTGGTCAACGACTTCGGGTCAGAAGAAGTGGGAGACCAAGGGCAGCAAGTCCTCGAGCGAGAAGGGCGACGTTAAGTACGAGTCTGGCATGGCGACGGGCTACAAGCTCGACGGCACGCTTGCGTCCGAGACGCTCAACGGTGAAGGTCCTACGGTCGATACCGAGAACATGAAGGCGACCGATTTCGACCGCCAGTTCTCTGCCCGGCAGGTTATCGATGACTACGAGGACAACGACATGCCGCTCGGCTGGTTCCTGCCGAACGACGGCTACGGTGCCGGCTATGGCCAGAACGGTTACTACAAGACCGGCGGCGTCAACTCCGACGGAACGAGTTCTGCCGAGCGCCTCAACGCCGTGCGCGCCAACGTCGACAACCTTAAGAAGTTCACCGAGTACGCTAACTCCAAGGGCGTGAGCACGGGCCTGTGGACCCAGTCCAACCTTGAGCCCGATAGCAACTCCGAGACTCCGTGGCACCTGCTTCGCGACTTCGACGCCGAGGTCAAGACGGGAGGCATCACTACCCTCAAGACCGACGTCGCCTGGGTTGGCTCTGGCTACTCTTTTGGTCTTAACGGCATCAAGACGGCTTATGACACGGTGACGACCGGCGCCAACAAGCGCCCCAACATCATTACGCTCGATGGTTGGGCCGGCACGCAGCGCTTTGGCGGCATCTGGACCGGCGACCAGTACGGCGGCAACTGGGAGTACATCCGCTTCCATATCCCCACGTATATCGGTCAGAGTCTTTCGGGCAACCCCAACATCGGCTCCGACATGGACGGCATCTTTGGCGGCGACCCCATCATCTCGGCACGCGACTACCAGTGGAAGACGTTCACGCCCTCTATGCTCGACATGGACGGTTGGGGCACCTACCGCAAGTCGCCCATGACGCACGGCGATCCCTACACGGGCATCTCGCGCTTCTACCTCAAGCTCAAAGCGCAGCTCATGCCCTATATCTACACGAGTGCGGCTTCGGCGGCCAACATCGATACGGGTAACGGCGATACCGGCCTGCCCATGATCCGCGCCATGCTGCTCTCCGACAACTCCGAGTACGCCGCGAGCACTTCGACGCAGTACCAGTATATGTTCGGTGAGAATTTCCTGGTTGCGCCGGTGTATCAGGATACCCAGGCAGATGACAAGGGCAATGACGTTCGCAACGGCATCTACCTTCCCAACTACGGCACCGATGATAATCCCACCATCTGGATCGACTACTTCTCGGGTAAGCAGTACCGCGGCGGCCAGGTCCTCAACAACTACGATGCTCCGCTCTGGAAGCTGCCGCTCTTTGTAAAGGCCAATTCCATCGTGCCGATGTATGCCGAGAACAACAACCCCGAGGCTGTGACCGAGACCAACACCAAGGGCACTGACCGCAGCCAGCGTATCGTCGAGTTCTTCGCCACCGAGGGTGAGGGCAGCTTCACGCAGTACGAGGACGACGGCTCCTCCATCGAGAACAAAACGACTGAGGACAATGCCTACGGCACGATCGACAATATCTCTTACGGTGACCATGTGAGTACCGTCTTTAGCTCCAAGGCTACGGGCGGCACCGCAACCTTTACCGCTGCGGCGTCCCAGGGCAGCTATAGTGGTTACGATTCCAACCGTACCACGACCTTTGTGGCCAACGTGTCCGCCAAGCCTGCGAGCGTCATCGCCAAGAATGGCGGCACTGCGCTCAACGTGACCGAGGTCGACTCACAGGAGGCTTTCGACGCCGCGACCCCCGAGGCTGGCCAAGCGGTCTACTTCTACAACGAAAGCCCCAACCTCAACCACTACGGCAGCGATGCGGACAGCACCGAGGCCGAGAAGGGCGAGAGCTTCAACGACACTAAGATCACCACGAACCCCAAGGTCTACGTCAAGTTTGCGAAGACCGATGTCGCTGCAGCGGAGCAGACGCTCGAGCTGGGCGGTTTCGTGAACGCCGACGCCACGCTCGCGGCCGACCGCCTCAACGAGAACCTCTCCGCACCAGCGAACCTTGCTGCCCCCGAGGACGCCACGACTCCCACGAGCATTAAGCTCACCTGGGGAAAGGTCGATGGTGCTACCTCCTACGACCTTAAGGTCGATGGCACCGTGTTCGCCGTGGGCGATGCAGCGGAATTCACGCATACCGATCTTGCCTACAATAGCAAGCACACCTACCAGATCCGTTCGCGCAACGCCGAGGGCTACTCCCGTTGGAGCGATGTGCTCGCGGCGAACTCCGCCCTCGACCCATGGCGGAACGTGCCCGAGGCCGAGAAGATCACCTGGGAGGGCTCGATCTACGGCAGCCATAAGGCCGATCTCGCCTTCGACCATGAGTTCCAGACGAGCGACGGCGGCTTCCACTCCGGCGGCAACGACCTGGGCAAGGCGCTCACCGTCGACTACGGCCGCGCCTACAAGCTCGACAAGCTCGAGTACTATCCGCGTACCGACGCCGGCAACGGCACTGTGACCAAGATGCGCATCGAGACGAGTCTCGACGGTGTCCATTGGACGAGCCAGGAGGTCGATTGGGAGCGCTCCGCCGCCTGCAAAACGGTGACGTTCGACGGCGCCGTGGCCGCACGCTACGTGCGTATGACGCCGCTCGCTTCGGTTGGTAACTTCTTCTCCGCGTCCGAGATCGCCATCTACAAGGCCGATGGTACGGACGGCTTTGCTGTGGGTTCCAACCTCAACAAGGCAACGATCTCCGATGGCGACTTTTCCAACATGAAGAATTATCTGGGTCTCGAGAACCGCGAGCCCGATACCTCGACGTTCGACTCGCAGATTCGCGACCACTTTGCCGATCTCAACGGCAACGGGGTCTATGATGTCTACGACTACTCGTTTACCATGGCGGGGCTTGATGGCGGCACCAAGCAGAAAGGCAAGGTCGCCGGCAAGCTCGCGGTGATTCCGAGCAAGACCGAGGTCGATGCCGGCGATGAGATCACCGTCGATGTCTATGCGGCCGACGCCAAGAACGTCAACGCCCTGGGCGCGCTCGTCAACTTTAAGAGTGACCAGTTTGAGTTTGTGTCCGAGAGCATCTCGCAGGATGGTTCGACCGCCGGCATGGAGAACCTGTCGCGCGAGAAGGTCCAGTTCGCGGACGGCACACAGACCATCAACCTCGCCTTTGCCAACCGCGGCGACGGCAAGCTCTACAACGGCACTGGCGCGGTGGCGAGCTTCAAACTCAAGGCCAAGACGGCCGGCAAGGTTGAACTGCCCTCGACGTCTTGGCTCATCGGTCCGGCGTGCGATGCGCTCGAGTTTACGAGTGACGGTACCGTGACGATGCCGGACGTTCCGCAGCCCACGGTTGCCGAGTACGGTCAGGATGCCTTCAACATCACGATGACCAACGACGAGCTCACGACCGACGACGGTTCCAACGTCGAGAAGCTTATTCAGCAGAAGAGCTATAACGCGCTGTTCGATAACGATGAGGGCGACAACGGCTTTGAGTTCCTGTGGAACTGGAGCGGCAACTGGGACAGCGAGGGCAAGCTTCCGAGTTACGTGAAGCTTCCCACCACGATGACATTTGCCTTTAAGACACCATCGAAGCTCGATGCCGTTGAGGTCGTCAACCGCGACGGCGGTAACGGCACCGTGCAGAAGATCAAGGCCGTCGTGACGTTCGAGGATGGCTCGACCCAGGAGTTCGCGGGTGGGGAGTACGATTCCTTCCAGGCTCGCTACGCCTTTGGCCTCTCTGCCGAGAACAAGGGCAAGAAGGCGACTAAGGTCGAGATCACGCCGCTTGAGGCATCGGGTGACCAGATGCTCACACTGCGCGAGATCAACTTCAACTACACGCAGGGTGTCGAGGCCATCGAGGGTATCGAGCTGGGCAAGAACCAGACCGAGTTCTTTGAGGGCGACGTTACGCTCGTCGACGCTAAGGCCACGCCCGAGAGCGCCGGCTACCCCTATGTGACGGTCGAGAGCTCCGACTCCTCTGTGGTGAGCGTCTCCGCTGTTCAGGCCGGCGATAGCGTGAACTACTACTTGCGTGCCAACAAGGCCGGCAAGGCAACGATCACGGTGGCGTCAGTGCTCGACCCCTCCAAGACCGCATCCTATGAGGTCGAGGTCAAGGCTGGTGTCGACACCTCTGCGCTCATGGCGGCGCTTTCCAAGGCCGCGGGCTACAGCGAGTCCGTCTACACCAAGGATTCTTATGCAGCTCTCACCGCTGCGGTCGAGGCGGCTCAGAAGCTTCTCGACGGCGGCCAGGGCAGCTATAGCAAGAAGGATGTCGCAGACGCTACGACCAAGATCGAAAAGGCAATCGACGGCCTCAAGATGCGCCCCGTTGATGAGAAGAAGCTCATCAACACGCCCGAGAACCGCGAGAACGTCAAGGTGACCGGCTTCTCGAGCGAGGCCGACTATGAGGGCAGCAACGCCGTCAACGCTCTTGACGGCGATGAGCAGACGCTCTGGCACAGCGACTATGCTTATAAGACCGGTATGCCCCAGCACCTGACCGTCGACCTGGGCCGCGACTACGATCTCACCGACGTCACGTTCCTGCCGCGCCAGGACGGCGGCACGAACGGCGATATCTTTGAGGCCGAGGTGCTGGTCTCCGACACCGCCGACGGTTATGAGATGGGCACCGCCGCGTCGATGGGTACGTTTACCTTCGACAACGACGGCCGCGTGCTCACCGACCGTGGCGACTGGAAGCAGATGAGCTTTGGTGCCGCGCGCGGTCGCTACGTGACCGTCAAGGTGCTCCACGCCGGCGGTGGCAGCGTTGACGCCTACTGCAGCATGGCGGAACTCAAGTTCTACGGTGCGGCCGTTCCCGATCCGGTGGCGAAGGACGACCTCACTGCCGCGATTGAAAAGGTTGATGCCGAGGTTGCAGCCGGCGACCTTAAGGCCAGTGACTACACCGAGGCTTCCTGGACCGCGTTCCAGAACGCCTTGGCGAGCGCCCGCGCCATCCTGAGCGACGAGAACGCCACGCAGGACGAGGTCGACCAGGCACTCAAGGCGCTCGAGGATGCCCGTGACGCGCTCGAGAAGACCCCGGTGACCCCAGTTGAGAACCCGACCAAGAAACAGCTCAAGGCCCTGGTCAAGCAGGCGAAGGAGACTGACACCAAGGGAAAGACGGCCGAGTCCGTCAAGGCCCTGACGGATGCCATTACCTACGCCGAGGATGTCTTGGGTGATGAGAATGCTTCCGACACCCAGCTCCAGGCGGCTTATGACCAGCTCAAGCTGGCCATCGAGGGCCTTAAGGATGCCGACTCCGGCAACCAGGGCGGTTCGGGCAACCAGGGTTCCGGCAATGGCTCGAACGGCGGCAGCCAGGCGGGCAAGCCCGCAGGCGACAAGGCCCAGGGCGGCAAGAAGAACGGTTCGGCGATCCCCGTTACTGGCGATCAAACGGCGGCAACTGTCGCGACTGTCGGTGGCCTTGGAGCCATCATCGCTGCGATCGGTGCCTTCTTCCACCGTCGCAATAAGGCTGAGTAGTCCCAGCGACAACTAAGCAAACGTGCCCGCCGTCCCACCCAAGGACGGTGGGCACGCTTTTTTATTTCAGCCAACGTACGTCATGGCAATCCCCGGTAGGTCGCAGGGTGGCGGCTGAGCCTTTCCCTCGGGAAACTTCGCGAAGCCCAGTTCCCGAGGGAAAGGCTCAGCCGCCGCCACAAAGACCGCAGGGACGGGAGCAGCTATACTACTCTCAGTAGTTAAGGGTCGCGGATCCGCCGCGTCGCCGTTCTCAACAGGAGGTCTTTGTTTATGGCAGATCAAAAGCCGGTTGTCGGGATCATCATGGGCTCCAAGTCCGATCTGGGCGTTATGGAAGGTTGCACCGCCGAGCTCGAGGCACTGGGCGTGCCCTATGAGCTCGTGATCGCGAGTGCACACCGCACGCCGGCGAAGGTTCACGAGTGGGCCTCGACTGCTGCCGATCGCGGTATCAAAGTGATTATCGCCGCCGCCGGCAAGGCCGCTCACCTGGGTGGTGTCGTGGCTGCCTTTACGCCGCTGCCGGTCATCGGCGTGCCTATGAAGACGAGTGACCTGGGCGGCATGGATTCGCTGCTGTCGATGGTGCAGATGCCTTCGGGTGTGCCCGTGGCCTGCGTTGCCATCAATGGCGCCAAGAACGCCGCCATTTACGCCACGCAGATTCTGGGCGCATGCGACCCCGAGTACCGCAAGGTTATCGAGAAGATGAAGCAGGAGATGGCCGACGCCTAGGCGTTCCGCCGTTTCACCGCAGTATAAGGAGAGCCATGTCCGACTATCAGGGAAAACGATTCAAGGCTTCTCAGATTCCCGATCCGTCGAAGCCGGGTGCTGCCCGTGCGGCACAGCAGGGTCGGACATCCTCTCCTCAGCAGCAGCGCGTGCCGCGTCCCGTGACACCGGCGACGCATCGTCGACAGGACGCGCCGGCCGCATATCGTCCTTCGTCTTATAGCACCGCTAAAAAACCGCCCCGGTCTTCATCGCATGCCGCGCCGTCGGATTACACCGAGCCGCCGCGCAAAAAGCGCCGCTCCATTATTCCCATTCTGCTCATCATCGTGGGCATCGGTCTGATTGTCGCTGCCGCCGCTATCTTTATTAATGCTCAGATTGGCTATAAGCAGGCGAGCGATTCGTATCAGAAAATCGAGAAGCAATATATAAGCGACAAGGACGCCAGCGGCGTGCCGATTATCGACTTTGATGCACTTGTCCAGACGAATCCCGAGGTTGTGGGTTGGATTTACGCGCCCGGCACCAACATCAACTATCCCGTGGTGCAGACCAACAACAACTCCAAGTACCTCAACACGCTGTTTGACGGTACATCTAACGCGTCCGGTGCCATTTTCTTGGATAGCGATGACACCGCGCCGGGAATGGTTGACCAGCAGACCACGATCTACGGCCACCACATGAATGACGGGTCGATGTTCAACGTGATTTCGGACACTACTGATCAGGCGACGTTCGATAGCATTGAATATGTGTACTACATCACGCGCGATGCGACGTATAAGCTGCGACCACTGGCGACCAAAGTTGTCGAGGACACGTATGCCAAGGCGCGCGCGACCAATTTTGAGGGCGACGATGGGCTGACGAGTTATCTGTCCGAAATGCTCGACGGGGCATCGGCAGTGGCAAGCGATGCGGGCGACCGCGCCGCCTCGGCAACTAAGGTCGTAACGCTTGTGACCTGTCGTTCGCTATCGCTGAGCAACACGCGTGCCGTCATGGTGCTCACGCCGGTTGAGGAATAGATTATCCAGGGGTAGCAAAACCCGTCCTAAATTGGCTACTCGCTGACAGTAGAGGGAGAAATGATGCTTGAGAACGGCAAAACGATGCCTTCGATTGATGCTTGGCTGCGCGAGGCCAAGGCCGATTCGTCGGCACCTGCGTGCGGTATGTATCTGACACATAACGGTGTGGTGCGCGCGACGCCCAAGGCCGAGGCGCGCGGTGTCGAGACCGATGGCGTGGCGCCGGGCCACAAGGTGGGCGGCATGGTGTTTGGCTACGACGCCAGCAAGGTGCAGGCTGCTATCGAGGCCACGCGCGCGATGCCGGGTATCGGCTATGTGCGCGTGTGGCTGGCGAGCGGTGAGCTTGCCGTAGGCGACGACATCATGCTCGTGCTCATCGGCGGGGACATTCGCCCGCACGTGGTCGATGCGCTGCAGGCGCTCGTTGGCACCATCAAGAACGAATGCGTGAGTGAGGTCGAGCACGAGGCGTAGAGGCTTGCGTCGATAGAAGACTCGTTTATAAAAATGCCCGCCGGTACGTGTGATACCGGGGGGGGCATTTTGCGTTTTGGGTGCGGTGGACGCTACACGCGCGTCGCATCCTTGGGGCTCATGGTCATGCTCTGGAAGCGGTTCTCCATGTAGTCGTTATCGAAATACTTGCCGTAGAACTGCGCGACGGGAATATCCGGCTCCGTGCCGTTGACGCGCTGGTACCAATAATCGAGCGATTGCAGCGTCATGACGCCGTCGACCAGCATAATGATGGTGAAGATGACGGTAGCCGAGTAGCGACTCTTCCACGGAATCATGTTGATGAGCTTGAGCAGCCTCGGCAGCAGCAGCTTGATCCAGATGAGGCCACCCAGGCCCCACAGGCAGGCGAAGCCCGTGCAGGTACGTCCGCCGGTAAGGACGGCGAGCGGATCGGGCATGCCAAAGAGCTTCATATGCGAGTAGCTCCACGAGACCACGCCAAACGAGGTCTGCATAAACCAGCCCACGAACACCTCAAAGCTTGCACCGAGCAGCGCGCTCACCAAAAAGATAATGATGGGGTTCTTTTTGTAGAAGCGGTTGAGCACCATGGTCATGAGTACGGCGCCAAATCCGTAGATGGGGCTGAAGGGGCCAAACAGCATGCCGGCGCGGTTCTGGAAGACGCCCGGGTCGTCGACCGTCATGTGCCAGATGTCCTCGGCGATCAGGCCGAGTATGCAGCAGACAAAGAATACCCAGAACAGGTTGAAGTAGTTGAGCTTGATGTAGCCTTCGCCGGTTTCATCGCGCCCGAGCATGCCCTCGGCTGCGGCGTCGCGATCGAGCATCTCCTGCAGGCGGCGCTGCAGCTCGCGCTCCTGGCGCAGCGTGGGGTCGACGGTGGCCGAAAGCGCGACGAGGATGCCGAGCTGGATGGCAGGGCGAAGCAAGAAGGGCCCGATGCCCTGGAGCATCACGTCAACCAAAAGCTCGACGACGGTGAATGCAATAAGGATGTAGGACAGGCGAGCGGCGTTGCGGCGCTGGTTTTTGATAAGGTCCAGGCCAAAGATGATCAGGATGACGGCGCTTGCCGCAGAGAGCATGATGCCGGCGACGATAAGGCCGACCGCGACGAGCGTGTTGTCGCCGAGCTTGGCGGCGGCGTTGCCGTTGATGAGCGCGGTGATGACCTGCCACATAAAGGCGCCGACCGAAGGGAGCGTGCCCACGCCGGACAGGATGCATAGGACGGCGTATACCTTAATGATGAGTGGGATCTTCTTGACCTCCGTGGCGCTGGGGACGCTGGGGTCGAGTTCGTTTCGATCCATACATAACCTTTCTCGTTTTGCTGTAGGTACAAGGATACGCCGCCGACCTGCCAAAAGACAGGACGAACGTCCCAATTGCAACAATGCAAGCCCCAACGGCGGGCGAGACGCGTCGCAACGGAAGTATGCGGGATCGTCGGCCCCGAGGCGGTTGCCCAATAAAATGTTTGGCTGCAAAACGGATTATAAGCTCGGTGGGCTTTTAAAAAGCGCTGTTCATGCGCGGGAGTGCTTGTCTTGCCGTGCGTATAATAGGGCAGGTAACGCCAAATAACGAGGCTCTGAGGGGATGCCATGTCTCAAGAAACCATCCGCGCGGCCGAGCGTGCCGCGGGACAGGTGAAGACCATGTCGACTTATGATCCGGACTCCGACCAGCTGCATGAGGAATGCGGCATTTTTGGTGTGTGGGCACCCGATCGCGATGTGGCTCGACTGACGTACTTTGGTCTGCGCGCGCTGCAGCATCGCGGCCAGGAATCGGCGGGAATCGCCGTGGGTGATGGCGGCACGGTTATGGTCCGCAAGGATCTGGGCCTGCTCGACCGCGTGTTCTCCAACGCCGACCTGTCGACGCTCTCCGGCCAGCTGGCCGTGGGCCACGTGCGCTATGGCACTGCCGGTGCCAAGAGCTGGGAAGCCTCGCAGCCGCATCTCTCCACCATCAACAGCGTCATTATCGCGCTTGCTCACAACGGCACTCTGGTCAACACCGACGAGCTGCGCCGCCAGCTGATCGAGCTGGGCGTGCCGTTCCTCTCCAATTCGGATTCCGAGGTCGCGACCAAGCTTATCGGCTACTTTACCCATCGTACGGGCCACCTGCGCGAGGGCATTCGCAAGACCATGGAGCTTGTGCGCGGCGGCTACGCCATGACGCTCATCAACGAGCAGGCGCTCTACGCATTCCGCGATCCGCACGGCATTCGCCCGCTCGTGCTGGGCAAGCTGGTGGACGAGGGTCTGGACCAGGCCGATGCCGCATCCGTTTCGCAGCTGCCCTCGCAAGACGGCGCCACGACGGTCGACTCCGCCGTCCATGTCACGCGCGCCGGCGGCTGGGTCGTTGCTTCCGAGACCTGCGCACTCGACATCGTGGGTGCCGAGTACGTCCGTGACGTCCGTCCCGGCGAGATCTTGCGCATCAGCGCCGAGGGTCTGGTATCCGAGCAGGGCGTGCCTGCAGCCGAAGAGCCCGCAAACTGCATCTTTGAGCAGGTCTACTTTGCCCGCCCCGACTCCATCATGAACGGCAAGAGCGTCTATGCCTGCCGTTACGACATGGGTCGTCAGCTGGCACACGAAGAGCCCGTCGAGGCCGACCTGGTCATCGGCGTGCCCGACTCCGGCCTGCCGCCTGCGGAGGGCTATTCGCACGAGAGCGGCATTCCCTTTGGCGAGGGCCTCATCAAGAACCGTTACGTGGGCCGTACGTTTATCGAGCCTACGCAGGAGTTGCGCGCCATGGGCGTGCGCATGAAGCTTAACCCGCTGCGCGACAACATCGAGGGCAAGCGCCTGGTCGTCATCGACGACTCCATCGTGCGCGGCACCACCATGGTGCAGCTCGTCAAGATGCTGCGCAACGCTGGCGCCAAGGAGATTCATATCCGCATCAACTCGCCCGAGGTCATCTGGCCGTGCTTCTACGGTATCGATACTGACGTGCAGTCGCAGCTTATCAGCGCCAACAAAACGGTCGACGAGATTTGCGAGTACATTGGCGCCGATTCGCTGGCTTTCCTTTCGGTCGAGGGCCTGCTTAAGGTCATGCCCAAGGGCGGTTACTGCGATGCGTGCTTTACCGGCCGCTACCCCGTGGCGATTCCCGAGAGCTTTGGCCGCGACAAGTTCATGGAGGGCTTTAAGCCTCGCAACCTGGACAAACCGCTGCACGTTGACGACGACGCCGTGGTCGAGAAATACGACGACCGCAGCTGGGAAGAGGAGCACGGCGAGGCCTAAAACCTGCAATGTAGGGACAGGTTTATTTTGGTAGGTTTTACCTGCTGTTTTGTTGATATGACGGCGTGTGCTGTTATGGCACACGCCGAAATGAACGCAACTATGAGCACCGTTTGGCGCCCGCGCGGCGGACGGTAGTGGGAGAGGAAGGCTCAGATGAGCGACAGCAAGCATGTGACGTATGAGGATGCCGGCGTCGATACCGCCGAGGGCGGCCGCGCCGTCGACGCCATTAAGCAGATGGTCAAGGACACCAACCGCCCCGAGGTCATCGGCGGTATCGGCGGCTTCGGTGGCCTGTTCTCGGCCGCCGCGCTTAAGGATATGGAAGACCCGATTCTGATCAGCGGTACCGACGGCGTGGGCACCAAACTCGTGCTCGCTCAGATCATGGACCGTCACGAGACGGTGGGCCAGGACCTGGTCGCCATGTGCGTCAACGATATTCTGGCTTCGGGCGCCGAGCCGCTGTTCTTCCTGGACTACGTTGCCATCGGCCACATTGAGGCCGAGCACATGGCAAAGATCATCAAGGGTGTGGCCGATGGCTGCAAGCTCGCGGGCTGCGCGCTCGTGGGCGGCGAGATGGCCGAGCACCCGGGCGTCATGGCTCCGGCCGACTACGACCTTGCCGGCTTTACCGTGGGCGTCGTCGACCGTCCCAAGATGCTCGATCCCGCGAATGTCTGTCCCGGCGACGTGATTCTGGGCCTGCCCTCCACCGGCGTGCATTCCAACGGCTACTCGCTCGTGCGCAAGGTCATCGGCGTCGACGGCATTAAGCCGGGCACGCCCGAGGCCGCCGCTAAGGCCGAGGAGCTGAGCCGTCCGCTCGAGGAGCTCGGCGGTGCTTCGCTGGCCGACGCCCTGCTGGCTCCCACGCGCATCTACGTCAAGCCGATTCTGGAGCTGCTCCGCGGTGGTGCCAACGTGCACGCTATCGCCCACATCACTGGCGGCGGTATTACCGAGAACCTCAACCGCGCGCTTGCCGACGACGTCGACGCCGTGGTCACCCGCAACGGCGCCGAGATGGGTTGGGACGTTCCGCCCGTCATCACCTACGTGTCGCGCCAGGCCGAGCTCGCGCCCAACGAGGCATGCAAGACCTTCAACATGGGCGTTGGCCTGTGCCTGATCGTCGCCCCCGAGGACGAGGCCGCGGTGACCGAGGCTCTGGTCGCGCTGGGCGAGAAGCCGTTCCGCGTGGGCGAGTGCGTCGAGGGTTCCGGTAAGGTCGTGTACTCCGATGAGCGCTAACGAGCAGATGACTGCTGCCGAGGGCCTGGATTTTGTGCCCTATACCCGTCCGACTGGCACCGATACGGCCGAGCCGCTCAAGATCGGTGTGCTCATCAGCGGTTCGGGTACCAACCTGCAGGCGCTGATCGATCTGATCGCTGCCGGCAAGCTCAACGCTTCGATTGAGCTTGTGGTGTCGAGCCGTCCTTCGGCTAAGGGTTTGCAGCGCGCTGAGCGCGCGGGCATCCAGACGCTCACACTGTCCAAGGATGTCTATGCCGACCCTATTGCCGCCGACGAGATCATCGCGCACGAGCTTCTCGAGCGCGGCTGCGAGTATGTGGTCATGGCCGGCTACATGCGCATGGTGCACACGCCGCTGCTGGCGGCGTTTCCCAACCGCGTGGTCAACTTGCATCCGGCGCTGCTGCCGAGCTTTACCGGTGCGCATGCGATTGACGACGCCTTTGCGCGCGGCGTCAAGGTAACTGGCGTGACCGTGCATTTTGCCAACGAGATCTACGACAACGGTCCCATCATCGCCCAGCGCGCGCTGGCTGTCGAGGAAGGTTGGGATGTCGACACGCTCGAGGAGCACATCCACGCGATTGAGCACGTGCTGTATCCCGAGGTTGTTCAGATGCTCGCCGACGGCCGTGTCCACGTGCTGGAGAGCGGCAAGGTCGCAATTGATGCACCCCGCGGCTAGCGGTGCACAGTACAATTTAGCCGAGTAGTCAGGGTGGTCATTGGCGCCAAGGCGCGCGTGGCCACCTTTTGTTTTAGGTAGTCATTGGGGACGTTCTTTAACGACTGGCCATTCAAGAACGTCGCAGGTGACTAGATGAGAGAGGTGAGCGCATGGCGGATAACGAAGCGCTGTTTACGCCTGAGCTGGTGTTTTTTGATTGGGAGTGTGCGACGCCGGATGAGGTATTCGCGCGGCTTGAGGGCGAGCTTGCCCCGCGCGGCTACATTGCGTCCGGTTGGCTCGACGCCGTTCGCACGCGCGAGGATGCCTATCCCACGGGCCTTGCCATGCCGGCGGCAAACATGGCCATTCCGCATACCGACCCGGGTTTTGTGGCCAAGCCCTATATCGCGGTGGTGAAGCCCGCCACGCCCGTGACATTTAACGCTATGGCTGGCATGGGCGCTCCGGTGCCGGCGCAGATCGTCATCAATTTGGGTATTGCCGAGCCGGGCGGCCAGGTCGAGGCCCTGCAGGCGCTCATGAACATCTTTATGGACGCCGATGACGCAGCCGACGTGCTCGGCCAGATCACGCCCCAGGGCATGGTCGACGCCATCCGCCGCCACTTCTAAGGTGCCGGCTGCCAGAGCTGTCCCCTTTGCACCAAAATGGTGCAGATTAACTTGTCCCCCATGTGCCAGGTGTGCCGCGGGGTCCGCGTTGTGACACAATGGCGTTTGTTCGATTCGTTATGCGAAAGGCCAACTATGGCAAATAAGAAAAAGAACTCCGAGGCCGCGCCGACGCCCGAGCAGCAGGCCCGCGCTGCCTCCAGCTCTCGCAAGAAGCAGCGCAAGACGTACGTGTCTAAGACCGTCAAGATCGTCCTGGTGGTCATCGGCGTGCTGGCGATGCTGCTTTCCGTCTCGGCGATGGCGTGCTCCGGCCTTATGTCGCAGGCCGAGGACACCTCGGGCTACAAGCTGACCGGCGGTGTTGCTGCAACTATCAACGGCACCAACCTCACCGAGGACACCGTGACCAAGCAGATCATGAGCATGCGCACGTCCTACGGCTACACCAAGGATAAGGATTGGGCGCAGTATCTGGTTGACAACGACCTCACGCCCAAGAAGTACCGCAAGCAACTCATCGACTCCTACACGCAGCAGATTCTGCTTCAACAGGCACAGAAGGAGAACGGCGTGACGGTGTCGGACGAGGAGGTCGAGAAGGCTTGGAAGGACGCGTGCAAGAGCGCAGGCGGTGCCAAGGCCTTTAAGAAGACCCTCAAGACCTACGGCTATACCGAGGACACCTACAAGGACTCGCTCAAGGAGAGTCTGGCGCAACAGAAACTCAAGGATGCCGTCGCGCCCACGAGCAAGCCCAAGGACAGCGAGATTGTCTATTACATCAACGAGAACCTGTCCAGCTACAACGACGCCCGCCGCTCGTCGAACATCCTGATCAAGGTTGATTCCGACGCTTCCGACGAGGACAAGGCTGCCGCCAAGGCCAAGGCACAGGAGTGCCTGGACAAGATCAACTCCGGTGAGCTGAGCTTTGAGGACGCCGTTGAGCAGTACTCCGAGGACACCGGTTCCAAGGAGAAGAAGGGCGATGTGGGCTGGGATAAGCTCACCACTTTCGTCGACAGCTACCAGACGGCGCTCGAGGGGCTCAACAAGGGCGACGTGAGCGAAGTCGTCGAGTCGACCTATGGCTACCACATCATCAAGTGCACCGACTACTTCCATGTCGATAATCAGGTTGATGACATCAACCAGGTACCCAAGGACATCAAGAAGTACGTTTCTAATGTGGTGAAGACGCAGGCGGCCAGCACTGCATACAGCGAGTGGCTGGAGCAGTACAAGAAGGACGCCGACATTACCGTCAACCCCATGCCCAAGGACGTACCCTATAACGTGAGCCTGAAGGGCGTCACCAAGAGCTCGACCGACGATTCGTCGACGACTGAGTAATCATGGGGCGGTGCTCGCGCGAGTGCCGCCCACGCTATCAGAGAGGATTTGCAGATGACCAACGAAGAGCTGCAGAAGGAAATGATCGCGGCCATGAAGGCCAAGGACAAGGTTCGCCTGTCCATCATTCGCCAGGTCAAGGCCGAGGTGAAGAATATCGAGGTTAACGAGCGCCGCGATGTGACCGAGGAAGACGTCAACAGCATGATCAAGCGTCTGATCAAGCAGACGAGCGAGACGTTGGAGATGTCCATCAAGGCCGGCACCGACCAGGAGCGTACCGACAACCTGACCGAGCAGGTCAAGATTCTGGAGAGCCTGCTGCCCGCACAGGTTTCGGGCGAGGAGCTCGAGGCCCTGATCGAGCAGGTTATCGCCGAGCTGGGCGCTACTTCCAAGAAGCAGATGGGCCAGGTCATGGGAGCACTCGGCAAGGCCACCGGCGGCAACTTCGATAAGCCGGCCGCGGCAAAGATCGTCGGAGCAAAGCTGTCTTAAGGGCTGACCGACACATAGCCGATGCTGAGGGGCGTGACCATTGCGGTCGCGCCCTTTTTTGTCGGCCGATGAAGGGCGCCTCCCCTGGCTGGTCATTGGGCGCTCATTGGGGACAGGCTTAAATGAGTGCCCAATGAGCAGGTACTCATTTAAGCCTGTCCCCAATGAGTGGGTGGAAGGTTGCGGGTTCTTTACGGGAATGTAGTGTGGGCTGCGGAAACGTGCTTCTTTCCGTACAATAGTGCAACTCGTGTAAACGCAGGGAAGGGACATTCATGGCAGACATGATCGAGATTAAGCATCTCAACAAGTACTTTGGCGACCTGCATGTGCTCAAAGATATCAACCTCACCGTCAAGCGCGGCGAGAAGCTCGTAATGATCGGGCCTTCCGGCTCGGGTAAGTCGACGCTCATCCGCTGTGTCGATTATCTTGAGGAGCCCACGTCGGGCGAGGTTGTCATCGACGGTACGCCACTCACCAAAAAGAACCACCTGGAGATGGCTCGCAAGTACAGCTCCATGGTGTTTCAGCAGTTCAACCTGTATCCCAACATGACGGTGCTGGGCAACCTGACGCTCGCGCCCATCAAGCTGCAAAAGAAGAGCAAGGAGGAGGCGACCGAGATTGCCATCGCCGCGCTCAAGCGCGTCGGCATGGCACATAAGGCCGGCGAGTATCCGCAGAATCTCTCGGGCGGTCAGCAGCAGCGCATCGCCATCGCCCGTGCCCTGTGCACCAAGCAGCCCATCATCCTGTTTGACGAGCCGACCTCGGCGCTCGACCCCGAGATGGTCCAGGAAGTCCTGGACGTTATGATTGAGCTCGCGCAGGAGGATATCACCATGATCTGCGTGACGCACGAGATGGGCTTTGCGCGCCAGGTGGCCGACCGCGTCATCTTTATGGAGGACGGCCGCATCCTGGAGGAGGGTACGCCCGAGCACTTCTTCGATAACCCCGAGAACCCGCGCTGCCGCGAGTTCCTGTCCAAGATTCTGCACTAGGCGCGGGTGATGGACATGACGGATATGACGAGGGCGGCCGTATCGCGCCGTCACTTTTTGCAGCTGGCGGGGGCCGGCATGCTCGCATTGACGGGCACCGCGCTCACCGGCTGCGGCAACTCCACCAGCGGCGAGGGCTCCGATAAGGGTTCCAAGCTCGCGGCCATCAAATCGCGCGGCCACCTGAACGCCGGCGTCAAGAAGGACGTTCCCGGCTACGGCTATTACGATACCGCCAAGGGCCGCTTTGAGGGCATGGAGGTCGACCTGTGCTACCAGATCGCCGCTGCCGTCTTTGGTGTGAGCTACAAGGAGGCCCGCGCCCAGGAGCTTGTCGAGTTTACCGACGTAACGCCCAAGACGCGCGGCCCGCTGATCGATAACGGCCAGCTCGACGTGGTCGCGGCGACCTACACCATCACCGACGAGCGCAAGAAGAGCTGGGATTTCTCGACGCCGTACCGCACCGACTACGTGGGACTCATGGTCAAGAAGCGTTCGGGCTTTACCTCGATTGAGGACCTGGACGGCAAGGTCATCGGCGTGAGCCAGGGTGCCACCACGCAGGGCCTGATTGAGCAGATGATCAAGGACAACGGCTTTAGCTGCAAGCCCGAGTTTAGGGCCTTTAGCGGCTACCCCATCATCAAGAGTTCGCTCGACGCCGGCAATATCGACGTCTTTGCCATGGACCGCTCCACGCTGGCCGGTTACATGAACGAGACCGTTGAGCTGCTGCAGCCCGAGGTCAAGTTTGGCGAGCAGGGCTACGGCGTGGCGACCAAGAAGGGCTGCGACCTTTCGGCTGTGGTCGACCAGGTGATTTGCGATCGCCTGGCCGATGGTTGGCTCGACCAAGAGGTCAAGACCTGGGGTCTTGTATAGGCGCATCGTCCAAGGAAGGAATCAAATGCTCGAAGGATTATTTGACGCCGACCGTTGGTCGACGACATTTCAAAACATGGGGCCCTTCTGGGAGGGCTTTGGCGTGACGCTGCAAGTGGTCGTTGCCGGTCTGCTGCTGTCGCTGGTGCTGGGCACGCTGCTGGGCGTGTTCTCTACCACTCGCTCGCGTGTGCTGCGCGCCATAAGCCGCGTGTATGTGGAGTTTTACCAGAACACTCCGTTGCCCGTGCAGGTGCTCTTTATGTACATGGCCGGTCCGCAGTTTTTGCAGGCCATAACCGGTGCCGATCAGCCGGTGCGTATCGCGCCGTTCGTGCTGGGCTTCTTGGGTGTGGGCCTGTATCACGCGGCCTACATTTCGGAGGTCATTCGCACTGGCATCGAGGCGGTTCCGCGCGGTCAGATGGAGGCGGCCCAGAGCCAGGGCTTTACCCGTGCGCAGGCGTACTGGTACATCGTGCTGCCCCAGACATTCAAGATCATTCTGCCGCCGCTGTGTAACCAGGCGCTCAACCTGGTTAAGAACACGTCGGTGCTGGCGCTTGTGGCCGGCGGCGACCTTATGTACCGTTCCGACAACTTTGTGAGTCTGTACGGTTACCTGCAGGGATACATCGTCTGCTGCCTTATGTACTTCATCATCTGCTTTCCGCTCGCCATGCTGGTGCAGTGGCTCGAGCGCCGCTCCAAGGAGCGTCCGCGCGGCGTGAGCCTGGCCGAGCTGGGGCTCGATAACGTAGAGGAGGCCTAGCGCATGGAAATCTTCAACGCGACCAACCTGCTCTACATCTGGGGCGGCTTTGTTAAGACGATCGAGATCTCGGCGCTGTCGATCTTTTTCTCGCTCATCTTTGGCACGGTGCTGGCGCTCGTTAAAAGCTATGCGCCCCGCCCGTTCCGTATTTTGGTGAGCGCCTATATCGAGCTGTTCCGTTGCACGCCAAACCTGCTGTGGATCCTGTTTATCTACTTTACGGTGCAGGGTTTGGACATTGTGATTTCGACCATCGCCTTTACGCTGTTTACCAGCGCTGTTATGGCCGAGATTGTGCGCGGCGGCCTCAACTCGATTCCGCGCGGCCAGTTTGAGGCAGCGCAGAGCCAGGGCTTCGGCTTCTTTGCCACCATGCGCTACATCATTCTGCCGCAGACGTTTAAGACGATTATTCCGGCGCTGTTTAGCCAGTGCACGACCGTCATTAAGGACAGCTCGTATCTTTCGGGCATTAACGTGGCCGAGCTCATGTACACGGCAAACGTCGTGATGGCCCATGCGATCGACCTCTCGCAGGTGCTTATGCTCTACGGCCTGGTATTTGCGATGTACTTTGTGCTCAACTTTGGTATCTCGTTGCTGGTCCGAGCTTATCAACGTCGTATTGTGGCAGCGTAGAATGTGGCAAAGGGACAGCCCCTTTGCCACATAGAGAAAGGAATCGCGATGAGCGATCTGGAGAACAAGAAGAATCCTGTGGTCATTACCATCGCGCGCGACTTTGGCGCCGAGGGGCACGAGATTGGTCGCATGCTTGCCAACGAGTTGGGGATTCCGCTGTACGATAACGAGCTGCTGGTGCGTGCGTCGCTGCGCGCGGGTGAGTCGCTCGATAAGATGGCCGCCTATGACGAGCGCCTGGCTGTGGAGAACATGGCGTTTCTGCCCGACCGCTACGATGCGCGTTCGTACTCGGACAAGTTGTTCCAAAAGATGAGCCAGGTGATTTTGGATCTGGGCGAGACCGAGAGCTGCATTATCGAAGGCCGTCTGTCCGATTACCTGCTGCGTAACAATCCCAACCACATTGCCGTGTTGGTGACCGCACCCTTTGAGGACCGCGTCGAGATCGTGCGCAAGAAGCGCGGCCTTAACAAAAAGAAGGGCGCCAAGCTGGTCAAGCAGCAGCAGAAGGCGCGCGAGGCGTTCTATAAGCGCTACAGCGCCGGAAAGTGGAAGATGACGAGTGGCAAGGACATCGTCGTCAACCGCGCCAAGCTGGGCCGCGAGGGCTGCAAAGATGTCATCGCCGCTGCCTACCGCTACAAGGTAGCGCAGCTCGAAGGCTAGCCGATCAATAACCACCACAAAGGGGACAAGCACCTTTGCGGTGGTCGGTCGACTGGCATAGAAAAAGTCCCCGCCGGGCGTGTGCTCGACGGGGACTTTGCCGTTTGATGGCTAACGCTGAGGGTGACTACTCGCCCAGCAGGCTCTTGGTGATGGAAGCGGCGGCCTTCTTGCCGGCGCCCATCGCCAGAATGACCGTAGCGGCACCGGTGACGATGTCGCCGCCAGCCCAGATGCGGGGATCGGTGGTCTGGCCGGTCTCCTCGTCGGCGACGATGTAGCCCCACTTGTTGAGCTCCATCTTGCCGCCGATCTTCTTTGCGAAGGGGTTGGCGTTGGTGCCGATAGCCGAGATTGCGACGTCGCAGGGGATCTCCTCGATGGCGCCCTCGATGGGCACCGGGCGACGACGGCCGGACTCGTCAGGCTCGCCGAGTTCCATCTTCTGGACCTTGACGGCGCACACGGAGCCGTCCTCGCCAGCGACAAACTCGAGCGGGGAGACGAGCGGCAGAACCTCGACGCCTTCGGCCTTAGCATGGTGCAGCTCGGCGCGACGGCAGGGCATCTCGTCCTCGGTACGACGGTAGGCGATGATGGCATGCTCGGCGCCCAGGCGCTTGGCGGTACGGACGGCGTCCATAGCCACGTTGCCGCCGCCAAAGACGACGACGTTCTTGCCGTGCTTGGTGGGGGTGTCGTACTCGGGGAACTTGTTGGCCTTCATCAGGTTCACGCGGGTGAGGTACTCGTTCGCGAAGAAGACGTTGGGCAGGTTCTCGCCGGGGACGTTGAGGAACTTGGGCAGGCCAGCGCCGGTCGCCACGTAGATGGCGTCGAAGCCCTGCTCGAACAGCTCCTCGGCCGTGGCCATGTTGCCCACGACGGAGTTGTACTCAAACTTGACGCCCATGTCCTCCAAGCCGTCGATCTCGCGCTTGACGACTGCCTTGGGCAGGCGGAACTCGGGGATGCCGTAGACCAGCACGCCGCCGCCGGTAAAGAAGGCCTCGAAGACGGTGACGTCAAAGCCGTTGCGGGCGAGCTCGCCGGCGCAGGTGATGCCGGACGGGCCGGAACCGACGACGGCGACCTTCTTGCCGTTCTTGGGGGCCATCTTGGGCGTGGAGGCGAGCTCGGGGCGGTCACCCAGGAAGCGCTCGAGCTGGCCGATGGCCACGGGCTCGGACTTCTTACCACGGATGCACTTACCCTCGCACTGGTTCTCCTGCGGGCAGACGCGGCCGCAGATGGCGGGAAGCATGGAGTCCTCGCGGATGGTATCGAGAGCGCCGCCGAAGTCCTTCGCGCGGATCTGCTCGATAAAGCGGGGGATGTTGATGTTGACGGGGCAGCCCTCAACACAGAACGGCTTCTTGCAGTTGAGGCAGCGCTCGGCCTCGGCCAGCGCCATCTCCTCGGTGAAGCCCTTGTCGACGGGGCGGAAGTCGCAGGCGCGCTCGGCAGCCGGCTCCTCGTTATCGGGGGTGCGGGGCGACTTCATATCGGCAACGAAACGACCGTTAACTAGTGGCATGCGCAGCTCTTTTCCTCATAGGCCTTGAGGGACTCGCCCTCTTCGGAACGGTAAGCGGCCTGGCGGGCACGAAGGTCATCCCAGTCGACCAGGGTGGCATCGAAGTCGGGGCCGTCGACGCAAGCGAACTTGGTCACGCCGCCCACCTCGACGCGGCAGCAGCCGCACATGCCGGTGCCGTCAACCATGATGGGGTTGAGGGACGCGGTGATGGGGGTGTCGTACTTCTGGGCAGTGAGGGTCGAGAACTTCATCATCGGAACGGGGCCGACGCAGAAGACCTGGCTCACGGCCTTGTCCTGCAGCAGGCGCTCCAGCGGAGCGGTAACAACGCCCTGCTCGCCGTAGGAGCCGTCGTCGGTGGTGATGTGGATGTGGTCCTCGTCGAGGAGCTCGCGGAACTGGTCCTCCATGAGCAGGAGGTCCTTGGTGCGGGCGCCCATGATGGCGTGAACTTCGTGACCGGTCTCGACCAGGTGCTTGGCGACCGGGAAGGCAATTGCCAGGCCGACGCCGCCGCCAATGACGGCGCAGGGGCCCTCGGCCATCTCGGTGGGAACGCCCAGCGGGCCCACGACGTCGCGCAGCGACTCGCCGGCCTCGTAGGTGGAAAGCATCTCGGTGGTCTTGCCGATCACCATGAAGATGAACTCGACCCAGCCCTCGTCACCGTTCCAGCCGGCCAGGGTAAACGGGACGCGCTCGCCCGTCTCGTTGGCGCGGACCATGAGGAACTGTCCAGCGTGCGCATGCTTGGCGATTGCGGGCGCCTCGATGCGGAACTTGAACACCTTCTCCGAGAACTGCGTCTTCTCCAGGATCTTATACATAGAACCCCTCTCTTGTTAGGGCCGCCGAACCGTGCCTCCACGGAAATGGACGGTAGCCCGAATAAAACCGTACGTGCACAGGCGTTGTGCAGACATACGGTGCAAATTATACCCTCATGGACATGTCACTTACGTGTGTCTTCGGCGGTTGGGAGCAGGGTTTATCCACTTTGGCCTACCAAAGGGGGAGAGGTTTATTTTGGCAGGTTTTATCGGGTAAAACGGCAAAGGGGCCAGCCTCGGGTTGCAATGAGGTCGGCCCCCTTTGGGGTGCTATGTGTGTATGGCGGTGCGCGGTTTATTGCGATGCGGCCGCTGCGGCGTTTCCGCAGTTAAAACCTGCCAAAATAAACCTATCCCTAAATGATAGGTTTTAGTGCTTGCCGTTGGCGGAGGCGGCGCCGTTGACGTGGTCGCGGGCATAGATCACGCCGTGCACGATTGCCAGACCGGCGGCATCTGCGGCGCGGGCGCAGGTGTCCTGGAAATCCTCGGCCTCGCGGGCGCGCAGCTGCTTAAGCACGTAGTCGGCGACGGCCATCTTGCCGGGAGGGTTGCCGATGCCGGTGCGGATGCGGCTGAAGTCGCGGCTGCCCATCTTGTCGATGATGGAGCGCAGGCCGTTGTGACCGGCGTGGCCACCGCCCACCTTAACACGTACGTCGCCGGCGGGAATGTCGAGCTCGTCGTGGATTACGAGCAGCTCCTCGGCCTTGATCTTGTACTCGCGGCAGAGCTTGGAGATGGGGCCACCCGAGGTATTCATATACGACTGCGGCTTGACCAGTACAATCTGGCGCTTACCGCCCTCTTCCTCGGGATCGTTGATGTTGATGAGCGCGACCTCGGCGCCGGCCTGGTTTTTCCAGTACGTGACGCCGGCCTGACGGGCCAACTCGTCGATCGCTTTGAAGCCAGCGTTGTGGCGGGTCTCGGCATACTCATCGCCAGGGTTGCCAAGTCCGGCAACCATGCGAATCTTAAGCGGCTGTGCAGCTGCCATGTTCATCCTTTCGTTGATTTGTCGCCTGCTATGGTGAGCGACCCCGTTGCTGCTGTCAAATGGCGGGTGATTGAGGCTGTATGAGGGCGTTTAGGCAGTCGTCAGAAGCCGGGGTGGACAGTTAGTTCAGATTTGTATAAACCAAGAGGTCTTTGACTGTCAAAATTGGGACCGCGGAACTGCCACGGCGCTTTGGGGAGCACATTTTGCGCTATTTCAGATCTTTCGAGTCTTCAAATGAGGTGACTGGCGCCGGGATGGCGGCAAACTACCTCGATATTAGCCGTCTTTTTATACAAATCTGAACTAACTGTCCAGCCATGCTAGGTAACACTGGGTAAAAGTCTTTTAGACCGGCGCGAGGCCGATTCCGGCCCGCAGGGCGTTGAGCCAGGCAGCCTGACGCTTGCGATAACCCTTGATGCGGTAGCGGAATCGAACCCCCGCAAGTCGATGCGTCGTCTGGGCGAAGGCTTCGAGTGCAACAAGGTCCTTCATTTGGTCACGATTGATAACCAGGACGTGGATACCCATGGCTTTAAGGCCATTGTTGCGATTGCCATCGTGGATGCGGGCGTTTTGAAACTCATGTCCAATTCCGTTGTATTCGTTGTCGACTCCGGCGGCCGGGCAATATAAGTCGCAGATGGCGTAGGGGATGCCCGAGGACATGTTGACCGCAAGGGTGTCGAAATCGACACGATAGTTGAGCAGCAGGCCTCCCATGGGCAAACTGCAACACCCGAATCCGCCAAAGCGCATGGGCGCGCCCAGGACGGCGAACATCAATGATTCCGCTGGGGATGCGGATCCGGCCCGGGCGAGTTTGACAGCCGTACGAAACGAGGCGTAGGAACTACTTTTGGCAAACCGTGCGACTGCCTCGAGCTCTTCGATGGTTGTAGCGGGTTCGCATCTATAGTGTGCCTGTTCGTAGCGTGTTTCGGCTGGCTTTTCGGGTGTCGGTTGGTCGCCCTGGCAATCGAGGTCGTCCATCGCTTCGAAGCTGTTGGCCTTGGGCCACGTGTCGTCGTAGGCGATGGGGTAAGTTGCCTCGGGCGGAAGTGAGTAGGTTCCGAGCAGCTCCATGAGAAGCATTAAGGTTTTGGCAACTGATTCATTTTTGGAACAAAGCATGGCCGTCATGGCGGGAGACGTTGCGTAGATGTCGGATTCAATGTGCATGATCGCACCTTGGGGAAGAGGGGCGGTGATGGTGTGCTGGAGGAGCCGTCCGTCGGGCCGTCTGTTGTTGCCGCCCGCAACAAAGAGATCTAGACACTCGGGGTCGTCTTCGCTCCAGGCGTCAAGTATTGCAAGGGCCGCAAAGTCTATGGCGTCCTTGTTGGGAACGCAACCTTCGAGGGCTTGTGTCTGTTGCTCGTCATCGATGGCGTCCCAGGGAAGGGCGGAGTACGCCCGTCGAGCGCGGCGAATTGCGCGGAGGGCGGAGAGATGTGAAATCACGGTCGTCATAGCTATAAGGTACTAATCCGTTGGCGAAACGATATTGCCGTATCGTTCTTTTCGCTCAAAGGGGTGTCGCGCGCCGCGGGCGGTAGCGTGATCATGTGGAATTCCTTGAAAAAGTGGAGAATGGAGCGATGTGCTGGCCTTGGAGGCATCTACTGAGGTGGGTGTTGGGCAGTTAGTTCAGATTTGTATAAGGCGACCGGGGTGTATTGCCGTTGTTGAAGGAATCGGTGGGCAAAATGGGGCCAATGGCATGGTGAAGAGATCCATAGGCGGAGGGATCGAGCGGAATTATGCCGGCAAGAGAGCTTTCGACGTATTAAATGACCCAAACGAATGCCTAAATAAATACAAATCTGAACTAACTGTCCATAGCAAGTTGTCGAGGGGTAGAAAAAGGGTCGGAAGCGAGCTTCCGACCCTTTAAAAACACCAAAGATGATGAGATGCACGCTGGATTACAGCGCGAAGTCGCCGCCGACGAGCGTGGAGACGGGCTCCTCGTGGTAAACGGCGGAGATGGCCTGAGCGAACTCCTCGGCGACCGAGATGGTCTTGATCTTGCCGCCGACCTCGACGGGAATGGCGTCGGTGACGAGGCACTCGACAATCGGGGCGTCGTTCAGACGCTCGATGGCCGGACCGGAGAAGATGCCGTGGGTGGCGCAGACGTAGATGTCGCCAGCGCCCATAGCCTTGAGCTCCTTGACGTTGGCGCACAGGGTGCCAGCGGTGTCGATCATGTCGTCGTTGATGATGCAGGTCTTGCCCTTGATGTCACCGATGATGCCCATGACCTCGGCGGCGTTGTGGCGCGGACGGCCCTTGTGGGCGATGGCCAGGTCGCAGCCGAGCATGTCGGACAGCTTCTTGGCGGCCTTGGCACGACCCACGTCGGGGGAGACGACAACCAGGTTATCGGTGTCGAAGTGCATGTCGTTGTAGTACTGGCCAAACAGCGGCAGCGCGGACAGGTGGTTAACCGGGATATCAAAGAAGCCCTGGATCTGACCCTGGTGCAGGTCGAGGGTAATGATGCGGTTGACGCCGGCGCGCTCGAGTAGGTTGGCGACGAGGCGGGCGGTGATGGGCTCGCGCGGGCCGGCCTTGCGGTCCTGGCGGGCATAGCCGTAGTGGGTGATAACGGCGGTGATGGAGCGGGCGGATGCGCGCTTGGCAGCGTCGGTGGCGATGAGCAGCTCCATGAGCATGTCGTTGACGTTGCCGCCGGCCACGGACTGAATCAGGAAGACGTCGGCGCCGCGGACGGTCTCGTCGTAGCGGGCGTAAATCTCACCATTGGCGAACTGCTTTAGCGTAAGGCCCGAAAGCTCGACCCCAAGGTACTCAGCAATCTTCTGAGCGAGGGGACGGTTGGAGGAACCGGAATACACGCGGATGGACTTGCGCATATTCTCCGACTTCTCGGGATCATTAATCGGCATTACCCTTCTCCTTTATATCGAATGCCATATAGATGCCTTGTTGCATTGTAACCGCGCGGCGGGGTTTATCGGGTCTTGATAACGTCTTTACCGTCAACGGACACGAACCGACCACTCATCCGGTTGCGCAGGTCACGATAGAAAAAGGAGCCGCCCCCATGGGAACAGCTCCTTAGATGCTTGGTAAAACGTTATACCTCGTCGTCCTCGTGCAGACGGCGGCGATAATCGGCAGCCCAGCCCTCAATGTTTACCTGACGGGCACGACCCAGGCCGAGTGCGTCAGCCGGGACCGGCTCGGTGATGACGGAGCCGGCGGCCACGAGCGCACCGTCGCCAATCTGGGCGGGCGCGACCATCATGGTGTCAGAACCGATGAAGGCATCCTTGCCGATGACGGTCTTGTGCTTGTGGACGCCGTCGTAGTTGCAGGTGATAGAGCCCGCGCCTACGTTGACGCCGGAGCCCATGGTGGTGTCGCCGATGTAGGACAGGTGCGGCACCTTGGAGCCCTCACCGATCGTGGACTTCTTGATCTCCACGTGCGTGCCGGCCTTGGAGCCGTCGAGCATGTGGGTACCCGGGCGCAGGTAGGCGCGCGGGCCGCAGTCGACGCCGTTCTCGATGACGGCCTCGATGGCGATAGTCTCATCGATGGTGCAGCCGCTGCCGACGGTAGTGTCGGTGAGGCGGCTGTTGGGGCCGAGCTGGCACTCCTCGCCCACGGTGACGTGGCCGATCAGGTGCGTCTGCGGCCACACGATGGTGTCTCGGCCGATGACGGCATCGGGGCCGATCCAGGCCTGCGTGGGATCGATGAAGGTGACGCCCTCGGCCATCCAGTGCTCGTTGATGCGGTCGCGCGCGATGGCGGTGAGCTGCGCGAGCTGGATGCGGCTGTTGACGCCCAGGCCGTCGCGGTAGTCATCGCAGTGGAAGATGGAGACTGCCTGGCCGTGGCCTTTGAGAATCTCGAGCATGTCGGGCAGGTAGTACTCGGACTGCGCGTTGTCGTTGCCGATCTCGTCGATGTGGGCGGCGAGCTGCGCGCCGTCGAAGGCGTAGCAGCCGGCGTTGCACTCCAGCAGCGTGGCGGCCTGCTCGGGCGTGCAGTCCTTCTGCTCGATGATGCGCTCGATCTGACCATCGGCGCCCAGCTTGATGCGGCCGTAGCCGAAAGGATCGGGCGGGGTCATGGTCATGACGGTGCAGGCGAGCTCGCCGGTGGCGACGGTTTGCGCGAACTTGGCGACGGTGTCGGCGGTGATGAGCGGCAAGTCGCCGTTGAGCACGACGACCGGGCCTTGCGTGATGCCGCAGGCCTCGAGTGCGACCTTCACGGCGTGGCCGGTGCCCAGGCGCTCGGTCTGCTCGACGCACTCGACCTTGGTGGCGCTGTTGGCGTAGGCGCCGTCGATCAGGGCGCGCATTTCGTCGGCGTGGCTGCCGATGACGACCACGACGCGGCTGCAGCCGGCCTTGATGGTGGCGTCGACGATCCACTGGACCATGGGCTTGCCCAGGATCTTGTGCGAAACCTTGCAGTGGTTCGACTTCATGCGGGTGCCCTCGCCGGCAGCGAGGATAATTGCGGTTGCGTCCATGTGATCTCCTGTTACGTTATAGAGACGTGTGTTTGGAAACGATACACGGCGCAATATGATACCGCAGGCATATGATGAGCGCGTAACGATTGGTTTGCGGCGGTTGAGGCTTGCGTCGCTGGTGTGGCGTTTGCGCTGCTTGCGTGCGGCGTTGGCGGTGCTACGGAGCCGTCGTTTGAGCTAGGGGACGGGGGTGCCCGTGGACAACATACGAGAAGAGTTTGGCGGCGAGCCCGTCGCGGCATTCTCGATGTCGCATCCGGCGGTGCCGGCCCTCTACATGGTACTGACGCTGGGGCTCACCATGTTCTCGATGCAACCGGTGCTGATCGCGCTGTCGCTTGCGGGCGGGCTGGCGTACGGGCTTGCGACGCGCGGTGCTGCGCGCACGTTGGGGGCGCTTCGCTGGCAGCTGCCGGTGATTTTGATTATCGCGGTGCTCAATCCGCTGTTTAGTGCATCGGGCTCGACGGAGCTGTTTCGTATTGGCATGCGTGCGGTGTATCTAGAGAGCATGGTTTACGGCCTGTGCATGGGCGGGCTGTTCGTGGCGAGCGTGCTGTGGTTTGAGGCCGCGGCGTCGATGCTCGAATACGACAAGGTACTTGCGCTTTTGGGCAACGCCGCGCCGGTGCTCGCGCTCATGATCTCGATGTGCATGCGGCTTATCCCGCAGTTTTTACGCCGCGGTCGTACGGTACTGGCGGTGCAGGATGCGATTGATGTGCCGGGTCGCGCGCCGGCCGATCCCGTGCGTTCGCGCCTACGGGCATCGAGCGTGTTGATGGGCTGGGGCATGGAAGATTCGCTGGAGCGCGCGGACGCCATGCGCTCCCGTGGATGGGGCGCCGCGACACGTCGCACGACGTACGCGCGGTATCGGCTGGGTCGCGGCGATGTTGCCGCGCTGGTTGGGCTTGCGGTGTTTGGTGCCGCTGCGGTGGCGGTGGCATGGACCGCGACAACGCAGTATTCGTTTTACCCGCAACTATCGGTGCCGGCGCCGTGGCTGGGCTATGTCGTGTACGCTGCCCGGATGATGCTGCCCTGCGTGTTGCATGCGATCGATGAGAAGAGGTTCGGCTGATGGCTCGGTTGGATAGCTGCTCGGTAACGGGCGGGGCGTGCGGCTCCGATGTGCCTGCGATTGAGGTACGGGGCCTGAGCTTTACCTACCCCGGGGCTGATGCTGCGGTGCTCGAGGGGCTCGACTGGTCTGTTCCCCAAGGTGCATTTGCGCTGCTGGTGGGTGGTACCGGGTCGGGCAAGTCGACGCTGCTGTCGCTTCTCAAGCCCGAGATCGCTCCGGCGGGCGAGCGCACTGGCGATGCGCGCGTGCTGGGCGAGAACGTTGCCGACATGGACGTGCGCGCGTCTGCGGAGCGCGTGGGCTACGTGTTCCAGGATCCCGAGAACCAGATTGTGTGCGAGACTGTGTGGCACGAGATGGCGTTTGGCCTAGAGAATCTGGGTGTGTCGCGCGACGAGATGCGCCGCCGTGTTGCCGAGACCAGCTATTTCTTTGGTCTGGAGGACTGGCTTCATCGTGATACCGATACGCTTTCGGGTGGCCGCAAGCAGCTGCTGTCGCTTGCCGCCGTCTTGGCGCTGCGTCCGCGTGTGCTGCTACTCGACGAGCCCACGTCTCAGCTCGATCCCGTTGCCGAGAAGAATTTTCTGCACGCGCTGTTTCGCGTGAACCGTGAGCTGGGCTGCACGGTTGTTGTGGCTACGCATCAACCGCGGCCGATGCTCGAGTATGCGACGTGTGCGTACCGGATTGAGGACGGTCGCGTGCGCGACGTGGCGGATATGGCTCCTTTGGGACGCCGAGAATCGCTGTTTTCCGATGACATGTTGGGGTGGGGTGCCATCCGATGTGTAAAAAACGGAGTATTCAGCAGGCGTGAGGACAATTTGGGCTCTCTCGAGCCGCCCAGGGACGTATCGAGTGCGAAAAAAAGTTCGGAATTGGACAAATCGTCCGAATTTGTGGCGCAAACGTCGCTCAAGAACGGCTCGGAAGCCTTCCCGCGCACGGATGGAAGCAGAATACTCCAAAAAATGCACGGCGGGTCGGCTACCACCCTGTCGGAAGGCTGGTTTCGCTACGATCGCGCGGGCGGTTGGGTGCTGCGCGGGCTCGATGTGACGTTTTCAGCCGGCGCGGTGCATGCGGTCGTGGGCGGAAACGGCTGCGGCAAGTCGACGATGCTCTCGGTGCTGGCCAAGACGGCTAAGCTGCAGCGTGGCCGCATGGTGCGTGGGACGGCCTCGGCGGCACTGCTGCCACAGAATCCCAAGGCATTGCTGGTCGCCGAAACGGTGCGTGACGAGCTGATGGAATGGGCTTCGACCTGCGGATATGACGAGAACTTGGCGCGGGAGCGTGCGGCGCAACTGGGACTGGACGGCTTGGAGGCGCGTCACCCGTACGATCTTTCGGGCGGTCAGCGCCAGCTGCTTGCGTTGGCAAAGCTGCTGTTGATTGGTCCGGAGCTGCTGCTGCTTGATGAGCCCACCAAGGGCCTTGATCTGGCAAGTCGCTGCATTATCGCCCGGGCCCTGCGCGAGCATGCGCAGGCCGGCGGCACCGTCATCATGGCCGCGCACGACTTGGACTTTGCCGAGCAGGTGTCCGACGACGTCGCCATGATGTTCGACGGCGAGATCGCCTGCATGGAGCCCCCGGCAGATTTCTTTGCCGACAACGTGTTCTACAGGGCGTGATGGGATGACGGATCATCGCGCCTCGCGCCTACTCACAAAAATGGAGATTCCGCTGCTCCTGGCGGTGCCGGCAGTGATGACTGCGGCGTTACTGGCGGGCATTGAGCAGGCGGCGCTTGCCATGCTGGTTGTTGTGGCACTCGTGCTCGCACTGTTCTTTGCGGGCTATGAGACATCACGTCCAGGCCTGCGCCAAATCATGCCCACGCTGGTGCTGGCGGCGCTGGCCGCGGCGGGGCGCATCCTGTTTGGCCCCATTCCCGACTTTAAGCCCGTGAGCGCCATCGCCATTATCGCGGGTGCGACACTTGGCCGTCGCAATGGTTTTATGGTCGGCGCGTTGGCAGCGCTGACCAGCAATTTCTTTTTTGGGCAGGGCATGTGGACGCCGTGGCAGATGTATGCTTGGGGGCTCGTGGGATACGTTGGCGGTGCGCTGGCGTATACGGGTGCATTCGACCGCGCCGATGGCACCGTGCGCATGCCGGCGCTACTGACCTACGGCTTTGCTTCGGGTTTGCTGTACGGCGTGGTGATCAACGCCTATGACATCATCGGTTTTGTGCAGCCGCTCACGTGGGCGGGTGCCGTGGCTCGTCTTGCCACGGCAGTGCCGTTCGATATTACGCACGGCCTTGCGACCTGCGTGTTTTTGGCCGCCTTGTACAAGCCTTGGTGCCGTCGCATTAACCGTGTCGTCGTGAAATACGGACTGTAGGGCATTTACTGTAAGGCATTTCGCGTTCCCTCACGAACTTGCGGTGGAATAGTTCTCGTTTTTGGCTATTTGCTGCCCAAACAGGAACTAATCCACCGCACCTTATAGTGGGAGAGGGGTCACATGATCTGTTTTCCTCTGTCCCCTAGAGGAATTACTTGGGGCTAGAGCTCTAGCGTGAGGGTGACGGGGCAGTGGTCGCTGCCGAAGATGTCGTCGCGGATACCGGCGTCGCACACATTGCCGGCGATTGCGTCGCTCACCAGGAAATAATCGATGCGCCAGCCGGCGTTGTTCTTGCGGGCATTAAAGCGGTAGCTCCACCAGCTGTAGACGCCCCCGACGTCGGGGTTTGCCGCGCGCCAGGTATCGGTAAACCCGGCGTTGAGCAGCTCGGTGAACTTGCCGCGCTCCTCGTCCGAAAAGCCGGCGTTGCCGCGGTTGGACTTGGGGTTCTTAAGGTCGATCTCCTCGTGCGCCACGTTAAAGTCGCCGCAGGTTACGACGGGCTTGCCGGTCTCGCGCTCGAGCGCGTTCAAAAAGCCGCGGTAGGCATCGTCCCAGGCCATGCGCACGTCGATGCGGGCGAGTTCGTTTTGCGCGTTGGGAGTGTAGACATCCACAAACCAGAACTTGTCGAACTCCAGCGCGCAGACGCGGCCCTCGGTTGCGGCTTGGGCGACGAGCTCGGCCGCCTCGCCCTCGCCGGCGTAGGGTAGCAGCGCGTCGGCGTGCAGCACGCGCAGCGGTTCCTGGCGGCTAAAGACCGCAGTGCCCGAATAGCCTTTACGCTCGGCGTAGCTCCAGGTTTGGTGATAGCCGGGCAGGTCAATATCGACCTGGCCTTCTTGCAACTTGGTCTCTTGCAGCGCCAGGATATCGACGTCGAGTTCTTGCGCGATCTGGATAAAGCTCGGGTCCTTTTTGAGCACGGCGCGCAGGCCGTTGACGTTCCACGAGGCAAAGGTGTAAGTCTGAGGCATGGTGTCCTTTCGACGGGGTTGGCAGGCTTAAGATTAGCGCAACAGGGGCGGGGTGGGCTCCGCGCATGCTGACTTAAAGGACGCATGCTGGGACGTCGCCCAACGCTGCCCGACTAACAAGGACGGAGGACTCATATGACGCAGGCAATATCGGACCCCAGGCAGGCCTCCGCCGCGCTGGCGGATCTGTTTGACACCCACAAGCGCGTGGTCTTCTTTGGCGGCGCTGGTGTTTCCACGGCAAGTGGCATCCCCGATTTCCGCAGCGTGGACGGCCTGTATCACCAGCGGTTTGCCTACCCGCCCGAGACCATGTTGTCGCATAGCTTTTACGAGGCGCATCCTGCGGAGTTCTTCGACTTTTACCGCACCAAGATGATCGCGCTTAACGCTAAGCCCAACCGCTGCCACACCAAGCTGGCCGAGCTGGAGCGCGCCGGCAAGCTCGACGCCGTAGTGACGCAAAATATCGACGGCCTGCATCAGATGGCCGGCTCACAGCGCGTGTTCGAGCTGCACGGATCGGTCCATCGCAACATTTGCCAGTCGTGCGGCGCGGTCTATAGCGCCGAGTGGATTTGCTCGCGCGAGCACGAAGATGCCGCAGGCGTGCCCGCGTGCCCCGCGTGCGGCGGTCGCATCAAGCCCGATGTAGTGCTCTACGAAGAGCCGCTCGACGAGCATGTGCTGACCGGCGCCGTCGCCGCCATCGCCGCTGCCGACGCCCTCATTGTGGGCGGGACCTCGCTCGTGGTGTATCCGGCGGCAGGCCTCACGCGATACTTTACCGGCGATACGCTGGCCATTTGCAATCTTGCTCCCACCGATCAGGATGCAAATGCCGACCTGCTGATTTCTTGCGACATCGCGGCCGCGTTTGCGTTCTAGCCCGCGCGCGCGGATACAATAGAAAGACTGAGTGCAAAGCGACCCCGCCGCCAGCTCCCCAAGCTCGGCGGCGTGGGTATTTTAGGAGGATGTTCATGGCGAACGACAGCAAGACATGGCGGTGCGGAAAGTACGAGCTCAGCTTTGACCGTCCGCGCATCATGGGCGTCCTCAACGTGACGCCCGATTCGTTTAGCGACGGCGGGGAGCACTTCGACCCCGATGCCGCTATCGAGTACGGCCTGGCGATGCTCGATGCCGGCGCCGACATCATCGACGTGGGCGGTGAGTCCACGCGCCCTGGTTTTACCCCGGTCAACCCCGACGAGGAAGCTCGCCGCGTGCTGCCCGTGGTGCGCGCGCTGGCCAAGGAGGGCGCCATCGTCTCGATCGACACGCGTCATGTGGCGGTTGCCAAGGCGGCCGTGCGCTGCGGCGCCTCGATCGTCAACGACGTGACCGGCTTCACCGATCCCAAGATGGTCGAGTTTGTTAAGACGAGCACTTGCGGCGTCATCGTGATGCATGCCGGCGAGGTCGCCGCGCCCGCACGCACGCACGCAACGGTGCAGCTCGATACCTCGGCAGCGGCGTTTGTTGCCGAGAAGGCGCGCGAGGCGGCTGCCGAGGCCGCGCGTGAGGCCGAGAAGCCGGCTCGCCGCCGTCGCGGCAAGTTGCTAGGCGAGCCTAAGCCGGAGGCCAAGCTTCCGGGCGGCGTGGTGCAGCCCTCGTTGCCGTTTGGCGAACCGGAGCCCACGTCCGAGCCTTCAAGCGAGCAGGAGACGCCGGCCGCCGAGCAGGCTACTGCCGCCGAGACCGTCGCGCCCGCGCCCGGGGCCGCGCCCGCAGCCACCGAGGCCGCATCGGAGTCCAATGACCGCCTGGCCGCCATGATGCGCCGCAGCGCCCGCCGCGAGGAAGCCTACGTGCCCACCTCGCAGCTCCGCCGCTTCACCCTGCCCGATTCGGCGCCCATCATGCGCCGCGTTATGGGCTTTCTGTCCGACCAGGCCCGCACGCTCATCCATGCCGGCGTGTCGCGCGACCGCATCTGCATCGATCCTGGCCCGGGCTTTGGTAAGTCGGCTAACGAAGACATCGTCATCCAGCGCGAGACTGCCAAGATGGCGTCACTGGGCTATCCGCTCATGTGCGCCGTGTCGCGCAAGCGCTTTGTGGGCGCCGTCTCGGGCGTGACCGAGGCCGCCGAGCGCGATGCCGCTACGTTTGGCGTGTGCCTGGGCGCCATCCAGGCCGGTGCCAACATCGTGCGCGTGCACGACGCCGCGGGTTTTGCGCAGTTCCTGAACGGCTACTGGGCGGTTGCCAAGCCACAGCCGCGCCGCGCGTTTGTGGCCGTGGGCTCCAACCTGGGGCATCGCTGCGACAACATCCGCGCCGCACGCGAGATGATCGCCGAGATTCCACTCACCTGCGTGTCCAACTCCTCCAAGATCTACGAGAGCGAGCCTGCCTACGAGACGCGCCAGGACGCGTTTGCCAACGCCGTCATCGAGATCAAGACCGAGCTGGCGCCGTTGGTGCTGCTCGACGAGCTCATGAAGATCGAGGCCGAGCTGGGGCGCGACCGCTCCAAAAAGGCCAAGGCCAACGGTCCGCGCACCATCGACCTGGACCTGCTGTGGATGGACGGCGAGACCCACGGCGGCAAAAAGCTGCGCCTGCCGCATCCACTGATCGGCGAGCGCGATTTTGTGCTGGTGCCGCTTGAGGACTTGATGCACGACCCGGCGCGGTTCTTCCGCTACAACGGCGTCGAGGTCAAGGAGCCCGAGGACCGCGTGGGCCATATCGTGGGCGAATTGGGGCGTATGTAGATGATCGAGATGAATGCTGTTGCCGCCGGTACCGAGCTCGACGCCGCGCGTGACGCGGGCCGTGAGGGTGCGTCCGCGGGCTGGTGCGCTTGGAGCGCGGGCGAGGCGTCGTTGACGTTTTCGCTGGTCGTGCGCCCGGATGTGAACATGCATGCCTTCCACGGCCTGCCGTTTGTGGCCGCGATGGGCATGATGGACGCGCTCGTGGGCACGGCTTCGACGCCGGGGTTGGGCCTTGCCGGTAAGGTGGGTATCCAGTGGCCGAGCGATATCGTGTGCGGTGCGCCTGCGTTTGAGACGTCGTTTGCACGCGTCTCCGTCAACGGTGGCGCCGGTGCCGCAGGCATGTTCGGTGCCGTGACGGTGGATATTGAGCGTTCGGCGCTGAGCGAGCTTGGTGTGGACGTGGCTGACGAAGCGCTGGTCGAGGAGTTGGCCGCCGCCGTGCTGACCCGTGTGGACACCTGGGCGGTTGTTGCCAACACGCCGCAGGGCGCTGCCGGTCCGCTGGCCCCCGTGTTGGGCGAGTACTTCGACATGGTGCCGCTGCTGGGCCGCCAAGTTGCGGCGGTGTCGCCCAACGGCTTGCCGCTTGCGGTCGGTGTGTTTGCGGGCCTGGACATCTGGGGTCGCGCGACCATTAAGACCGATGCCGGCGAGCAGGAGTTTCCGCCCGAGGCCGTGCGCATTCGCGGACTGTAACGCGAGGCGCCCGCGCTCAAAGATAACGATGACAACGAAGCCCTCTTCGGCCTGTGCCGGGGAGGGTTTCGCCTGTCTGGGGAATGGGCTTGGCGAACGTTTGCGGGGACTGTGGCATCGGGCGTGCTTGACTTAAGCCCCTGCTCTATCCCAGCTCCTGCATGCGGCGGTAGATTTCGCAGATACCCTTGATGGTGAGCTGTCCGTCGACCACGTCGAAGGCATCGGTCGAATCGGCGACGATGCTGGCGAGACCGCCCGTGGCGATAACGGTGGCATCCTCGCGGCCCAGCTCGCGCTTCATGCGCGCGACCAGGCCCTCGGCCATGGCAGCGGCGCCCGTTACGGCGCCGACCTTGATGCACTCCTCGGTATCGCGGCCGATGGCGTGCTCGGGCGCCTCGAGCGGCACGCTGGCGAGCTTGGCGGCACGGGCGGCAAGCGCGTCCATGGAGATGCGAATGCCCGGCGCGATCGCTCCGCCAATGTAATAACCGTCCTCATCGATGACGTCGATATTGGTCGCGGTGCCAAAGTCCACCACGATTGCCGGCGCGCCGTAGAAAGTTTCGGCCGCAACGGCGTTAGCGACGCGATCGGCGCCTACGGCTTGGGGACGCGCCGCGCGCAGCTTGGTCACCGCGGCCGTCTGCGGCCCGATGACGATGGCGTCCGCGGCAATGCGGTCGGCCACGGCGTGCCATTCGCGCGAGAGCTGCGGCACCACGCCGGCAAAGGCGATCGCGTCGACCGCGCCGAGCGAGAGGTCGTACATCTTAAAGAAGCCCATCAGGCGCACGTGGATCTCGTCGGCGGTATAGGAGCGGTCGGTGGGCATGCGCCACGACTGCACCAGCTCGTCTCCGTCAAACAGGCCCATGGCCGTCTGCGTATTTCCCATATCGATAGCGAGCAGCATGTCTACTCCCAGTGTCGGCATAAAAGGACGCGCACCATTGTATACGTGCCGTCGACGGCGCTCGGCTGCGATTCGTTTACGGTGATAGGGGCTGAGGGGTTTAAATATGAAGGAATTATGCTCTACGAGATTTTCCTTGCCGCTTACCGAACTCCCGCGTAATATTCTTTCTTGCGCACATGAGGCGCCCAGACATTGCGGGGTGGAGCAGTCTGGTAGCTCGCCGGGCTCATAACCCGGAGGTCGTAGGTTCAAATCCTGCCCCCGCGACCAAGAACTTGCAGCTCGTCGGCCTAGCCGGCGAGCTTTTTTGTTCAAGACTTTAGTCTGCTGGCCGCGCAGCGGCCAGCTTTAAACCACCCGCTACGCGGGTGGAGACAAACGGCTTTA
>NZ_SPFO01000017.1 GCF_005845035.1 Collinsella aerofaciens | reverse complement strand
ATCCGGCCCTCAGGGTATCGGGTTCCCACATTCATCCGCACATGTGCGGATGAATGTGGGAGGTGTTCGGATAAAGTTGATAATCAAGGCCAATGACTAGGTCGGAAAATTTCTTAAAAAAGTTCTTGCCCTTCGCCCAATCGTCCGTATAATAAACTTCGTTGCTTGAGAGCACGCACCTATTCCTCGGTAGCTCAATGGTAGAGCACGCGGCTGTTAACCGCGCTGTTGTAGGTTCGAGTCCTACCCGGGGAGCCAGGTTGTAAAACCCGTCGCTTATGCGGCGGGTTTTTTCATGTCACGATCGCCTAGAGCGAACGTTGCCATATCAACATTTCGTGTCGAGGATGTAATCCCGCGACCCACCACCTCAACATGGCGCGCTCGTTGTAAAATATTGCAGTGATTGCTCCCACGACATGGTGCCGCGAGCACCAGATAAGGAGATTCTTGTGTCTGAGACCATTAACGGCAGCCTGAGCGTCTCGAATGACGTTATTGCCGATATTGCCGGTTATGCCGCGATGACGTGCTATGGCGTCGTCGGTATGGCCGAACAGCTCCAGGGCGCCGGGAGCGTGCGCCTGCTTGCCGGTCAGCGCCTCCGCAAGGGCGTGCTTGTCTCCGCCGACGAGAACGGCCTCACGGTCGATCTTCACGTCGTGCTCGAGAACGGCGTCAACATGAAGTCCGTCTGCCACAATCTTTCGAGCTCCGTTGCCTTCACCCTGCAGGAGATCGCCCAGATCGATCCCGCCAGCCTTAAGATCGGCATTCACATCGACGCGCTCAAGAGCCGTCTGAACTAGCATCCGAATACGGAGATTTCACCACTCATGATTGCAAAGACCATTCGCACCTGTTTTCCGATCGCTGCGGCTGCTGTTTCCGACAAGGCCGAGGAGATCAACAAGCTCAACGTCTTCCCCGTACCCGACGGCGACACCGGTACCAACATGTCGCTCACGCTCGCCTCGGTGACCAAGGAGCTTTCTGCTCTTCCTGCCGACGCCGACATGGAAGCCATCGCCGGCGCTATCACCCACGGCTCCCTGATGGGTGCCCGCGGCAACTCCGGCGTCATCACCTCGCAGATTCTACGCGGTGTGGCTGAGGGTCTCGTCTCTGCCGATGAGCCCATTACGTCTGCCAACATCGCCTTCGCCTTCCGTCGCGCCGTCAAGGTCGCCTTCCAGGCTGTTCGTAAGCCCATCGAGGGCACGATCCTCACGGTCCTGCGCGATGTCTCGACCAAGGCAGACGAGTGCGAGAAGAAGAAGTTCTCTGCCGAGGGTGCGCTCGACGCCATCGTCGTCGAGGCCTACCAGTCCGTCGCCCGTACGCCCGACCTGCTGCCCGTTCTGAAGGAGAACGGCGTGGTCGATTCCGGCGCCTTTGGCTTTGCCATCTTCCTTGAGAACTTCGTGGCCGCAGCACTTGGCCGCAGCACCGTTGTCGAGGATTTCTCCGCTACGTTTGATTCCGCTGGCTCTGCCCGCGACGCGGCCCTCGGTCGCGTTGAGATCGAGGCGAACGACGACTGGGAGGGCTCGGAGTTCCGCTACTGCAACGAGTTCCTCTTTAAGGCCGACGCTCCCTTTGACGAGGACGAGTGCCTTAAGTTCCTGGGCTCCATGGGCGACTGCGAGCTGCTTGTGGGTGCCTACCCCGACTACAAGATCCATGTGCACTCCAACACCCCCAACCTGGTGCTCGAGCACATGCTGCAGCTTGGTCAGATCTACGAGGTCTTTATCCACAACATGGAGATGGAGGCCCACGACCGTACCGCTAAGATTCACGAGGACCAGGAGAAGGCCGCCGAGCCCGCGAAGGCCCTGGGCTTTGTCGCCGTTGCCGCTGGGTCCGGCGAGGCAGACATCCTCAAGTCTCTCGGCGTCGACGTGATCGTGTCGGGTGGTCAGACCATGAACCCCTCGACTGCAGACCTGCTGGGCGCGGTTGACCAGGTCAACGCGACCTCGGTCATCATCCTGCCCAACAACGGCAACATCCGCATGGCCGCCGAGGCCGCTGCCTCAGCCTGCACCGACAAGAAGGTCGCCGTCGTTCCCACCAAGACCGTTCCCCAGGCGTTTTCCGCGCTGTTCGCCGTCCTGCCCGATTCCGAGCTCGAGGACGCCGTCGCCGCTATGGTCGACGCCATCAGCGAGGTTCGCGATGGCGAGGTCACCCGCGCCGTGCGCGACTCCAGCGCCTCCGACGGCTCGCCGATTCACTCCGGTGACGTCATGGGCATCATTGCCGGCTCCATCGATGTGGTCGGCTCCGACGTGAAGCAGGTCACGCTCGATTGCATCAACCGCATGCAGGAGGAAGAGGAGGGTGACGCGCTGACGATTCTGGCCGGCGAGGAACTGTCCGATGAGGCCTTCCAGGAGATCGTCGACGCTATCGAGGAGGCTCAGCCCGATCTGGAGATTGACGCCCATCGTGGCGAGCAGCCGCTCTATCCCGTGATCTTCTCGATCGAGTAGGCAACTGCCCATGTCCGAGCTGTGCTCCGTGCCGCGCGTCTCGGAGCGCTTTGCCCAGAGCAATGCGCTCGACGAGGATATCGCGCGACTCAAATATGTTTCGGGTAAACGTGAGGAGGCCCTTCGCCGTCTGGGAATTCGGACGGTGGGGGACCTCCTTCTCCATATCCCTCATCGATACCTCGACTTTACCCGTTCGTGGTCCATCGAGATGGCGCCCATCGGTACCGTGTGCACCATCATCGCCACGGTCGACCGTATCGTCCAAAAGCAGCCTCGTCCGCGCATGCAGGTGACCGAGGTCTCACTCGTTGACGAGACGGGCGTGCTGCAGGTCGCCTTTTTCCGTCAGCCCTGGATTGCCCAGCAGCTTAAGCAGGGCGACCGCCTGGCCGTGATGGGCAAGGTCGAGTTTGCCTACGGCTTTAAGCAGATGGCCTCGCCGCACTTTGAAAAGCTCGAGGAAGGGCGTGCCGCGGGCACTATCCTGCCGGTCCATTACGTGAGTGATGGCGTGAGCCAGGCGTGGATGCGCCGCATCGTAAGCGGCGCGCTCGAGGTCGTCGGCAATCCCTTTGATCCCATTCCCGCGCCGCTGCGCGCAAAGCGGAAGCTCATGAGCAATGCCCGCGCGTTGCGTTCGATCCACTTTCCCTCGAGCATGGCCGAGCGCGATATTGCGCGCGCACGGCTTGCCTACGAGGAGTGCCTCTACCTGCAGCTGGCGCTGCGCCTGCGCAACGACGGCGGCCTGGTCGATGTGGTGCCCTATGCCCACACCGCGGGCGAGCACCTGGCCGCGCTCAAGCAAGCCCTGCCGTTTTCGCTGAGCGACGAGCAGGACGCCGCGTTCCAAGACATCCTGCATGATATGTGCGACGGCGGGCGCGTGATGAACCGGCTGCTGCTGGGCGATGTCGGTACCGGCAAGACCGCCGTTGCTGCCTGCGCGCTGGCTGTGGCTGCCGATAGCGGCACCCAGGCCTGCGTTATGGCGCCCACGGGCGTGCTGGCGCGCCAATATGCCGATAAGACCGGCCCTCTGCTCTCGCAGGCCGGCATGTCCTGGGCGCTTCTGACGGGTGCCACGCCGGCCTCAGAGCGCGAGCGGATCCATTCCCAGCTGGAATCGGGCGAGCTTGATGTGCTCTTTGGAACCCACGCGGTCCTTTCGGATGACGTTACGTTCAAGCATCTGTCGCTCGTGGTCATCGATGAACAGCACCGGTTTGGCGTCGGCCAACGCAACGCCCTGCGCGCGAAGGGCCCCGGTGCCGATCTGCTCGTTATGACGGCAACGCCCATCCCGCGTACGCTGGCGCTTTCGGTCTACGGCGATCTGGACACGAGTATCATCCGCCATCGACCCGTCCCTGGCGCTGGCGTGACGACACGCGTGCTCACCGAGTCGAGCCGCGACCTCGCCTATGGCGCCATCCGCGAGGCGCATGAAAAGGGTCAGCAGGCCTACGTGATTTGCCCGCTCGTGGAGCCGAGTGACTCGGCCGATGAACTGGAAGACGTGCCCGGTATTGCCCGCGACGATGAGGGCCGCGTAACCGTCCCCGTGCCGCTGCACGATACGGCGACCGAGTTCGATCGCCTGCGTCTGGCGTTGCCGGGTCTTGCCATCGAGCGCCTTCACGGCCGTATGCCAGCGGGGGAGAAGGATCGCGTGATCGACGCCTTTAAGCGTGGCGAGATCGATGTGCTCGTCTCGACTACGGTGGTCGAGGTGGGCGTCGACGTGCCCAACGCCACCGTCATGGTCATCGAGAACGGCGAGCGCTTTGGTTTGGCTGCCCTGCACCAGCTGCGCGGTCGCGTGGGCCGCGGCAGCGTGTCGGGCACGTGCCTGGTCATGACGCACTCCAAGGGCAACGGCGGCGCATCGGCGGCGCAAGACCGTCTCCAGTCGCTCGAAAAGACCTCGGACGGCTTTACGCTCGCCCAGATGGACCTGCGTCTGCGCCATGAGGGCGAAATCCTGGGCTACCGTCAGCATGGCGGCGTGACCCTGCGCTTTGTGGACCTGGACGCCGATGAGGACCTTATCGAATGGGCCCATTTGGACGCGGTCGAGCTCTTGCGGTATGCTTGCAACCTTGATTCTGTGGCGACGCGTCCCTTGCGCGACGCGGTCGCCATGCGTTATCGACATATCTTTAAGGAGGTCAGCGGAGGATGAGAATCATCGGCGGCGAATGGCGCGGTCGTAAGATCGAGGAGCCCCGTGGTCGCGATGTCACCCGCCCCACGACTGATCGCGTGCGCGAGTCGTGCGCATCTATGGTCATGTCGGCATTCGACTTCGATCTGGACGAGGTCCGCGTGCTGGACGCCTTTGGCGGCTCCGGTGCCTTAGGGTTAGAGATGCTCTCTCGTGGGGCCCGCTCGCTCACGACGTTCGAGATCGATCGCAACGCCGCGCGGCTCATTACCAAGAATATCGAGTCGCTCTGCCGTGACCGTGCGCGTTGGCGCGTGGTCACGGGTGACGTGCTGGCGAGCGCCTCGCGCGGCCGGGTGCCGGGCGGCCCCTTTGATCTGGTCCTGCTCGACCCGCCCTATGCTTTTGGTGCCGAGCCGGTCGAGGAACTGCTGCAGAACCTGGCCCAGCAGGGTTTACTTGCACCTGGCGCTTATGCCCTGTTTGAGCATGCCGCCGCCGATGCGGGCGCGCATCCGGCAGACTTTGAGACTGTACGTGAGAAGCGCTACGGCATTACCTCGGTCGACCTGCTTCTTTGGGTCGGCGATGACGATGGTGAGGGCGATAGCGCCGGCACCGATGCTGACAACAACGATGCCACGACGTTTCAGGAGGATGCTCATGAGTGACACCATCAATCGCGTGATTGTCCCGGGCACCTTCGATCCCATCACGTTTGGCCATATCGATGTGATCCGCCGCGCCCGCCGCATCTTTCCCAGCGTGATCGTCGCTGTTGCCGAGTCGCAGGGTAAAAACGGCGTGGGCACCACGTTTACGCTCGATGAGCGCGTGGCGCTGGCCCGCGAGGCGCTTGGTGATATCGACGGCGTCGAGGTCCTGCCCTTTACCGGCCTCTTGGTCGACTTCGCTCGCGAGCAGGGGGCGGGGGCCGTGGTCAAGGGCCTGCGCGCCATGACCGACTTTGAGTACGAGCTGCAGCAGGCCGACCTCAACTATCGCTTGGATAACGAGCTGGAGTCCATCTTTGTCATGAGCGCGCCGCAGTACGGCTATATCTCGAGCTCGGTTGTTCGCCAGATCGCCTCGCTCGGTAGTGACGTATCGACGTTTGTCCCGCCCAACGTGGTCGAAGCGCTCAAACATCGCTTTTCGTGACGTTTCTTATTGCCTGGTGGCATGTGGTAAACTAGCACGATGATATGTTACCTATGAAAGGAGACCGGATGCCGGGCGAGAATTTTCCTGGCGATAGGATCGTCAGCTTGGTCGATGAGCTCGAAGGGCTGATCGAGGAAGCCAAGCCGCCTTTCGGCAAGAACGCTCAGTTCAAGGTCATCGACGCCGACGTGTTCTTCAACATCCTCGACGAGATCCGCATGAGCTATCCCGAGGAGTGGCAGAAGTCCCGCCGTATCCTTAAGGAGCGCGAGGAGCTTATGGCTTCCGCCGCCGCTCAGGCCGATTCCATCATCGCCGACGCTCAGCAGCAGGCCCTCACCATTGCCGGTGAGCAGGAAATCGTCCGCCTTGCGCAGCAGCAGGCCGACGACATCCGCGATCGTGCCCAGCAGTACGAGCGCGAGACGCGTTATGCTGCCGAGGACTATGCAGAGCAGGTCTTTACGCACCTGGAGGAGAACCTCAAGAGCCTGACCGGCACCGTTACCCGTTGCCGTCAGCAGCTCAACGAGGGTGCCGCCCAACAGAATGGTCAGTGGTAATGGCTGAGTTCCCGAGCGTTACCGTCGATCTTTCCGAGCAGCTCGAGTTTCCTGGAGATTCGTATCCGCTGACCGGTAAGGTCGATGTCGCCACCTACACGGTGGGCGAGAAGGAGTACCAGCTTCAGGACGGCATCGACTACGACGTTGTCTTTACCAATGCCGGTACCGGTGTCTTGCTCACGGGCATGGTCCGCGCGCACGCCACCGGCGAGTGCGACCGTTGCCTGGAGCCCGCCTCGTTTGATATCGCCGGCGAGATCGAGGAGTTCTACCTCTTTGAGGAGCCCGAGGATCCCGAGGCCTACGAGGACGGCTACGAGCTCCTGGGTGAGGACCGTCTCGTCGATCTGGGTGAGCCCATCAATGACGCGGTCGTTATGGACACGCCGTTTGTAGTGCTCTGCAAGCCCGATTGCCGTGGTCTGTGCCCCACATGCGGTTGCAATCTCAACGTCGGGCAATGCGATTGCGCCGCCCAGGCAGAGGCGGAATGGGCCGCTGCCACGGAAAATCCATTTGCAGCATTGAAGAATCTCAAGCTCGATGAGTAAAACTGTGGTAGTATCGCTACTTGCGCGTAATCGCCACACTGGATAGTTCATAAGGAAGGTCACTATGCCCGTACCTAAACAAAAGCAGGGTCGTATCCGCACTCACACCCGTCGTTCCGCCAACATGAAGATCTCGGCTGCGGCTCAGTCCACGTGCCCCCGTTGCGGCGCTGTCAAGCTTCCGCACCACGTGTGCCCCAGCTGCGGTTTCTACAAGGACCGCGAGGTTATCGTTACCGAGTAACGGTATACTCTGGATGCGATGCCGTTCCAAATGGAACCACAATGGCCGGCTCAATGAGTCGGCCATTTTTGTATAAGGAGCATGTATATGAGTAACGTTCGCGTTTGTGTAGACGTTGTGGGTGGAGACGAGAAACCTCAGGTCGTTCTCGATGGTATCGAGGCTGCACTTGCCGCCGATCCCGATATCGAGGTCTTGGCAGCTGGCCCCGCCGAAATCGTCAATCCCTTTGCTGCTTCCCACGCACGTGTTGAGGCCCTTGAGGCACCCGACGTTATCGCCATGGATGACGATCCCATTCGCGCCGTGATGACCAAACGCAAGTCTTCGATCGTGCTGTCGTGCCGCGCCATCAAGAAGGGAAATGCGGACGCGTTCTTCTCCGCCGGCTCCACCGGCGCCATGACCGCTGCCGCCACCGCCTATGTGACGCCGTTTAGGTATCAGGCCGAAGGCAAGAAGCAGCCGGTGCGCCCCTGTCTGACCAATGCGCTGCCCAATCGTGCCGGCGGTCTGACGGTGCTGTGCGATATGGGCGCCAACCCCGATGTCGAGGTCGATGACATGGTGCGTTTTGCTCAGATGGGTAGCGCCTATGCTCGCGTCGTCCTGGGCATCGAGCATCCCCGCGTGGGCCTGCTTGCTAACGGCACCGAGGACGAGAAGGGCTCCAACTTTACCAAGGCCTGCTTCCCGGCCATGAAAGCCGCCGTTCCCGGCTTTGTTGGTAACTGCGAGGGAACGGACATCACCTCCGGTAACTTCGATGTCGTCGTTGCCGATGGCATGTCGGGCAATATTGCGCTCAAGGCCACCGAGGGCGCTGCCAAGTTTTTGCTGCAGGAACTCAAGGGTGCCTTTATGTCTTCGCTTGGCACCAAGATCGCCGCGCTGCTCATTAAAAAGCAGATGCGCGAGATAAAGGCCAAGCTATCGGGCGACGCCAAGGGCGGCGCGATTCTTTTGGGCCTGCGCGGCGTGGTCCTGATCGGCCATGGCGCCACCTCGGTCGAGGCTGTTAAAAACGGTACGCTCGCGGCGGCCGAAGCCGTGCGCGCCGGGCTGGTCGAGAACGTCGCCAACTCCATGGACGGTATCGTTTTATAAGAGCGAGTTAGAGCGCTGTTATGTGCTTCGCGGTGCACGCCGTGGGGTAGAATCAGAACCGTGTCTTGGTACCGCCCGGGCGGTACCATTCTTTTGGTATTCATGCACTATGAGAGGAAGCGCTATGGACCGCTCCGAAATCTTCGACAAGATCGCCGAGGTCTCTGCTGACGTTCTGGGCGTCGATGTTGCCGAAATTAGCGATGAGACCACCTTTGACGACCTCGATGCCAACTCGCTCGAGCGCCTGCAGCTGGTTACGGCTATCGAGGACGAGTTTAACCTCGAGATCGATGACGAGACTCTGCTCTCGCTCAACTCTGTCGCCGACGCCGTCGACGCGATCGAAAATGCCAGGGAGGCCTAAGTCTTGGCTTTGTCTGAACGACTTACGCGCGCCCAGGAAATCCTGGGCCATGAGTTCAATAATAAGGTGCTGCTGCGCGCGGCCCTTACGCATCCCTCGGCAGTCGAGGGCCAGCCGGTTTCTGCCAGCTATGAGCGTCTTGAGTTCTTGGGCGATTCCATTTTGGGCGCTGTGGTCGCACGCTCCCTGTTTGAGTCCTATCCGGAGTTTGACGAGGGCAAGCTCACGCGCCTGAAGGTGTCGCTTGTCTCGGGCGCTACGCTGTCCGAGGTGTCCCACGAGCTGGGCATCGACGACATCATCATCTTTGGTGCCTCCGAGACCGGTACCGGTGCGCGCGGCCTGCATTCGGCCCTCGAGAACGTCTATGAGTCGCTCGTGGGCGCGCTGTACCTGGATGCCGGCTGGGATGCCGCGGCAGAGTTCATTCACCGTACGCTTAAGCCGCATTTGGCTTCCGAGCGTGCCGAGCATCCTGCGAACCCCAAGTCGTTTTTGCAGGAGTGCGTGCAAGCCGACGGTCACGAACCCCCGGCGTACAAGCTCGTTGGCTCCGAGGGCCCGGCGCATGCGCCCACTTTTACCGCCGTGGTTTTGATCGATGGTATTCGCCAGGGTCGCGGCTCCGGCTCCTCAAAGAAGGAAGCCGAGGGAGCCGCCGCGCTCGAAGCGCTCGACCGCATGGGTTACACCACCAACGGCGTGATTCTGAACAAGAAGCACGTGTAAGCGAGGAACCGTGTATCTCAAATCCCTCACGCTCAAAGGGTTCAAGTCGTTTGCCGACCGCGCCCATATGACGTTTGAGCCGGGCCTGACCGTCATCGTCGGTCCCAACGGCTCGGGAAAATCGAACATCTCCGACTCGATTCTGTGGGTCCTGGGCGAGCAGAGCGCCAAGCAGCTGCGCGGCCAGGCCATGGAGGATGTCATCTTCTCGGGCTCGTCAGCGCGCAAGCCGGTGGGTGTCGCCGAGGTCACGTTGGTGCTCGATAACTCGGACCATATGCTGCCCGTCGATTTTGACGAGGTCGCCATCACCCGTCGCATGTATCGCTCGGGCGAAAGCGAGTACCTCATCAACTCGAGTCCGTGCCGCCTGATGGACATTCAGGACATCCTGCACGATTCGGGCCTGGGCAAGGATACGCATTCCATTATTAGCCAAGGCAAGCTCGACGCCATTTTGCAGAGCCGCCCCGAGGAGCGCCGCGCCCTCATCGAGGAGGCCGCCGGCATCTCCAAGCACAAGCGCCGCAAAGAGCGTGCGCTCAAAAAGATTAAGTCGATGGACGAGCACCTGACGCGTGCCCGCGACATCAATAAGGAAATCGCCCGTCAACTGCGACCGCTGGAGCGTCAGGTCGATCGCGCGCGCAAGTACAAAGAGCTGTCCTCGCGCGCGAACGAGCTTACGCAGATGCTAGCCGTCGACGAGCTGCGTTCGCTGCAGTCGCAGTGGAACGACCTGGAGAGCCGCTCCAAAGAGGGCGCGGCCGAGCTTGAGCTTGCGCAGTACCGCTTGGGCGAAAAGGAGCGCGAGCTCGAGAAGCTCCAGGTTATGCTCGAGGAAAAGGGCCTGTTTGTGGGCGATCTGGGCGAGCAGCGCCGCCATATGCAAGATGTGGTCGGCCGCATTAACTCCGACATGCGCCTGCTCGAGGAAAAGGGCCACAACATGGTGTCGCGCCTGTCTGACATGCGCGGTCAGATCTCGAGCTCCGAGCATCAGCGTCGTCGCGTGGTCGAGGAGCTCGAGGACGCACGTGCGCAGCTTGAGGAAGTGACCGGCGCGCATATGCAGGCCCAGGAGGACGTTGACGCCGCCGGTCCTGCCGCCGCCGAGCTCCACGAGCGCCGCGTGGCGCTCGATAATCAGATTTCGCAGCTCACGCGCGAGCAGCGCGATGTGCAGCGTGTGGCCGATAACGCCGCGCTCGAGCTCGCCAAGGTGAAGGACTCGCTGAGCAATGCCGAGGTCGAGGATAACATGTATGCCTCGCGCCTGGAGCAGATTGACGAGCAGCTCGAGGAGGTCACGGCCTCGCTCGAGAGCCGTCGTGACCGCGCCGAGGAGCTTGAGGGCGCTCTTGAGGAAGCGCGCCAGGCTCAGGTCGATGCGCGTGAGGCCACCGAGACCGCACGCGCGGCCCTGAAGGACCTGCGTGCCCGCGAGAGTGAAGCGCGTAACAAGCTCTCCGAGGTGCGCTCGGAGCTTGCCAGCCAAAAGAAACTCGATGCCCGCATGGCCGACAGCTCGCCGCTCGTGAGCCGTCTGGTGGGTGCGCTGGGCGACGATGTCTCGGGTCGTCTGGGCGACGTGCTCGAGGCCCCGCGCGAGCTTGAGGGCTTGGTTGAGCAATTGCTCGCCGGCGATATCGATGCGCTGCTGTTCGACGATACGTCCGCGCTTGAGCGTGCCGGTCGTGCCGCTCTGGACCAGAAGAAGGCCTCGGGCGAGGCGCTGCTGGTGGCGCGCGGCGTGAGCGGCTCTACCGCCGCTGAGGGCGCTGCCGGTACCCGTCTGGTTGATCGTCTGTCCGTGCGCGCAGGCTACGGTCCCGTCGTCGAGGCGTTGCTCGGCGGATATTACGTGGTCGATGACTTGGCTGCCGCGCTGGCCGCGCCTGTCGTTGACGGTGTGACCTATGTGACTCCCGATGGCGCCCGCGTAAGCTGTGGCGGCCTGGTGCGTGTGGGCCTCGATGCCGGCGAGGCGTCGGGTGCTCTGGAGCGTAAGCGTCGCATTCGCGAGCTGGAGGGGCTTGAGCCCGATTTGGCCGCTGTGTTTGAGCATGTGTCGGATCAGGTCGTCGAGGCCAATGCGGCCGTTGAGGAAGCGCGTGCCGCTGAGGGCGATGCCGCCGGCGAGATCGCCCGTCTTGAGGGCGAGCGCCGCTCGCTGCTCTCCGAGATCGGCCGCTTGGAGCAAAGCGCCAACAATGCCGAGGTCGAGCGCGTGCGCATCTCCAAGCGCCGCGAGCAGGCCTCCGAAGCCGTTCGCGCTGCGCGCCCGCGGGTTGATGAGCTCACCCGTTCGCGTGATGAGGCCCGCGCGCAGGCAAGCGATCTGGGCTTGCAGATTGCCGAGGCCAACGACGAACTCGACCGCGTTCGCCGTGACGATTCCGAGGCTGCCGGCAAGCTCGCCGACGCCAAGGTTCGCCTAGCCCAGACGAGTGAACGCCTGCGTTCGCTGAAGGGCCGCGTGCCCGACCTGGAGCATCGTCTTGAGGGCATCGACCGTCGTATCCTCGGAACACGCCAGGCTTCGCGCTCGCTCGAGCTGCTGCGCCTGCGCGTCGACCCCATGCACGAACGCTATTCTTCCCTGTTGGAACGCGCGTCGGATTGGGCAGCGCGCCTGCGTGACCAGGCCTCTCTGGAGGAGGCGGACTCCGCTTCGCTCAAGAAGACCATCGAGGATGCCAAGGCAGAGGTTGCCCGCGCTAAGGAGCGAGTCGATACCGCCTCCGCCACGCAAAACGAGCTCAAGGTCGCGCGTGGCAAGCTCGAGGTGCAGGTCGAGGCTGCCATCAAGGCCATTACCGCCGATGGCACGACGGTGCTCGAGGAAGCGCTCATGCTTCCGGCGCCCACGGACCGCGATGCCGCCGAGCGCGAACTCAACCAGCTTGTGCGCCAGATCAACAACCTGGGCCCTGTGAATCAGGTCGCCATGGAGGAGTACGAGCAGCTCAAGCGCCGCGCCGACTACATCGAGGAGCAGTTGGCCGATCTGGAGAGTGCGCGCAAGGCGCTCACCAAGATCACGGTGGCCATTGATCGCAAGATGCGGAAGGCCTTCCTGGTGACGTTTGAGAAGGTCGACGCGAACTTCCGCGAGATCTTCGCTATGCTCTTCCCGGGCGGTCAGGCTCATCTGGAGATGACCGATCCCGAGCATCCTGCCGAGACGGGTATCGAGGTCGTGGCGCAGCCGCGCGGCAAGCGCATCACCAAGATGATGCTCATGTCGGGCGGCGAGAAGAGCCTGACGGCGCTCGCCCTGCTCTTTGCCGTGTACCGCACGCGCACGGTGCCGTTCTATGTGCTGGACGAGGTCGAGGCGGCGCTCGATGACGCCAACCTGTCCAAGCTCATTGGTGCCCTTGATGTACTGCGTTCCGATACACAGCTCTTGGTTATCTCGCATCAGCGCCGTACTATGGAGGACGCTGACGTTCTCTATGGCGTCTCGATGCAAGCCGACGGCGTCAGTCGCGTCGTCTCGCAAAAACTCGATCGCGAAACCGGAAAGGTCGTGAATGCATAATGGGATTCTTTGACGCTCTCTCGCGCGGACTTGAGCGCAGTCGCGAGGCCCTCAACGAGGTCTTTTACTTTGGCGGCGAGGTCGACGAGGATTTTTGGGAGGACCTGGAGGACACCCTCGTCATGGGTGACATGGGCGCCGAGGTCGCTATCAAGGTCTCCGATGACCTGCGCGATGCCGCGGCCAAGAAGAATCTCAAGACCGCCCCGCAGCTCCGTCGTGCCCTAGCCGAGCAGCTCGAACAGCACTTTGTGCCCATCGAGCGCGATCCGTTCGCCGATACGCCGAGCTGCGTGCTGTTTGTGGGCATCAACGGCGCCGGCAAGACCACGACGGTCGGTAAGATCGCGAGCGCCATGGCCGCCCGCGGCAAGAACGTGGTGATCGGTTCGGCCGACACCTTCCGCGCCGCCGCCATCGAGCAGCTCGATGTGTGGGGCCAGCGCGCCGGCGTCCCCGTCATCAAGCGTGACCGCGGCTCCGATCCGGCAAGTGTTTGCTACGACGTGCTCGACGAGGCCGACAAGCGCGGCAGCGACCTGGTGCTTATCGACACCGCCGGTCGTCTGCACACGAGCCCCGAGCTCATGCGCGAGCTTGCCAAGGTGGTTAACGTAACGCGTAAGCGCGCCGCCAATATGGCCGCCGGCCCCATGCCCGTCTCAGTCGTGCTCGTGATCGATGCCGCCACCGGCCAGAACGGTCTGAACCAGGCGCTTGAGTTTAACGAGGCACTGGGCCTGGACGGTATTATCATGACTAAGCTCGACGGCACGGCTAAGGGCGGTATCGCCATGGCCGTGGCCGAGAAGCTCAAGCTCCCGATCCTGCGCGTGGGCGTGGGCGAGCAGGTCGATGACCTGCAGGAGTTCAATGCCAAAGATTTCTGCCGCGCCCTGGTGGGCGAGTCCAATTAAGGAGTGACTAGTGTTTGATTCCCTGAGCGATCGCCTCAACGACACATTTGACCGCCTGCGCGGCAAGGGCAAGCTGACCGAGGCCGATATCACCTCGGCTATGCGCGACATTCGCATGGCGCTGCTCGAGGCCGACGTCAACTTCAAGGTCGTCAAGGAGTTCGTCGCCAAGACCAAGGAGCGCTGCATGACCGCCGAGGTCATGGAGTCGCTGTCGCCGGCGCAAAACGTCGTCAAGATCGTGCTCGACGAGCTCACCGAGATGCTCGGCTCCACAGAGAGCAAGCTCGTCTTTAGCAACCGCATTCCCAATGTCATCATGCTCGTGGGCCTGCAGGGTTCCGGTAAGACCACGGCGGCCGTAAAGCTGGCCTACCTGCTCAAGAAGCAGGGCCGCTCGCCGCTGCTCGCCGCGTGCGACGTCTACCGTCCCGCCGCTGCCGACCAGCTTGCCACGCTCGGCGGAGAGATCGGTGTCCCGGTCTTCCGAGGCGACGGTGCGCACCCGGTCGACATCGCCAAGGGCGCCATTCAGGAGGCCGTCGACCACCTGCGTGACGTGGTCATCGTCGATACCGCCGGACGTCTTCAGATCGACGAGCAGATGATGCAGGAGGCCGTTGACATCAAGAAGGCCGTCAAGCCCGATCAGGTGCTGATGGTCGTCGATGCCATGACCGGCCAGGATATCGTCAACGTCGTCTCGACCTTTGCCGAGCGCACCGACTTTGACGGTGTGATCATCTCCAAGCTCGACGGCGATGCCCGTGGCGGCGGCGCGCTTTCCGTGCGCCAGGTGACCGGTAAGCCCATCAAGTTCGTGAGCATGGGCGAGAAGCCCGATTCGCTGGAGCCGTTCTATCCCGATCGTATGGCCAAGCGAATCTTGGGCATGGGCGATGTTGTCGGCATTATCGAGAAGGCCCAGGAGGCGGCCGACGCCGAGCAGCTCGAGGCTGCCGAGCGTATGCTGCGCGAGGGCTTTACCATGAACGACATGCTCGACCAGATGAAGGCCGTCAAGAAGATGGGCGGCATGAAGGGCATTCTGGGCATGCTCCCCGGTGGCCAGCGTGCGCTTAACCAGATGGGTGGTAACCTGGACGAAGGTATCTTCGATAAGAACGAGGCCATCATCATGTCGATGACCAAGGAGGAGCGTCTGCGTCCTTCCATCATCAACGGCCAGCGCCGTGCCCGCATTGCCAAGGGCGCCGGCGTGACCCCCACCGAGGTCAATAGCCTTATGAAGCAGTGGGGCGAGATGAACAAGATGATGGGCCGCATGCGCACGATGGCCAATCAGGCACAGGCCGGCGGCAAGAAGGGCAAGAAGGGTAAGAAGGGCAAAAAGATGCGCATGCCCAATATTCCCGGTCTGGATGCCATGGAGCTGGGCGGCATGGGCGGCCTGGGAACGGGCGGCCCCAAGTCTGATATGGACCTGCTGCGCCAGATGGAAGCGCAGATGCGCAACAAGAAGTAACGACTAGTTGCGTCGTGTATGGCGAAGGCCGCCTGGATGGTATTCCAGGCGGCCTTCGCCGTTTGTTCGCTGGTTGTCGCACGCGTGGAAGCGCGTTCTCGACGAGGTGCTTGCCGCTAGTGGCAGCCGCAGCCTTCGTGCCCGTCATGGTCGTGGTGACCGTGGCAGCCGCAGGACTCGCCATGCTCGTGGATGTGCTCGTGATCATGTCCATGGCAGTCGCAGGTGGCCTCGCCGTTCTGTGCGAGTGTGCCGGCAATGAGGGCCTCGACGCAGGCATCGCAGCTGCCCTGGGCACCTGCGTATACCGTGATGCCGGCTTGAGCAAGCGCGTTGATAGCGCCACCGCCGATGCCGCCGCAGATGAGCGTGTCCACGCCGCCGTTGGCGAGCAGGCCCGCCAGGGCGCCGTGACCGGTGCTGCCGGTGCCCACGACCTGCTCGTTGAGCACCTTGCCGTCCTGGATGTCGTAGATCTTGAACTGTTCGCTGCGGCCAAAGTGCATAAAGATGTTGCCGTTGTCGTACGTCGTTGCCACCCTCACGGTGTCGACCTCCTTTGCTGGCCATGCGGTCGTTGTCGTGGTGATGGGGGAGTACGCGATGTTGCCGCCTTCGATGACGATTGCCCGTCCATTGACCAGCGCGTTTGCCACCTTGCGATGCGAGCGGCTGCAGATTGCCGCCACCGTGGCGCGGGCAATACCCATGCACTGGGCGACTTCCTCCTGATTGAGTCCTTCCAGGTCACATAGGCGTAGGACCTCGAGCTCGTCGACCGTCATGTTGATGGCATCGCCGCTCGCCAGGCCATCGGGGGTAAAACCGCGATATTCGGGGATGATCCCGACGCGGCGCAATTTTTCGCGTCTTCCTGCCATGCACTCTCCTTATCTGACATATGTCAACAATAGAATAGCGAACGTGCAGATTTGCGCAATGAATTTCTGGCATATGTCAGAAAATGAGGGCTTATGTTTGGGCTGTGGGGCCGCGTGCGCCTGGGCTACAATGAATCTCGCTTGTAGGCGACTGACAGGAGGGTCAATGAGCAAGGCTGATCAACAGTTTGTATCCATGTGCCGCGATATTCTGGACCATGGCACCACCACCGAGGGCCAAAAGGTCCGTCCGGTGTGGGAGGACGGCACCCCTGCCTATACCATTAAAAACTTTGGCGTTACGGCACGCTACGACCTGCGCGAGGAGTTCCCCGCGCTTACCCTGCGCCGGACGGCGCTTAAGTCTGCGATGGACGAGATCCTGTGGATTTATCAAAAGAAGTCCAATAACGTCCATGACCTCAACAGCCATATTTGGGACGAGTGGGCCGACGAGACCGGCTCCATCGGCAAGGCCTACGGGTATCAGATTGGCCAGAAGAGCCATTATGCCGAGGGTGATTTCGACCAGATGGACCGCGTGCTGTACGATCTTAAGCACACGCCGTACAGCCGCCGCATTATGACGAACACCTATGTGTTTAGCGACCTGTCCGAGATGCACCTGTATCCGTGCGCCTACAGCGTGACCTATAACGTCACGCAGCGCCCGCAGGACGATAAGCCCACACTCAACATGATTCTCAACCAGCGCAGCCAGGACATTTTGGCCGCGAACAACTGGAACGTTTGTCAGTACGCCATCTTGCTGATGATGGTCGCGCAGTCGGTCGATATGATCCCCGGTGAGCTGCTGCATGTGATTGCCGATGCCCACATTTACGACCGTCATGTCAATATCGTCCGTGAGCTTATCGAGCGCCCGCAGTTTGCGGCGCCTAAGGTAACGCTGAACCCCGACGTGCACGATTTCTATGCGTTTACGACCGACGACCTGATCGTGGAGGGCTACGAGCACGGCCCGCAGGTCAAGAACATTCCCATCGCGGTGTAGGTGACGCGCATGACGTGTAAGCTTTCTGCCATTGTCGCCGTGTGCGATGACTGGGGTATTGGGTGCGAGGGCGACATGGTCGTGTCCAACCGTGCCGACATGCGTCATTTTGTGGCATGCACCAAGGGTTGCCCGGTCATTATGGGGCGCAAGACGCTGTTGAGTTTTCCCGGCGGGCGTCCTCTCAAGAATCGCCGTAATATCGTGCTCACCCGCGACGAGAGCTTTGCTGCCGAGGGCGTCGACGTGGTGCATGGCGTTGACGAAGCGCTCGTCGCGGTAGCCGATGAACCCGTTGCGTGGGTGATCGGCGGCGGCGAGGTGTATCGACAGTTCTTGCCGTATTGCGTCGAGGCCGAGGTTACGCATAACCATTGCGTGCATGACGTGGATACGTACTTTCCCGATCTGGATGCCGATCCCGCGTGGGAGATTGCGAGGCGTGGCGGTGTTGCCACGATTGCCGCGGGCGAGGGTGACGAGGGTCTCGATTATGAGTTCGTGACGTATCGTCGCGTTGAGGCGTAAATCGTCTGGCGTGAACGGTATCATCGGGTTATTTGAATGCATGGGGCGGCGCTTAGCGTCGTCTCGTTTGGTATAGATCTGCTGTAAAGAAAGGTGCGGGCAGGCTGCTATGACTGATGCCGTTGAGGTGCTGCGAATCGATTCGCTCGAGGACGAGCGGCTCGATGCCTACGTGCGACTGACCGAGCGTGAGCTTCGCTGCGTGCTGGAGCCGCAGAAGGGCATTTTTATCGCCGAGAGTGCCAAGGTCATCGAGCGTGCAGTGCGCGCCGGATACGAGCCGGTGAGCTTTCTTTTGGGCGAACGCTGGCTCGACCAGATGATGCCGCTGTTTGAGCGCCTGGCGGTACGCGAAGGTGCGGGCCCGGTTCCCGTGTTCGTGGCCTCGATGGAGCTTATGGAGCAGCTGACGGGCTTTAACGTGACGCGCGGTGCGCTCGCGGCGTTCCGTCGCCCGCGTCAGATTCCGGTAGCCGAGTTCTTGGGCGGCGTCGTCGAGGCGGCGGGGGAGCGCCCGGTGCGCGTGTGCGTGCTCGAGGGCATTGTCGACCACACCAACGTCGGCGCGATTTTCCGCTCGGCGGCTGCGCTGAACGTCGATGGCATTTTGGTGAGTCCTACGTGCTGTGACCCGCTGTATCGTCGCTCGGCCCGCGTGAGCATGGGCACCGTGTTTCAGGTGCCGTGGACGCGTATTGGCAGTGAGGCGCGCGTATGGCCGCATGATGGGCTGGCGGCGCTGCACGATGCCGGCTTTTCGTGTTCCGCCATGGCGTTGACGGATGATTCGGTGTCGTTGGACGATCCCGTGCTGCAGGAGATTGATCGCCTGGCGATCTTTATGGGTACCGAGGGTGCCGGCCTGGGAGCCAAGACCATTGAGGGCTGTGACCGCGCCGTGCGCATTCCGATGGCGCACGGGGTCGATTCGCTCAACGTGGCCGCGGCGAGCGCCGTCGCCTTTTGGCAGCTGTGCCCGCACGTGAGCAATGAGTATCACTACCAGCCGGGTTTGTATCACTAGGCAGATATTTCGCACCGCGCTCTAATTCGGGGTGTTTCGGTCGCCGCCAGTCGGTGCTAAGCTGGTTTTGGCTTTGGTTTTAAATTGCTGTTTTGTTGTTTGACGTATGCGTGTGGGGAGGGCGTGTGGCTAAGAAATCTACGGCTATCGATGTAACGCAGGGTGTTATTTGGCAGCAGCTGCTTTCGCTGTGCGTTCCCATCTTTTTTAGTTCGTTTTTTCAGCAGGCCTACACGCTTATCGGTACCTATATTGTCGGTCAGTTTGGCGGCAAGCTCGCGCTGGGCGGCATTCAAGCCACGATGGTCCTCACCGAGCTCTGCATTGGCTTTTGCGTTGGCGTTGGCGCTGGTTGTGCCGTTATCACGGGTCAGTTTTTTGGCCAGCACGATGATGAGCGTCTGAGCCGTTCGGTCCATACGGCCATGACGCTTGCGCTGGTGGGCGGTATCGTTTTCTCGATTCTTGGCATAGTGTTCGTTGAGCCCATGCTGGTGCTTATGAACACGCCTCATGAACTATTGGCCGAGGGCGTGGCCTATGCTCGCTGTTATTTTGCCGCGATGGTTGCGGCACTGCTGCTTAATATGGGAACCGCACTGCTGCGTGCCGTGGGCGACACACGCGGGCCCGCCGTGATCATTGCCTCTGGCTGCCTGGTTAACGTGGTGCTGGATATCATCTTTGTCGCTGTGTTGCATATGGAGGCGCTGGGCTGTGGCATCGCAGTGGCGCTGACCATTTGCTCCAATGCAACGATGATCGTGTTGCGCATGATGCGCGCTCCGGGTGCATGGCGTCTTTCGCTGTCTAGGCTCGGCATCGATCGCGGTATTTGCAAGAGTATGATCTCGTGTGGTCTGCCACTCGGTTTTCAATCGGCTGCCTATTCGATCTCGAACGTGTTGATCCAGGTGTCGGTTAATTCGTTTGGCGCCGATGTCACGACTGCTTGGGGTCTATCTGGGCGCCTGGATGGCATTATCTGGATGGTTACCGAGGCGCTCGGCGTGTCGATCACCACGTTCTCGGCACAGAACTTTGGCGCGCGCAACTACGAGCGCATGCGCAAGGGCTACCATACGTCGCTCGTGCTGTCGTTTATGCTCATTGGTGGCCTGTCTGCCGTGCTGCTGGTGTTCTCGGGTCCGTTGTCGCGTCTGTTTGTCGACGATGCTTCGATTTCGGCGTACACCACGACGATTCTTCATTTCATCGCGCCGTTCTACGCGATCTTCTCGATTATCGAAAACGCGTCGGGTTCCATTCGCGGTGCCGGTGTGAGCTTGCAGCCTATGATGCTCACCATCTTTGGCACCGTTGTCTTGAGGGTGATCTGGGTGTTTGCGATCATGCCTTTCGATCCGTCGCTCGAGCATCTACTGCTGGTCTACCCCGTAACGTGGCTCATTACGGCCACGATGTTCACCATCTACCACCACAGCGGCAACTGGCTAGGCCGCGCCACCGCCTAGCCATTCGGGACGTCCCCAATGATTAGTATTCGATGCCTTGGCGGGCTAGGAGGCCTTCGTCGAAGTAGTGTTTGACGGGGCGCATTTCGGTGACCAGGTCGGCAAGGTCGGCGAGGGGCAGCAAGCCGCGGCCGGTCAGTATGAGCTCTGTGGTGTCGGGTTTCATCGCGATCAGTTGCCCGTATAGATTTGAACCTTGCCGACTTCCAGTGATGCCATCTCTATCCTTTCGTGCCCGGCGTCGGTTTATCGCCGGCCGGGTTGGGTATTCTAGTTAGCATTATCAACCCCAGTAGATGGAGTTTAAGCAGATGGAGATGGATGACAACAAACGTAGACGGAATATGATCCTCTACGTGCTCATCGCCTTCGTCGTCTACCTCGTGCTCTCGACCGTTCTGTTCCCTAACATCGGTCACACGCAGCAGATTACGAAGACCGATTATTCGACGTTTGTCAAAGCGCTCGACAAGAAGAGCGTCGACAAGGTAGAGTACAACACGGACGATTACTCGATTTATTACACCAAGAAGGGCGAGGACGAGAACATCGCCTATAAGACGACCGGTGTGCCGAATGATGCGGGCTTTACCGATCGCGTGCTTGAGTCTGGCGCTTCGCTGGAGTCGGTCGTTCCCGATAAAAACTCGGGTTTGATGACCTACTACCTGCTTACGCTCATTCTTCCCATGGCGATTTTCTTCCTCATCGGTTGGTGGCTCAACCGCCGCATGAAGAAGGCCATGGGTGACGACGGCCCGTCGATGAACTTTGGCGGCGGCGGTTTTGGCGGCGGCGGACTGGGTAAGTCCGGCGCGCGCGTGATCGCCTCCAAGGACGTGGGCGTGACCTTTAAGGACGTCGCCGGCCAGGAAGAGGCAAAGGAGTCCCTCAAGGAGGTCGTCGACTTTCTGGAGAAGCCGCAACGCTACGAGGAGATCGGCGCAAAGCTGCCGCGCGGTGCTCTCCTTGTCGGCCCTCCGGGTACCGGTAAAACCCTGCTTGCCAAGGCTGTTGCCGGCGAGGCCGGTGTTCCGTTCTTTAGCATTTCGGGCTCTGAGTTCGTTGAGATGTTTGTTGGTCGCGGCGCTGCAAAGGTTCGTGACCTGTTTAAGCAGGCCAAGGAAAAGGCCCCGTGTATCGTCTTTATCGATGAGATCGATACCATCGGTAAGAAGCGCGATGGCGGCGGCTTTAGCGGCAACGACGAGCGCGAGCAGACGCTCAATCAGTTGCTGACCGAGATGGATGGCTTCGATAACCACAAGGGTATCGTTGTCCTTGCCGCAACCAACCGCCCCGACAGTCTCGATCCCGCTCTACTGCGCCCCGGTCGTTTTGACCGCCGCATCCCCGTCGAGTTGCCTGATCTGACCGGCCGTAAGAACATTCTTGAGCTGCATGCTAAGAGCGTGAAGATCGAGCCGCCGATCGATCTGACCGCGATTGCCCGCGCCACGCCCGGTGCCTCGGGCGCCGACCTGGCCAATATCATCAATGAGGGCGCCCTGCGCGCCGTTCGCGAGGGTCGCAAGCGTGCAACCCAGGACGATTTTGAGGAGTCGGCGGAGGTCGTCATCGCCGGTCAGCAGCGCAAGTCCACGGTGCTTTCCGACCACGAGAAGCAGGTCGTTTCCTACCACGAGATCGGCCATGCCATCGTCGCTGCCCGCCAAAAGGGTTCCGCGCCGGTTACCAAGATCACCATCGTGCCGCGCACGAGCGGTGCTCTTGGCTATACCATGCAGGTCGAGGAGGACGAGCGCTTCCTGACGACACGCCAGGAGGTCTTGGACAAGCTTGCCGTCTACTGCGGCGGCCGTGCGGCCGAGGAACTCATCTTTGGCGAGATGACGACCGGTGCCGCCAACGATATCGAGCAGGCCACCAAGCTCGCCCGTAACATGGTGACGCGCTTTGGTATGTCTGATGAGTTTGGCATGATGGCACTCGGTACCGTTCAGAATGCGTACCTTAACCAGGACACGTCGCTCACCTGCGCCCCCGGTACGGCCGAGCGTGTGGACGCGATTGTCGCCAAGCTGATCGAGGACGCGCACGATCGCGCCCTGCAGATCCTCAAGGAGAACAAGTTCAAGCTCCATGAGCTGGCTCGTTATCTGTACAAGAAGGAGACCATCACGGGTGAGGAGTTCATGAACCTCCTCACGCGCGAGAATCCGCTGATGCCCAAGCAACAGTAAAGCCGCGGTCGAGCCAGTAAACGCCGACGCCCCATTTGAGCAGCTTTCTCAAATGGGGCGTTTTGCTTGAGAGGGATGGAAATGAAGATCGTGGTGAGCGCCTGCTTAATGGGTGAGAGCTGCAAGTATAACGGGCTCGACAACTATCATCGCGCGTTGGTCGAGGCCTGCGAACGCACGGGGACTGAGGTCTTGTTGGTGTGCCCCGAGGTTTTTGGCGGTCTGCCCACCCCGCGCAAGCCGTCCGAGATCGTTAACGGCGAGGTTCGTACCAGCGAGGGCATCTCGGTTAATCGCGAGTTTCGCCTGGGTGCTCAACGTGCGCTCGATATGTGTGAGCAGGCGGGCGGCCCGTCCGAGATTGCTGCGTGCGTCTTGCAGGATCGCAGTCCGTCGTGCGGCGTGGGCCATATCTACGACGGATCCTTCAGCGGCACGCTCACAACGGGTAACGGTGTCTTCGTTGACCTGCTCCTGCGCCACGGCTACCGCGTGATCCCGGCAAGCGAATTCGACTCGAGCATGTTACAGCAATAAAAAACCGCCACAAAGGTACTGTACCCTTTGTGGCGGTTTTGGTCGGTTAGGCCAGGATAGAGTGGCCGTAGGCGTTGGCGGCCTTGATGGCGGCGGCGAACTTTTCGTCGGTGAAGGGCTCCGGGTTGCCTTGCTTCCACTCGTTGGTGGCGTGTGCGAACTCGCACAGGGCCGGGATATCTCTCTCGGTAAGGCCGACCTGCTCAAGCGTCACGGGCAGGCCCATCTGCTTGTTAAAGGCGGCGTAGCGCTCAAGGTTCTCGGTGTCTCCCGTATAGGCAAACAGCACGAGCACACCCAGGCTTACGACCTCGCCGTGCAGGTAGGTGCCCTCACGCGGAATGCTACACGTGGCGTTGTAGAACGCATGTGCCACGCTCGAGTTGTAGTAGTAATCGTTCTGGTTGGTCAGGTTCGAGACATAGCCCGTGTTGACCACGATATCGAGCGCGATTTGCTTGACGGCCTCACTCGACAGGTTCTGGCGTACGTCCTCAAGACCTTGGACGCCGTAGGTAAACAGCGGCTCGGAGCAGGTGTGGGCAAGCGCCAGGCCAAGGCCGGCGGTGTGCTCCAGGTTGCCGGCGCTCGTGGCGTATTCGACCTCGGGCTGCTTGGACAGGGCGTCGCCCACGCCGGCCCAGAAGTACTCCGCCGGAGCCTCGGCGATGATCTTGGGATTGATGAAGATGTGCGCCGGTCGGTTGGGGTACGAATAGCCCTCGAGCGAGCCGTCGTCGTTGTAGACAACGGCAATGGCGGTAGCGGCGGAGCAGTTGGAGCAGATCGTCGGCACCGTAAAGACGATCTTCTTGAGCTCGATGGCCGCTGTCTTGACGGTGTCGAGCGCCTTGCCGCCGCCACAGGCGATAAGCACGTCTGCCTGCTGGCAAGCGGGGGAGTTCACGACCTTGGCGATATTGGCGCGCGTGCTGTTGGTGCCGTAGACGCGCGTCTCCAGAATCTCGACATCGGTACCTTCAAGTGCCGCCTCGATGCCCGGCAGTGCTGCGGCCAGTGCCCGCTTGCCACCGATGATTGCGACCTTGGTCGCGCCGTATTCGGCAAGCGCGCCGGGCAGCTCGTCAAAGCAATCCTCGCCAACGGTGTAGTCGCTCATTCCAATCGTGCGCATAGGTGCCTTCTTTCGTTCGATAAAGTGCTTTCAGGTATTTTGCTCCAAGAGAAGGTCCACAGCCGCGAGAAATTTCGAACGTATAAAACCAATGTTGAGGGTTTTTCGCTGGCGCGGAACGTGCTAGCATACTCCGCATAAGCGTTGATGGGGACGAGTAGTCGGCCATCCGCATGCCACAGAGAGCGGGGAGTGCTGAGAGCCCGTGCATGCGACCGATGAAAATCACCCCGGAGCTGCGGTCCCAACGGATATGCCGCACAGGCACGTCTTAGTAGACATCGCCGAGATGGTCGTCGATACAGGCCAGCCGAGTAACGGATGCGAGCGCGCGGCGACGCGGGCGAGGGCATCTAAGCTGGGTGGTTAAGCGAAGAGCTTTTGCGGGCACTTGCCCGTTTTGTGGCGCTTCGTCCCAGCTTGTAGGGACGGGCGCTTTTTTGGTGCCCAACGGGCGTGCGCGCCCACGACATGAAAGGGGTACCGTGGCAAACGAGTACAAGCAGACGATGAATCTGCCCAAGACCGGTTTTCCCATGCGTGCCGGTCTTTCCAAGTCCGAGCCCAAGCGACTCAAGGACTGGCAGGACAACAAGGTCTACGAGCAGGTTCTGAAGAAGAACGCGGGTCACAAGAAGTTCGTGCTGCACGACGGCCCTCCGTACGCCAACGGTCCGATCCACATCGGCCACGCCATGAACAAGATCTCCAAGGACATGATCAACCGTTACTGGATGATGCAGGGTTGCGAAGTCCCCTATGTCCCCGGTTGGGACTGCCACGGCCAGCCGATTGAGCACAAGGTCGAGGAGAAGCTCGGCACCGAGAAGTTCAACCAGACTTCCACGGCTAAGATCCGTGAGCTGTGCAATGAGTTCGCTGTCGAGAACATCGAGCTGCAGAAGGCCGGCTTCCGTCGTCTGGGCGTGCTTGGCGACTGGGACAACCCCTACCTGACGCTCTATCACCAGCACGATGCCGCCGATATCGAGGTCTTCAAGGCCATGTTCGATAAGGGCATGATTTATCGCGGCCACAAGCCGGTTCACTGGTGCAAGCACTGCCACACCGCGCTGGCCGAGGCCGAGATCGAGTACTCCGACGAAACGAGCCCGTCCATCTTCGTGCGCTTTGAGATGACCTCCAAGCCCGCCGGCCTCGAGAACTTCGACGGCCCGGTTGACTTCATCATCTGGACGACTACGCCGTGGACCATCCCCTCCGACCAGGCAGTTTCCCTCAAGCCCGGCGCCGCTTACGTCGCCGTTGAGCACGACGGTCGCGCCGAGGTCATGCTCGAGGACCTGGCTCCCAAGTGCTGCGAGGAGTTTGGCTGGGAGTACACCCCGGTCATGGTCGACGGCAAGCCCTACGTGGTTCCCGCCGAGACCTTCCACCACATCCACTACAAGCAGCCGATCTTCGACGGTGTCGAGGGCGTGGCGCTGCTGGCCGATTACGTCGGTGTCGATGACGGTACCGGTATCGTCCACAACTCGCCCGGCCACGGCGTCGACGACTACTTCGCCTGCCTCAAGGAGGGCATCACCGACATCTGCATGCCGGTCGATGACGACGGCAAGTTCTACACCGGCGAGGAGTTTGGTACCGGCGGCCCCTTCAGCGGCATGGATACCGACGAGGCCAACCCGCATATCATCGAGTTCCTGCGCGAGCGCGGCACCCTGGTCCTCGAGAAGAAGATCACGCACAGCTATCCGCACTGCTGGCGCTGCAAGCACCCGGTGCTCTTCCGTGCTACCGACCAGTGGTTTGTCTCGATGGACAAGACCGGCTTGCGCGAGCAGGCTGGCAAGGAGGTCCGCGAGAACGTCAAGTGGTATCCGGCCCACGCCGCCAACCGCATCGGCGCCATGGTCGAGCAGCGTCCCGACTGGTGCATCAGCCGCCAGCGCAACTGGGGCGTGCCTATCCCCAGCTACACCTGCGCCGACTGCGGCGAGAAGGTCATGAACGACGCCACGCTCGACGCCGTCATCAAGCTCTTCCACGAGAAGGGCTCCGACGCCTGGTTCACCGACGCTCCCGAGAGTTACCTGGGCGAGGCCTGCGTCTGCCCCAAGTGCGGCGGCCATCACCTCAAGGCCGATAAGGACATCCTCGACGTGTGGTGGGATTCCGGCGTCTCCTGGAAGGCCGTCTGCGAGTACCGTCCCGAGCTGGAGTATCCGGCGGATGTGTACCTCGAGGGCTCCGACCAGCACCGCGGTTGGTTCCAGAGCTCGCTGCTCACCTCGGTGGGTGCCAACGGCCATGCTCCGTACAAGGCGGTCGTCTCGCAGGGCTTCACCCTCGATGGCCAGGGCCGCAAGATGTCCAAGTCGCTCGGAAACGTCATCGACCCCAACAAGGTCTGCGACGAGATGGGCGCTGACATCATCCGTCTGTGGGTTGCCTCCGTCGACACCAGCTCTGACGTCTCCATCGACCACGAGATTCTCGCTCGTACGTCCGATGCCTATCGCCGTTTCCGCAACACGCTGCGCTTCTTGCTCTCCGAGCTCGAGGGTCAGTTTGAGCCCGAGTCCGACGGCGTCGCCTTTGCCGACCTGCTGCCGCTCGACAAGCTCATGGTTGCCCGTCTGACCCAGGTTCAGGCCGAGGTCGACGATGCCTACGCCAGCTACGAGTTCCCGCGCGCCTACCGTGCGCTCTACGACTTCGTGGTTACCGAGCTCTCCAACGTGTATCTCGACGCCCTGAAGGACCGTCTATACTGTGAGAAGCCCGGCTCGCTCGAGCGCCGCAGCGCCCAGACCGTGCTGGCCGAGCTCTTCTCGATGCTCATGCGCGACCTTCAGCCGATCCTGTCCTACACGGTCGACGAGGCCATGGCCTATGCGCCCGCCGGCTGCGTCGATCACCAGAAGTACGCCGCGCTGCTCGATTGGTACAAGTCGCCCATCACGTTCGACGAGGCCAATGAGTTTGAGGGCGTGCTCGAGGCTTCACTCGAGCTCCGTAGCGCCGTGACCAAGGCCCTTGAGGATGCCCGCTCCGCCGGTACCTTCACCAAGAGCCAGCAGGTCCGCGTCAAGGCGGTCGTTCCCGCCGAGATGTACGCGCTACTGACCGGCGACAAGGCTGTCGACCTGGCCGAGTTCTACATTGTTTCCGATGTTGAGCTGACCCAGGGCGAGGAACTCTCCGTTGCCATCGAGGCAGCCGAGGGCGAGTGCTGCGACCGTTGCTGGAACTATCGCACCACCGTCGGCGAGTACAACGGCCACGCGCATATCTGCAAACGCTGCGCGAATGCCCTTTAAGGCACGGTAACTCGGCATTTTAGTTATTGGGAGAATTTGGACGCCTTCGGCCCAATTGCTCCGCTGAATAAAAGCGGCATTCTGTTTTTCGGAATGCCGCTTTCTTTTTATGCTGGTTATTTATCTGGCGTTAGCGAATATGTCGTGCGCTCTGCGTGTGGCAATATAAGATGGTTAATTGCGTTAAACGGAATTCGATGTTCTTGAGGGTAGGGGATTGATTTGGGTCGTGCTGGGGATATGACGCCGCCTTTGCGTTGGCGGTTGGGTGTTGCTGGTGGGGTGGCGCTGGTTGTGCTGCTTCTTGACCAGCTGACCAAGCTTGCGGTTCGTGCCGTGGGCGACGCTTTGCATGTGACCGTCATCCCCGGTGTCATTGACTTTATGTTTGTCCGTAATATCGGTGCTGCCTTTAGCATGGGCGAGGGGCATGGCGTTGCGTTCGCTTTGCTGGCGCTTGCGGTCATTGTCGCCATTGCCGTGTACTTGCTTCGCACGCCCCAGCTTGCTCGCTTGGAGGTTGTGGGCATGGCTATGGTCGTGGGTGGCGCCATTGGCAACGCGATCGATCGCCTGGCTTTTGGCTTTGTGACCGATTTTATTGCCACCACCTTCATCGACTTTCCCGTCTTTAACGTGGCCGATATCGGCATCACCGTAGGCGTTGTGCTTGCCCTCATCGGCTACATGTTCTTGAGCCCTGCGGCCCGCGAAGTCGATGCGACTGCCGAGCTCAATGCACGTGATGAGGCCCGCGCCAAGCGCAAAGCCAAGCAGCGTGGGGAGCGTGCCCGCAAGATTCGCGAAAGGAATGAGCGTTAATGGCCGACATCCATATTCTTGTTGCCGACGATTGCTCTGGCCAGCGTCTCGACGCCTTTCTGGGTGCCAACGACGGCTGCCCCACGCGCTCTGCCTGCGCGCATCTGATCGAGGGCGGCGCCGTAATCGTGAACGGCGAGACCTGTCTGTCAAAAAAGTATGCCGTACGCGCCGGTGACCGCATCTCGGTTGACCTGCCCGAGCCTCACGATCCGACTGACGTGAGTCCTGAGGCCATTCCCCTCGATATCCGCTACGAGGACGACTACCTCATCGTGCTCTCCAAGCAGCGCGGCCTGGTGTGCCATCCCGCCCATGGCCACGAGAGCGGCACCCTTGCGAACGCTCTGGTCTACCACTGTGGCATCGACCATCTTGGTACCGTGCAGGGTGAGGACCGCCCCGGGATCGTGCATCGACTGGACCGAGATACCTCGGGCCTCATGCTTGCGGCAAAGGACGACGACACGCAGCGCGCGCTCCAAAATCTCATTCGCACGCGCACGCTCGATCGTCGCTATATCACGCTCGTTCACGGACATATCGCTATGGATGAGGGCACCATTAACACCGGCATTGCCCGTTCTACGCGTGACCGTGTCAAGATGGCGGTTTCGGACGATCCTTTCGCGCGCCAGGCCATTACGACCTTTAAGGTCCTCGAGCGCTTCGATTCCACGCGTTTTGACGACGGCTATACGCTCGTCGAGTGCCACCTGTTTACGGGCCGCACACATCAGATTCGCGTGCATATGCGCCATATCAACCACGCCTGCGTGGGCGATCCGCTCTACGGCAAGTGCGATGTACGCGCCGATCAGGGTCTGACCAGGCAATTCCTTCATTCCTGGCGTGTTGCATTCGACCATCCCGTGACGGGGGAGCGCATTGAGTGCCGCGACGAGCTACCGTGGGATCTCGCCGCGGTTCTTGACGACCTGGCCCCGCGCTCGCTTGGCCGCACCGCTGCCGGCGACGAAATCGTTCCGCAGCTCGGTCTGCTCGAAGCCTAGCCAGTATTAGGTGGTTTCTTGAACTCGGTAAGCCTGCGGTAAGATATACGGTTGTTTACGTAACGCGTTCTCGGGAGCCTGCATGCTCGCCTTTTTACAAACCAACACACCCATCGTGATCTTCAACCAGATTGTTGTCACGCTGCTCACGGTCTGCTTTCTGTACCAGGTGGTCTTCTTTGTCATTGGCGCTCTTCGTGGCGAGGTCGCGCCTCCCAAGGCCAAAAAACTTCACCGCTATGCCTTCTTCATTGCTGCGCATAACGAGGAAGCCGTAATTGCCAATCTCGTACGCTCCATCAAGGACCAGGACTATCCGTCCGAGCTTATCGAGGTCTTTGTCGTTGCCGACGCCTGCACCGACAACACCGCGCAGCTCGCACGCGAGGCCGGTGCCATTGTTTACGAGCGCAATGACCTGGCCCGAAAGGGCAAGAGCTGGGTCATGGACTTTGGTTTCGATCGCATTCTCAACGAGTATCCCGACACGTTTGAGGGCTACTTTATCTTCGATGCCGATAACGTCATCTCCCGCGATTACGTCTCCAAGATGAACGATGCCTTTGACCAGGGCTTCCATGTGGTCACGAGCTATCGTAACTCCAAGAATTTTGGCAGCTCGTGGATCTCGGCAGCTAATGCTACCTGGTACCTGCGCGAGGCGCGCTTTCTCAATAACGCGCGCAACATCTGCAAGACTTCTTGCGCTGTCTCTGGTTCGGGCTACCTCATCTCCGCCAGCGTTATCGAGGGCATGCACGGTTGGCAGTTCCATACGCTGACCGAGGATATTCAGTTCACCACGTTCTGCGCCATTCACGGCATTCGCATCGGTTATGCGCCTGCGGAGTTCTTTGACGAGCAACCCGTGACTTTCAAGGCATCCTGGAAGCAGCGTATGCGCTGGACCAAGGGCTTCTACCAGGTCTTTTTTACCTATGGCAAGCATCTTGTCAAATCGACGTTCCGCTATCATCGCTTTGCCGCCTATGACATGTTTATGACTATCGCTCCGGGCATGCTGCTGTCCCTGATTTCCATGCTCGCCAACGCGACGTTCCTGATCGTGGGCGGGCTTTCGCATGGTTTCTTGGCTACCGAAGTCGAGATGCAGGCGTGCGCCGCTTCGCTCATTATGACCTTCGCCATGATGTATCAGACGTTCTTTATCCTGGCGCTGCTCACGACTATCTTTGAGTACAAGCACATTCACTGCGCGCAAAAGTGGCGTCTGGTGACTAACCTGTTTACCTTCCCGATCTTTATGTTCAGCTATATCCCCATCACGGTGGCTGCGCTGTTCCTGAAGGTCGACTGGGTGCCGACGCAGCACGCCGTCAACGTCACCCTTGACGAGGTCATGCAAGGCGCCAAATAATCACCACCAAAACCACCACAAAGGGGACAGGCACCTGTGTGGTGGTTTTTGTTTTTGCGATGTAACTCGAGGAGGTACTCGATGTTTTATATCCCGTTTTGGATTTGCATCTTTGCCGGCGCGGCGATTGATGCCCGTCAGCGACGTTTTCCCAATGAGCTTGCCGGTGCGTGTGCGGTGACGGCGTTAGTGGGCGTTTGGCTCGACAAAGGCGTTAACACGGCGCTTGACCATGCCGGTCTTGCGGTCATCGTCTACCTTGCCCTTGTTCTGACTGAGTCCCTCTGGCGTCGTTTTCGCCAAACCTCGGGCATTGGCATGGGGGACGCCAAAGCACTCTTCGCGCTTTGCACGCTCGACCCTATGGGTGGCATCGTGGCATTTGCCGTCGCGCTCCTGGTCCTTGCCCTCTCCTGCGTCATCACAAAATCGCGCTCCCTGCCATTGCTCCCGTTTTTGGTGCCGATTTTTGCCATAATCGAGGTTGTGGGCTGCACTTTGTAACCGATTGCGCATCCTTCTTAAGGAGCATGCCATGGCAACTAATCAAGAAACGGCCGTCATTAAGGCGCGCATGGACCGTATTCCCTCGGCGTTGTCGCCCGAACTTGTCGAGCGCATTGCCGCCGATCGCGCTTCGGGCTATGTCAACCCGTATCGTTGTAACGGCTACCAGGTCATTCGTCGTATTGATCGCGCCGCCGACAAAGGCACGCTTATGCGTCCGGCGTTTATGCGCGACACCGAAAAGATTCTTCATCTTCCGGCGTACACGCGTTATGCAGGCAAAACGCAGGTCTTTAGCTTTCGCAGTAACGATGACCTGTCGCGCCGCGGTCTGCATGTGCAGCTTGTCTCGCGCATTGCACGCGATATCGGTCGCGCCCTGGGGCTCAACTGCGATTTGATCGAGGCGATTGGCCTGGGTCACGACTTGGGACACACGCCTTTTGGCCATGCGGGCGAGCGCTTCCTCAACGATATCTATCATGAGCGTACGGGGCGTTATTTTTTCCATAACGTGCAGTCGGTCCGCGTGCTCGACGCGCTGTACGGCCGCAACGTGTCGCTCCAGACGCTCGACGGCGTGCTATGCCATAACGGCGAGTACGAGCAGCGTGTGTTTGAGCTCTCGGACATGGGCTCCTTTGACCAGTTCGATCAGACGGTTGAGGACTGTATCGCCACGGGCTATGGCGCTATTGAGCACCTGCGTCCCATGACGCTCGAAGGCTGTGTGGTCCGCATCTCGGATATCCTTGCCTACGTCGGTCGTGACCGTCAGGATGCGATCGCGGCGGGCCTGCTTTCGCCCGACGCTTTTGATGATGGCCGGGGCGGTGCCTACAATAGTTGGATCCTCACGCATGCCTCCATCGATATCGTTGAGCATAGCTATGGTAAGCCGCGCATCGAGATGAGCGAGGACCTGTTTGAGGAGATCCGCCGTGCCAAGCGCGAGAACTACGAGAAGATCTATAGCAAGGGCGGTATCGAAGGCGACTCCGAGGCGGAGCTGCGCGAAGCCTTCGAAAAGCTTTACGACCGTTGCCTGCAGGATATAAACGAAGGAGACGAGTCCTCCTACGTCTTTAAGCACCACATTTCGCGCATTGAGCAGCAGCTTTCTTACTACGACCGTACCTATGCATGGCAGGACGATAAGGACCAAACCGTGGTGGATTACATTGCGAGCATGACGGATGGCTATTTCTGCGAGCTCACAAGCAAGCTGTTCCCCGGTCTGAATTTTCCGCACCGTACTTATATTAACGAACGGTAGTTCGTATTTATTCGGTATACTGTTCGTGGAAAACGTTTTTGATTGATGCACGGGATGGCTATGGACGACCTTTTTTCTGCTTCGACGCGCGAGCGTTCCTTTCAGAATGCACCGCTTGCGGTGCGCATGCGACCCAATTCACTCGATGAGTACGTGGGCCAGCAAAAGGCCGTCGGTAAGGGCTCATGGTTGCGTGCCGCGATTGAGCATGACGTGCTGTCGAGTGTGATTCTGTATGGGCCGGCCGGTACGGGCAAGACGACGCTGGCCCACATTATCGCCAACCATACTAAGAGTGAGTTTGTCGAGGTCAGCGCTGTGACGGGCACCGTAAAGGACTTGCGCCGCGTGATTGACGAGGCCAAGTCGCGTCTGAATACCTATGACCGTCGAACCATTCTTTTCATCGACGAGATTCATCGCTTCTCTAAGTCGCAGCAGGATGCCTTGCTGCATGCGGTTGAGAACCGTACCGTCATTATGATTGGCGCCACGACGGAGAACCCGTACTTTGAGGTCAACTCGGCATTGTTGTCGCGCGGTCGCGTCGTGGAGCTTGAGCATCTTAAGGACGAGGATATCGCCACGCTGATCGAGCGTGCACTCGAGGCGCCGCAGGGTTTGAACGGTAAGTTCTCGGCCGATGAGGATACGGTTAAGACCATCTGCACGTTGGCTGCGGGCGATGCTCGCTCGGCGCTTACGACGCTCGAGTTGGCGAGCGAGATTGCCGTTACGCGTCCCGATACCGAGGGAACGCCGGCGCCGGCGGCGGGGGAGCGCTATCCCATCACCGTGGATGACGTAAAGATTGCCAACCCGCGTCGCGGGTTTTCATATGACAAAAACGGCGACATGCACTACGACATCATCAGTGCGTTTATTAAGTCCATGCGCGGTAGCGACCCCGATGCCACGGTCTACTGGCTTGCGCGCATGATTGACGCGGGAGAGGATCCCAAGTTTATTGCACGCCGTATTATGATTCATGCTTCTGAGGACGTTGGCAACGCCGACCCGCAGGCGCTTTTGGTGGCACATGCCGCGTTTAAGTCTGCCGAGGTCATTGGCTATCCCGAGTGCCGCATTAACCTGGCTCAGGCTGCGCTCTATGTGTGCTTGGCGCCAAAATCCAACGCGTGCGAGGCTTCGATCGATGCGGCGCTTGCCGATATCCATAACAGCGGATTGCGCGAGGTGCCCAGCTATCTTCGCGATCGTCACCGTCCCGGCAGCGACGAGTACGGTGTATACAAATACCCGCACGATTATCCCGAAGGCTGGGTCGATCAACGCTATTTGCCCGAGGGGTTGGAGCGCGGCGCGTTCTGGCAGCCTGCGGGCCGCGGCTGGGAAGAATGGCGTGTGGAGCAAAGCGAACGCGACCGGAGCGGTAACTCGCCCAAGTAGGTCATTGGCACCACCCACATTCCCCTTGGGTATCTTTCCCCTTCTTTGGGGTACCATGAACAGCGTCTGTATTTCGATTTTTCCGGGAGGCTTGTATGAGTCCCATTCAAATCGCCCTGCTGGTGCTTGCCATTGCCGGCGTGTGGGCCATCGTTGAGCTCGCGCTTACCCTGCGCAAGACCCGCAACGTTGTCGACTCGCTCGATAAGACCGTGAACGACCTCAACAACACCATTGCCGAGGCACAGCCGGTGGTGGCAAAACTCGACGGCGCTGTCGACGAGCTTACGCCGGCACTTGCCAGGATGGAGCCGCTGCTTAAGTCGAGCAAGACGGCAGTTGATGCCCTTACCTCCAATCTCGTCGAGGTTGAGGCGGTTGTCCGCGATATTTCCGAGGTTACGGGCAGCATGGCCGAGGCCAGCAATGCTGTGTCGAGCGTGACTGATTCTGCGGCAGGCGCCGTGCAAAAGCTCTTTAATAAGGTGAAAGCCCCCGCAGCCGACGCCGAGCGCAAGCTTTCCGCTGCGGCCGAAGCCGAGCAGTCGACCGAGCGCGTCCTGATTGGCGAAGCCGGGGACGAGGCCGCCGCGGACGACGATGATGGCCAGAAGCCTGTTGGCAAGCCGACTCAGTATTACACCTACACACCCGCCCAGACTTCCGAGGAGTCCTGTGATGAGTAGCGAAGCAACCTGCCCCATTACGCTGACCGTTGCCGGTGACCCACGTCTGGCGCGCCTGGTGCGTATGACGGCCGCCAACGTTGGCGCGCTGTGCTCTATGTCCGTCGATCGCATCGAGGACATCCGTATGGCTGCCGAGGAAGCCTTCATCTTTGGCTGCACGGCGGTTGATTCCGATGACATTACGATCAGGTTCGATGTCGACGAGTCTCACGTTGGCATGACCTTTACCTTTGGTGATCAGGCAACTGTCGACGAAGATGACCAGGCTGCCGTATATGCCGAGCTCATTTTGGCGAGCGTGTGCGATTCCTACGAAAAGACTTCGGCGCCCCTGACGCTTTCCCTCGACCTCAAGGCGGATATCTAATATGACCGAACGTTCCCGGAGCGGTAAGACCGCTTGGGACAAGGAGAAAACCCGCGAGCTGTTTCGTCGCTATAAAGAGACCGGTGATCCGGATGCTCGCGAGCAGCTCGTCATGTCCCATATGAACCTGGTAAGGTTTCTTGCCAACAAATTTAAGAATCGCGGTGAGCCGCTCGACGACCTGATGCAGGTTGGCTATCTGGGCCTGCTCAAGGCGATTGATCGTTTTGACCCCGAGCGTGGCCTCGAGTTCACCACGTTTGCCACGCCCACCATTCTGGGCGAGATTAAGCGCCACTTCCGCGATAAGGGCTGGAGCGTGCGCGTGCCGCGCCGTCTTCAGGAGCTCTCGGCTAAGGTCAACCAGGCCACCGACAAGCTTACCAACGAGTTGCAGCGCTCGCCCAAGGTTGAGGAAATCGCCGAGTACCTGGGCGTGACCGTCGACGAGGTGCTCGAAGCTATGGAATCGTCCTCGGCCTACACCTCGGTGCCCATCGAGGCCCCCGGTGCGTCCGATTCCGACGATGCGCCTTCGATTCTCGACCGCTATGCCGATGATGACAACGAGCTCGACTTTACCGATGACCGCCTGGTGATCGAGGAGGCCATTCGCGATTTCTCGCCGCGCGAGCGTGAGGTTATCGAGCTGCGCTTTGTGAAGGGCATGACCCAGATTGAGATTGCCAAGAAGCTGGGCATCTCGCAGGTGCAGGTCTCGCGCCTGCTTCGTCGTACCCTTAAGAAGATTCAAGACAAGATTGACCCCGACGGAGTGATGGTTCGTTCATGAATGAGCACCCCCAACAATCCGACCGCATACTGCGCGATACCCGCATTCTGACGCTTCGCATTTGGGCCGTCGTCGGTTGCATCGTTATCGCCGCTGTCATCTTTAACCTTATGGGCATCCTGGCGCCGGTTATCGAGTTTCTCGCTGTCGGTTCTATCATTGCTTTTGTGATGTCGCCGATCACTAACTGGCTCGAGCATCACGGCGTCGGTCGTGGCATCGGTTCGCTTGTCGCGCTCATCGTGGTTGTGGCGGTACTCGTCGGCGTCGTCTGCATCCTGTCGCCGATTCTGTTCGGCCAGATTATGGAAGTCCTGAGCCGTCTGCCCGCGCAGCTTCGCGTTGCGGGCGGCGACCTCAATGAGATGATCTCACACGCCAAGACGCTCAACAACACGCCGCTCAAGGAGTATCTGGACGACAATCTTTCTTCGCTGGTTACCGTGGCGTCGAAGTATGTCTCGCAAATCGCTGCCGAGCTCGGTCGCGGTGTATTTCCGCTCATTACCAACACGGCCTCGCAGTTGTTCGTCATCTTCCTGGGCCTGGTGCTTGCCTATTGGATGGCTTGCGACTACCCTCGCATGCACCACGAGATCTGCACCATTATCGGACAGGAAAAGGAGACCTCGTACCGCTTTATGGTCGCCATTCTGTCGCGCTCAGTGGGCGGCTATATGCGCGGTATGGTCGTGACGTCCATCTGCGGCGGTTTCCTCGCCTTTATCGGTTTTATGATCATCGGTCATCCGTATGCGGCGCTTATGGCCATCTTTACCGGTATCATGCATTTGGTTCCGGTCGTCGGCCCCTGGGTGAGCGCCGCAATCGCTACAGTGCTCGGTTTCATGTTCAGCCCCATGTTGGCGTTATGGACGCTCGTCGTGACGATGGTCGCGCAAAACGTCACCGATAACGTGATTTCGCCTAAGGTTATGCAGAGCTCGGTGCAGGTGCATCCCATCATGAGCCTCACGGCGCTCGTTATTGGTTCGGCGCTCATGGGTCCCATTGGCATGATCATTGCCATTCCGCTGTGCGCAGCCCTTAAGGGCATTTTCGTCTACTACTTTGAGAATGAGACCGGCCGCCAGCTTGTGGCATACGACGGCGCCGTGTTTAAGGGCACGCCGTATCGTGATGCCGAGGGCAACCCGGTCGCCGCCTATGACGCGCTTGGAGACGATACATTCATTTACGAGTCCGAGCTCATCGGCAACGAGACTGCGCCCGAGGCCCAGGCAATGCCCAAGCCCGAGCTTGATAATCCCTGGATCAAGCTCTCGGGCATGCAGCCCGATGCGACGGGTTTCTTCAAGAACCCCTTTGCCAAGGACGATGACTCCACCTCGGACGACGACACCAAAACCGGCATCGACGGCTCCATGGACGATGATGACAACTAGCGGGGTAATTCGGATTAATATTCATACGCGCTAACATGCAATTTCGCTGAAGGGCCGGCATTGTGCCGGCCCTCTTTTTTGCACTTGCGCGGCGGGATGGTAATATCGTTACGTTTGAACTGTTTCGATGTGAAACCGAGGAGATTCCCTCTATGAGTGCTGACTACCCGTCAATGACTACGGCCGAGATCCGCTCCAAGTTCCTCAACTTCTTTGAGGAGCGCGGTCTTAAGCTCTATCCTTCTTCGTCCCTCGTCCCCGATGATCCCTCGCTGCTGCTTGCCAACGCCGGCATGAACCAGTTTAAGGAGTACTACCAGGGCAAGAAGACCATGAAGGAGATCGGCGCGATTTCCTGCCAGAAGTGCGTCCGCACCAACGACATCGATTGCATCGGCGAGGACGGTCGTCACCTGTCGTTCTTCGAGATGCTCGGCGATTTCTCTTTTGGCGGCGTCTCCAAGGAGCAGGCTTGCGCATGGGCCTTTGAGCTCATCACCAAGGAGTTCAAGCTGCCGCTCGACCGCCTGTACTTTACCGTCTTTACCGAGGACGACGAGACCCACGACGTGTGGCGTTCTCTGGGCGTTGCCGAGGACCACATCTCCCGCCTGGGCGAGGACGACAACTTCTGGGCCGCTGGCCCCACCGGCCCCTGCGGTCCGTGCTCCGAGATCTACTTTGACATGGGCGAGGAGGTCGGCTGCGGCAGCCCCGACTGCAAGCCTGGCTGCGACTGCGACCGCTTCCTTGAGTTCTGGAACCTTGTGTTTACCCAGTACGACCGTCAGGAGGACGGCTCCATGCCGGAGCTGCCGCACCGCAACCTCGATACGGGCATGGGCCTGGAGCGCATGGCCGCCATCATGCAGCACAAGACCGCCAATTACGACGGCGACTTGATGCAGCATCTCATCAAGCTGGGCGAGGAGATCAGCGGCAAGACCTATGACGCCGATGATTACTCCGGCGCCAGCCGCTCGCTGCGCATCATCGCCGATCACTCCCGTGCCGTCGACTTTATGATTTCCGACGGCATCCTCCCCGGTAACGAGGGTCGCGAGTACGTCCTTCGCCGTCTGCTCCGCCGTGCCGTGTTCCACGGTTGCCTGCTGGGTATCGAGGGTGCCTTCCTGACCAAGTTCATCGACGAGGTCAACGCTCAGATGGGCGAGGCCTATCCTGAGCTGCTCAAGAACGTCGCGCTCGTCAAGGGTATCGTCGCCTCCGAGGAGGAGCGTTTCTCCACGACGCTCGACAACGGTCGCGTCTACCTGGATGAGGCCCTGGCAGCGCTTGCCGAGGGTGCTGTGCTTCCGGGCGATGTTGCCTTTAAGCTGCACGACACCTTTGGTTTCCCCATCGACCTGACCGTCGAGATCGCCGGCACCGCTGGCCACGATGTCGACATGGACGGCTTTACCGCCTGCATGGAGGACCAGAAGGCCCGCGCCCGCGCTAACGCAAAGGGCGATGCCTGGGGCAGCTTCAACGATGTGTGGGTCGAGCTTTCCGACAAGGTCGCAGCGACCGAGTTCGACGGCTATGACAACGATGTGATCGAGGGCGCCAAGGTTGTCGCCATCGTGCGCAACGGCGAGTCCGTCGAGTCCGCTGCCGCCGGCGAGGACGTCGAGGTCGTGCTCGACCGCACCCCGTTCTACGCCGAGATGGGTGGCCAGCAGGGCGATGCCGGAAAGCTTTCCGCCGAGGGCGTTGTTCTTACCGTTTCCGATACCAAGAACCACAACGGCCTGTATGCCCACGTCGCGCACGTTGCCGAGGGCACGCTGACCGTCGGTGCCGCTGTGACCGCCGCGCTCGACGCCGAGCGCCGTGGCTTCCTGCGCCGCAACCACACCGCCACGCACCTGCTCGACGCTGCCCTTAAGCAGGTCCTGGGCGAGCACGTCTCCCAGGCCGGCTCGCTGGTGACGCCCGAGCACCTGCGCTTTGACTTTACACACTTCGAGGCCCTGTCCTCCGAGCAGCTCAAGGCTGTCGAGGACCTGGTCAACCAGCAGATCTTCGCTTCCAAGCCGGTCGTGACCCGTGTCATGGGCATCGACGAGGCTAAGGCTGCCGGCGCTGTCGCCCTGTTTGGCGAGAAGTATGGCGACGTCGTCCGCGTTGTCTCCGTGGGCGCTGAGGACCAGCCGTTCTCCCGCGAACTCTGCGGTGGCACACACGCTGCCAACACCGCCGAGATCGGCCTGTTCAAGATCATTTCCGAGTCCTCCACGGGCTCCAATGTCCGCCGTATCGAGGCCGTGACCTCTAAGGGTGCCCTCGACTATATGGCCGACCGCCTGGCACTCGTTGACGCCGCTGCTACTGCGCTCAAGTGCCGCGTCGACGAGGTTCCCGCTCGCGTGGAGAACCTGCAGGCCGAGCTGCGCGAGACGTCCAATAAGCTCAAGAAGGCTCTGACCGGTGGCTCCTCCGACGCCATCTCCAGCGCCATCGAGGGCGCCGTCGAGCTGAATGGCTACAAGCTCGTTGTTGCTGAGCTTCAGGGTCTCGAGGCCGCTGACCTGCGCAACGTTTGGGATACCGTGCACCAGAAGGTCGCCGGCCCTGTCGCCTGCGTTGTTGCCAGCGTGACTGAGAAGGGCACTCCGGCCCTGCTCGCTGCCGGCTCCGATGACGCCGTCAAGGCCGGTTTCCACGCCGGTAACGTGATCAAGCAGATCGCGGGTCTGGTCGACGGTCGCGGTGGCGGTCGTCCCAACATGGCCCAGGCCGGTGGCAAGAACGCTGCCGGCATCGCCGATGCCCTCGCGGCCGCTAATACCGCGCTCGGCGCCTAAGAATCTAAGAAGTCGCTGTGGTTGCGCTCGCGCTGGACATAGGGGAGACCAGGATTGGCATCGCCGTCTCGAGCCGTGATGGCAAGATGGCGATGCCCGTCAAGGTGCTCCCGGCCGCCGAGGTCACCGGTATGGCCAAGACGTTCCGCTACCTGGTCGAAGACTATGAGCCCGACATCCTGGTAAGCGGACGTCCCCTGACCATGGCCGGTGAGCCCGGCCCCCAAGCCGAGCGCGTTGCCGCCGTGGCGCAAAAGATTGCCGACGAGCTCGATCTTCCGCTGGAGTTTGAGGACGAGCGTCTGTCCTCGCAAGAGGCCAAGCGTATCCTGCGCGAGCAGGGCCTCAACGAAAAGCAGATGAGGGGCAAGATCGACATGATTGCCGCCAGCCTTTTTTTGCAGACGTGGCTCGATCGTAAAAACGAGGAGGTTTCGCATGCCTAGTGCTTCCGATCCGCGCCAGCCGAATCGTACACGGCAGCCGGCGTCGCGCCCTGCCCAGCCTGGCCAGCGTCCGGCACAGCCGACGCAGCGCGCAGCTCAGCCTGCCGCGCGCCCGGTGCAGTCCTTCTCTCGTTCGGCCCAACCTGTTCAACGGACGGGTCAGCAGCCTTCTGCTCGTTCGGTTCAGCATCCGGCTTCTCACGCGGCTCAGCAGCCCACTGCTCGTACGGCCCAGCCTGCAGGCGGTACCCGCTTTAAGCAGCAGGCACCTACCCAGCGAACGCAGGCCCCCCAATCGCATTCTCATCACGCCCGCGGTTCGCATGGCGTTGCTCCGGCGACCCGCTCGAGCTACAACACGCATACTCGTCGCGGTGCTCAAAAGAAGAGCTCTCCGGTTCCCATGATCATCGGCGTTGTGGTGGCGGTGCTTGCGCTTGTCGCGATCGTTTTCTTTGTCGTGCCGGCCGTCAAGGGCTTCTTTGCCGGTGAGGATACGAAGGTCACGGCTGGTCAGCAGGTTACGGTAACCATTCCCGACGGTGCTTCGGGCGATACGATCGCCTCGATTCTCTCCGAGAACCATATCGTCGAGAATCCCAAGGATTACTATGCGGCGGTGAAAAAGCTCAACGCCGATATGTCGCTCAAGCCTGGTACCTATTTGTTCACCACACTCATGGACGCGACCAAGGTTGTTCAGCAGCTCATGGAAGGTCCCAACGCGGGCTCCAATGCGCTTACTATCCCTGAGGGCCTGACGGTCGATCAAGTCGCCGACCGTGTGGCCCAGGCCTACGATGGCATCTCTAAGGAAGACTTCCTCAACCAGGCTAAGGCCTCCAACTACGTGGACGACTATAGCTTCCTTAAGGGCGCCGCCAACGACTCGCTTGAGGGTTTCTTGTTCCCCAAGACCTATTCGTTGGGTGATTCGCCGACGGCCGATGGCGTGATTCGCGCTATGCTCGATCAGTTTAAGACCGAGTACAAGTCGCTTGACTTTGCGAGCTGCGAAGCCAAGATCAAGGAACGCTACGGTGTGGAGATGTCCGACTACGACATCGTCAACTTGGCCTCTATCGTTGAGCGCGAGTGCCTCAACGCCGATCAACGTGCGCATGTGGCCTCGGTTTTCTACAACCGCCTTGCCGGCAAGCTCGATGGCCTGCGCTATCTCAATAGCGATGCGACTATGATGTATGTCACCGGTGGCGAGGTTACCGCCGACGACCTGCAGAGCGATAGTCCGTATAACACCTATAAGCATGAGGGCCTGCCGCCCACGCCCATCTGCTCTCCGTCGCTCGAGGCACTCAAGGCCACGCTTGAGCCGACCGACTCCGATGACCTGTATTTCTACATTACGCAGGACGAGGAGTACTTCTCGCAAACCTACGAAGAGCATCAACAGTCTTGGAATTAGCATGAGGATTTTTAGCCCCAAACGATACGTTGCCTCGGTCGATCGCATCGACCTTGATGCCCTGTGGGCCGACGGCAAACGCGCCATTCTGCTCGATCGCGATAACACCCTGGTGCCGCGCGACACCGAGCAGGTTCCCGCCGCGGTTTCCGCTTGGCTCGATGCCGCCCGCGCCAAAGGCTTTAAGCTGTGCATGGTGTCCAACAACTGGCATCGCGACCAGGTCATGAGCTCTGCACGCGAGCTGGGACTCGAGGCCATCAGCCACGCCATGAAGCCGGCGCCGTTTGCCCTCAAGGCGGGTCTTAAGCGCCTCGGCGCCACGGCCGACGAGGCGGTGCTGATCGGTGATCAGCTCTACACGGACGTGTGGAGCGGCAATTTTGCCGGCGTCGATACTATCCTGGTTAAGCCGCAGGCAACCCAGGACCTGTGGTACACGCAGATCTTCCGTATCTTTGAGCGCCGGGCCCTGCGCGACCTTCCCTGCGAGGAATAGGTTTCGCCATGTCTCAGCACATCAAACACGGCTGCGACCATATCTTCTTTATCGGCTTTTTGGGCGCGGGCAAATCGACGCTTGCGCGCAACGTCGGCACTATGTTCAAGCGGCGTTTTATCGATACCGACCGCCTGGTCGTGCGCCGTTGCGGCAAGTCGGTAACCGAGATTTTTGAGACCGAGGGCGAGGATCGTTTTCGCGAGCTCGAGACCTCGGCGCTCCGTTCGCTCCAAAGCGAGCGCAGCCTGTTGGTTTCGTGCGGGGGCGGTATCGTCGAGACGCCGGTGAATATTGAGCTGATGCACGAAATGGGTACGTGCGTGTACCTCGAGGGCGACTTCGAGGATTCGATTCGCCAGATTCGTCGGTCCGACACGCGCCCCGATTTCCGTTCGCCCGAGCATGCCGCGCGCCTGTTTGAGCATCGCCGTCCGCTGTATCGCCAGGCCGCCGATATTACCCTTGATATTCGCAACAAGTCCTTCGAGGACGTTTCCTACCTTTGTGCCGAGATGCTTTTGGAGCGTGGACTGCTATGATTCGCCGTCAACTGATCAATTTCCAAAACCGCAGTGTCGATGTCCGCGTCGGATTGGGCGCGTTCGATGAGCTGCCGCGCATGTTTGCCTCGGCCGTGGGCAAGCCTAAGCGCGCGATGGTGGTTTGGAACGACGCCACATCCGAGCGTTTTGGTGAGGTCGTCGAGCATGCGCTGGTCGACGCCGGTTTTGCCGTGTCGCTGCTCGTCCTCGAGGTTTCGCCTGCTGGTGCCACGCTGGCCGACGCCGATGCTATCTTTGGCGCCCTGTCTGCCAACCGCATCACCTGCGACGATCTGGTTGTCGCTGTTGGCGATGCCGCAACCTGTTCGGTTGTTGGCTGGTGCGCCAACCAGTGGTGTGGCCGAACCGAGTGCGCGCTGCTGCCGACGACCTTCGACGCCATGCTCACGGTCGCGACGACCATGAAGCCGCTCGTCGCCTCGTTGGCCAATGCGCTTCCCGCTATCGCGTTCCGTCCCGAACCGGGCTTGGTTGTGTGTGATCTCGACCTTGTTCGCGAGGCGGAACCCGAGGACCTCAAGTTCGGCTATGCGGTACTTGTTGGCACCATGCTTTCGAGCAGCAAGTCCCGCTGGAATCAGTTTACTGAGACCGTCCCCGAGATTCTCGCGGGCGAGGAGGTCGCACTCGTCAATGCCGTTCAATGGTCTCAGACTGCCCGCAAGGACGTGCTGACGGCCACGAACCCGAGCGCTCGCCATGCGCTCGATTTTGGCAAGACGGGGGAGCGCACCCTGCGCGCTTGCTTGGGCGATGCCGCTTCGCAGGTCCCTGCCTACCAGCTGTTGTCCGAGGGCATGCGCTTTGAGGCGCGCCTAGCACACGATGCCTGCGACTTCGATATCGACTATGTGTTTGATCTCGATGACTGCTTGGAGGACTTTGGCATCGAGGAGCTTGCCTTCGACTTGGAGCCTGCCGCATATATCGAGGAGTTCCGCAGACAGCAGTTTGTCCGCTCGAACCGCAGCATGCTGCCGCTGCCCGCGGCGCTCGGCGCCATTCGCCTAACGAGCGTCGAGGACGAGGTTCTTGAGCGCCATGCTCACGCCTACTTGGCTTCTCGTAAAGAACTTCTCTAAGATTTATTGACTTCCATCGTCTTTCGTATCATGTTGAGGGGCGGGTTTTCAATCGGTTGCGGATCGCATGCGATTCCGTCGTTCGGTTGAGACCCGTCCCGTCTATATTGAGACAACAAGAAAGGAATCTGCATGTCTGAGTTTGCTGCCGGTCCTGCCGGTCGTATCGAGCGTGTCCGTGCCCTGATGGTCGAGCGTGGCTACGACGCCATCGTGGTGCGCGACGAGGCCAACCTTCGTTGGCTTACGGGCGTGAAGGGCGTCTTCGACTACACCTTCGAGTTCCCGCACGCTGCGTTTATTACGGCCGACCAGTGCCTGTTCCACACCGACTCGCGCTACCTCAACAGCTTTGAGGAGAACACGCCAGCCGGCAGCCCCTGGGTCTACGACATGGATGAGGGCACCATCCCCGGTTGGGTCGCCGGCAAGATCGCGGCCAACAAATGCCGCGTCTGCGCTGTCGAGGACGATATGCAGATTAATTTCTACCAGGGTATTCAGCGCGGCCTGGAGGACCGTTCCGTCGCCTGTATGCTGCCGCTGATGCACGACGATATCCGCAAGATGCGCGCCATCAAGGACGCCGAGGAGATTGAGCTCATGCGCCATGCGCAGTCGATCACCGATGCCGCCTTCCAGCACATGCTCGGCTTTATTAAGCCCGGTATGACCGAGAAGCAGGTACGCAACGAGCTCGAGAACTTTATGTTCGCCAACGGTGCCGACAGCCTGGCCTTCGGTTCCATCGTCGCGAGCGGCCCCAACACCGCCAACCCGCATGCCGTGCCGAGCGACCGCGTGATCGAGAAGGGCGATTTCGTTCTTATGGATTACGGCGCGGGCTATTGCGATTACCGCTCCGACATGACGCGCACTGTCGTGATGGGCGAGCCCACCCAGGAGCAGCTCGACCTGTACGCACTCGTGCGCCGTACGCACGAGGAGTGCGTCGCCGCCATCCATCCGGGCGTTGAGGGCAACGACATCTTCAAGCTCTCCAAGAAGATCATCGGCGATGCCGGCTATGGCGATTACTATAACCATGGCTTGGGTCACGGCGTGGGCATCGACATCCATGAGCTGCCCAACTTTAACCGCAGCAAGAATATCATCGAGGTCGGCTCGGTTATCACCATGGAGCCCGGCGTCTACCTGCCCGGCGTGGGCGGCGTGCGCCTGGAGGACTACGGCGTGGTCACCGAGAACGGCTATGAGCCCTTCACCAAGACCCCGCACGACCTGCACGTTATCGACTGCTAGTTTACTTCAGTAGATAGTTTGGGGCGGGGCGTCCGGATTGATTCGGACGCCCCGCGTTCTCTTTTTATGCGCTCGCCGCAGGCGCCGTCTGCAAGTGTATAATTTCTGTCGTATGTAATTTGGACGCTTGTGCGTTCTGCCCATAACAAGAAAGGTCGCTATGCCTACCATTTCCACCGCCGACTTCAAGAACGGCCTCGGTCTCCGCATCAAGGACAAGGTCTACACCATCGTCGAGTTCCAGCATGTCAAGCCGGGCAAGGGCGGCGCGTTTGTGCGCTACAAGACCCGCGACATCAAGAGCGGCCGCGTCGTCGAGAACACCTGCAACGCCGGCACCAAGTTCGAGAGCGTCATGCTCACCACCCGTGAGTTCCAGTACCTCTACAACGATGGCACCGACTACATCTTCATGGACAACGAGTCCTATGAGCAGGTTCCCGTTCCCGAGGACATGGTGGGCGAGAACTCCAAGTGGCTGCGCGAGAACGACATCTGCCAGCTGCTCTTCGCCGACGATGAGCTCATGGGCGTGACCCCGCCGATGTTCATCGAGACCACCATCGTCCAGACCGACCCGGGCTTTAAGGGCGACACCGTCCAGGGTTCCACCAAGCCGGCCACGATCGACACCGGCGCTGTCATCCAGGTCCCCATGTACCTCAACGAGGGCGAGGTCATCAAGGTTGACACCCGCGACGGCAAGTTCGTCTCCCGCGTCTAGCAACCAACTCTTCTAGGAGGACTCATGCCCCAGGAAATCAAGATTGACGGCATCGGCATTTCGCCCGATGTTCTGACCGCCATCGTCTCGCGCGCCGTGTCGGATGTCGAGGGCATCGCCTCCGTTGGCGTCAAGGACCTTGCCACCAACCTTGTCTCCATGATGCTCTCGTCCAAGGCCCCGGCTTCCGAGCCGGCGGTCGAGGCCGAGGTCGTTGGCGGCAAGCTCGCACTCACCGTGCGTGTCGTGGTGTTCTTTGGCTATCCGTTCAAGAAACTCGCCGAGGCCGTTCGCGTCGCCGTGGTCGCCGCCATCGATGCTCAGGTGGGCGTCGAGGTTGAGCGCGTTGACGTTTGCATTGACGGCCTCGTTTTCCCCAAGGAGTAACCTTTGAGCCTTAAGGTTTATCGCGGGCGTACGCTTGCCCGCAGTCAGGCGCTGCAGCTGCTGTTCCAGGCCGAGGCCACGGACAGCCCGCTCGAGCGCGTCCTCGAGGGTGATTTCCTGATCTCGAAGGGTCCCCTCGACCCCTATGCGTTGGAGCTGTGCCGCGGTGCCTACGAGCATATCGACCGCATCGACTGCGCTCTGCGATCCGTTGCCAAGAACTGGGATCTTATGCGCATGCCCGGCGCCGACCGCAATCTGCTGCGTATCGCTGTTTACGAGATGCGTTTCCTCACCGACGAGGAGGTCTCGGACGCCATCGTGATCAACGAGGCTGTCGAGCTTGCCAAGGCCTATGGCACCGACCAGTCCGCGTCGTTCGTCAACGGCGTGCTGGGCAAGATCGCTCGCAGCGAGGAGCTGCCGGGCGAGGGCCTGTACCAGGAGCTGCTGGCCGAAGATCGCGCTCGCGAGGAGGCGCAGGCTGCCGAGGCTGCCGCCAAGGTTGCGGTTGCTCAGGCTGAGGCTGGCGTGCTGGCCGAGGATGCGGACGCCGCCGAGGCTGACATCGACTCCGTCGAGGAGTAGCCATGCCAGAGGGTTCTGTCCGTAACTTTGATGAGATTTCGGACCGTCTGGATCAGATCATCGCTACCGTTCGCTCCAAGGATACCTCCTTGGAGCGTTCGCTCGATTTGTTTGACGAAGCGATTGAGCTGGGCTCCCGCGCGGTCGATATGGTCGACAAGTTTGAGTTGACGCCGCGTGAGGCCGACAAGCTCGAGCAGGAATACGATGAGGATGCGGCAAACGAATCCCAGGATAGCTAGGCCGCATCTCCGGATACGAATGGTTGATGGCATTCATGAAACGCGTGCGTCTTGATGACGAACTGATTTCACAGGGCATCTGCGCCGATCGCGCGGATGCCCTTCGCACTCTTATGGCCGGCTTGGTCTCGAGTGGCGGTGAGCGCTTGACTTCGCCGGGCCTTAAGGTGACCCCGGGCCTGCCGCTGCACGTGAAGGGGCGCATTCCCTATGTTGGCCGCGGCGGTCTTAAGCTCGAAGGCGCACTTGATGCGTTTGGCATCAATCCGACGGGCCTTGCCTGTCTGGATGTGGGCTGCTCTACCGGCGGCTTTACCGATTGCCTGCTCAAGCGCGGAGCTGCGACCGTTGTCTCGGTGGACGTGGGTCGCGCCCAGTTCGATTGGTCGCTGCGCCAAGACGATCGTGTGACGCTCCACGAGCGCACGAATGTGACGCAGTTGCCCGAGCTCGGCTACGGCGGTGCTATCGATCTGGCCGTGTGCGATGTATCGTTTACGAGTATCGCGAATATCATCGACGCCGTGCTGTCGTGCCTGAAGCCTTCGGGTTCGTTTTGCACGCTCGTAAAGCCGCAGTTTGAGGCTCCGGCTGCGCTGGTGGGTGAGGGCGGCATTGTGACCGATCCCGCCGTGCGCCACGATACACTCGTGGCGGCGGTTGAACTCTTTGCTGCCAAGGGCCTGTTCCCGGTCGATGTCTGCGTGTCGCCCATTCATGGTGCCAAGGGAAACGTTGAGTTTTTCCTGTACGGCACGAGGTTTGCCCCCGGCGAGCGCGCCGACGATGAGCTGCAATCCCAGGTATCGGTTTTGAGCGAGAAAGCTGCAACGCTATGAAGGTCTTTCTGGTTCCCAATTACTACAAGCAAGAGGCGGTCGAGAGCGGCCTGATGCTCGAGCTTTGGCTGACGCGCCAGGGCTATGAAGTCGCATGGGCTGCCGACCAGCGATCGAAGATTCAAAGCACGCCTGATATTGACGGCTCCGATCTGGTCATTACGCTCGGCGGCGACGGTACGTTGCTGCGCGCTGCCCGCATCCTCAACCATCGCGAGATTCCTATCCTCGGTCTTTCCTATGGTCACCTGGGCTTTTTAACTGCTGCGAGCCCCGAGGAGCGCGACATTCTGCAGGTCGTGAGTGACGCCCTGTCCGGCGAGCTGCACGTGAGCCGTCGCGCCACCATCGCCGCGGATATCGTGTCCGTGCGCGAAGACGGTACGAAGGATGTCGTGCGCACCTTCGCCCTCAACGACATGGCGCTTACGCGCGGCCCCCTGTCCGATATGGTCGAGTTTGACATCACGGTGTCCGGTCACCATATCGACCGCCTACGCGGTGACGGTGTCGTCGTTTCGACGGCGACTGGTTCTACGGGTTACGCGCTCAGCGCCGGTGGCCCCATCGTGAGCCCTGACTATACGGGCATGGTCTGCGTACCCATTGCGCCGCACACCATTCAGGCTCGTGCCTTTTTGACTTCGCCGAGTGATGTCGTCGAGATCTTTATGTCTGATGACCGTCCGAGTGTTCCGGCGATCGCTATCGATGGACAGTTTATTACCTGCGATGGTACCGTTGAGAGCGTGGCCGTGCGTCGCGGTCCCGGTGATGTGCTGCTGCTGGATTACGGCCCCGAGAGCTTCTATAACTCGGTGAGCCGTGTGTTCTACGGAGTGCGTCATGATCGATGAGCTGCAGGTTTATAACATTGCACTCATTCGCGATGCGACGCTGGTGCCGAGTGCCGGCCTGACTGTCCTGACTGGCGAGACTGGCGCCGGCAAGACCGCGCTGCTCTCGGCCCTCAAGCTTATTTTGGGCGAGCGTGCGGATTCGTCGACGGTGCGCGAGGGCGAGGCACTGGCGAGCGTCGAGGCGCGACTCTTCGACGGGCCGCACGACACGGAGGGGTTCACCGTACAGCGCAGCCTTTCTGCCGAGGGCCGCAGCCGCGTAAAAATTGACGGCCGCATTGCCAGCGTGCGCGAGCTTTCGGAGCGCGTCGGTGTGATGATGGATCTGTGCGGCCAGCACGAGCACCAGCGCTTGCTCGATCCGGCGCATCACGTTGCGATGGTCGATGCATGGGCAGGGCGCCCGGCACTCGAGGCGCTGGATGCGTACCGCGCCTGCTTTAAAGCCTCGCGCGCTGCCGCCAAGGAGGTTCAACGTGTCGAAGAGGCCTCGCGTGCGCAGGGGAGCCGCGTCGAGGAGGCGCGCTTTGCCCTCGAGCGCATCGGCGAGGTCGACCCCAAGCCGGGTGAGTATGAGGAACTCGAGAAGCTGCTGCCGCGCTCCGAACATGCCGAGGTACTGGTTGCCACGGCTAACGATGCCCATGCATCGCTTGCCGCCGAAGGGGGAGCGCTCGATGCCGTGAACAGCGCCGTGGCAGAGCTTTCCCGAATGGCTACCGTCGATCGCAAACTCGGCGACATTGCCGATGCACTTTCGGATGCCTGTATCTCCCTTGAGGATTGCGCGAACGAGCTTCGTGCCTATCGCGATGGCATCGCCTTCGACCCGCGCGAGCTCGCTCGCATGCGTGAGCGGTATTCCGATCTCAAGGGCCTGTTGCGTCAGTGGGGCCCCACCATGGACGATGTTTTTGCCATGCGCGATCGCTCGCAAGAGCTGCTGTCCCTGGTCGATGATGGCGATGAACAGATCAAAAAGGCGCGTGAGGCACTCGGGAGCGCCGAGCGCGAGTTGTTTGCCGCTGCCAAGGCACTTAAGCGCGCTCGCAATACGGCGGCCCCGCGCTTCTGCCACGAGGTTGGCCGCCAGATGGCGCGCTTGGAGATGGGTAGTGCCGAGCTCGTCTGGGAGTCGCGCGATCTTCCCCGTGCTGAGTGGACGCCCGTTGGTCCTTCGAGCTACGAGCTGCTATACCGCAGCGGTGCCGGCTTGACGCCACGTCCCCTGCGCCGCATTGCGTCGGGCGGCGAGCTCAGCCGCGTCATGCTGGCAAGTAAGGTTGTCCTCGGTAACGCGGACGGTGTCGATACGCTGGTGTTTGACGAGGTCGATGCTGGTGTCGGTGGCTCCACGGCGCGTGCACTCGCGGGCGTGCTGGCAGATCTCGCCTCTACGCATCAGGTGATTGTCGTAACCCACTTGGCGCAGGTCGCCGTCATGGCCGACAAGCATTATGTTGTCAGCAAGGAACCAGGCGATGTTCCCCAGACGCATTTGGACGAGGTAACCGGCGAAGCGCGTACCGCCGAGATCGCCCGCATGTTGAGCGGCGATCAGTCCGAGGCAAGCTTGGCCCACGCAAAGCAGATGCTCGAAGAAGCTCGAGGTTAGGTCGTATCAGTGGGGTTGGTGGGACAAAATAGACTGAAATTTTTGTCCCACTACGCGTTTTACTCAACGACCTTATCCGGCTGGATGAGCTCCTCGTAGTAGCTGATATGCTCACGCGCGTCTTTAATCTCGGGCAGCAGGAAGTTGTAGATGACTTCGATGATCATCGTGGCGCTGATCTTAGAGAACGCAAAGTCGCCCGTTGTCAGCAGCGCTTCGTGGTTGACGGTGTTAAAAGTGTAGTCTGCCAGGCGCGCGAGCGGGGATTTACTGTCGCTGCTGATGACGACTACGGTTGCGCCGCAGTTGCGAGCCGCTTTTGCCATGCGATTCAGTCGGCGCGATTTGCCGGAGTTTGAGATAAGCACGATGACGTCACCCGGGCGTAACGTGAGCGCAAAGCCGATTGATGTCTCGCTAATGGTGCTCGCCATGCAGCGCAGGCCCAGCTGCGAAAACTTAAACGTCGCATCGAGCGCGACCGCGTTCGTATTGCCCACAGCCGCAAACTCAATAACCCCTGCATGCTTAAGGGCATGCACAACAGCCGCCAGCGTATCGTGGTCGATCCCGTCGATGGTCGCATTAAGCTCGCTCACCTTGGCAGCCAGGATGTTCTTGAGGCTCTGCTCCATATTGTCGAGCGAGACCTCGTCAGTCAGGCCCTCGTTACGCTGGCTTTCCAAATCCCTCGCCAACGAAAACTGAAAGCTGCGGAAGCTACCAAAGCCAAGCTTGCGGCAGAAGCGCGAAACGGTCGCCTCGGACGTGGCGGCGGCGCGTGAGAGCTGAGCGGCCGTGAGGCGTGGCGCCTCGGACTGGTGCTCCAATATATAGTCGACAATGCGCTGCTCGGACTCGCTGTATCCCTGATGGGTGCTAATGAGGGAAAGTGCGCTCTTGCTACTATCGGTCATGGATGGCTCCTGGTTGGCATGAAAATCTAGCTTGATTTGCAATGCCATAGTATACGGGCATTTTCAATTACAAGATACACCTTGCCGTTTCAAGTGTTGATGGTAAACTTTCACTTACCGTTTACGGCTATGAAAGAACCTTTCACCGGAGATTTGCACCTTAGCTCTTCTCACGCGGACGGTAGGTTGGTATCTTTCAGTTGTGGAAAAACGCGCATCGAAGCGCGTGTAGGGGAGCGCCCGCGGGCGCTGTACTCAAGAAGGAGGGACACATGGCTAAGTTTGACATCATCGCCGCGACCGGTTGCCCGACTGGCATTGCGCACACCTTCATGGCGAAGGAGGCGCTGGAGAAGGCAGCTGCCGAGCGCGGTCTGACCATTAAGGTCGAGACTCATGGCCAGGTCGGTGTCGAGAACGAGCTCACCAAGAGTGAGATCGCTGGTGCCAAGGCCGTCGTCGTCGCAGCCGACAAGGATGTCCAGGCTGAGCGTTTCGCCGGCAAGCCCATGGTTTCCGTTGGTGTTTCCAAGGCCCTGTCCGTTGAGGCCGCCGGTAAGCTGATTGACCGCGCGCTCGCCGCCAAGGGCGACGACACGGTTGCGGCTGCTGCCGATGTCGAGGACGAGGTCGAGGAGAAGGAGTCCATCGGCCACATCATCTACAAGCACCTCATGAACGGCGTCAGCCACATGCTGGTCTTCGTCGTTGCTGGTGGTGTTCTGACCGCCGTTTCGTTCCTGTGGGGCATTACGTCCTTCGATTCGACGGCGTCTGACTACAACAGCTTTGCTGCGATGCTCAAGATCATCGGCGGCATCGCCATGAACCTCATGGTTCCGGTGCTTTCCGCCTACATCGCCGAATCCATCGGCAAGCGCCCGGCGCTCGTCCCCGGTTTCGTTGCCGGTATGATCGCTATCCAGGGCCTGCCTGTTAACGCCGAGACCGGCATGATCGACGCCGGTGGCGCTGGCGTGGGCTTCGGCTTCCTGGGCGGTATCGTCGGTGGCTTCCTCGCTGGTTATGTCATCCTGCTGCTCGAGAAGGTCTTTGCCGGTCTGCCCAAGAACCTGGACGGCCTCAAGGCTATCTTCCTGTACCCGCTGTTCTCTACCGCCATCGTCGGTCTGGTCATGCTCGGCATTTCCGGCCCCATGGCTGCCATCAACACCGCCATGATGGACTTCCTCAAGGGCCTGTCCGCCTCTGGCGCCGTTGTCCTGGGTCTTGCCATTGGCTGCATGTGCGCCTTTGACATGGGCGGCCCGGTCAACAAGGCTGCTTACGTCACCGGTACCGCTATGCTCACCGAGGCTTTGGCCGCCGGTGTTGGCACCGATACCTACAACTTCGGCACCAACTTCATGGCTGCCGTCTCCGCTGCCTGCATCGTTCCGCCGCTGATCACCACCTTCGCTGTCGTTGTCGGCAAGAAGTACTTCAGCCAGGAGGATCACGACGCCGGTGTCGTTAACCTCATCCTTGGTTGCACCCACATCACCGAGGGCGCCATTCCGTTCATGACCAAGAACATCTGGCCCGTCATGCCCATCATGATGCTCGGTTCCTCTATCGCTTCGATCCTGACCATTATGTTCAACGTTCACGATCCGGCGCCTCACGGTGGCTTCTTGGTCCTGCCCGTTGTCGAGAACGGTCCGCTTTGGGTCCTCGCGATCCTCATCGGCGCTGTGGTCGGTGGCATCCTGTTCGTGGCCTTCAAGAAGTACGACTTCGAGAAGAATCAGAAGGCCGCTCCTGCAGCCAAGCCGGTTGAGGCCCCCAAAGCCGCTGCCGTCGAGGCCCCCAAGGCCGAGGCTGCCGACTTCGTGAAGGTCGAGAATGTCTTTGTCGCCGAGGACTTCGCTTCTCGTGACGAGGCTCTGAGCTTCGTTTCCAACCAGGCTGTCAAGGCCGGTATCGCCAGCGACGCCGACGCCGTGATGAATGCCTTCCTGGCCCGCGAGGCCGAGGGCACCACGGGCATGATGGAGGGCTTCGCCATCCCGCATGCCAAGTCCGACGCCATTACCGAGGCTGCCGTCATCGTCGTCAAGGACGAGTCCGGCGTGACCGGTTGGGACACCATGGACGGCGCTCCCGTCAACGTGGCTATCGCCCTGCTCATCCCCGGTGCCCAGGCCGGCACTACGCACCTCAAGATCCTGTCCAAGGTCGCCGAGGCGCTCATGGACGAGGACTTCCGTGCCACCGTCAAGGGTTCCACCGACGCCGCCGAGATCGCCAAGACGATTAACGCCCGTCTGGTCTAATCCCGCAACACGCGAATAGCATCGCCCCCTGTATATAAGGCGGAGTCCCTCCCCAGGGTCTCCGCCTTTTTCATCCCCAAATAAGTTGCGGTGAAATAAGGACTGTTTAAACGATTCAACCCCAAATTCAGCCCCTATTTCACCGCAACTTATAAAAGGGCATAGAGGGGGCTACCTATCGAGTGTTAGCGCCGGGCGATTTTAGCCGCTAATAGTCAAACTATTTTGACCAATCCCGGTCACCGAATAATGGCCACCGT
>NZ_SPFO01000016.1:36191-55445 GCF_005845035.1 Collinsella aerofaciens | reverse complement strand
GCAGGCCCCGCCGACCGATTGCAAGCGGTCGGCGGGGCCATTGTGGCTCTTGACAGCGGATTGGGTCATATGAGCGAAAGCCCGCCAGAGCGAGCAAGGTGCCTTGAAACAAGGCGGCATTGACCTTCTGGTCATGCCGCCGAAGTTGAAAGGCAGATTGCCGCTCTGGCGGGTTTGCAGCGCCGAGCCGTTACGGCGTTTGGTAAAACGCCGTAACTAAAAACGGTTGCCGCGGAAGCCGCCGCCGTTGCGGCCGCCACGATCGCCACCGCGACCGCCGCGGTCGTTACCGCGGTTGCCGCCGAAGCCGCCACGGTTGCCACCGCGATCGCCATAGCCACCACGGTTGCCGCCAAAGCCGCCGCGACCGCCACGGTCGCCGCCACGGTCACCAAAGCCGCCACGGCCGCCGCGATCGCCACCGCGACCGCCACGGTCGCCGCCACGGCCACCGCGGTCACCAAAGCCGCCACGGCCGCCTCGATCGCCACCGCGACCGCCACGGTCGTCACGACCGCCGCGAGGACCGCGGTCCTCGTCCAGGCCCATGGCGACAAGCGGAGCGATGACCTTATCGAGAGCGGCCATCAGCTCGGTGGCCTCCTCGTAAGAAAGCTCGGGCAGGAGCTTCTCCTTCTTGTTGGCAAGCTCGACCAGGCCCTCAGCGGCATCCTCGGCAGCGAAGACGACGATCTTGCGCATATCGCCCTCGGCGTCGTCGATGCGGCCGACCAGATCGGCAGCCTCGGCCTCGGCCATCAGGCCATCGAGCTCACGGAGGCGCATGCCCAGCAGGTCGGACATTTCCTTCTGCTCCATCTTGGGCTTGAGGTCAAGAAGCTTGATGGCGCGCTCGATGTTCGCCATGCGCTCGGCCTTGGCCTCCTCCTCCTTAGAAATAGCAAAGCGACGGCTACGCAGCAGGCGGGCGGCCTTCTGCATCTTGTCCATCAGCTCTTCGTCATCGTAATCAACGGCGGCCTCGACAACCTCGGCCTCCTCCTCGGCGGAAACCTCGTCAGCAGCCTCAACCTCGGCAGCTTCGGTCTCCACGGTCTCGACTGCCTCGACCTCGGCAGCCATGGTCTCGTTCTCGGTCTCGTTCATGATCTCTTCGTTCTCGGACATGAGACTCCTTCTTGGCCCTCTCGGGCATCATCGCCCCATTCGCGGGGCCCGTCGCGCACTCTTTGCGCTTTAAACATTCATGCCTCTCGGCAAAACGTCCATTAGTTTATGGTGTCGCCATCCAATCTAGCTGCAGAATCTATGTGCACACATTAATGCGACATGTGCGACTCGCGATGAGCGTACACCAGCGACGTCGCGAACCCGACCACGGCAATCACAGCCGCCACACGCACGGCAGCTGCAAATCCAATCGCCTGGGCAACGTCGGTCGCAGCGCCAGCTGCGCCGGCGGTCGCAGCAGAACTCGAGAGCAGACCGATAAACAGCGATGGGCCAAACGATGCGGCAATCATGTTCCACGTGTTAAGCAATGCCGTTCCGTGGGGATGCTCAGCGGCAGGCAGCGTCTCCAAGCCGGCCGTTTGCGAGGGGCTCAGCACCAAACCGACTCCGGCATACACCACAACGGTCAGCGCCACAACGACGCCGATGTTCATACTCGCCGCCGTCATCGAGATGGCAGTCTGCCCCACGGCAATCAGGGCAAAGCCGACCGGCAGCAGCGGCCATGCGCCACGGGCGTCCATCACGCGTCCGCCCACAATCGAGGTCACGGCGTTACAGGCAATCGCCGGCAAAATGAGCAAGCCCGCAACAAGTGCGGTCATGCCGTATGCGCCCTCAAAATAGAGCGGCAACAAAACGCTCATCGAGAACGTCGTCATCATCGACACCACCACAAGCAGGCACGCAGGCCAAAAACGAACGCTCGCCATGGGACGCACGTTAAGCACCGGATGCTCGAGTTTGAGCTGGCGGGCCGCAAACAGGCCGAGCAGCACAATGGCGGCGATAAGCGTCACGATGCCGGCAATCAGATTGGTCGAGAACTCGCCTACGGAATACACAAATGCCGTAATGCCGGCGGCGAGCAAAACAACCGACAGAATATCAAGCGTGGTGTTCGAGCGCTCTCCGACATTTTGAACAAGCTTAACGCCCGCCGCAGCGACCACAATACCGCCCACCAGCGGCACTACGAACACCGCCCTCCAGCCGAACAACGTGCACATAAGACCGCTGATTACGGGTCCAAACGCCGGCCCTAGCGTAATGCAGGCACCGCCCAGGCTCAGATACAGACCGAGCTTCTCGCGCGGGGCGCAAGACAGCACCACGTTCATCATGAGCGGAAACAAGATGCCCGATCCCGCAGCCTGCAAAATACGACTTGGCAGCAAAACGCTAAACGACGGAGCGATCAGACACAGGACTTCGCCGGCGACCATACATCCGCATGCGAAAAATAACAGCTTGCGCGTTGAGAAACGGCCGGACAGGAAGGCCATGATGGCCGTAAAGATCGACGTCACGATCATGTAGCCCGAGACGAGCCACTGCGCCGTGGTAGCACTCGCCGAAAAGGCCGCCATAATGTCGTGCAACGCCACGTTAATGATGTTCTCGTTAAACGCGGCAACAAAGGCTGCAATATACATTACGACGAGAATCGCCGCAGTAGCCGATGGCGTTGCTTGAACTTGTTGCTGAGATTTGCTCCCCATGCATTTCCTTCCTCTTGGAACGACAGTCGCATCGCCCCAGAGGAACAGTCCAGGGCGAAAAATGAGCCCTAGACTTACGCCAAACGCCGTACACGACGAATCTGGCAACATGGTCCAACGTCGAAAGATTGTAACGCGGACGCACAGCTTTCCTTCCGCGCTATTATTAAAAGTCCACGAAAGCATAAGACATGAGGAGCCCGCCATGATTAAGCCCATCATGAAATCCGAGTTCTTTTTGCGCCTGCCTTCCGAAGACGCGGGACCCGACGATGCCGCGACCGGGCAGGACCTCCTGGATACACTCCACGAGCATGAGCACGAGTGCGTGGGGCTCGCCGCCAACATGATCGGTGTGCGCAAGCGCATCATCTGCGTAAAGGACGGCAACAGGACACTCCTGATGTACAACCCTCAAATTCTTGAGCAGGTCAATGCCTATCAGACGAGCGAAGGATGCCTCTCGCTGATCGGCGAGCGTCCCTGTACCCGCTATCGCCGCATTAAGGTTGAGTATTTAGACGAGAACTTCGTCCACCGCATCAAAAACTTCTCGAGCTACACCGCCGAAATCATCCAGCACGAAATCGACCACTGCAATGGCGTCGTGGTTTAGGCCACCTGCCAAAATGAGGGTACCGGAGGCCTCCCTATGGATATCAGCCGCTTTGGCGAATTCGCCATCTTAGCGCAGTCACGCACGTTTCTTGATGCGGCGGAACTGCTTTTCATGTCGCAATCAACCCTCTCCAAGCACATCATGGCAATGGAGCACGAACTCGGCTGCAAGCTCATCGATCGAAGCCAGCGCCACGTAACACTCACCGCGCAAGGTGAAGCGCTCCTCCCCTATGCGCAAAAAATTGCGACGCTTCAGCACCGCTATCTTGCCGCCATTCAAATAGGCGCAGGTGAGCCGCTCGAGCACCTCACCGTAGGTTCTATCCCCATTATGGCCCCTTATGGGATCACGGACGCCGTCATCGATTTTCAGCAGGCGAACCCCTCATATTCTGTCGAGCTCATCGAGGGCGAGGGCGACACACTCAAGCGCATGCTCCTGCACGAGGACATTGACCTGGCCTTCATCCGTGACAGTGGCGCCATCGAGCCGGAGTTCAAAAAGATTCCCTTTACGACCGACCGGCTCGTGGCCGTCCTTCCGCTCGACCATCCGCTCGCCGAACGTGACACCGTCGAGATAGACGACCTTATCGACGAGAATTTCCTCATGCTTCCCCAAGGCTCGTTCGTAAGCGAGCTCGTCCTTTCCCTTTGTCGCGAAGCTGGATTTGGCCCACGCGTTACGTTCACCGGCAAACGAGCCGAGAACATCATCTCTCTTGTCGCACGCGGCGCCGGCGTCTCATTCCTCATGCGCAAGCCGGCGGAATCGCTTGCCAGCGGAAAGGTAGCCCTGGTGCCGCTTGAGCCCGCGACGACCTCCGAGGTCAGGCTCTACCTCAAGCGGAACGCCGCGCACTCGCAGGCGGTCGTCTCGTTCATCGGCTTCCTCCCCTACCGTCAGCTCCTGCAGGGCGACCGTGCGTCTTCCACCGCGGCACGACCGTCATAATCCCCGCTGCTCCACAACCGCAGACTTGTGTCCGCAAACACGCTGACAACGGCACAAAACACAAATATGCCTCGGGCGGCACGTCGCCGTCCGAGGCATATTTAGTTAAAGTGCGCAGACAGACTAGTCCACCGAGATGTTGAGCGCCTTACCGCCCTCGTCCTTCCTGGTACCGATCACCATAGCGGCGACAAGAGCCAGAACGAAAGCGACCACACCGGAGATGACAAGGCCGATAAAGCCCATGTCGATGCCGGCAGGGTTAATAAAGCTCGGAAAACCGAGCGGGCCGGAGGCACCGAAGGCATAGAGTTTGGCACCCATGAGGCCGGCGATGGCGCCGCCTACACCAGCGGAAATAAAGGTTGCCCACATAAGGCGCTTACGCGGCAGCAAGATGGCGTAAAGCGCAGGCTCGTTGACACCGAAAATCGAAGAGACAAGGGCGGGAATGTTGACGGCAGCATTTTCCTCGGAATCCTTGGTTCGGATGATCATGCCAAGCACAGCACCGGCGATGGCACAACCGCCTGCATACACGAGCGGATTAATGAGGTCATAGCCGTAGGTTGCGACATCGAGGAACCACAGCGGGATGATACCCCAGTGCAGGCCGAACATGACGAGCAGGCTCCAGAACGTGCCGATGACGAAGCCGGCGATGGCGGGCTGGAAGTTGATGAGCATCAAGATGATCTGGGCAACGATGTTGGAGAGGACCGTCATGACCGGACCGACCACAAGCAGGCCAAGGATGCCGCAAATGAGGAGCGTCAGGATGTTGGAGAAGAACGAGCTCACAAGCGCGGGCAGCGCGTTAGAAAGGGCCTTGTGCACCTTGGAGGCAATCCAGACGATAAAGATCGCAGGCAGAATCGTCGATGAGTAATTCTGCATGATCAGCGGGATGCCAAAAATATCACCGTAGACATTGGACTCGAAGACCGTACCGGCGCCGAGCGTGTAGAGCGGATCTCCGCCCATAAGGGCAACGAGCGTCGGGTAGACGAGGATACCGCCGAGCGCCATTCCCATAACGGGCTTAAGTCCGAACTTCTTGGCCGACGTCCAGCCAATGATTAGCGGAAAGTAATAGAAGACCGAATCTCCGATTGCCGAGAGCGTCACATACGTATTGCTGTCCTTGGCAAGCCAACCGGCAACCGTGCAGAGCGCGAGCATCGACTTGATAAAGCCACCGGCCATAAGCACGCCAAGAACCGGTTGCAGAATCTCGGAGATGATGGCAAGCAGACGCGAGAATGGATCGCTCTTTTTGACGTCGTCGCCTTCATCGATATCGAGCGCGGGTTTGGAGTCGAACCCGCCAATCTGAACGAGGTCGTTGTAGACGGCCTCGACAGTGGCACCAATCACGACCTGATACTGTCCGCCGGCCTGGATGACGTCAACGACGCCCTTCGTCGCCTTAAGCTCATTGGTCTGGGCGAGCGATTCATCCTTGAGGTGGAAGCGGAGACGCGTAATGCAGTGGCTCACGTCTAACACATTGTCTCGACCACCGACCTTTGTGATGATTTCATCGCAAAGCTTCTGGTATTTCATGGAATTCTCCTTTTTCTGAGCGGGGTATAGCATCGATTTCATGCCTCCGTAGTCGACGTGGGAGGGCAAGGAACCCGCTTCCCCCTTTGAAATCCGCGGACGCACGTACGCCCGGGATGGGGAACGGCAGAGAAGATGAAAGATGCCGATCACATGGCAATGAGCCTCATTGGCCCATATCACGCAATCAGGCCTACAGACGCGAATCTGCTGCGCCGAGAAGTCTCGTCGTCTGGCAGAACTTGTCACACAGACGTTCCGGTTCGCCCTGGGGAATCTGAGTACGCTCGGTCTCAAAGGAGAGGCCGTACTCGCGTGCCGGAAGGAAATACTCAAAATAGCCGTTGGTGTAACCGCAGACTATTCCCTCGACCGGACATTCGCGCTTCATGCGAATGCCCAGGTCGCTGCCGAGTTCACTCGGGAACACAAAGAGATGCAAGCCGCCCAGACTGATGACGGCACACTTAAGCGTGAGTGAAAAGTCGTCACGGGCAACGGTGTGATAGAACGTCTGAGGCTCGATGCGATCAAGAACGACCTCGCAATCGAGCTTGATCTGGGAAATCGCCTCGGCAAGACCGGTCGAAACACGCTCAACCTCGGGAATGCCGCGTCCCTGGCGAAAATTGCGGTCGCTACAGTCGCCAGCAGCACCGACGACCATGGCCGGATAGTAACCAAGACTCTGAGCGAGCTTTTTGCCGGTAAGACCGGCGAGTTCGCTCGTGAGCTCTGTGCAGTCGGGTCCGACGCAAGCGGAATGCACCGCCCAGTTCACAAAGCCCGCAAATGGCTTGCCTTCGGTATCGAAGAACGACACCACGATAACCTCATTGTCGGCAAGCTCACCGGGAATGATGCGGTTGTCGTAGAAACCGGTGATGACTTTTTTGCCCATGCGACAGGTCGCAGGTCGCGCGTTGGCGCGGCACTCTTCGAAGCATTGACAGATGGTATCGAGGAACCAGCGATAGTAGTCCTCGTTGAATTTTCCCGTCCACCAGCTGCGATGGTAGGCGACGATCGAAGTGTGGTCGTGCGTCGCGGAGAGCAGAATGCAGTCACGGTCGATTCCGTAGCGCTCGGCGAGCATCGTCTTAACCTCCTCGGCCATGCTCTCCTCAAACTCGAGAACATCGGCGTTGAAGAGAAAAACTTCGCGGTCGTCCTGTTGGAAAAGAATCGCGTTGGCGAAGACGTCGTCATGGACGCCTGTCGCAGGCTCCAGACGGTTGGGGAGGTTACGGTATCCGATTAGATAGATGTCGCCTTGCGGGGTAATCTTGCGGCGTGCATGTCCGATATTCATGCAAGTTCTCCTTTTTGTCGCGCCGCGTTCAAAGCGGCAAGGATGGTTTGGAGGAGGCGCTCATGGGAGCCGGCGGCAAAGCCGGAGTTCATGGCCTCATAGGTGATTTTCTCGTACGCATCGGGGGCCGGCAGGTACTTCTGTCCGCCGTTGACGAGCGTGGCAAAGAACACAGAGCCGGACCGAGCGGCGCGCACAGTGGCGCCGAATGCACTCGAGACCTCGGGTTGTACGCCGACAAGCTCGACGTTTCCCAGCCGGAGTAGATAGACCCTCGTGCGCTGCTCGCCAGCGGCATGAAACTCATACGTTCGGTGCGGAGCCAAAGAGTGAAAATCGGCGCGTGTCTGAGCGGGCAGGAGAACGTCGACCGTGCGGGCACCGATGCCGGTAGCGTCATCCTTACGCGCCATGCGAGCGGCCTCGATCAAAGCATCGCCCAAGGCCTGCCCCTGCTGGTGCAGCATGCGGTATCCGTCCTCATGGGCATCGACCGTCTGCTTAACGCCGGCCGCATCGAACATGACGTTCATGGCGCGCTCCGCCGGACCTTGGTCGCCCGCGGCGCCTGGCAGCAACAGGGCAACGCCGCCCAGCTCGCGCTCGAGTGACATGGCGGCAAAACCAAAGAGGTCTCCGCTCGCCATGCGCCTCCCCTCGGAGTCGCGCGACCCGTCGAGCACAGAGGACTGAACGTCCGCCGTCGCGAGCACGGCAACATACTCGCCCCCGGCATCCCTTATGGCGAGTACGGGCATCGTGTGGTCGGCAAACCCCCTGGGATTCGAGCCCAACCACCAGCCGGCAGGCGTCTCAATGTCGCGATTAACGTTCACGGGGCATTCGCCCTCCACAGCGGCGAGCGTGGCAGAGCGAATGCCCGCAACAGCGCGCTCGACAGCCGTGCGGGCGGCAGCGACGAGCGCTGCGCGATAGCGCTCGTTGCGATTGCGGGTAGCATCGTCGGCAAGATGCCCGGGAGTGCGGACGTGAGGCATGGAAAACGTGTGGGTAGGAACCACCCAAGAATAAGCACCGCTGCAATTGGCGGCATCCTCAACAACCTCACGCAGATCGGCGAGTAGAGCCGGAGCGATCGAGGTGACCTCAAGCGAAAGGACGCAGGCGCGTCGCCCCGTCCCCTCGATGATAAGGGCACGGGCGAAGACCTCATGACGGAGTTCGTCGAAACCGTCGAACGGCAACACGTCCCCAAGATCGATGGCCACACGAGCGGCCCCAGCCCTCATCTCTCCTTCGTCCATGGCAGATACTCCCCTCTGATTGCCGCTCACTCGACACCGTACAGTTGCTGCGCCGTACCGCCAAGCACAAGGTCGCTGTCTGTATCGCTCAGATTTGCAGCGCGAACGCAGGCGACACCCTCGGTGAGCCACTCGCGTTTAACGGGATAGCTCGTGCCAAAAACAATATGGTCTGCACCCAGCACGTCAACCGCGCAGGCAAGGAGTGTCTTGCCCCAAGGCTGAGCATGGGACATGTCGAAATAGATGTTGTTCTCGAGGCGCCTGGAAACGGTCTCGGTATCGACCTGAAAACGGCCAGAAGCATCAGGGCGCTTGGGACCATGAGGCAGCAGCATCTCCTTAAACGCAAAGTATGCGCCGCCGAGCATGGAGTGGACCATCTTGATATTGGGGTAGCGTTCAAAGAAATCGCCAAAGATCTCTCGGCCGATCGCCGTAGTTTGGTCGACGCAGCGGCCATAAGAGCGGCGAAGGTTGTCGTACGCGAGAAGCGATTCGTTCTCGACCGGCACGGGAACATGGTGCACGTAAACGGTGACATGGCGTTCGTTCAGGTGCTCGAAAAAGCTCGAGAAGACCTGGTCGTCGAGATAGCGCTTGCCGTAGTGAGCGCAGAGCTGCACACCCGCAAAACCATCGTCGAGCCTGCGGTCGAGCTCCTCCAAATTCGCTTTGGTGCCAAAGGGCGGCACGGCGACAAGCGGAATCAGACGGCCACTTGACGCCTTCGCGTCAGCAGCCATACCGTCGTTGAAACGCCGGCACATCTCGAGCGACATCCACTCATGGCAGCCGGGGAGCTTGAGAATCGCTTTATCGACCCCCGCCTCGTCCATGTCTGCCAGACGCTTCTCAAGGGTGTAGTCTCCCTCGATATAGTTGAGGCCTGGGAAGCCAGCGGGCTTTTCGATCACAATCTGTCGCTTGCCCGTGGGGCTTACGGTCAGGTAGCCCTCGGTGTCGTAAGCGCGGGGCACCTCGGCCAAAAACTGTTCACAGAGTGTCTCGTCATGGAAGATGCGCTCGTCAAACCAGTAGGAATTTGCATCGATAATCATTGGTGGGGACCGCCTTTCATCTTGTCGAGAACATTCTAAAAAAGCGGACACACGGACATCAATTCCAGTTGAAGCACACTGTATTCCATTTTGGAATATAGTTTTCCGTTCACACGCGATTCCCACTCGCCCAAACGATCGAGACGCTGACAACGCGAGCTTTAACAGAAAACGGGCGACCCGAATCTGTTACGGGCCGCCCGTTAAATGACAGACTATCTCTGTCGTTATGATTGACGGTAATGGTCAAAGAAGTCGGCGAGGTCTTCAAGGGACTCTTTGAGTACTTCCATGCGCGGCAGGTACACGATGCGGAAGTGATCGGGCTCGGCCCAGTTAAAGCCGCCGCCGCGCGTGATCAGAATCTTCTTCTCGTGCAGCAGGTCAAGGGCGAACTGCTCGTCATCGGTGATGTTGAACTTCTTCACATCCATCTTGGGGAAGATGTAGAACGCCGCGCGCGGCTTAACCACCGAGATGCCGTCAATCTTGTTGAGCGCCTCATACACAAAGTTGCGCTGCTCGTAGACACGGCCGCCAGGACGGATGTAGTCGTTAACGGACTGATGACCACCGAGTGCCGTCTGAACGATCGACTGAGCCGGCACGTTGGAGCACAGGCGCATGTTGGAGAGCATGTTGATACCCATGATGAAGTCGCTCATGCAGCGCTGGTTGCCCGAAAGCACCATCCAGCCAATACGATAGCCCGCAATCATGTGCGACTTGGAAAGGCCGCTAAAGGTGACACAGGGCAGATCGGGAGCGAGCGAGGCAATCGAGACGTGCTCATAGCCGTCCATGCACAGGCGGTCGTAAATCTCGTCTGCAAAAATCATGAGCTGGTGCCTGCGCGCAACCTCAACGATGCCCTCGAGCACCTCACGCGGATAGACGGAACCCGTGGGGTTGTTAGGGTTGATGATGACGAGGGCTTTGGTCGCGCTCGTGATCTTGGACTCCATATCCTCCAGGTCGGGATACCAATCCGCCTGCTCATCACACAGATAATGTACGGGATGACCACCAGCAAGGGTTGCGCACGCCGTCCAGAGCGGATAGTCGGGGCTGGGGATCAGAATCTCGTCGCCATTGTCGAGCAACGCGTTCATCGAAAGCTGAATGAGCTCGGACACGCCGTTGCCCGTGTAGATATGCTCCATCTGAACGTTGGGCAGGCCCTTGATCTGCGAATACTGCATGATCGCCTTGCGCGCGGAGAACAGGCCACGCGAGTTGGAATAGCCTTCGCAGTCGGGCAGCTGCTGGCGCATGTCCTTGATGACCTCATCGGGCGTGCGGAAACCGAAGGGCGCCGGGTTGCCGATATTGAGCTTGAGGATGCGCTCGCCCTCGTCCTCCATACGGGCAGCCTCGTCGACGACGGGACCGCGCACGTCATACAGGACGTTATCGAGCTTGGTGGATTTAGAAAAAGTACGCATGGTGGTGCTCCTTGCAATTTGAGCTGAGGGATGGGGTTCGGGCTTGGAATCGTTGCGGGGTGATGATGCCTCGCTTTGATCGGCGTCGCCGGCAAGCAGCCAGGTAACATCGACCTCCAAAATACGGGCGAGCAGCTCGGCCACATCGCGTCGCGGGATCGTCTTGCCGCTCACATATTGGCTCATCTGACTCTTGCCGAGTTTTTTGCCGAGCATCTCCGATGCGCGGATCACGTTCGACTGGCGAACGCCGCAATCGGACATAGCCTGTCGCAGGCGATCGCTAAACGTCTCTTGGGCCACAGGAACCTCCTTGCTGGCAAAGTTCAATTTATAGAACACGAATTGAACCGGGGTTCAATTTAGCAAGCAGTATAGCGCCGCGCCTCATTCGAAAGTTCAATTTCATAAGAAAACGTACCGAACTCCGAGATTTGCCCAAAGCGGACAATGACATGCACGCGTTTAGAGGTATTCAAGGAATCGAGCAGTGGCAAGCGAAACGTCGGCCGTTCGATATATGGCGTTGATCTGCCGATGAGGATGTCCCTCGAGTGGGCGCACGGCAACATCGAACTGACAGCGGCGCAAGATGAGCGCGGGAAGAATGCTCACGCCCAGGCCGTCCTCAACCATGGCCATAATCGCATAGTCATCCCAGGTCGACAGCTTGGAGCGCACCGTCAGCCCCGCCCGACGGAACAGCGGCGTAATCTCGTCATCGGTACCTCGTTCTAGCAGAATAAACTGCTCGTTGGCCAAATCGGCAAGAGAGACGACCCCCGCCGTGGCAAGCAAAGAATCTGCCGGCACTACCGCCATCAACTCGTCGCGCACCAAAGACCGCGATGCCATGCCGTTTTCTCGTGGCTCACGCGGGATAAAGCCCAGGTCGCAACGACCCTCAGCCACCCATTGTTCAATCTCTGAGTAATCGCCCATCAGCAACTCATAATCGACGTCCGGGTGATCGGCGCGAAAGCGCGCAATCACTGGCGGCAGCATGTGGGTCGCCACACTCGAAAACGTACCGATGCAGATTTTGCCGCGCATGAGCCCACGCATCTCATCCACGCGTCGCTGCAGGCGGCCAAACTCCTCGCATAACGCCTCAACCGCAGGCATAACTTGCCGTCCATCGGCAGAAAGTACTACGCCCTCGCGACTGCGGTCGAGCACCTTAAAGCCCCAATCGGCCTCAAGATCGGCCACCATGCGGCTCACGCCCGACTGCGAATAGCTCAGGCGCTCGGCGGCGCGCGTAAAACTGCCGGCGCGCACGGTCTCGAGCAGCACCTGCATCTTTTGAATATTCGTTTCCACGACACCCCTCCACTTTTGCATGAGTTTTTGTCATGTTATCCATGCATTATATTCGCTTTTCTTCTAAAGCCAGTTCACCCATAGTGAACATGCTCGGATATAGAAGGGACGGAAGCGCATGAACAACGGACTGTTTACGTACTTAGCAGCATTGCTATTGTTTGGCTCCAACGGCATCATCGCCGCCGCCATCGCGCTGCCGAGCTCGGATATCGTGCTACTACGCACGTTTTTGGGCGCACTCTCGCTTGTCACCATTCTCGCCATCACCCAACGCCATAAGTTGCAGGCGCCATCTCGCCCCCGCGAAGCCGCAGCCCTCCTCCTCTCGGGAGCTGCGCTGGGCGCCAGCTGGATTTTTCTGTTCCGCGCCTACCAGACGATCGGCGTCGGCGTATCCTCGCTGCTGTACTACTGCGGCCCCATCATTGTCATGGCACTCTCCCCGCTCATCTTTGGCGAAAAGCTGACCGGCGGCAAAATCGCCGGCTTTATCGCCGTTGCTTGCGGTGCTTTTCTCATTGCAGCGCAAGGTCTAGGCGGCAATATGCCCATTGCAGGTATCGCCTGCGGCATCGCCTCGGCATTTTGCTATGCGCTGATGGTCATCGCTAGCAAGGGCGCGCCACACATCGAAGGCCTCGAGAACTCCACGCTCCAGGTGAGTGCCGCCTTTGTGACCGCGCTGGTCCTCACGCTCATCACGCAGGGTGCACCCTCATTCCTGTCCGCCGGCGTCGCCGCAGGCATCGATTGGCGCGCCGTCGTCATGCTCGGCGTCGTCAACACCGGCATTGGTTGCCTGCTCTACTTTAGCGCCGTCGCCAAACTGCCTGTGCAGACCGTCGCCGTTGTCGGCTACCTCGAGCCGCTTTCGGCGGTCGTGTTCTCCGCCGTCCTTTTGGGCGAAGCCATAACACCGGTCCGTCTGATGGGTGCCGCGCTTATCATCGGCGGCGCGATTTTTTGCGAACTCGCCGGCAAACGCGCAAGCGCCAAGGCTGGCATAGCCCAGACAGCACGTGCTTAAAAGCCCCTGTTTTGAAATGCTACCTACGTACATAAATAATCCCCAGCTGGGGATTATTGTCTAAAATAACCTGATGTGCCAAACTGCTCTTGTATGTATAAAGACGGCATAAAGATTATCTGTCCTAGACAGACAACCTGATGTCTAAGGGAGTCCACGTGGCACACAACAAACTGGAGGCAAACCCCCAAGACCAGCGTGGTCAAGGCGGGCACGGAGCCATCCCCCTCTCCGCTGGCATGCTGCTCGTAACGCTCGGCGTCGTCTATGGCGACATCGGCACGAGCCCCATGTACACCATGAAATCAATCGTCGCCAACAACGGCGGCATCGGTACCGTCAGCGAGGACATGATCCTGGGCGCGCTTTCGCTCGTCATCTGGACCATGACGCTCGTGACCACGGTCAAGTACGTGGTAATCGCCATGAAGGCCGACAACCACAACGAAGGCGGCATCTTCGCCCTGTTTAGCCTGGTACGCAAGGTGGCACCGTGGCTGATTCTCCCCGCCATGATCGGCGGTGCGGCACTGCTCGCCGACGGCATCCTCACCCCCGCCGTCACGGTTACCACGGCCATCGAGGGTCTGCGCACCATCGAGTGGGGCCACGCGCTGTTGGGTGACGGGCAAACTAACGTCATCATTATTACCATCATCATTATCTGTGGCCTGTTTGCCATGCAGCGCGCTGGCACCTCGTCAATCGGCAAGCTGTTCGGTCCGCTCATGACGCTGTGGTTCCTGTTCCTGGCAGGCGCCGGTCTATTCAACATGCTCGGCAACCTGTCCATCTTGCGCGCGCTTAACCCCATCCGCGGCGTCATGTTCCTGTTCTCGCCCATCAACCACTCGGGTATCATGGTGCTCGGCTTCGTCTTCCTGTCGACGACCGGCGCCGAGGCGCTCTATTCAGACATGGGCCACGTGGGCAAGGCCAACATCTACGCATCCTGGCCGTTTGTTAAAGCGGCGCTTATCCTTAACTACCTGGGTCAGGGCGCTTGGCTGCTCGCCAACAATTCCAATCCCCAGTTGCTCGCGATGGATATCGTCAACCCGTTCTATATGATGCTCCCCGAGCCCCTGCGCCCCTTTGCCATCGTGCTTTCGGCCGTGGCGGCCATCATTGCCTCGCAGGCGCTCATCACCGGCTCGTTCTCGCTGGTATCCGAGGCAACGCGTCTCAACCTTATGCCGCATCTGCGCATCCACTACCCCAGCGACACCAAGGGCCAGCTCTATATTCCGCTCGTCAATAACATCATGTGGGTCGGCTGCATCTTCATCGTGCTGCTGTTCCAAAACTCCGAGCGCATGGAGAGCGCCTACGGCCTCGCCATTACCGTGACCATGCTCATGACCACGACGCTTTTGACGAGCTACATCGCCGGCATCCTCAAGCACAGGCTGGGTGCCTGCGTCTTCGCCCTGCTCTTTGGTGCCATTGAGCTGTGCTTCTTCGCCTCGTGCCTCACCATGTTCTTTGACGGCGGCTACGTCATGATCTTCCTGGCCGCACTGCTGTTTGGCCTTATGTACGTGTGGCGCCGCGGCACCGCCATCGAGCGCACGCAGACGATTTTGCTGCCCGTCTCCAAGTACATCGACCAGCTCAACCGCCTGCGCAACGACGAGACCTATCCCGTGCTCGCCGACAATCTGGTATTTCTCACCAACAGCCCCGACCCGCTCACACTCGACCGCGACGTGCTCTATTCCATCCTGGATAAGCATCCCAAGCGCGCCAAGGCATATTGGTTCATTAACGTGCACGTTACCGACGAACCCTATACGCACGAGTATTCCGTCGAGACCTTTGGCACAGACTTCCTGTTCCGCGTACGCTTGGACCTGGGCTTTAAGGTCAATCAGCGCATCAACGCCTACCTGCGCCAGATCGTTGGCGACCTGATGGCATCGGGTGAGTTGCCGCCGCAACATCACACCTACTCCATCTACGAGACACGCGGCAACGTGGGCGACTTCCGTTTTTGCATGCTGCGCAAGATGCTTGCCCCCGAAACGGACATCAACCGCAATGACCACCGCGTGATGGCCATCAAGTACGCCGTCCGCCGCGCTTGCGGAAGCCCGGCGCGCTGGTACGGTCTCGAGAACTCTGCCATCATCATCGAGTACGTGCCGTTGTTTGCCCGCATGCGCCCGGCCGTTAAGCTCGTGCGCACCCAGGTGCCGCTCGAGGTTCAGATTGAAGAGGCCGAGGAAATGGAAGTCGACATCTTCTCGGACGACCTGGTCAACGGCAACGAGGCCGGCAAGAGCATGAACGTCGATCCCACCGAGCTGCTCGAGAGCGTCGCCGATACGCCCGAGCAACAGCAACTCGACGGACTCGAGAGCACCCAGCTCAACGACGCCAACTTCTAGCGACGTCATAAATCAACGACAGCGGCCCTGCACCTCACGAGAGACGCAGGGCCGCTTTGCATTGCAGTAAAGCTAACGGCTACGAACGACGCGGCTCGGGAACCACGAGCCTATCGGGGCTTGCGCCCTCGGCATCCATCAGGCTCACGTAGCGAATCGACGGATCCCCATACATCGCGTAGTAATAATTGCCCGTGCGCGCGCTAAAGCATCCGGTGTAGATAGTCTTCTCGAACTTGCCATCGCCCATCCTGGACGCCCCCTCGATCATCACCACGCCCTCGAGCGAGCGGAACATGCGGACGACGTTTTCGGTCTCGCTCTCCTTTTGCGGGTAATTGGCATTGAGGTACGCCGCCTTTACAAAACGGCTCGGCGAATAGCAGTCACCCGGAATACCGCGCATGCCGGCACCCGCACCATAGGGCTTGAGCTCGGCGCCACGCCATGTCGCCGTCTGCGGAAAATCGCTTGTGGCCGTGATATAGGTGCGCAGGTTTTCCATGTGCCACGGGAAGGTGGGCTGATTGGCAAGGGTGTCGACCGGATCGTCGTATACATGCAGGCCGTCAGCCATCATCTCGACCACGATGCTACGCTGGCTGTCGCCGATAATCCAATGGAGCAGCGACACGCCCAGCCCCTCTCCGGCAGATTTGGCGACAATCACCGTGTCGCGCAGCGCGGCCTCGACCTCATCGACCGTCGAGAACGTCGCTGCCACCCACAGGGGAAACTCATAGGCTGCGATATTGGTCTTGCCGTCGACAGGGTCCTCGGCATACTCGGCATAACCCGGGAAATTGAGACCCGCCACGGCGAGGCCCGCATCGTTGCCGCAGTCGAAGAACATGGGATAGTTCTTGTAATCGATGCACATACCGATCACCGCGTGTGCCGCTGTCGCGTCGTCGATAAACGAATACGGAATGTGAAACCCGCGAGGCATCACGCGAACCTGTTGGCCATAGTCAAAGCTCCAGTCGAGGTTGCGGCCTAGATACATGTGGCCAGAATTATCGGTAAATCGAATGCTCGTACACATGGCGCCTCCTAGCTTTACGTTCTTGCTAAGGTTATTGTCTCCAAACAAAAAGGGGCTAAACACAAAAGCCCGGACATGACAACAATGTCACGCCCGGGCTATTCAAGCAGGATAAACTCAACCAAGTTAACCCCGCAGGTCGTCTAAGGGGTCAAAGTGCCGCAGATTGCCACGAAAGAGGAGCGAAGCGTACTTAAGGTACGCGAGCGACGATTGAGCGGCAAGGTGCGGTGCTTTGACCCCTTAGACCAACTTGCCGAGGCAGTGGTCGATCATATGCTGGATCATCTGTGCCTCGAAGCCGACGAAGTCCTGCTTGCGCTCGCGCATCTTGCCGTCGACGATCTGGTCAAAAGCAACCTTGCACTTGATGTAGCGCGTGGACTTGGTGATCTCCTCGTGCGTCAGGCAGCTCTCCTCCATCTTGCTGGCACCCAGGCCAAACACCAGACGGGGGTTGTAGAGCACATGGGACTCGCCGGCATCGTCCAGGTAGACGCAGACCTTCTTGGTGATGCCGATCTGGTTGGCGGCAAGGCAGCCGGCATCGTCGAGCGACTTGATGGTATCGATCAGGTCCTGTGCGACCGACTCGTCTTCGACGGTCGCGACCTCGCAACGCTGGGACAGAATAGCCTCGTCGTGGCAGAGCTCTTTAATCATACGTTCCTCCATAGGGGTCGTTGTAACCGCTTAAGTATACGGTACCCACACATTTTCATGCGAAAAATACCGTCCGTCTGCTACAAAGCGCCGAACATCAACATGCGAGGAACAACAGCGTCGTAAAGGGGCTATAGTGGGTGAGTTCGTGTCAATCGGCCTAAACTCGGGGCCGAACAAGGAAAGGGTATGCATGGACGAACTATTTCACGTCAGCGAGCGCAAGTCCACAATCGGGACCGAACTTCGCGCTGGACTGACAACGTTCCTGGCAATGGCCTACATCATTGCCGTCAACCCCGCGGTGCTCTCGGGCGCCGGCATCGATGCGGGAGCGCTCGCCTGCGCCACCTGCCTGGGCGCCGGCATCATGACCATCTGCATGGGCATCTTCGCCAACCGCCCGCTCGCCTGCGCGTCGGGCTTAGGCGTCAACGCGATGATCGCTGGAATCGCCACCACCGTCTGCGGCGGTGACTGGCACGTGGCCATGAGCGTCATCTTCCTCGAGGGTATCGTCATCTTGCTGCTCGTGCTTTGTGGCCTGCGCGAGGCCATCATGGACGCCATCCCGGTTGTCCTGCGTCACGCCATCTCGGTGGGTCTGGGCCTGTTCATCGCCATGATTGGCCTGTGCGATGCCGGCATTATCACCGCTGGCGCCGGTACACTCGTCGGTCTGGGCGACATCACCTCCCCCACCTTCATCGTCGGCATCATCTCCATCCTGGTGACGGTCGCCCTCGCCTGCCGCAACGTCCCCGGCTCGCTGCTCATCGGCATCGTCGTCGCCGTCATCGCCGGTATCCCCCTAGGTGTGACCCAGGCTCCGACCGGTATCATCGCCCCGCTCGACTTCTCGAGCATCGGTGGCCCCATCGCCGACGCCGGCGGCGTGCCCGCCATCGTCAAGGTCCTTACCGACCCCGCGCTCCTCGTCATCTCGTTCTCGCTGCTCATGAGTGACTTCTTCGACACCATGGGCACCGCGATGGCCGTGGCCAAGCAGGGCGAGTTCCTCACCGACGACGGCAACGTCGAGAATATCAAGGAGATCCTGATCGTCGACTCCGCCGCCGCTGCTGTGGGCGGTTTCATGGGTGTCTCCTCCATCACCACCTTCGTCGAGTCCACTTCCGGCGCCGCCGACGGTGGCCGCACGGGCCTCACCTCCGTCACCACCGGCGTGCTGTTCATTCTCGCCGCGTTCTTCTCCCCCATCGTCACCATCGTTTCCAGCGCCGCCACCTGCGGTGCTCTGGTCTACGTCGGCTACCTCATGATGAGCGAGGCCTCCGAGATCGACTGGTCCGACGTGTCGCAGGGTTTCCCGGCGTTCATGATTGTCGCCGGCGTGCCCTTCACCTACTCCATCTCTGCCGGCATTGGCCTAGGCTTTATCGCCTACGTGATCGTCGCGCTCTTTAAGGGCGAGGCCTCCAAGATCAAGCCGCTCATGTGGATCGCAGCTCTCGCCTTCCTCGTCTACTTCTTCGTAGCGTAACGGCATAGTCTGCTAAAACAGAACACCAAAGCGCGGAGTCGCATCGAGCGGCTCCGCGCTTTTCTTTTAAAGCCAGGCAACGCACAGACGCGCGATGTTTTGCTTCCCAAGTTTTGGACATTTTGCCCTCCAAACGGCACTACCGCCGGCTACATCCTGCAGATATGCTGGGCTTAATCGCATAGGCCCTATGAGGATGGGAGTAACCATGGCCGCCTTGTTCACGACCCCCAAGCGCAATGACAAAACCTCTGGAGCCCATTTTGTCGAGCCCGACGTGTGCCGTCGCACGCTGCTCGCACACGGCAGCTGGCGCCGCGTGACGCGCCGCATCGTCTGCGGCCTGGCCTGCGCGCTCACGGTGAGCTCGCTGCTCAT
>NZ_SPFO01000016.1:0-36091 GCF_005845035.1 Collinsella aerofaciens | reverse complement strand
CACGGCAGCTGGCGCCGCGTGACGCGCCGCATCGTCTGCGGCCTGGCCTGCGCGCTCACGGTGAGCTCGCTGCTCATGCCGAGCGTCTCGCTCGCGGCCGAGTGGGTGGACGTCGGCGGCGTCCGCCACGAAGCGGCCGCGGGGCCCGCGGGAGACGCCGCCGGCACCTGGAGCTGGGACGGCGCCGATGACATGAAGCTCAACGGCTATAACGGCGGCGCGATCGAGGCAGCGGGCAAGCTCAACGTGAGCTACGAGGGCGACAACATCGTCACTAACGGCGACGGCCGCGGCATCAAGGTTAAGGATGGCGCGAACGAGAACGCCGAGCTTAATATTCAGGGCGACGCGTCCAGCACGCTCAACGTGACATCTTCTCGTGACGCCATCACTTCCGTCGGCAGCATCAACATCGACGGCGCTGGCACTGTCAACGCCACGAGCACCGAGCACGATGCCATCGATGCCGGGGGCGATGTCACCATCAAGGGCTCGGGAAACGTTAACGCCACGGGCGATTCGGATGGCATCAGGGCCGACGGCAACATCACGATCGACAACAGCGGAACCGTCACCGCCAAGGCCACCGAGGATCAGGGTATCGATGCTAACGAGAACCTCATCATAAAGGGCGGCGGCAAGGTAGAGGCAAGCTCTATCAAAGACAATGCGATTTGGGCCGACGGCAACATCGAGATCTCGGGTGGCAGCCAGGTCAAGGCAAGCTCCGAGGAAGACGCCACCATCGACGGTAAAAACAGCCTCACGGTCACGAACGCTTCCCTCAACGCAAGTGGCGTTGGGTATGGCATCTATGTCTACAAGGGCATCACGTTCGATGGCGCAACCGTAACGGTCCGTGCAAGTGCAGGGAACGATGAAGCCAGCGCCCTCTTCACCGACGAGGACGACATCGTCATCAAGAACGGCTCGATCGTGGATGCGTTCGCAGAAGGCCAGTTCTCGACCGCAATCTTCACCAGAAACTACTACCCCAACGAAGCGGGTGGTCACATCTACATTAGTGACTCCGTTGTCAAGGCTATAGCCCGCTATGTCGAGTCCGGTAGCGACGGCCCCGATCACTACAGCAACGACCAAAGTGGCGCGGTCATTCCCGAGCATAGGGGCATGAACATCGGCATCTTTGCCCGGACCAAGGAGGGCATCACGCCCGCGACCATCTCGATTGTCCGCAGTAAGATCACAGCTGAGGGAGACACGGCGGCAATCTTCGCCCTTGCCGTGAGCGCGGACGGCGAGACAATCGGCACCATCGAGATCGAAGGCGCTCCCATACAGACGCCCACAGGCGGCAAGATCATTGGCTATCGCAACAAGGAAGAACTCGATGACGGCATCTTCTACGTGGTGGGTCAAACCATCGGCACGGGCGACGCTGTGATCGACTCCCCCTATAACGAAGCTGTCGCCAAGAGCACGGTCATCGCGCCTCCCGAGGAGATCAAACCCGAGGAGAAGCCAGGCGAGACCAAGCCCGAGGGTTCCAAGTCCGAGGGCACGAAGACGACCAAGACCGTTGCAGTTGCAGCCACGGGAGCCAAGATCGCCGGCAAACTCGCAGCAACCGGCGACGCCTCGAGCGCAGCCATCGTGGCAGCCGCCCTTGCGGGAACAGCCGCCATCGCCGCGGGCGCCGTGGTGAGCCGCAAGCGCTCGTAAACACTTTTTCGCACGGGACGGGTGGATCGCGGCCCTTGCCTTCCTCGTCTACTTCTTCGTAGCGTAAGGGCAAGGCTGCAAAAGCTGAACAATAAAGCGCGGAGTCGCCATGCGGCCCCGCGCTTTTCTTTTAGCGCCGGTCCCTGCGCCGGCGTGCGGCCTATTTCTCCCCCATTTTGGCCATTTTGCCCTCCAAACGGCACTACCGCCGGCAACATCCAGCAGATACGCTGAATCTAGTCGTATAGGCCCTATGAGAACGGGAGCAACCATGGCAGCCTTGTTCACGACCCCCAAACGCAATGACACTACCGCCGGAACCCATGTTGCCGAACCCGACGTTCGCCGTCGCATAGGACTCGCGCACGGCAGCTGGCGCCGCGTGACGCGCCGCATCGTCTGCGGCCTGGCCTGCGCGCTCACGGTGAGCTCGCTGCTCATGCCGAGCGTCTCGCTCGCAGCGGAATGGGTCAAGGTCGGCGGCAACAAGTACAACACCGCGGCGAGCGACGAGGCCGGTACCTGGTCGTGGGACGGCGCCGACGACTTGAAGCTCAACAACTATAACGGCGGCGAGATCCAGGCCGCAGGCAAGCTCAACGTGAATTACTCGGGAACCAACATCGTCACTGCCGAATGGATCGAAAGCATCAACGTTTCTCATGGCACTAACGAGAATGCCGAGCTCAATATCCAAGGCGACGAGGGCGGCACGCTCAGCGTGACATCTACTGAGGACGCTATCCTCACCACGGGTAATATCAACATCGACGGAGCCGGATCCGTCAACGCCACGAGCACTGGGTTTGATGCCATCAATGCCGGAGGTGATCTCGCTATCAAAGGTTCGGGCAACGTCAACGCCACGGGTGCATCGGATGGCATCAGGGCAAACGGCAATATCACGATTGACGACAGCGGAGCCGTCACCGCCAGGGCTACCAAGGACAAGGGTATTGGAGCCGACAAGAACCTCACCATCAAGGGTGGCGGGACGGTCGAGGCAAGCTCAGCCGATGGTGAGGCCCTTTGGAGCGGCGACAATATCAACATCTCGGACGGCAGCCAGGTCAAGGCAAGCTCCGAGGAAGACGCTGCCGTCGAGGCCAAGGGCAGCCTCGCAGCCACAAACGCCTCCCTCAACGTAAACGGTGTTGAATATGGCGTCTATGCCCACAAGGGCATCACCCTCGATCATGCAAACGTGACGGTCCGTGCAAGTAAAGGCAGATACGGTGGCGCCAACGCCCTCTTCACCTACCAGGACGACATCGTCGTCAAGAACGGCTCCACCGTGGACGCGTTTGCGGAAGGCGAGGTTTCGGCTGCATTCTCCACCAGAAACGATCGACCCAACGAGAAGGGCGGCCACATCTACATCAGCGACTCCGTTGTCAAGGCCATAGCCCGCTATGTCGAGAACGGCGACGGCCCCATCCCCTACAGCGAAAACCAAGATGGCGAGACGAGGCGCGAACCCCAAGGCGAGAACATCGGCATCATCGCCCAGACCAGCGAGGGCGTCACACCCGCAGTCATCTCGATCATCCGCAGCAAGGTAACGGCCGAAGGAGATACAGCGGCAATCTTTGCCCGTGCCATGAGCGCTGACGGCAAGACAATCGGCACCATCAAGATTGAGAACGCCGCCATCCAGACGCCCGAAGGCGGCAAGGTCATTGACTATCGCAAGCTCCGTGACGGCATCTACGAGGCAGGCCAAGCCATCGGCACGGGCGACGCCACGGTCGACTCCCTCTATATCAAAGCAGTCGCCAAAAGTACGACCATCGCACCTCCCGAGGTAGCCAAGCCGGAAGACCCCAAGCCCGACGAGACCAAGCCCGCAGAAAGCAAGCCCGCGGAGTCCAAGCAGAACCCCAAGCCTGAGGGCTCAAAGCCGACCAAGGCCGTTGCGGCTTCAACCACGAAAGCCAAGACTACCGGCGTGCTCGCGGCAACCGGCGACACCTCGGGTGCGGCCATCGTGGCAACCGTCCTTGCGGGAACAGCCGCTATCGCCGCAGGCACCATGGCGAGCCGTAAGCGTTCTTAGACGCCTCTGCGCACATGGCAGCTCCCGCGAAGGCCCCGAACCCCAGCACCGTTTAACAACGCCACCGCCGAGCTCCCCTCCGGCGGTGGCGTTTTCCATATGCGTCCGCAGGGGATGCACGAGATTGTCTTTGGTCTAGCCCAACCGGCATACGCTGGCGTGCGACAATTGGGGCTGCCGATATCACAACACTGAGAGAAGCCCGTCATGGAAGCGCATCAAAAGCAGATAACCGTTTATTCGAATCATACGGAAAGCGCGCCTGTCATCTACCTTCCTGTGGTCGTGGGCGACGGCAGCGAGGTTTATAAGTGTTGCCGAGAGCTCGACTGTCCGCCATTCGCCCTCGTCACCATTGGCGGGCTCGATTGGAATCGCGAGCTGAGCCCCTGGGCATGCGACGGGACCGTACGCGATGCCGAGCCTTTCGGCGGCCAAGCTGCCGATTTTCTTGATGAGCTGCTGAATCAGATAATCCCCCAGGTCGAGTCGTCGCTTCCTCAGCCGCCCACCTGGCGCGGCATTGCCGGCTACTCGCTCGCGGGCCTCTTCGCACTCTGGTCCCTCTGGCAAACCGACGCCTTTGACCGCGCCGCGAGCGCATCGGGGTCGCTATGGTTTCCCGACTTTGTCGACCGTGCCAGCACGGCCCCTTTTGCCGGCAGCCCGCAAGCCGTCTACCTGTCACTCGGCAAAAAGGAAACCAAGACGCCCAACCGCATGATGCGGCATGTACTCGACGACACACGCGCGATGGAAGCGTTGCTCGTCGAGCGCAGCATTCCAACAACGCTGGAGCTCAACCCCGGCAATCACTTTGCCCAAACCGACTTACGCATGGCCCGCGGCATCCACTGGATACTGACGCATTAAAAATGGTGCCCACACGCATATACGCATGGGCACCATATCTTGTTTTAGCTGAACGCAGCTGCTACTCAGCAGCCTCCTCAAGCTCGGAGACATCAAACTCAAAGTCGTTACCCGGCAGGATGGCGTTGAGCACGATGCCCACCAGTGAGCCCACGGCAATGCCGGACAGCGAAATGGTCACGCCGCCCAGCTCCAACACGATGGCGCCGGCGGTGCTGTACGCGATGCCGAGCGAAAGCACGAGCACCAGCGCGGCAACCAGCACGTTGCGGTTGTTCTGGAAATCGACCTGGTTCTCGATGAGGTTGCGGACGCCCACAGCGCTGATCATGCCGTAGAGCACGAGCGACACACCGCCGATAACGCATGCCGGCATGGCGGCGATGACTGCGGCGAACTTGGGGCAGAACGAAAGCACGATGGCGCAACACGCGGCAATTCGAATTACGCGCGGGTCGAACACGCGCGTCAGGGCGAGCACGCCGGTGTTCTCGCCATACGTAGTGTTGGCCGGAGCGCCAAAGAGCGAAGCCAGAATCGTGGCAAGGCCGTCGCCGAGCAGCGTGCGATGCAGACCGGGATCGGCAATGTAGTTGCGCTCGCAAGTCGAACCGATAGCAGAGATATCGCCGATATGCTCGATCATGGTCGCGAAGGCCAGCGGCATGATGGTGATGATGGCCGTCGTGGCAAGACCGTTATCGAACTGCGGCCCAAAGAGTGCAAACACGGTGTTGTCCCACACGATGGGCAGACCGACCCACGGAGCGGCGGCAACGCCCGAGAAATCAACCTCGCCGAGCGCAGCCGCAACGGCATAGCTCACCACAACGCCCAGCAAAATCGGCACGATCTTGACCATGCCACGGCCCCAGATGTTGCAGATGACGATAACGGCAACGCCAATGACAGCCACAAGCCAGTTGGTCTGGCAGTTAGCAATAGCGGAGCTCGCCAGGATCAGACCGATCGAAATGACGATGGGGCCAGTCACCACCGGCGGGAAGAAACGCATGACACGCTTGGCGCCAAAGGCGCGGAAGAGCGCCGCAAGCACCGGATAAAGCAGGCCGGCGCAAGCAACGCCCAGACAAGCGTAGGGCAAAAGCTCGGTCTCGCCGTTGGGCGCGATTGCGGCATAACCGGCAATAAAGGCAAACGATGAGCCCAAAAATGCCGGCACCTTACCGCGCGACAGGAAGTGGAACAGCAGCGTGCCCAAACCGGCAAACAAAAGCGTTGCCGAAACCGAGAGACCGGTGAGCACGGGCACCAGCACGGTGGCGCCAAACATGGCAAACAGGTGCTGCAGACCGAGCAAAAACATGCGCGGGCGGCCGAGCGACGATGCGTCGTAGATGGCATCGCTGGCGGCGGGCGTCGAGGACTGGGACATGAGAGTCCTTTCAAAATGGAAGGGCGCTCGAGCATAGCGGATTACCTGCCCGAACGATACGATCCGAACCATTGTACGCGATACGCAATGCCTCGCACGCGCCGCCACCTGCAAACGGTAGCGTTACTCCCAAACGCGCTCGGCAATGCGCTTGACCAGCGCGATCTTTGCCCACTGCTCGTCCTCGGTCAGCTTGTTGCCAATCTCGCAGCTGGCAAAGCCGCACTGGGGCGACAGGTACAGATTCTCGAGCGGCACGTACTTTGCGGCTTCGCGGATGCGCTCGACGATAACATCCTCGTTCTCGAGCTCTGCCGCCTTGGTGGTTACCAAGCCCAGCACGACCTTCTTGCCGGGAGCGACGTACTTCAGCGGCTCAAAGCCGCCGGCGCGCGGCGTGTCGAACTCCAGATAGAACGCATCGACATTCTCATGTGCGAACAGGTACGGTGCGATGGGATCGTAGCCGCCTTCAAAAGCGTAGGTGGAGTGGTAGTTGCCGCGGCACACGTGCGTGTTGATAACCAGATCGTCGGGCTTGCCCTCGATGGCGGCGTTGTTGAGCGCCACGCCCAGCTCGCTTACCTTTTGCAGGTCGACCGGGCTCATGCCGGTTTTGGCGACAAAATCGGTATCGCAGTAGATGCCCCAGGTGCAGTCATCAAACTGGATGTTGCGGCATCCTGCTGCGTACAGGTCGGCGATCACCGTGCGATAAGCGTCTGCAATAGCGTCGGCAAGTTCCTCATCGGTCTTATAGACAGCGCGCAGGCTCTCCTGCTGGCCGTCGCAGCGATCGAGCGTGACCTCAGAGAACGTCTGGATCGGCGCCGGAATGGTCTGGCGTGCGACCTGGCCCTCCTCCTCCAGCGCCTTGACGAACTTAAAATGCTCGACGAACGGGTGGTTCTCGCCGCTAATGAGACCGGTTACCACGGCGGTGTCGGCCGTCGTCTCCTCGTCATGGAACATATAACCCGTGCGTGAGGTGCGGCGCTCAATGCCGTTAAGGCCCCACATAAAATCGAGGTGCCAGTAGCTGCGGCGGAACTCGCCATCGGTGATCACCCGCAGGCCGGCGGCCTTCTGCTTGGCCACCAAATCGCGAATAGCATCGTCCTCGACGGCCTTAAGGCCGGAAGCGTCGAGTTTACCCGCGACATAGGCGGCACGGGCCTCCTTTACAGCCTGCGGACGAAGAAAACTGCCGACGATATCGGCGCGAAACGGCGCGTTCGGATGAATCGAAGTGCTCATAGATATCTCCCTTTGCATTGGATGCTCTACTGGGACAGAGTATGAGCGCTCATATGACCATCGTAAAATATACGTTTATAACAGTTTGATATAGATGCTTCCTATATCAGTCTGGACTGCCATAAAGAGACTTGAACTGTGCGGAGCACAGCAGCCTAGATATGCTGACGAATCGCGTCGATATAGGCCCGACCGTAGCGCGTGAGCGTCGTGTTCTTGCGCGTGATGATGCCAATCTCCATGTATTCGTCCACATCGAGCGGAATCGAGATAATACCGGGGCCGTTAAGTTCATGGCTGATCACGCCCGAGCATACCGTGTAGCCGTTGAGGCCCATGGCCAAATTGAACAACGTCGCACGGTCGCGCACGCGGATATTTTTGCGACGCTCGAACGTCGAGGTCAGCTCCTCGGAATAGTAAAACGAGTTGTAGCTGCCCTGCTCGTAGGACAGGAACGGGTAGTCTTCCAGATCCTCGAGCGTCACGCTGGAGCGGTCCGCCAGCGGATGGTCGGCGCAGACGAAGACATGCGGCGTGGCGCAGAAGAGTCCTTCGAACACGAGCTCGTTGGCCACCAGCATGCGCTCGATGACCTCGCGGTTATGCTCGGATAAGTACAGGATGCCCAGTTCGCTTTTCATATGCGCGACATCCTCGATAATCTCGTGAGTCTGCTCCTCGCGCAGGGTGAAGTCGTAACGCGCGGCATCGAACTCGCGGATCACGTCGACAAACGCGTTGACGGCAAAGGAATAATGCTGGCAGCTCACACTAAAGTGCGGCACCTGCTCGGATGCGCCCTTGTACTTGCCCTCGAGCAGGTCGGCCTGGTCGAGTACCTGGCGCGCATAGCCCAAGAAGGTCTCGCCTTCCTCGGACACAATGACGCCCTTGTTGGTGCGCTCAAAGATGTGCACACCCATCTCGTTTTCGAGATCGCGAATCGACGCGGTAATCGAAGGCTGCGACACAAAGAGACGGCGCGAGGCCTCGGTAATGCTGCCGCATTCGGCAACTTTGACGACATATCTGAGCTGCTGGAGCTTCATGACTGTCTCCTTAGCTGTTCGTGAGATTCGCGTCGGCAGTACCCGGCAGGCGCATAAACGACGGCATCTCCCCCGTCGCGGCGCAGGCGGCAATCTGATGCAGAGCCCCGGCAACCGCATCATCTGCCGCAGCGCCAATATGCCAGCGTGCGGCAGCCGTGACGGCCTCGTTGGCATTGGCGACTGCAACGGAGTTAGGAACGGCATCGATCATGGGCAAATCGTTATCGGAATCGCCGAATACGGCCACCTCGTCGGGCGTCAGGCCCAAAGCGCGCGCCAGCTCCAGCGCAGCGCAGCCCTTGTCCCAACCAGCCGGAAGGATGTCGAACAGGCGCACTCGGTTGTTGGGAAACACAAGCGAGAGTTCCGGCACCTCAGCGGCAACGCGCTCACGTAGCTCCGCGAGCTCCTCACGCGAACGGGCACTCCAGATATTCGCCTTAAACACCGGCGCGCCATCGACGACGGGACGACATGGGGCCTCTTCGCCTTTGAGCCACGCGTTGCCGCCCGACTCCATGGCGCGACGAACGCGCTCGGGGTCACTCGTCACACAATGGGCATCGTTGCCCCAAAAGTCATCGCCCAGGCTGTAGACTTTTAGAAATGTATCGTCGGTCTCTTGCTCCAGATAGTCGGCCAAACGCATCAGAGCATCGTTGTCGATTGCGCGCGAGGCGACTACTTCGCCGTCAACAAACATCACCTGGCCGTTACAGAACGCACCGGTCGAATAACACCCGGAACGGTTTTTGAACATCCAGCCCATCGCGGACGGCTGACGACCCGAAACCGGCCCAAAGTGCAAACCCGCCGCCTGCATGGCATGAATACCCTCAATGGCGTAGTCGCTGGCGCCGTCATGCCCGGCTGGAATCAGTGTATCGTCCATATCGGTCAGCACAAGTTTGATCATAGAGTCCCCCAGTCATTTTCACCGCAACCATTGTAACGGTGCGCTAGTATAGGGAACAACAGATTCGATGCGGGAGTGCCGGCGGTGCAAACCACAAGGCTGAGAGGGCATGGGGCCCAATCCTTTGAACCTGTCAGTTAATGCTGGCGTAGGGAGCATGCCGCCTTTACAGGGGCGCTGTCTATGCACAGCGCCCCTTTTCTATGCCAAGGAGGCATGTGCAGTGATTGATTCGGAACAGCTTAAGCAACATATGGTCAAGGCCGTGGAGGAGATTCGCACCACCAATCCGATGGCCGGCTCCATCACCAACACGGTGACGATCGACTTTGTCGCCAACGCGCAGCTCGCTGTGGGTGGATCGGCCGCCATGGTCTATCTTCCCGACGAGGGCGAGGCGCTCGTTGCCGGCGGCGGCGCCATCTATCTCAATATGGGCACGCTCTTCCCCATCTACGAGCAGACGATTCCCCGCGCGGCCAAGGCGGCACACGACGCCGGCAAGCCCTGGGTGCTCGATCCGGTGGGTCTGGGCATCGGCAGTCTGCGCACCCAGTTGGTAAACGAGCTTAAGCAGTACAAGCCCGCCATCGTGCGCGGCAACGCCTCCGAGATCATCGCGCTCGCCGGCCTGTGGGGTCTTGAGGGCGAGGCGGCCGATCTGAGCCGCGTGCGCGGTGTCGATACCACCGACACGGTCGACGCCGCCCGCGATGCCGCCGTGGCGCTCGCCCGCTACACCGGCGGCGCCGTTGTGGTCTCGGGCGAAGTCGACCTGATCACCGACGGCATGACCGTGGCCAAGTCCCACGGCGGCAGCCCGCTCATGTCCAAGATCACCGGTTGCGGCTGCTCGCAAGGCGGTGTGCTGGCTGTGTACGCCTGCGCTGCCGACCCGTTTACGGCCGCCGTCTGCGGCACCGCCGTCTACAACGTTGCCGGCTCGCGTGCCGCCGCTGTCGCCGACGCCCCGGCAAGCTTTAAGGTCGCCTTTATCGACGAGCTCTACCGCGCAACCGCCCAGGACATCGCCAACAACCAGCTCGACCTCGAGGAGGCATAGGCCATGTCCGAGCCCGCAACCGATGCCGGCATGAATACGCTCGTCGCCGTGGCCATCGCCCCGTGCGGCACCGGCGATGAGCTGTCCGCCGAGGTCGCCGAGGTCGTGCGCGTCATTCGCGAGAGCGGCCTTCCCAACCGCACCACCTCGATGTTCACCGAGATCGAGGGCGACTGGGACGAGGTCATGCAGGTCGTGCGCGACGCAACCTTTGTGTTGGCGAGCAAGGGCATCCGCACCGAAGTCGTGCTCAAAGCCGATATTCGACCCGGATTTACCGACACCATGACCGGCAAGCTCGAGCGCATGGAAGCTCAGATCAAAAAGCAGGAGGAAACACGATGAGTATCCGCGACAACCTTGATATCTCGGCCTATCTGGTGCTCGGCCCCGAAAACACGCTCGGGCGCCCCGTGGGCGATGTGGTGGCCCAGGCACTCGACGCCGGCTTTACCTGCATCCAGGTGCGCTCCAAGGTGGCAAGCGCCCGCGAGATCATTGCGCTGACCGGCGACGCCGCGCAGGCAATCGCACAGGCCGGCAAGACCGGTCAGGTCGCTTTGCTGATTGACGACCGCCTGGACTGCGTACTCGCCGCGCGCGAGCAGGGCATTGCTGTCGACGGTGTGCACGTGGGCCAAAGCGATATTCCCGTCGAGGTCTGTCGCAAGTTGCTGGGCCCCGACGCCATCGTGGGCCTTTCGGCCCGTTGCGAGGAGATGCTCGAGTACGTCAAGACCGCCGATATGAGTTTGGTCGACTACCTTGGCATCGGCCCACTCCACGAGACCGAGACCAAGCGCGACTGCGGACGCGCGGCCGACGGCTCTATCATCACCAAGAGCTTTGAGGACCTGGCCGCGCTCCATGCGGCAAGCCCCGTGCCCATCGTGGTGGGCGGCGGCGTCAAGACGGCCGACCTTCCGCAGCTCAAGGCTACCGGCGTCGACGGCTTCTTTGTGGTGAGTGCCGTCTGCAGCGCCGATGACCCCTACGCCGCGGCCAAGGAGCTCGTAGACACCTGGCAGCAGGCATAGGCATAAGCCGAGCAGTTGCTCCGCGGCCCCATAACTTCAGCAATGGAAAGCGCATCCCAGTTTGGACGTCCATTCTGGGATGCGCTTTCCGCTGAGCACGCGGCAGTTTGCCCTACTCTGCCAGATATGCCTCCAGTGCCGGCAAGGTCGCCTCCGCATCGCGGCGACCAATCTGGTAGATGCGTTCAAGTTCATCGGGCTCGCGACACAGCGACGGCACCTTCACCGATTCGCTCGGCCGCACCACAAAGATCTCGCCGGCAGCCTCGCGACGTGCCAGGTCATCGAGCGTGGTATTGTAGACCTCATGCCGATGCTCAAGCGCTGCGACAAACTCCGGATAGTGACGGAACACGCGTCGCAGCATGGGCATCACGCTGTTGGGCTGCTTCACAAAGCCCGCTGGCTGCGTGAGTACCACGATATTGCGGTCATACCCCTGCGCAAACAGCCATGCGCTGGGAATAGAATCAGCCACGCCACCATCCAGATACTTATGCCCGTCAATAGCAACGGGACGCGTCGCCACGGGAATTGCCGACGACGCCCGGATCCACTCGATATCGCGCTCGTCGCCATACGGCAGATCGTGATAGACAGCCTTGCCCGTCTCGATATCGGTACACACGCACGTAAACCGCATGGGGCAGGCGCGATATGTCTCCAAATCGATGGGATCGCGCTCGATGGGCACCTCGTGATAGGCAAAATCGGCATTGAACATATCGCCGGTCCGCAGCCAGCTTGCTACACCCGCATAGCGCTTATCGGCACAATAGGCCTTGTTATAGCGAATGGCGCGGCCGATCTGGCGCGATTTAAAGTTGTAGCCAAACGCCGCGCCCGCCGAGACACCCACCATATGGTCGCAAGTTAAGCCGTGCTCCATCCAAACGTCGAGCACGCCCGCCGTATACATACCGCGGTAGCCGCCTCCCTCGAGTGCCAGCCCCACCGTGCGCGTCGTATTTGACTGTGCCATGCGACCATCTCCGTCCCCACAAATTCAAACGGGACAAGTATACCCGTCAACATATATCGTCCCAGTCGCATTTTTATCAAACATCGCATCGTCGCGCTACCGCTTGTCGAACAATAGCCGCCCACAGCATGTGCACCCATATATAATTGTGCACTATTGTTTACACTACTCAGCTGTTATCAACAGCGAACATTAGCCGGCAAATTAACTCAACAACGCGGCAAGGCGGGGGCCTGGATACATGCAAAGCGCTGAGCAACGACGCGTGTACACAACGAGCTCGCCCGACGCAATCCGCCCCGACCTCAGAAAGCCACTTAGAACATGGAAACTGTCAGCAATTACACCGAAACGCTCGAAAAGACCGTCCGCGACCTTCTCGAGCGGCAGGAGGATCTGATCAGGACCGCCTTTACCGACCAGCTTACCGGGCTTGGCAACCGTGGCGGCTTTGCCCGTTCCCTCGAGGAGCTCTGGGAGCAGGACGCCCCCGTTACCATGGCGTTCATCGATATCGACAATCTCAAGCACTGCAACGACGTCTTTGGACATGACGAGGGCAACCGCTATATCTTGCAGGTAAGTCTCTATCTTAATCTGTATATGAAGGTGGGCGAAGCGGCGTTTCGCATAGGCGGCGACGAGTTTGCCATCCTATCTACGATTGCAACCGAGGACGACCTCGCCGAACGTCTGAAACACTGCCGAACGGTTCTGCTCAAAAACAACGATTCCGAGATGCCCCACTCGTTTAGCTACGGAGTGTCACATGCCGACCCCGCCCTGGGCGAAGCTTCCAATCGCATGACGCTCGATGCCGACCATCGCATGTACGACTACAAGCTACGTCATGCCATGCACCTCGATCGACGCAATATCACGCAAGTTCACGCCGACGACTTCGAAATAAGCGATCGAATTTTTGACGCCTTTTCGATGCTCAATGAGGGCCGATATTTCTTTATCGAGAACTTGGACAAACATCGCACCCTTTGGTCACAAGGTGCCTTGCGCGATCTTGGCCTTCCCTCGGAGCACATAGACAACTGTCGCGATTACTGGAAAACGCGCGTCCATCCCGACGACCTTGAGGCCTGCATCAACGACATCGACCAAGTCTACAACGGCACCAAACACCGTCGCGTCATGCAGTATCGTGTGCGCAACGCCGTCGGCGACTACGTCCTTTGCCGTGCTCGCGGGTTTCGTATCGACGGCGACGGAAATGTCCCCTCGCTCTATGTCGGCGAGCTCGTCAACCACCCACTTGCCGAAACCGTCGACGCCGCCACAGGCCTCGGAACGCAGCGCATGCTGGCCAACGCCATCGACGCCTGCCGCCGCGATCGTTGCGAGACAGGGCTTATAGCGGTGCGCGTTCGTGGCACGACAACGCTCAACGAGCTCTACGGGGCCGAGGCCGTCGACAACATGCTTGCCGAATACGCAGGCCGTATGCTGTCGATCACTCGCGGCAGGAGCCGGGTCTACCGTTCACGAAGCGTTCAGTTCGTCGTGCTCAGCAACGACCTAGACCACGAGGCATTCGAGCAACTGACCCGCCACCTTAAAGAGGCCGTTTTCGCTCCTGTTCGAATCGCAGGCGACACCATTACTCCCGTCTGCCTTGTCGTCCCGGCCTTTTACGAGCACTTAACCCATCAAGCGACCGCCGTTTTAGGCGAACTCAACCGTCGCCTTCGCACGGCCGGCGGGCTTGTTCCCAACGACAGCCTCCCCATACCCGAGGCGGAGCGCAAAAGCGCCATAGCCGAACGTATCGACTCGCTCACGGGTCTCTATCGACCCAGCGAGTTTATGCGGCGCGCCAACGCTTTTCTCGAGGCAAGACGCGACGGCGCCTGGTGCATCGCCACAGTCGACATGGGCCACATGCGCCTGTTTAACGAATGGTATGGACAGGCCGAAGGCGACCGCCTGCTTGCCGATGTGGGCACGGTCCTCAAGGACATCGAGAATGCCGACATGGGCGTCGCAGGGTACTGGGGCCAAGATGACTTTTGCGTACTCATCCCCTTTAAGCACATCACCGTCCATCAAATCTACAACCGCGTTCGCGAGGCAGTAGCCAGGCATGATGACGGCGTAGGTTTTTGGCCGTCCATGGGCATTTACCCCATCGACTCCAATGAGGAGATCACCATCGATGCGCAGGCAAAGGCCATGTTTACCAATCGACGCGCCAAAAACGACTTCAAGGAGCGCATTGCTATTTTCCGCCCCGAAGAATATGAACACGAGATTGCGTTCCACCGCACGCTGACCGAGTTCCAGTACGCGCTCTCAAATGGCCGCATCACGTACTACCTGCAGCCCCAGGTCGATATGGAAACCGGCGAGATCACTGGCGCCGAGGCACTTACGCGCTGGATTGACAAGGACGGCTCTCTCATTTCGCCCGCAACGTTTATCCCCGCACTCGAGGAAAGCGGCTTTGTGGTGACGCTCGACAAGTACATTTGGCAGGGTGTCGCCATATGGCTTCGCGAGCGTCTCGATCGCGGTCTTCGCGTGGTTCCGGTCTCGCTTAATGTGTCTCGCGTGGACATTCTTGCCTGCGACGTTGCCGAGCATATGGGATCGCTCGCCGCCCAATACAACCTGCCGCCCGAGCTCATGCGCATCGAGATCACCGAGACGGCTTATACGGGAGAGTCCGAGGCCGTGGATAAGCTGACCGCAGATCTGCACACCCGCGGCTTCTCGACCTACATGGACGATTTTGGCACCGGCCAGTCCACGCTCGCGATGCTCAAGAACGTCAACGTCGACGTCATCAAGCTCGACCGCACGTTTGTGCCCACCGACCGCGATCAAGGCCGCAGCGCGCAGATCGTGTCATCGATGCTCGAGATGGCGCAGTCGCTCCATCTGCCCATTGTAATCGAAGGCGTCGAGACAGATGAGCAGGCGAACATGCTACGCCACATGGGCGCCCGCTACGCTCAGGGTTTCCTCTACTACCGCCCCATGCCGGCGAAGGATTTTGAGGCATTGCTCGATGGTAGCAATAACAACTGATACGCTCGCGCGCAAAACGCCACCGCCGAAGGGGGCATTTGTCTCCATTAGCTAACTTATATCCCCAGTTCAAACCGAATTGGGGATATGATACAAACCGTTGTTCCCCCAAGGAGGTTATCCATCATGAACGAGTCGTACCGCATGGGCGAGCAATCGATTATTGCCTATCTTCAGCGACTTGCGAATGGCATCTCGACCGCCGAACTCGATGTTGCCGCGCTGCCTGCTGAGCTACGCGCCGTTGGTGAGCAACTGCAGAAGACGCATGCTATCCTGCAACAAGAGCGCCAGCTGCTTGAGCGCAACGCCTATATCGACCCGCTCACCAACTTGGGCAACCGCAGCGGACTCGACCGTCACGTCGAGCAGCTCTGGCGCAAAGGCGATCCCTTCACCTGCGCCTATATTGACATCGACCATCTCAAGCATTGCAATGATAGGTTTGGCCACGCCGAAGGCAATCGCTATATTCTGAGCATCTGCCGCACGCTCTCCGAAACCATGGAGCACAATGAGATGCTGTTCCGTATCGGTGGAGACGAGTTTGTGCTCATCTCGCCCTCCGCAAACGAGATTGAACTCGAGCAGCGCTTGGAGCAGGTGCGTACCAGGCTGATCGAGGCGAGCTCAGGTGGCAAGGCGCCCATGATCGGCAGCTTTAGCTTTGGCTGCTCGCGCGTCGATCCACTTGCTGGCGACACGCGTCGCCAGATGACGATGGATGCCGATCGCAAGATGTATCGCTATAAGCTTATGCATCGTGTACAGCAACCGAAAGACGATGACGCGCCGCAACGCCCAATCGTCGATCAGCTTCCCTGCAACGACCGGGTGTTCCAAGCGATCTCCATGAGCTCCGAGACGCGCTATCCGTTTATCCTCAATCTCGATACGGGAGAATCGCAATGGTCGGTTAACGCCGTGCGCGATTTTGACCTGCCCTCCCAGCACCCTTTTAACTCGGTCGACATGTGGCTTGCCCGCGTTCATCCCGAGGACCGCGACAACGTACGCGCCGAGCTCGACATGGTGATAAACGGCACATGGCACTTCCACTACATGCAGTATCACGTGATGGATGCCACCGGAAAATACGCGCTTTGCGACTGCACGGGCTACCGCTTGGACGGCACCGATACCGAGCCCAGCATGTATGTGGGCATTATCATCAACCGAAGCTTGGCAGATACGACTGATTCCGTAACCGGCCTGGGCGATATTCACGCCCTGGTCAACGCCATTGGCGAAATGCGTCGCGTGGCGCGCGAGGCAGGCTTTATTGCCATTAAGGTCGACGATATCGCCGAGGTCAATGCCCGCTTTGGATTCGATGCAGGCGACCGCGTGCTCGCCGAAAGCGCCGCCTGCCTTATGGAATGCTCGCGCGGCAAGGGTCGCCTGTTCCGCTCGACGGGGCCGACATTCGTGGCGCTTTTCGACGACTTTGATCCCGAAGAGACCGACGCGATCGCAGAAGAAATCGAGCGGTTCCTGGGTTCTCCCGTGCTCATCGGCTCGCTTGAATATCAGCCACCCATTCGTGTGGCGACGCTTCATCTGGACGCTGTCGATCGACAGCCCGTTTCCATTTTGAACGAGCTCAAAGCGTTGCTTAAAGAGGCACCGCAAGTACCGGGCACCAAGCTGAACTAGCGTCGTGGGGCGCATGATGGTTATTTTCCAATCTCAGGCGAACACATTGAGCAAATAGGTCGTACCCACAGTTAGCCGAACACCCCTGCAGTCCCTCCCGGGGCCCGGGGGCACCGTTTTCGATACTCTTGGTTTCCTTTACCCGATGCAAATAAGTGCTCAACAACATAAAACCTATCCCCCGCCACGGATATGCCGTCGAGTAAATCTGTTAAGCCAACCCTATCAAATTCTTTTGACAATTGGCTGTATTGGTCCATTTTGTCGTCCATCCCGCTCCCGCTGGCTATCGCCTCATAAACACAAACCTAACGAGCCGCACGAACGACAAAGAGGCCAAGCTGAACAGAAGTAGAACCAAAACTTCAAAAACACTGGTATTCCAATCGCGTACCCAGCCCTCTACCGCCCACAAGAAAAACAGCAGCCCCATCCATAACGTCACAGAAGAAATCAACTTTGCGTAAGGGCGCATATCAATCCCGCTCTCCCTTTTTGTGACATCATATCCAGCAATTGAGCTGAGCCATCTTCCTCTTCTGTATTGGATTGAAAGAAGAATCAGGGCAATCGAAGTTATCAAACAGACAGCATCCTCTGTTTCCATAGAACTTCCTTTGCTTTCCGTCCTAGCTGCGCGTTCACAATCGAATCAAACCAAGTGTGAATTACTCGATAGCAACCGCCTTAGTATAAATCATAGCCTCCGCAGCAGCCCGCCTTCCAAGACCTCAAAGCTCGCCATCGAGGGCGACCCGCCCAGACCCCTTACAATCTGCTCGCACGAGGCCCCGCACTCCAACACCCTCTGGACCGTATCCCGCACGTACCTGGTGAGCGAGCCTGCCGTGGGCCCTCGGGGCCGGCATCGCGCCCCACGCCATCCACCCGCTCATGCGATAATCCTCTGCATAAGTCATCGACAGCAGAGGGAGTTTGTGATGAAGGTTCTTTTAGTCAACGGTAGCCCCAAGGCAAACGGCAACACCGCTCGCGCGCTTGCCGAAGTCGCCGAGCAATTGCATGCCGAGGGTATCGATACCGAGGTGTTCCAGCTGGGCGCCAAGCCCATTCGCGACTGCATTGGCTGTGGTCAGTGCGGCAAGCTCGATTGCCGCTGCACCTTTGACGACGACATGGTCAACGAGCTCATTGCCGCCGCCGAGCAGGCAGACGGCTTTGTCTTTGGCTCGCCCGTCTATTACGCGCACCCCAGCGGCCGCATCCTCTCGGCCCTCGACCGCGCGTTTTATGCTGGCAGCAAGGCCTTTGCGCACAAGCCGGGCGCCTCTGTCGCCGTTGCCCGCCGCGGCGGCACGTCGACCACGTTCGATGTACTCAACAAGTACTTCACCATCAACCAGATGCCCGTAGTTGCCTCCACCTACTGGAACAACGTGTTTGGCCGCGTGCCCGGCGACGCCGATGGGGATGCCGAGGGCCTTGCCACCATGCGAAACATCGGCAAAAACATGGCCTGGCTCCTGCGCTGTATCGAGGCAGGACAGGCCGCCGGTATCAACGCACCCGAGGCAGATCGCGCAACGACCAATTTCATTCGATAAACCCAGCGGTGGTCACCTCGATGTTTCGTTAATGTCAGCGAAAAGCCAGCTGATGAGGCAAGGTGCCTTGAAAGAGGAGGGCGCTGGGCTTTTGCCCGCGCCCGACGATTGAAAGGCAGATTGCCCATCAGATGGCTTTGCAGCGTCGAGGTGACCGCCGTTCGTTAGAACGGCGGAACATATGATCCAAATCTTCGGCACCAAAAAATCCTTCGATACCAAGAAGGCCCAGCGCTATTTTAAGGAGCGCCGCATTAAGGTGCAGTTTATTGACCTTAAGGAAAAGGAGATGAGCAAAGGCGAGCTCACGAGCGTGATGCAGGCGGTCGGCGGCATCGACAAGCTGCTCAACCCTAAAGCCAAGGACGAGGAGACGCTCGCGCTTATCCAGCACCTCACCCCCAGCCAGCGCTTCGACAAGCTGCTCGAGAACCAGCAGGTTCTAGCTGAGCCCATCGTGCGCAACGGCAAGAAGGCCACCGTCGGTTATTGCCCCGATGTATGGGGAGCCTGGGAGTAGCTTGTGTTATTTGCCGGCTCGTGGGTATAAGAGCAGGCGTTTGGCATAAGATTCAACTGTAAGCCATGTCTAACAAAGGAGGGCACATGCCCAACAAACCCGTGAAGATCATCATGCTTACCGGATACCTCGGTGCCGGCAAGACCACGCTGCTCAACCACATCCTCGCTAACGACGGCGGCATCCGCGCCGCCGTGATCGTCAACGATATCGGCGAGATCAACGTCGACGCCAGCCTCATCGCCGATGGCGGCCTTTCCGAGACCGACGACCTCATCCCGCTCACCAACGGCTGCATCTGCTGCACGCTTTCGGACGACCTCGCCAACCAGCTGCAGGGCATCGCCGATTCGGGCAACTTCGACTACATCATCATCGAGGCGTCGGGCATTTGCGAGCCTATCCCCATCGCCTACACCATCTCGAGCTTCTGCGACGAGGCCAAGGTGGGCGGCGAGCCCAAGCTCGCGCTCGACAACATCGTGGCCGTGGTCGACTGCGCCCGCATGTACGACGAGTTCAACGGCGGTCGCGACCTGCTGGCCGAGGATATCGACGAGGACGACATCGAAAGCCTGCTCATCCAGCAGATCGAATTCTGCTCCACGCTGATCCTCAACAAGACCGATACCGTGACGCCCGAGCAGATCGCCGAGCTCAAGGCCATCGTGCGCAGCCTGCAGAAGGACGCCGTGATTGTCGAGGCCCAAAACGGCGAGGTCCCCATGGAGGAGCTGCTCGACACCGACCGCTTCGACTTTATGCGCGCCTACAACTCCGCCGCCTGGATCGAGGCCATGGAGCATCCCGAGGAGCACGACGACCCCGAGGTGCTCGAGTACGACATCGAGACCTTTGTGTACTCGCGCCGCAAGCCGTTTGACCTGCAGAAGTTCACCAATTTTGTTGAGCAGGAGTGGCCCGACGAGGTCATCCGCGTCAAGGGTCCGCTGTGGCAGACCGGCGATCCGGACATGTGCTACATGTTTGAGCAGGCCGGCCACCAGATGCGCCTGATGGAGAACGGCCTGTTTGTCGATTCGGCGCCCGAGGGCGAGAAGCAGAAGATCATCGACGAGAACCCCGAGATCATGCAGATTTGGGACGACGAGACGGGCGACCGCATGACGAGCCTGTGCATCATCGGCCGTCACATGGACAAGGATGCGCTCATCGCCTCCCTCGATGCCTGCCTGACCGACTGGCACCGCGCCTAGGTTTATCCAAGCGGGCATTTTTCCGCCTATGTAACCGCCAAACCACCACGAAGGTGCTCTTCGTGGTGGTTTTTCGTTCTGAGCCAAGGAGATTCATGTTCAACATCGTGCTGTATGCGCCCGAGATTCCGGCCAATACGGGCAATATCGGCCGTACCTGCGTTGTCACCGGCGCCCGCCTGCATCTGGTGGAGCCGTTGGGCTTTTCGCTCGACGACAAGACGGTACGCCGCGCCGGCCTGGGCTACTGGCAAAACTTGGACGTGACGACCTATGCTGGCTGGGAGGATTTTCTTGCGCGCAACGGCCTCTCCCCTGCCGATGGTCGCCTGCATCTGCTGACCAAAAAGGCACGCCGCACCTATGCGCAGAGTACCTACCGCGATGGCGACTACTTGGTCTTTGGCAGCGAGAGCTCGGGCATTCCCGAGCCACTGCTCGCCGCGGCGCCCGCGCGCTGCGAGCGCATCCCGATGCTGCGCGATTGCGACTCGCTCGATAACGCCGAGGCTTGGGAAGCTCACGAGGAATCGCTGGGGCATACCGAGGACGGCCACGAGGCCATCCTTCAACAAGACATCTGCGGCAACTTCGTCAACCCGGACGACTACCGCATCAGCGCCCTCAACCTCTCCAACAGCGCCGCCATCGTCCTCTACGAAGCCCTGCGCCAAACAGGCTTTGCGGGGATGGAATAGGTTCTAGTGCCATTATAAGTAACGGCCGGTGATGCTTGTGGGGCACGCCGCGATGCTGGCCGGCGTACCGGCGCAGACGATCTGTCCGCCCGCGTCGCCGCCACCCGGGCCCATGTCGATCACGTAATCGGCATTACGGATAAGGTCGAGATCGTGTTCAATCACGACGACTGTGGCGCCCTTGGCAACAAGGCCACATTCGTGCCACAGCACGCGATCGCGAAGGCACTCGCCCAACCCCGAGTGTGGTCGCAACGTTCAATGACATCCGCGCCCCGACCTACACCGATTTACACCAAATGCCGCCTAGGCTCTCAGTCACCAAAGAATGCGGCCGACTATCCTTCTGCGGAGCAAATCTCAACCTCACCACCCACAGAGACAGTCTCCATACCGACAAGTATTGCAATACGCTCCTGTTTTTCAATGATGAACCGCTTATGGTAGAAGATGTTGGCATATTGCAAAACACGATTCATCTGCGAGACGTCAAACAAGGCGCCGACAACGCCGCCAAACACGGGAATGGCCTTACCGAGGGATTTTTGAGTGATATTCCTGCCAATTTGTTCGAGTACGTTTTTGAAAACACTATTCTCGAGCGACTTCTTGCCAGCATTCTCGAGTGCCTTACGTGCAGCGGCATTAGCAAGGGCGCGAATCTGCGTGACAAGCATAGCCGCGCCGCCCCGTGCCGCCATTGCCGTCCAGCCTTTCTTGACCGTCTGCTTCACACCCTCCATCTCGGCTACAAGCATCACTTTACCGATTGTGACAGCCATGCCATCAGCAGAGCCTGCCGACGGAGCCATCGCGTTTGAAAACACATCGCCCGCAATGACCATTTCAGCCGGATCCTCTTTAACGTTAAATCCGTACATCATGGCAACCGACTGCACCGCGCGATAATAGAGAAACATGCTGAATACGATATTGAAGGGCAAACCGGCAAACCCAGGAGCACCCGTCACCGCACCCTCGGTCGCCGCAAGCAGCAAGTGTCTACCGTTCTCACCTGCCGCAATCCTCGCGACGTCAAAACTGCGAAGCATGAATAACTCGTCAATCGAACGGATAGTAACGCCTTCAAGCGTAGTATTTGCGGCCTCAACAATCTGCGCCTCAGTAACGCTGTACTTGGCAGCTTGCTCCTCGATAGCCTTGAAACCATCGACGACCTGCTTCATAACCTGTGCATATAGCTCTTGTTGCTGAATCTCACTTGTAAGCTCATCGACCGCATCTCCAACGGCAGTGCGAAGATTCTCCGGTATCTTTAGCCCAGCCATATCGGTCAGCTGCTTGAGCTTTGAAGGCGCTACCATCTTTTCGTATTGCTCGGTCAATACCTCAAGCTCGGCAAGCTCTTGATTGGTCAGCAACGGATCGGGCAACACCCAATCACCGTTATCGTCAACGAGCGTCGATGGCAGGCCGAGTTGCTCTTGTCGCTTTGCGCTGTAGCGTTCATTCGCCGCGGCTGCAGTTACAGAAGCAATCCCATTTGCAAAGTCAGTAATACCTTTAAGCGCATTATCCGCCAACGGGCTAGCGGCGTCCGCCAATTCACTCGATTTCTTTTGGGTCTCCTTGACCACACCCATAATGGCGTTTTGCGCGCCATTTAATGCTCCAAACATTATGTTCTCCAGCGAAGAAGAACCGACACCGGGCTTACGCTGCTTTTCGGGCTCCGCCTCACCAAACTGTTGTCGTTTATCGGACACACCATTCACCCTTACTTAAACGTAACGTTAATATCGACATCGTCGCCGCATAGGGCTTTGACCTGTTTTTCGATCAATCCGCTGGCTCTATCATCAGATTCTTTGAGCATATCGCTCTCTTCGACCTTCTTGGTCTGCTCTTTCTTCGCCTGTTTCAACAAACCGTTCAGATCGTCCGTACTTACTTGATTCCAGTTCAGAAAACCATTGTCCTCAACATATTTCTTCAGTGTATTGGGGTCTGTTGAGAAAGAGGTAATTTCCGAGTGAGGCAATGTAACCTTTACGCTCTTGACCTCTGAGTTCTCGTCGTTCATATCAACCCGCTTGATTTCAATCTTCATTTTATCGGCATCGATCCCGATATCAGCCTTGCCGTCAATCGTTGCGACATATCGCTTAGACGTAAAGGGGTTTTCCCACCCAAGCGGATTCCCCGCTTCATCGATTGAGAGCAGCTGCGTAAAGTTATATTCGTACGTCACAAGCTTTACGACCGGCGCGATCTCCTCGCGAATCGAATCATCGGTGATCGTTGTAGGATTACGTGTCAAATACAACCAGATACACCCGGCAGTCGCCACGGCCGTAACAGCCAGCAAACCGCCAAAGATTAGCTTTTGCGTTATTGTTGTAAACAAGTTTGTTCTTGTCATCCTGCTTCGCCTTTCTTTTATGGGCCCGACTTCTCCATCATCTTCTATCGTGCACATGACGGCACGAATCATTCTGTCAACGGCTTAATGCAAAACGCGACCGTTCGGAGAAAACGGTCGCGCATTCTTTCCAATTCCCGCGAATTATTCCTTGATGCTGTAATTCGATACTGTCGGCGCGACCCTCGAAGCGTCTACCTCACTCATTACCTCAAACTTCACCTTCTCGCCAGGCGCCCAGGCGGATGTATCTGCGTAGCATTCTTCCGCCCTTACACCATCGGCATCGTAAAGAGCAACATTTAGAAAAACGTTTTCGAACGATATGTCAGAGGTGTTTTCGACGATTGCGGTGTACGTATAGAGGCCGTAGCCGTCGTCACTTTTCTCAAAGGTCGCCGATGAGAGCAGGCCGTTGATAACCTCATCATTATGCGTCTTCTCCTCCACGGTCCTACCGTTCTTGATCAGCTCGTCAAACGCATCTCGATACTCATCATCGACCGTCAAGTCATACCGATCAACCAGTTTCTTAAGCTGTGCAGATCGTGCGTCATAGGCCTTTTCCCATTCGTCGTAATACTTGGGATCCGATTCCGCATACTTCTTGACAACATCAAGCTGATTATCAAGCAAATTGAGATAGGCAATGACGTCTTCTTGCATCTTAGTGTCTTTAAATGACGCCTTTTTGAGTTCTTTGTCGTTATCGATCTCGGTTTTAATTGCCTCTTTTCGAACTTTATTAGAGCCCAGATCAGCATCCTCTCCCAGTGATTCAAGGTAATCCGGCCGCTTTTGATAGCCTTGAGCAATCACGGCCATTGCACGTTCATCGGCATAATCAGGCCCATCGTTTTTCTTCTCAACCTGTGAACAGCCGCTCAGCAGAAGTGCCCCACAGAGCACCGTCGCAAATAGCGAGATCGCCGCAGCCATCCCATAATGCCTTTTCATCTTGTCCTCCTTTAAATACAAAACACGATATCTAACCCCCTCGTCAAATAGCAGACGAATTGGCGACGCAGTGGCACTATTTGATTCAAGGGCGTGAACTGGATAAACATCGAGGGAAGGAGTGGGCCCTGTGCAATAAACTCCCCTCGTCAAAATGTCTAGCTAAAGAGGACGGGCAGACGGCGAACGGTCATATCCGTTCGCGTCCGCCCGTCTCCAACGATCAAACGTCGATGCGCTAACGTTCAAAAGCATTGCGGCCTCTTGCCTCGTAACCTCACCTCCTTCGAATGATTTGATGACATCGCGGTAGCTATCCGGACGTTCGAGCGTCGGTCTCCCAAATCTCACACCCCGCAGACGCGCCGACGCGATACCCTCCGCCTGGCGCTGCTTTATGTTTTCGCGCTCCACCTGAGCCACGTAGCTCAAAACCTGAAGCACTAGATCGGCAATAAAAGTCCCCGTAATTCCATTGGGTTGTTCGCGTGTATCAAGCAATGGCATATCGAGCACCACGATGGCAACGTGCTTGTCCGTCGTTAGGCGACGCCATTCATCGAGAACTTCACGGTAGCCGCGGCCTAATCGGTCGATACTCTTAATCACCAGAACGTCCCCTTCGCGCAGACGACGAAGAAGACGCTGGTACTGAGGACGCCTGAAGTCCTTTCCGCTCGCTTTGTCAGCGTAGATCAAATTCGTTTGGACCGGAAACCGCTCCAGCGCATCCAGTTGGCGATCCAGGTTCTGATCTGCTGACGAAACTCGAGCATACCCATAGATTCTGTTTTTCATGATTGCCCCTATCAGCCGCACGATGGCAGCTTCAGCTCATCTGAGAGCCCACTCACAATAGGGCGTGCAAATTTCGCGAATGGGTTGAACCCATTTTCGGGCTCCAACGTAAGTTATTCAAGCACCACTTCGATAACGCGCGACGCCAACCTTATGCTTTGAAATAAAATTAATCGTTTTTAACTGAAATTAACTAGAATAAAATGAAGTTAAACGGCGGTGTGAAAGGAGGGTATTGTGGAATACCTCGAAAACCCGTTTACCCCTAGCTTTGGCGAGGTTCCTGCCCATCTCGCTGGCAGACAACAGATTATTCGGGATTTGGACCGTGCCTTCTTGAGTCAGCGCAGGCGCCCAGAATTGACCTCGATCTTCTCAGGCGCGCGTGGAACCGGTAAAACCGCTCTCATGTCGTCGCTCGCGACAAGGGCGGAATCCCACGGCTGGATAGCCGTAAAGACGACCGCGCTCCCGGGAATGCTTGAGGAAATCGAGTTCGGGGCGAAACGTGCCGCAGCCCATCTCGTCGACTCGTCCAACCACTTCGAAGTCACCGGTCTCGGAATTGCACCGCTCGGCAGCATTGAGGTCAATCGCGTTCACGATGCCTCAACCTGGCGTTATCGCATGAGCGACATCATCGACCAGCTCAACGAGGCGGGCACCGGTCTGCTCGTCACGGTTGACGAGGTGGACCCGACACTCGACGAGATGATTCGGCTCGCAGCGACGTATCAGCACTTTGTGACCGATGGGAAACGCGTCGCCCTGCTCATGGCGGGACTTCCCAACAACGTCTCGACGTTGCTGAACCACAAGACGGTCTCGTTCCTTCGCCGCGCCCAACAATATCATCTGGGTCGCATTGCCGACTATGACGTACGCGAGGCCTTGATTCGCACAATCCAGGAAAACGATCGCCTGGCAGATGCTGAGGGAATCGATAGAGCCGTTCGCTCGATCTCTGGTTTTCCCTTCTTATTGCAACTTGTAGGCTACCGTGCCTGGGATCTCACAAGCGATTCGAAGGAAATCTCGTCACGCGACTTTGACCTGGGAATCAAAATCGCGCGCGACGAGATGGACGACCGAATCCTCGCGGCAACCTATCGGGAACTCACGGCAGAGGACAAGCGATTCCTCATCGCCATGCTCGATGACGAGGAAGAGTCCACCACCGCTGACCTTGTCGAACGCCTTAAGCGTTCGCCGCAGCAGGTCTCCCGCTACCGACGCCGCATGATAGATGCCGGCATCATTGGAGAACGCGGGCGCGGAATCGTCGCTTTTGAATTGCCATTCTTCCGCGACTATCTCGCCGCTCAATGCATGAAATAGGCATCAATGAGGCAAAGGGACAGTCCCTTTGTCACATTGCCTATAGGTAGCGACCGGTAATGCTCTTGGAGCAAGCTGCGATATCCGCCGACGTTCCGGCGCAGACGATTTGCCCGCCCGCGTCGCCACCGCCCGGGCCCATGTCGATCACGTAATCGGCGTTACGGATAAGATCGAGGTCGTGCTCGATCACGACAACCGTGGCGCCCTTGGCAACAAGGCCGTCAAACACGTTCAACAGCACCTGAACATCGAGCGGATGTAGTCCGATCGTGGGCTCGTCGAACACAAACACGGCGTCATCCTGCACGCGGCCCATCTCGCTCGCAAGCTTAAGGCGCTGCGCCTCGCCGCCCGAGAGCGCCGGCGTGGGCTCACCAAGCGTGAGATAACCCAATCCCAGGTCGCGCAAGGTCTGCAAGCGCGTCTGAACTTTCTTGAGTCCCAGTGTGGCGTCGATGGCCTCGTCCACGCTCATGTCCATGAGCTGCGGCAACGTAAGCAGACTCCCGTCCTTGCCCTCGCGATGGATATGCGAAGCCGCGTCTGCATAACGCGAACCACGACATGCCGGGCAGACGATCTCGACGTCGGGCAGAAACTGCACGTCGAGCGATATCGAGCCCGTGCCATCGCACGTAGGGCAGCGCAAGGCGCCAGTGTTGTAGCTAAAGGCACCCGCCTTGTAGCCGGCTGCCTTGGCCTCGGGCGTACGGGCGAAGGCGCGGCGCAGCTCATCATGGATGTCGGCATAGGTCGCCACCGTCGAGCGCACGTTGGCGCCGATAGGCGTGGCGTCAATCAGGTTGGCGCGTGCGATACCCTCGGCGTCGACCCAGCGCACATGGCTTGGCAGGCGCTCGCCAGCTGCCTGGGCTCTAAGCGCCGGAATGAGCGTCTCGAGCACCAACGTCGTCTTGCCCGAACCCGAAACGCCCGTCACCGCGACAAGACGGCCGCGCGGAATATCGACTTCGAGCGGCTTGACGGTATGGATGGCATTAGTTGCCATGCGGATGTGGCCCTGGTCGAACATTTCGTCGTCAGTCACCTGTGGGCGCAAACGCTTGGGCTCGACGCGCAAAAACGGAGCGATACGGCTGCTCTGCGATTGCTCGACCTCGTCTACCGTACCAGCGGCGATTACGCTGCCGCCGCCTGCTCCGGCAACGGGGCCCATCTCGACCAGATAGTCGACTTCCGCCAGTGCGCGCGTATCATGGTCGACAACAACCACGGTGTTGCCGTCGCCTACCAGGTCGCGCATCACGCCAACCAGGCCGTCGACATTGGCAGGATGCAAGCCGATCGAGGGCTCATCCAGCACATAAAGCACGCCCGTCGATCGGTTGCGCACCACGCGGGCGAGCTGCACACGCTGGCGCTCACCCGTGGAGAGCGTGGCACCAGCGCGGTCGAGTGAAAGGTAATCGAGACCCAGGTCGACCAGACGACGGGCCACGCTCAAAAACGAATCGCAGATATCCGCTGCCATGGGCTGCATCTCGGCCGGCAAGGACGTAGGTACCCCGCGCACCCACTCAATCGCCTCACCCAGCGTCATGGCCGCCGCTTGCGCCAGATTGATACCGCGCACCTGCGGCTGACGCGCAGCCTCGGAGAGACGCGTGCCGCTGCAGTCGCGGCATGGGCCCTCGCGCAAAAAGCGCGCCACGCGCTTAAGCCCCTTATCGTCCTTGACCTTGGCAAGCGCATTCTCAACGGTATAGACGGCGTTGTAATAGGTAAAGTCGAGCGGCGTAGCGCCCTCGCCGTTTTTGGGAACGTAGAGAATGTGTTTCTTAACCGCCGGGCCATGGAACACGATGTCGCGCTCTTGAGGCGAGAGCTGGTTAAACGGCACGTCAGTGCGCACGCCCATCTCGCCGGCCACCTGCTTCATCAGATCCCACATGAGCGTGCCCCAAGGAAGCACCGCGCCCTCGTTGATAGTCTTTGACTCGTCGGGCACCAGGCTCGCCTCGTCCACCTCGCGCATGACACCGGTTCCGCCACAGGTGGGACACGCGCCACCGCTGTTAAAGGCAAGGTCCTCGGCGCCCGGCGCGTAGAACTCGCGGCCGCACGCAGGGCACGTGAGCGACAGGCCCGCAGCTACGTTAAGGCTCGGCTCCACACGCGCCCCGCAATGCGGGCACACGTGATGGGCGCAGCGGCTAAAGAGCAGACGCAGGCTGTTGTTGAGCTCGGTCATGGTGCCAAAAGTGGAACGCACACCCGGCACGCTGGGGCGCTGATGCAATGCGAGCGCCGCCGGCACGTGCAGAACCTCGTCCACCTGGGCATGCTCGGCCTGCGTCAGGCGACGTCGAGTATAGGTGCTGAGCGCCTCCAAGTAACGACGCGAGCCCTCGGCATAAAGAACTCCCAGTGCCAGCGAACTCTTGCCCGAGCCCGACACGCCGGCAATACCCACGAGCTTTCCCAGCGGAATATCGATATCGATGTCTTTAAGGTTATGGACGCGTGCGCCGCGCACCTCAATAGCCTGCGGGCTCATCTTCTGTTCCGTCACCTTTATCACCCTACTCATGCCATATAACTCGATCGCGAACGTACGCGCCCAGCATGGGCACGGTAAACCGGACGAGGCCGTATCCGGCGGCCTCGATGACGCGCTCGCGAATCAGGCTTGCACGATATTTACTCGCCCAGCTCTGGGTGCGATCGCAACGCTCAATGATGTCCGCCATGCGCGTCGGCTTACCCTCGTCAGCAGCCATGGCCTCGATAAAGAGGCGTTGCGGACTGCGCAATCCATAATACAGGGGCGCGTCGACCGCTTCGTAGAACTCAGAGATGGCATCCGCATGGCCAGCCTCGACATCGCACCTTTCAATGACCTGCGAGTTGCGCCGGACGGCAGAGCGCCACATGTAATAGCCCACCAACTGGACCATATAGGGATGCCCCATGCTCTTGTGTGCCGCAAGGTCCGCCGTCTCCGTGTCAACGTAAAGACCAGCGTCTTTGACCGTCTGGATATATGAATCGCGCACTTTGGGCAAAGAAATCGCCCCCAGCGTACGCTGCTGGGCGCGGCGCAGAAACGTTACGCTCGGCTCTTCGAGCAAGTCATCAACCATACTGGGCAAGCCGGCAAAAACCAGCGCAAGACCGCGCTGGTCGCTATCGGGCAAGCCCGTGGCATCTTGGTCTCCAAGCACTTGCTGATAGAGAACGGCCAGCGCCGCCAGCTCCTCGATAGACGCAGACTGCGCCTCGTCAATCGCAAACAGTATGCCCTTGCCTGGCCCGAGTTTCTTGAGGCGTTCGTTGACCAGCCCTCGCAACGTCTCGCCTTTTGCTCGCGCCGCCTCAACCGACATCCGACCAAACGACGGACCGAACTCCATTGACGTCACAACGGGCTTATTCGAGCGAAGCGCCTCGGCCAAGCGGTCGCATAAGCCAAGCGAAGCGGAATCGGAAACAACCGCCCATCCGCGCTCGCTAGCCAAACGTTGCAGCTCCCGCAGGAGAACCGTTTTGCCGCAGCCGCGGTTTCCCGTAATGAGCATGAACCTGCCCGGCGCTCCAGCGCCGTTATCGAGCCCTTCCTCAAAATCTTCGATGACCGACTCGCGGCCGATGAGTACCGGGGGCCGCTTGCCAGCCGTAGGCTTAAAGGGATTTGGATTCATGTCGGCCTCCTCGGATTGGCAAACCCTGGTAATAGTTATACCAACTTATACCGAGTTATACCAACAGGATGCGATAAAGAGACTGACCCTCTATCACCTATGGCCGAAAAACTCGGCGTCCGCCGCTCGCCAGGGGCGGAAGGTGGCGGGATCGACCTTTACGTGGGCTGCGGCGGGTACGTCGTACCATTTGACCGTGTAACCGGCGCCGTGAGAGCAAAAGACCGAATCGGGCGTGTTGGGCAGATCGGCCTCGGGCTCATAGGCGGCCGCCTCGATGACGCGCTCGGCATCATGGCAAGCCGCATAGCCGGCGAACTCCAGGTACAGATGACCGCGACCACTCGTGTAGGCGGCCACCTCCAGCGCGTAATCCTGCACCTCGGATGCCGGCACACGACCCACAAGCTTCGCCCGGTCTCCCGCCATCGTCGGCGGCTCGTACTCGGCACCCATGCGTGTGGCATCCGAGAGCGCCCGGCCCACGCACTCCCCCGGCACCTCGAGTTCAAAGCGATACCACGGCTCCAACAGCACCGCCGCGCCGGCCTCACGCGCCTGCATGAGCCCCTGGCGAATCGCGCGGTACGTGGCCTGGCGAAAATCGCCGCCCTCGGTGTGTTTGGCATGCGCACGGCCGCCCGTGAGCGTAATGCGCACATCGGTGATGGGAGAGCCGGTCAGCACGCCCAGGTGATCGCGCTCCATGGCGTTGGTGAGCGCCAGACGCTGCCAGTTAAGATCGAGCTCGTCGGTCGAGGTAACGGTGCCAAACTGCACGCCCGAACCCGCCGGCAATGGCTCCAGGCGCAGATGTACCTCGGCATAGTGGCGCAGTGGCTCAAAGTGGCCCACGCCCTCGACCGGCTGCGAAATAGTCTCCTTATAGAGAATGCCGCCAGACTCAAAATCAATCGAAAGGCCAAAGCGATCGGCCAACACCCGCTGCACGACCTCGAGCTGCACGGCGCCCATCAACTGCAAATGAATCTGCTCAAGATGCGTATTCCAGCTTACGCCGAGCATAGGATCTTCGTCCGCCAACTCAGTCAGTGCTTTGAACACCGCATGGACATCGTGTTCGCCCGGAAGCACCGTATAGGTAAGGACTGGCGCAATGACGGGCGCATCGCCCGCGGGCTCCGCGCCCAGGGCGTCCCCTGGGCGAACGTGTGCAAGACCCGTCACGGCGCAGATGCCGCCAGCGGCAACTTTCTGTGCAAGCTCGTATTTCTCGCCGTTATAGATGCGCACCTGATCGATCTTTTGCTCCCATGCCTCGGCACCGGAACGTCCGCCAATCATCTGTTTTGCGTGCAGCGTGCCGCCGGTCACTTTAACCCAAGCCAAACGCTCGCCGCGATCCCCGCGGCTGACACGATAGACGCGCGCGGCAAACTCCGGGAGCCACGCCTGTTCGCGCATCAGCGCACATATGCCATCCAGCAGTTCGTCCACGCCCTGGTCCCTGAGCGCCGAGCCGGCAAAGCAGGGAAAGAGCTTGCGCTCGGCAACCATGCGCGACAGCGTTGCGACAGAAAGCTCGCCCGCTTCAAAAAACTCCTCGAGCGCCGCCTCGTCCAACGCAGCAGCGTCCTCCTGAACGGCGCCGCCCGCCAGCAGTTCGTTGGCATCCAGGCAGCCCTCGGAAAGACGCTGCCCAAGCTGTGCCAGCAAAACATCGCGGCCGGGATTCTCCAAATCGATTTTGTTGATATAGATGAACGTCGGAATGTCATAGCGCGCAAGCAGGCGCCACAGGGTTTCGGTGTGTCCCTGCACGCCATCGTTGGCACCCACAACCAAAATCGCGTAGTCGAGTGCGCGCAGCGTGCGCTCCGCCTCGGCTGAAAAATCGACATGCCCCGGCGCATCCACGAGCATGACATGGGTATCGCCGTGATCGAGCACGGCCTGCGACGAGAAGATCGTGATACCGCGCTCGCGCTCAATCGCGTCAGTGTCCAGGTGCGAATCGCCATTGTCCACGCGGCCGCGCTTGCGAATGCGGCCCGCGTTGAATAGCATGGCCTCGGCCAACGTGGTCTTGCCGGCATCGGCATGCGCCAAGATTCCAACGACCGCTTGCTTCGACATGGCTCTCCTCTTATTGCAAGCCCATCGCACGCGGCAACGGGCGTCCTCGTTCTACACTGGATGATACAATTTACGGGCCGGCGGGCGAAGCGGGCCCTATCCCCCGACCGAGCTCATCGCCCTGCGTTGCCGCGCGGCGATTTTCGTAGGTTCGCGCCTTGCGAAAGCCGGCTTGCAAAACAGCCAGCGAACGAAAATGGCCCCACCCGGGGCCATTTTCGTTCGTGCAAATTGTTGACACGCGCTCCTGCTCTTACGCCTCGCGCAGCCAGTCAAACGCCACGCGCAGGGTACCGTCGGACACATACACGATGCCGGCGCGCTCAAACCCCGCCTTGAGGCTCGCGCCCTGCATGGGCAGGTTGTCCTGATGCGTGTCGATGCGCAGGTGATCGGCACGCTCCTTGGCAAAGGCAAACATCGCAGCCGCGATACCGTGCACGGTGCCGTCGGATGCCACACGGTGCAGCACGGCGTACGGAGTGTCGCTACGCCATTGACCGTCCTCAATTACGTCATAGCACTCGTCCGGGCCCGGTAAAAAGGCAAACGTCGCCACCACGCGGCCGTCGACTTCACACACATAGCTGCCACCAGCAGCGATATCGGCAGCCAGCTGCTCGGCAGAAGGCGTGCCCTCGGGCCACTGCGTGGCGTTGCCATGCGCGCGCATAAAGGCGCGGGCCGCGTCATAGATAGCCATGACGGCGGGAATGTCGGTATCGAGGGTTTTTCTGATCATCACGCGGCGACCTCACGTTTATTGGTATCACTTTGATTGGGCAATGATACCAGCATTTGGAGAGGGGCACGAAGCAGATGGGAAGCAAAAAGCGAGCCGCCTGGTCAAAAGCTAAAAGCGAGTTTTTGAGCACTGCCACCGGCGGCGATATGAGCGACCTGTTTGCACGCGAGGACGAGCGCCGCGACGCCCTGGACGCCGAGCGCGATGAGGCCTGGCGCTACAAATCGTGCGAGCGCAAAAACCGTTACGACACGCGCGCCGAGGCCGAGGCAGTTATGGCCGACTGCGAAAGCCGCGGGCGGCGCGGTTTGGCCTGCTACAAATGCGAATACTGCGGCGGCTGGCACCTGACATCGCACCCTTGGAAATAGGCACCGCATCGGCACGGCACCGACGGAGCGCCAACCATCGCACGCAAGCTACGGGTGCGGCGGCACCAAAACATCGTAGCGAACGGCCTTGCCCGCAAGTTGATAGCTCGGCTTAACGCCGGCAAGCAGCGGCCCCTTCACCGGTCGCTTGATAACCACCTTGCGCGGATGCACCGCAAGCGCAGCTTCGACCAGCGTCTCCTCATCGGCGCACGGCTGTTCCAGATGGTGCAAGAGTTGGAACTTCTTTTTAACCGCCGCGCTCTTGGTGCGCCCGGGAAACATGGGGTCCAGATACACCACGTCGGGAGCGGCAAGCTCGCCCTGCCCGATCAGCTCAGCTGTATGGCGAAGGCCGGCAATGCTGTCCTCGCCCGCATGTAAGCGCATGCGCGACACGGCAGCCGCAAGCGCCGGATCATCTGCCGCGCGATCCAAGGCATCCTTGAGGAGCGCCGCGATCACGCAATCCTGCTCATACAGATCGACGCTAAAGCCCGCGGCCGCCAACAGCAGCGAATCCTCGCCAAAGCCTGCCGTTGCATCAATCGCCCATGGGCGCTCGATGCCTTTTGCGCGCGCAGCCTTTACCAGCAGTTCTTGCTGCAGACGGCCCTGCTTGAGCCGTGGAAGCATGCGGCCAAAATCGGCACGCAGCTCCATCGTGCCGTCGGTGAGCGTGAGGCCCTCGGACTTCCCGATCAGCTCAAGCCCCGCGGACCGAGCAACAGAAAAGGGATCGACGACGCCCATGGGTACTCCTTAACAAGCAAAACGAATACGTGAGCGCCGTTTATGTCGGCACCCAACCGTCCGCTATTGTCCCACATGCGACATGGCCCACAGCATCCCAATGCAAAGCACCGCCATCAATCCCGTGCACACAGCAGCGATCACGGAATCACTCATGCGCCTTCCCAACGACCGCGCCTCACGTACCTGCTCTGCTCCGTACATCATGGCTCCTCCTTCGGTCCAACTCTTACCATGGCCCCATCATCGCAGCGCCACGCTTACGCTGCCATCGATTTGACTTACGCCCAGCTTTCCTTTTTGAAAGGTTGGACCGTGCAGGCAAGAGACGCTTTCAAGCGCATGCACGCCGCCGTTGAACTACAATGTGCTTCACGATATGTGCCGTAACCTGGGTGCGATAGATCCACCGCGCCCGCATCGAAAGGACCAGTCATGAGCGCCGCTCGCAAGACACTCAAAATCCTTGCCCTGATTTATTTTGTTCTGGGCATCGCCAGCCTCGTCATTGGAATCGCCGGCATTGTTACCGGTAATTTTGGATCCGCTTACGGGTCGAACGCCACGCTCGCAGCTGTTGTGGTGATCGTTAAGGGACTCGTCGACCTTGCCGCAGGCGTCGCCGGTATCAAGGGCGCCAACAAGCCTTCGCAGGTGGACGGCGCGTTTAAGCTCGGCATCGTTGCCGCAATCGCCACGATTGCGCAGGCCGCGCTCACGCTTCCCGCGCTCGGCGGCAGCTCCGTCAATATCGTCGCCTTTGTCATCGTGGTCTACGACCTGTTCTTTGTTCAGCAGGCACACGCCGTTAAGGCCGAGAACAAGGACCGCCTGTAAGCGCTCGCTTCTCATAACCTCTGCAGCCAAGCAGCTAAAAAGGGCCGATCGCGCATCTCCGCGGTCGGCCCTTTACGTTTGCCCAGACAAAACCTACCAAAACAAACCTGTCCCTTTTTGGTAGGTTAGCAGTGGCGGTACTCGGCGATGATGAAGTCGATGTCGGTCTGGAGCGTGTCCAAATTTGCCAGGCGCTCTTTGTCGGCAGGGCGTGTGCGGTAGTAGTAGGGCGTCATCTGAAATACGGCTTCGATGTCGGCCTGGGTCCGAAGCGTAATGTTCGCAGACACCCGCTGCGTTCCGGCCAACTCGAGCTCGGTGGTCTTCGGCAGCTTCTCATCGTTAAGGTACGGCGTGTCGTAGAGTACCTCCTTGAGCCCAAACAGATGACGGGCGCCCGGCACCACGGTGTAGAGCGAGCCCTCTGGCGCCAGCACGCGGGCAAACTCACGCTCGTTAAAGGGAGCGAAGAGCTCGGTCACCATATCGAAGGCGCCATTAGCCACGGGGATATCCTTCATGTTGGCCACGAAGTAGGTCGCGTCGCTGCGCTTGGCGGCAAGGCGCACCATCTCTTTGCCCAGGTCGAAACCGTAAGCATCCACCCCCGGCACCGCGCCCATGGCGCTGGTGTAGTAGCCCTCGCCGCAGCAAATATCGAGCAGCGTCATGGGGCCGTTCGTAGACGCAGCACGCCCAGACACCTGCTTGCGCACCAGCTCGACCATTGCATCGCGCAACGGCGCATAGTAGCCACGGTTTAGAAAGTCACAACGGCTGCGCGCCTGCGACTTGGGATCGCCCATGGAGTCGCCGCTCTTGGACGAGCGCAGCAGATATAGATAGCCCTCGCGCGCACGGTCAAACCGGTGTCCACCCGCGCATGCAGCACCACGTTCGTCATCCACCAACGGCTCATGGCAAACAGGACACAACAACATGGCAACTCCTTAGCGCGAACAACACAACGACCACCATTGTCGCACGCCTTCCCCACCTAGTCATTGGGGACGTTCTTGAATAACCAGTCGTTTAAGAACGTCCCCAATGACTAGTGGTTGATTTCCGATCTCAGCCGAACACATTGAGCAAATAGGCCATTCCCGCAGCTAGCCGAACGCCCCCGCGGCC
>NZ_SPFO01000015.1 GCF_005845035.1 Collinsella aerofaciens | reverse complement strand
CCGGTTCTCAAGGTGCACGCCCCGCGGCTGATCCGGTCCGACCGGGCCGCGCGGCAAGGAGATATATTGCCAGACCGGAGGGGCCCCGTGGGCGGGAATCGCGCACTCCATATTTTGTTCACAAATGAATAGGTCCCTCAGTCGCATCACTGGGGTTAAAACTGAAGCATTGGCTTCTGATATTGGCGATGACCAGCTGTTTTATGAGTATTGAGACATCGGTCATCTCTGGAGCGCTACTTTACTCCAAAGGCATCAGCTATTTGTTTCCCATCGGTAAAAGGCTGGTTTTGTTCGCCAAGCGTTCTTATATATAGAGAAGTTCGGGTTCGAACCCATGCACCGGCAACAAAAAAGCGATCAACCGGAGTTGACCGTCTCAACAATCTTTGGGTGGGCCGTCAGGGGTTCAGCCTGCTTCGCAGGCGGCCGCTGCGGCGCTTTCGCGCCTTGCGCGCTGCGCTGGCAAACGCTCACGCGTTTACTCAGCTCCGCGCCCCGACGGGTTCGAACCCATGAAAGGGCGACAAAAAAGACGGCCAACCGAAGTTGACCGTCTCAACAATCTTTGGGTGGGCCGTCAGGGGTTCAGCCTGCTTCGCAGGCGGCCGCTGCGGCGCTTTCGCGCCTTGCGCGCTGCGCTGGCAAACGCTCACGCGTTTACTCAGCTCCGCGCCCCGACGGGTTCGAACCCATGAAAGGGCGACAAAAAAGACGGCCAACCGAAGTTGACCGTCTCAACAATCTTTGGGTGGGCCGTCAGGGGTTCGAACCCTGGACCTTGGGATTAAAAGTCCCCTGCTCTGCCAGCTGAGCTAACGGCCCGCGGGTGGCATTGTACCACGGTCTGGGACTATTCCCAACTCCATTGGCCGTTCTGGAAAATCACAACTTCACGTCCATCAGGCGTAATGCCCACAATATCGATGTCGTCCGTGCCGATCATAAAATCGACGTGCGTGCTCGAGACGTTAACGCCATGCTCCAGAAGCTCCTCCTTGGACATGTCATACCCACCCTCGATGCATTCGGGGAAACCGACACCTAGCGCGAGATGGCAGCTAGCGTTCTCGTCATAGAGCGTATCGTAGAACAGAACACCACTTTCGCGGATCGGCGTGTTCTTGGAAATGAGCGCGACCTCTCCCAGGTGAGCAGCGCCCTCGTCAGTATCGATGATACTTGCGAGCGTTGCCTTGCCCACGCGGGCGTCGTAGTCCACCACGCGGCCGCCCTCGAACTTAATCCAAAAATCTTCGACCTTATTGCCGTGATGGATGAGCGGCATGGCCGAGTACACGATACCGTCGGCACGCATGCGATCGGGCGAGGTGAAGACTTCCTCGGTGGGAATGTTGGGGAAGAAGGGGTGCCCATCGGGCGTCTTGCCCTTGCCGCCGGCCCACTCGTGACCTTTCGTCATGCCAATCGTCAGATCGGTTCCATTTGCCGCGGTGTAATGCAGGTAGTCGAAACGATTGTCGTTCAGGAAACGCAGGTTCTTTTCGAATGCGGCGTCATGGAGTTCCCAGTCGCTCTCTGGGTCCTGGCCATCGGCGCGCGCGGTGTGCAGAATCGCATTCCACAGCTTATAGATTGCAACCTCATCGGCGTCTCCCGGGAACACCTCGTGCGCCCAAGCCACGACCGGAGCGCCGGCGATGCACCACGGATTGATGTTGTAATCCAGTCCACGGCGGAAAACTTTGCACTGCGTATTCCTCGCCTTTGATGCCGCGGCCGGCTTGGCTGGATCGATGCCCTTGAGGGCCGCAGGATCCGCACCCTCGATAAAGACAAAGCAGGCACCATCCTGGGCCAAGGAATCCAGCTGCATGCGCTTCCACTCGGGCGTCTGCTCAAAATAGCTTTTCTCGACATGCTCGTACGTGAGCCTCGTCACGGCATCATCGGCCCAAATGACCGTCACGTGGCCGGCGCCGGCAGCATAGGCCTCCGCGACCACCACGCGCGCAAACGGCGCGCACTCGACCGGAGACTGAACGACGACCTCCTGGCCGGGCTTGACGTTTACGCCCTTGCGGACGACCAGGCGCGCGTAGTTTTTAATCTTGGGCTCCAGGGCCTTCATGCCCTCCAGAGCCTCTTCGACCGTCAGGGCAGCTCGAATCATGTGCCACTCCATCTATCTATAGAACAGTAAAAAGGCGCGCCGCAAAAACGACGCGCCTTATATCTTAGCGATAAGTATGTATGCAAACGCTACTTCTTCTTGGAGTCCTTCTTGTCCTCCTCGGCAGCCGCGCGCTCAATAAGAGCGTTGAGCTTGTTCTCGGACATGCCCTCGGCCTGCGCGCGGTACATGTTGCGCAAGGGACGAATACGAGCGAAGTCATAGATAAAGTCGCCCAAAATGATGACGTAGGACAAAACAATGCCGACCATCTGGACAGGGCTGGACACCATGCCAGCGGGAGCGAAGTACAGCGAGGCCCAAATTGCCACGACGAGCACCATGCCAATGGCGAGCACAATCCACCAGATGCGACGGCGCTTGGTGTAGTCCTCGTCCTGCTTGAGGAGGATATTCGACACCGTATAGATGCGGTCCTCCTTGGCGCGCTGCTTAGCCTTGCGGGCGCGCTTCTCCTCTTTAGAGAGGCCCTCGAGGTTCTCGCCCTTCTCGAGCTCTTTGCGGCGTGCCTTAGACGAAGCCGGCACGACGCGAACGGAGCTCGCTGCTTGGCGGGCGGGCTTAGCAGATGCGGCAGACTTGCGCGCAACCCCGGTAACTTCGTGGGATTGCGTGCGCTTGTTCGTGGCGCTACGGGTACTCACTTATGCGTTCTCCTTCATGCTTGTGAACTGGGAGCCCGTGATGATCTGGAAGGCCTCGCGATAGCGCTCGGACGTGCCATCGATGACCTCGGCGGGCAGGTGCGGGGTCTCCCCCGTCATATCCCAGTTGGCCTTGAGCCAATTGCGGACGAATTGCTTGTCGTAGCTAGGCTGGATCTTGCCCTCCTCGTAGCTGGCAGCAGGCCAGAAACGGCTGGAGTCGGGCGTGAGACACTCGTCGATCAGCGTGACCTTGCCATCAATAACACCAAACTCGAACTTGGTGTCGGCAATGATGATGCCACGGGTCGCGGCGTACTCGGCGGCAGCCTTGTAGATCTTGAGGGAAAGGTCACGAATCTGCGTGGCGATGTCCTCGCCCACGATCTCGCAGCAACGCTCGAACGAGATGTTCTCGTCGTGGTCACCGATCTCGGCCTTCGTGGACGGCGTGAACAGCGGCTCAGGAAGCTTGGAAGCCTCGGTCAGGCCCTCAGGCAGCTGGATGCCGCAGACGGTGCCGTTCTCGTCGTAGGTCTTCTTGCCCGAACCGGTCAGATAGCCGCGGACGATGCACTCGATAGGAATCGTCTGGGCCTTCTTAACCAGCATGGCGCGGCCAGCGAGGTAGTCACGATACTCAGCAAACTCCTCGGGGAACTCCGCCGGGTCGATGGAAACGAGATGGTTGGGGACGATGTCGGCAAACTTATCGAACCAGAATGCCGAGATGCGATTGAGTACCTCTCCCTTAAACGGAATCTCGTCGGGAAGAATGAAGTCGAACGCAGAAATGCGGTCGGTGGCGACCATCAGCAGGTTGTCACCGGCATCGTAAATATCACGAACCTTGCCACGGGAATCCGGACGACGCTCCATCGTTGTCACGTGAGTCACTCCTTACCTAAATACGACAGAAATGCGGGTTCTTTCCCGCATGTTTTCGCAAACTCGGAGCGGCAGGGACGCGGCCCCTCCTTCACCGAATAGCGAAAAGCTAGTGCTCCATTGTAGTAGATGCCGCGTCTGCCGTGTGCTCGCGGGGCAGATGAATTGTAAAAGTCGTACCCTTTCCAAGCTCCGACTCCACGGATATGTAGCCATGGTGACGCTCGACGATCTGCTTGGTCACGGCGAGGCCAACGCCCAGGCCGCCAGCTTCGCGGGCGCGGCTGGCATCGGCGCGCCAAAACCGCCCGAAGATGCGCGACAAATCGTCCTTGGCAATACCGATGCCGGTATCAGAAACGGCAATGCTGACGTGCTTGCGGTCACTGAGCACCGACACCACGACCCAACCGCCCTCGGGGGTGTAGCGCATGGCGTTGCTCATGAGGTTGATAACACATTGCGTGATCATGTCGGGATCGGCCTCGACGACATCGTCGTGACCCTGGGTCTCGTCCGCAAAACGCAGGCGCAGATCGCGGTCGACAAACAGGCGCTCCTGGGCATTGACGATGGAACGCACGAAAGGAACCATGTCCACCGGCTCAAGGTTGAGCGGAGCCGTGCTGTTTTCCATGCGCGACAGGTCGAGCATCTGCTGCACCAGACGAGCCAGGCGGCGCGTCTCGGAAGCAACGGTCTCCAAATGCTCATCGTCGGTGGGATACACGCCATCCTGCATGGCCTCGACCGTTGCGAGCATGGCCATAAGCGGCGTGCGAAGCTCATGTGCAACGTCTGAGGTCAGGCGCTTCTCGTGTTTCATATCCTTCTCGAGCGAAGTGGCCATCTCATCGAAGGTCTCACCCAGCTGATCGATCTCGTCATCACCGCGCAGTCCCGTGCGAGCCGACAGGTCGCCGTCACGGATTTGCTTTGCGGTACTGGTGATGCGATGAATCGGCTTGGTGAGCATGCGCGACACGAGCGATCCGATAACGACCGAAATGCAGATTGCAACAACCGCGGCGAGGGCCATGGCGTTAAAGGTCTTCTCCCTAAACGCAGAGTCCGCCTTGGTGAGCAGAGCGTCGGAGCCGATGGCCCACAGCTTTACCTGTCCGACATGCTCGCCGGAAGACGTTACAATCTCGACGTTAGCAACGCTATCGGAGTCGGTTGGAGCAGACGAGACCGGGCTATGCGATGCCCTCTTGCCGCTCGTGTCGTCGGTCGTAGCCTGGTTTTCGCGTACATCGGCGGTGGCGCTTGCCGAGGGCCAGGAATCGTCATAAACGATCACGCCCTTTTTATTGACGACCTGCATGCCCAGATCGTCGGAAACCAAACTCGACGTTGCGACCGTGCGCAGTTCTCCCGCGGTCCAAGAGCCGTTTTCCTCATATGAGGTCGCCAACTTCTCGGCAGCGGAATTTGCGATTTCGACGATATTGGAGCGTGTGTAATCCGAAAAGACTGTGCCCCACACAACAGAGACAACGCCCACCAGCACCAATACTGTCATGAGCGATGTCAGAGCAAAAGCAAGTGCCATGCGCGAGGGATAGCTCATCGTTGGCCGTGAATCGGAACGAGGCGTGTTCCAACTAGCCTTGGAACCCGCCTCGCTCTCCTGCTTGTGCTTTTGTCCGATTTCAAAGCGCGCAGGTGTCATATGTGATTTCCCTATTTCTCGTCCGACTTATCGGTCTTGGCCGGAGCCTCGAAGCGATAGCCGACACCATGGACGGTGTAGAGCCACTTGGGCTTCTTGGGATCATCGCCCAGCTTGGCGCGAAGATTCTTCACGTGGCTATCGATGGTGCGCTCATAGCCCTCAAAGTCATACCCGAGCACTTTCTCGACCAGCTCCATGCGGTTATACACACGGCCGGGATGGCGGGCAAGCGTGGTGAGCAGCTTGAACTCGGAAGCCGTCAGATCGACTTCCTTGCCCTCGACCAAGATCTTGTGGCCCGAGATATCGATGACCAGATCGCCGAAGTCGAGTACCTCGACGGCGGGCTCGTCGGCCTGATGGGCACGGCGGAACAGAGCGCGAACGCGGGCGACGAGCTCGCGCGGCGAGAACGGCTTAATCAGATAGTCGTCGGCGCCGAGCTCAAGACCGATAATACGGTCCTCGATCTCGCCCTTAGCCGTCAGCATGATGATGGGGACATCCGAGGTATCGCGAATGGTGCGGCAAACGCGCTCGCCGGGGATCTTGGGGAGCATAAGGTCGAGCACGACCAGGTCGAACTGATGCTTCTCGAACTCCTCGATCGCGGACTGGCCGTCGCCGACGCCCACAACCCAGTAGCCTTCGCGCTCGAGATAGGCAGCGACGGCGTCACGGATTGCCTTCTCATCCTCGACCAGCAGAATCTTTTTTGCATCTGAAGCCATAACACGGCCCCCCTGTCTCAATTAGCTAAGAACAAGCCCATTTTAACGCACCTGAGCCCGCCAGATGCCGCTATGACGCGGCAGCTCGGCGGGCGGTACTCACAATTACAACGCGTTTATTCCCCTGTTGGCGCCTTTTTAACCCCTCTAAGCTTAAAGAGAGAATAGGCGTGCAGTGACTGTCTCTGGTATACCCTGGCTGTTGCGCACCGTGGCGTACGTAAGGAATGAGTCCGACTTTCCCGCCGTAGCTGGATAATCGCCATACTCCAAAGCGCGGTCGGGCGACAGCAGCGAGCCATAGGTCTTGGCAGAGGTGTCGATCAGGAAATGCGACGCCTGTACCTTAACAAGGTATTTATTCTTCTTGCCAGCCGCACATGCAAGCGGCTCGCGGGACAGGAAGAGATACGGCCCTCCCTCATTACCGATATACGTGCCCATGTTGCCCAGGCTGCCCACGCCACTATAGGCCGCCTCGATAGAAAACACGAAGGTATCGCCCATATATACGGCCTCGAAAGGCGAGACTGACGAGGGAAGAACTAGCTGGGCACGTTTGGTGTTGTTGCCGTCGGTCAGATCGATTGCCGTTATGCCGTAGTAGACGCCCTCGTCGTTGCGGACACGCGGCGAGATGGTCAAAATGCCGTCGCTCGCGCGCGGGGCCGATGCAAAGCGACCCGTCGATTTCCAAATTATCTCGGCCTTGGATTCATCAAGCGAGCGACGATAGCAAAACGAATCACTACTCGTTTTATTGCCGCCTGCCGAAGGCATTTTATACCAGATAACCGATGACCCGAACGCCGTAAACAGGGGCGGATCATAGTCCTTGCCACCTCGATCGAGCTCAACCACATCGCCAGAGAGCGAAGCGCCCGACAGATTTTGAGCGTAGAGCTTCCACGATGAATTGGCAAAGTTCATCTCAACCCACGCGAATACGCCGTCGCCGGCACGGACATCGTAGAATGCGTATCCCGTGCCCTCGATAGGATCCTCGATTAATGTGGTTAGCGAGCCATCGCCCAGGTTGAGCACACCGAGTGTGTTGGCGTGCAGTGCCGATGCGGGCGCCATCATCGCCGCGGCGTAATCGCCGTCGCAGTAGTACAGCAGCGTACCCAGAGGCAGCGTCCATGACGCCGCCGGCTCAAGATCGATGTCGACTGCCTCGTACTCATCCGTAATCGAGATGATTTTGGAATCATCCTTGATAACCTGCGGCTCGCCGGCGGCATCATCGCTGGTGCCCGTTTTTTTCGAGCATCCGGCAAGCACCGTGGCAGCGCCCGCGGCAGCCCCACCGAGTACAAAGCCGCGACGCGATATTCCGTTCTTGATGTGATCGGCGATACCCATTAGGCGATCTCGGCGCGAGCGGCCTCGATGGCGCGCGTAAGCTGGTCGGCGCAGGAGGTCTTTTTCATACCGCAGGTATTACCGGCGAGAACCTCGATTACGCGATCGGCAGGAGCGCCCTCGACCAGCTTGGAGATTGCCTTGAGATTGCCGTCGCAGCCACCGGTAAACTCAACGCCTATCACCTTGTTGCCGTCATCGGAAAGGTCAAGGTGAATATTGCGAGCACACACGCCCTGAGGCTTGTAATCAAACGAAATCATGCGATCCCCTCTCAGAATGTTATTCGAGACGACTATTATCCCCGTCTTTCCCTAAATGCAACGAGGCGCTTTGCCGGCAACACACATTACCAGCAAAGCGCCCTAAAAAGCTAACGTTATGCCCGAACCTACTCGAAGCTCAGCTGCTCCAGACGATCAAAGACCGTGTCGATACGGGTGAGGAAGTCCCATGGATCAAAGATCTCGTCGAGCTTCTCCTGGCTGACGGTGCAGCGCGGGTCGGCCTCGAGACGCTCCTTAAAGGTGGGGCCGGAGACACAATCCTGTACCTCGTGCCAGGTTGCCATGGCGTTCTCCTGCACAATGGCGTACGCGTCCTCGCGGGTGATGCCCGTATCGACGAGGGCGAGCAGCACCTTGGAGGAGAAGATGAGGCCGCGGGTCTTATTGAGGTTGGCCATCATGCGGGCAGGGTACAGCTGCAGGCCGTCGATAACGCGAATGAGGCACTGGAACATGTGGTCGAGGGCGATGAAGCTGTCGGCCTGGGCGACGCGCTCGGCAGAGGAGTGCGAAATGTCACGCTCGTGCCACAGGGCGACGTTGTCGAAGGCAACCTGCGCGTTGGCCTTCACGACGCGCGACAGGCCGCAGACCTTCTCCATGGTGATGGGGTTGCGCTTGTGCGGCATGGCGGAGCTGCCCTTTTGACCCTTACGGAACGGTTCCTCGGCCTCGAGTGTATCGGTCTTCTGCAGATTGCGAACCTCGGTAGCGATGCGCTCACAGGTGGCCGCGGTGGTGGCGAGAACGCCGGCGAGGTAGGCGTGATGATCGCGGCTAATAACCTGCGTGGACAGCGGGTCGTGAACCAGGCCCAGGTGCTCGCAGACATATTCCTCGACAAACGGCTCGATGGAGCTGTACGTGCCGACAGCGCCCGAGATAGCACCGAAGGCAACATTCTTGCGGGCGTCCTCAAGACGGTCCAGATCGCGCTTGAGCTCCCAGGCCCAAGAGCCAAACTTCATGCCAAAGGTCATCGGCTCGGCATGGATGCCATGAGTACGGCCGGCGCAGAGCGTGTTGCGCTCCTCGAAGGCACGACGCTTGCAGATCTCGCCGAGTTTCTTGACGTCCTCGATGATCAGGTCGCAGGCCTGGGTGAGCTGGTAGCACAGGGCCGTGTCGCCCAGATCGGAGCTGGTCATGCCATAGTGAACCCAGCGGCTGGGCTTGGGGTCGCCCTCGGGAACATCGGCATCGATGTATTCCTTCATGTTGGTCAGGAAGGCAATGACGTCGTGGCGCGTGACTTCCTCGATCTCATCGACCTTCGCCTTCTCAAAGTTGGCATGGTCGCGGATCCACTGGGCCTCGTCTTTGGAAATACCGATCTTGCCGAGCTCCGCCTGGGCCTCGCAGGCCAGAACCTCGATTTCCTGCCAAATGGCGTACTTGTTCTCGAGGGAGAAAATGTGTCCCATCTCCGGGCGGGTATAGCGATCGATCATAGCGGCTCCTTTTTGGTTATTGGCACGTTGGTCGTAACCCAACCATTGTACCGTGCGCAGGTGCAAGTATGGGCAGCAGGCATTAACCTAACATTTTGGGATTGGAGCGGGCAACGGGACGCCCGCGTATTTGCTTCGCAAATCCGCACCGGCTGCGGTGGCATACCGAGACCCGGGGAAGTGCGGGGGCAAAGCAGGCCGAATCTACCATTCCCGAAATCTTCCTTGCTCCATGGAGCGGGCAACGGGACGTCCGCGTATTTGCTTCGCAAATCCGCACCGGCTTCAGGCGCCTGTCGGCGCCTGCGCCTGCTCGCTACAAACGCTTCGCGTTTGCTTAACGCTCGCACCCTGTCGGGTTCGAGTCCCGGCACTTTATTGAAAAAAGCACGGCACCGTGATGGTGCCGTGCTTGTGCTCTTAACTGGAGCGGGCAACGGGACTCGAACCCGCGAGTGTCAGCTTGGGAAGCTGATGCCTTACCACTTGGCGATGCCCGCTTGTGTGTTGGCTAGTATAACGCGGTTGTCTTGTTCGATACAAGGGTGTCGATGCTTGTTTTAGCTGTGGAGAATCGTTTGAAAATCGCGCCAATTGTGGAGATGAGGACCTTTGTCTTTCTTTTCTTACCATCTTCTACCTGCACTTTTATCTGATTGTTGTATTTGAGCTCGATTTGTCAGAAATCGGGCAAGCTTTTGGTCAGGCTCCGGTACTTACCCGCATGAACCTCGGGGGTAGCCTCATCCTACGCGTCGCAACCTCCCCATGCGGCGCACGAGGGATAAGGAGCAGCCATGTCCAACGCACCCACGCACTCTGTCCACAGCGCAATCGCAACAGGTCCGCTGCTCCTGCTCCTCTTCCTGCTTTTCGGCTACCTGGCACCAGGAGCCGCATTTGCCGTCGATGGCTACGACCAGCTCGGCTTCCGCACTATTAGCGATGATTGTGGGCCCTTCTTCATCGGCAAGTATGAAGCTCAAGACACCTCGATTGCCTACTGCATGAACCAGGAGCGCCCCGGCCCCACCAAACCGGGCGGCCCATGGCTCAACTTTGATCAAGGCTGGGTGTGGCTCGACGACGAGTTCGCGGCAATCGTTTGTCACGGATATCCCACCACCACGTCGTTTGGCGGTTACCATCTTTCACCCGATCGCGCCCGCGCCGCCACCCAGCTTGCCGTATGGATGCTCAACGGCACTACCCATGTCGACGGCACCTACTCCTACACGACCGCTCAGGGTAAAACCAAGAGCGGACACTTTACCGCCGACAATGAAGTCGTGGCGGCTGCGCGGTGGCTCCACGACAGCGCAAAATCAGGAAGCATCAAAGCCGCTCCGCACCGCGCGCGACGCTATCTAGGGGCCGTATCGGGCGGCAGCAAACGTCAAGACATGCTCTATGTACTGCCGGCGGTGTCTGTTTCCTTCCAAAAGCAGTCTGCTAACACCGTTATTACCAGCGGAAACAATACCTATCAGTTTACCGGGGCAACATTCGATATTTTTGAGAGCGCCAGCGGCGCGCGTGTCGGCACCATCAAGATGGACAGCAACGGTCGAGCGCAAGCAACACTTCTGCCCAACACGGCATACTACCTAGTTGAAACGAAGGCGCCGGCCGGCTATGTCCCCCGCCACGATCGTATTGCCTTTACCACGGGGAATGACGGCGGGCGGGTCGCCATTGATGAACAGCCCGGCACCATCAACCTGCGTATCGTAAAACTCGATGCCGCGACGAATGCCGGCCCCCAGGTGGGAGCTTCGCTCGCAGGAGCAGAGTTCACGTGTGTGTCGCAATCAACCCCTGGATGGGCACAAATCCTCACGACCGACGAAAGCGGTCGGGCCACCCTCGCCGATGTCCCCTTAGGAACCTTTTCCATCTACGAATCAAAAGCCCCCGAGGGCTACCTGCCATCCAACGACAGCTGGACCTATACCGTTGGAGCCGACCAGCTCGGCGATTCAGGCGTGGTCGAGATCGAATCTCGCGTTTCCGATATCCCCATTGCGTTTAACCTTGAGATTTCCAAATTCAAGGATTACGGCAATAGCGACCAATCCGGCCTGGAGCAGCCGGCGGGTGGTGTTGTCTTTGAGGTTGTCAGCAACAGCTCTCAGCAGGTTGTTGGCACACTGACCACAAACATCTATGGCTTTGCCTCCACCGAAGATCAGCCCGAAGCATGGTTCGGCACAGGCAAGCGACTCGCCGGTGTCCACGGAGCCGTCCCATACGACCGTGCCGGCTACACGGTTCGCGAGGTTCCGGAAACCGTCCCCGAGGGTTTTAAACGTGCAGGGGAATGGACCGTCGGGGCAAATCAGATTTCCGACGGCGCCGAGCTTCAATATATCGTGGACAACCACGCTCTGTCGACGCATCTCCAGATTGTAAAACGCGATGCCCAAACAGGCGCTTCTGTTCCCCTAGCCGGATTCACCTTCCAACTCCTCGACAGCAATCACGAACCTGTCTCACAAACTTGCTGGTATCCAGCACATAACGTAATGGACACCTTTACGACTGACGCGACCGGGACCGTCACACTGCCCGAATCGCTCGTGCCGGGCACCTATTATGTACGCGAAACCTCGGCCAAAGAGCCCTATCTTGTCAGCGAAGAAATCGAGGTAAACATACCCGCCGACATGAACCTAACGCCCGTTGCAATCGCCTCGTATTATGACCGCGCCGCGACCGGAAATATCAGGATCGTTAAAACCGATGCCGTAGACGGCAGCAGCCTCGCGGGCGCCATCTTTGAGATCCGTGCCTCGGGTGATATCGTGCGCCCCGACGGTAGCATTGCCGCACTCGACGGTGAGACTGTCGCTACCGTCACGACGGATGAAACTGGAGAAGCACGCGCGGACAACCTCCCACTGGGATCTGGCACCGCACGCTACGAGGTTGTCGAGACTCAAGCGCCGGCAGGCTTCTTGCTCGATCAGACAACCCATATTGTCGACCTTACTTATGCCGACCAGAAAACACCCGTTGTAGAAGCACGGCTTAACGTATCCGACGATTACACCAAGGTTGATATCTCCAAGGTCGATGCAAGCGGTGAGCAGGAAGTAGAAGGCGCACGGCTCACCTTATATGGTCCCGATAAAACCGAAATAGACTCCTGGACCTCATCCGACAAGCCACACCGCGTCGAACATCTTGCACCCGGCACCTACTCGTTGCGCGAAATGATGTCTCCGCGGACCTATGACCTTGCCGAGGAGATAACGTTTGAAATAAAGGATACGGGAGAAGTCCAATCCGTCGCGATGAAGGATGCGCCCATCGAGATCAAGGGGCAGGTCGACAAGCGTCAGGAACTTGTCCAACCTATCGAAAAGGGCCTGTTGGCTAACGGCGATGGTAAAAACCGTGCCGCGATGCAAACCAATACGGATGGGCTTTTCTCCTATACCATCGACGCTCGAAACGATTCAACTACCTGGGTTGATGAGTTTACAATTACCGATGATCTTGAGTGTGCCGAGGACGATACGGCGAGATTCGTCTCAATCGAAACCCCCGTCGCCATCGGCGACCTCAATGGTCTGTGCAACGTGTGGTATCGCACGACGCCGTTGGACTCGACAGACGTCGATGAGCCGGCAAACGCGACACTTGACGATGGGCACGAAAATCCTTGGCTTGAGTCCGACGAAGTAAGGGAAAGTCTGGGTGAGGATTGCCGCCTCGTCGATTACGACGGCTGGCACCTCTGGAAGGCGGATGTCTCGACCACGGAATCCACCACACTCGAGGCGAAAGAACTCGACCTTGCGTCCAATACCGTCGTAACGGGCATTCGCATTGAATACGGTGCGGTAGCCGCCGGCTTTACGACTCGAAGCGATGCGGATTCTTGGACCCGCGATGATCTCAAAGATGAGCACGACGACCTTGACGATGCCAAAGCAATCCTTGGCACAGACGCTCGGGGCGCAATCGTGCACATGCAGGCGACGTCGGCTTATACGCCCCAAACCGCACTCACCAACAGCGCACGCGTCGATCTTTGCCGCAACGGCGGCGGCGATAAACTTGAGTCACATGACGAGGACCGTGTCATTCAACGCTGTACCCTACCGCAGGACCTACCGGCAACAGGATCAGTTCCCATCGCCGCTTGCATCACCGCGCTCCTGACCTCGGGTGCCGCAGCCCTATGGTTCGCTCGCCTTAGGTCGACCCCAAAGAAGCGCTAGCGCGATGAAAAAGCGGGCGAGCCAGTCCCCCTGGCTCGCCCGCTTTCAATCATGTAAATCGCCGTATCTACTCTGCAGACGAAGATCCACCATCAACGATTGCCTGCTCGGACTCAGGAATCCCATCGGCACCCGTACTCTGTTCTTGCTCCACCTCTTCGCTGATTGCGGAGGCGGGGGTCGAGCCCTTTGCACCCACGATGTAGGCAGCCCCAAATCCTAACGCAATGGCAATCAAGGTCAAAATCACGTAGACAGGCCAATGGCGCTTAATATACGAAAACACGTTGACTCCTTAGAGCTCCGTCTACGAACGGCGGATAACCTCGGTCACGACCTCGGATACCGTGGCAATGTTCGTCGGGTTGACATTGTGGGGCAGGTCGTCCTCGGTACGAGCGCAAGCCAGACGCGTGCCGTCCACGCCGGCGATGGTGAGGGCTCGGCGGCTCGCCTCGAGCGCGGCATAGGCATCGGTCTTGGCATAGGGCATCTCGAGCGCGCCACAATCGACATGGAACGACTTGCACACCTTGCTGACCAGGTTCATGATGCGGCGATCGCCCTTGAGCAGCTGCTGTTCGCCCTCGACCGTCACCACCGAAAGCCTACCGGCGCCGACGGATTCAAGATTGATGAAGAATACGCCGCGGAGTTTATCGCGATGCGAAGCCAAGAAGGCCTTCATGCCGGCGCCATCACAATCCGAGGCGCCCGTTGCCACAAACCAGATATCGTGACCGAGCAGCTCATCATCGCCCATAGAGGCGACAGCCGAGAGCATATCTTCGGAAGAAGCGCCATCGGAAGACGTAGCGCCGCCCTTCCAGCCATCGTTATCGTCCTCGAAGTTATCCCACGAACCGATACCGCGACCGGACTTCTTGGCATCGTAATCGTCTTCGACGCCCAGCCAATCACTCATGCTGTCCTGCTCGTTTTTCCTTTTACGACCGAACAGGCCACCCAGGCCGCGTTTGCGAGACTTGGGTGCCGCCGGGGCGGGAGCCGAAATGGTCTCGATCGGCTGCGCGCCCGACGCAACGGGCATGGGAGGCACAACGGGTGCCGATGTGGGTTCGGGACCCTGGGCGGTAGCAAAGGGGTCGTTGACCTGTGCGGAGGGGTCGGGAAGGTCGAACAGCGACGTGCGAGACGCAACGTTTGCCTGCTTCATAGACGGCAGCGACGGATCGGGGACCGAAGCCAGCGGAGACGAGGAAGGTGCAGGCGACGGTGCCGACGCCGGATCGGGAACATTCACCTGCGGACGCGGCGATGCCTGGGAGGAAATCTGGGCCATAAGGGAATCGACTGTTTCGTCCTGGGTGGGAGCAACATCGGCAACCGTGGCACCGGAACCACTCGGGGTCGGCATGGTGAAAATCTGCGTGGAGTAAGGCCTCGACTCATCCGTCTCGGGAGTCTCGGAAACCGCAGGCACTTCCTCCTGCTCGACCTCGGTCGAATCATCTTGCTCGGCTGCCGCGTACTGCTCTTCGTCAGAGTTGGCCTCGACGGGCTCGTCCTCGGCAGCATCCTGAATTTCGGCAGCATCAATGGGCTCGTCATCGTCTGCCGCGTCGTCCTGCTCATCGGAAGCAGGAAGGGGCTCGGCAATCGCGGTGCCTTGCTTTTCAAACGTTATCGTGGAATCGAACTGCGCGGCATCAAACGACATGGTGCTATCGACGTGCTGCTGGGCCTCGAAAGACGTCGTCGCCTCAACAACATCCGCGGACGTCGGTTGCTGGGACTCAAAGGACGTTGTAGCTTCGGCGGCGTCGACGGGCACGGACTGCATAGCCTCGTTCTGCTCGAACTCTTGCGCTGCGAGCTCGCGTGCCGCCTCGGCTGCCTGCTGCTGAGCGATAGCCTCCTGCTCGGCAGCCTCGCGTGCGGCAGCGCGTTTCTCCTCGAAATCGTCGACAAATTTCTTGCCCTTTGCAAGCGCACCCTTAAAGAAGTTGGAAGCGCTGGCGCCAATCGACGAGAACGCCGATGCAATGTCGGCATGGGGCGTTGCCGCGGGAATCTCGGCCGAGAAATCAGTATCGCTCTCGTAAGACACGCGCCTCGGCTGTTCAACGTAATCGTCGTCAGACTCGTCCGCAACGTCTTGCGCCGGCGCGGCGGGAGCCAAAATGTCCAGTCCTGCCGCGGGATCGATCGCGGACACCGCCTCGGGCTCGGCAACGGCAGCGGTAACCGCGGCAGACTCATCATCCACGGTGACGACGGGGGCAGACTCGGGCTCAAACGTCGGCTCCTCGCCCTCCTCGTAATCGAGCGTGCAGGACTCGGGAAGCATTCCGAGCGCACGGATGGCATCCGAACCAAAGCGGATGTTGCCGGCGGCATTGCGATAGAGCTTGGGCTCGGCCGCGGCAGGCTCCTCCGCCGGCTCGGCAGCGGGAACCTCGTCATTGGGCTCTTCGGCCTGGACAGCCTGATTCTGGTCCTCGGGCACGATGGCGCCAATCAGCGTCTCGTCGGCAGACGCACCCTCAAAGCCCTCGATCTGCTCGTCGAAAGCCTCGCCCTGTTCGGGCTCGGTTTGAGCGTCGGGAGCAATCGGCTGACCGAACTCGTCCTCGGCGTAGGTAGGCTCTTCATACTCGATGGTGTTGCCGTAGTCGTTTTGCTGCTGGGCCGCGGCATACTCCGCCGCTGCGCGCGCCATTTCCTCGGCACGACGTTTCTGCTCCCCGAAATAGGTATCGAACGGAACATCGTCGGGAAACTCGTTTTCGCCCTGGAAGGGAGCGACGTTGTCCATAACGCCGAGCATAGCGGCGACAGAAGACTTGTTGCACACCGCGCCGGACGTATAGGGAAGAATGTGGCGGTTAGAGATGATGTTTGCCGCGTTGACAAGTGCAACGAGGGAAGCGAGGATCGCGACAATCCACAGCAGAACCTTTAGCGCGCCGGGGAGCGGCAGGATACGCAGGATGGCAACGGCAGCAGGGGCAACCGTGGCAACGGGCAACAGCTTGGCGATGAGCGCACGATACGAAGCATAGGGCTCGCGGGCGAGCAGCTCAGCACGGGGAGAGTCGTAGTGTGCGACAACGACCACTGGGCGGTTGCGCGGAGACGCGAGCGGACCCGAGGCCTTGTGGTAGGCGATGACATTTTGGCTCACGCCCGTCTTGCCCAGACGCGAAACCACGGGGTGACCCGTGCGCTCGAGCACGTAAAGAACGGCGCCGACAATAGCCAGCAAGGTGCCGACCAAGCCGATACCGCCGCCGATGCCCATCAGCAGGGCGCCGGCAAACGCAAGAATACCGGTAACGGCAAATGCCAGCCTACTGGGCGCCGGGGCATTGAACTCCTGAACCTCGGGATCAAAGCCGTGGTTGCGGAAGATCTGAGCGATATCCTCGGCAGCCAAGCGCTCTTCTTCGCTGCATGCCGGCGTAATGCCGGTGTTCTGCAGCAGGTGGTTAATATAGTTCTGGGTGTTCGCCATGTGCGCTCCACATCCATAATCCGACAAATAGGCCCAATGCATGCACATTAGAACCGTATATAGTCGAAAGTATACCCCGAGCGAGCGCAAACGACCGAATTCGGGCCATCTTAACGCCCCGAGCGGACAAGGATATAGCCTAATCTCCATATCGGACTAAAATCATGGCAGCAAACCACCTTCTCATGCGAGGACTCTATGACGGCAAGCGACGCGACCGCGACAATTAAAAAGGGAAATTCGGAGCCCGGTTTCGATAAAACGGCTCAGCGCATCCTCAATCTTTTCTTTGTGCTCAACAGCTCCCCCGAACCGCTGACGACCGAGCAGATCGTCTTGGATTCTGACCTGGGATATGGCTCGGGCAACATAGACTCGGATAAGCGCAAGTTTCGGCGCGATCGTGACAAACTGCTCGAGCGTGGCATCTTAATCAAGGAGGTTCGCCCCGCCGGTGCGCAGGAGACCGAGGAAAGCTCGTGGACAATCGACCGCGAGCACACGTTTGCTGCAGGCGGCCTCATCACCGCAGACGACGCCGACATCCTGCTCAACGCCATCGACCAGACGCTAGCGGCCGGCTCTTCCGCCTTTGCCGCGCCGCTTGCCGATATTCGCTCCAAGATTGCCTATCTCACCAGTAGGACGGCGGTGGACGAAGTACCGATCCGCCGCTCTCCCACCGTCGATGCGGTTTGGAGCGCCTTTGCCGAGCGATGCGCGCTGCGATTTTTATATCAGAACGGACGCGGCGAGCAGAAAGAACGTACCGTCTGTATCTACGGCATGTTCGAGCGCGAGGGCGTGGCGTATTTCTGCGGCCTCGACAATGTTACCGACGGCATCAGGACATTCCGCTGCGACCGTATCGTTCGCGCTTGGCGTCCTTCGAAGGCCTACGCCATCCCTGCGGACTTCAATCTCAACGACTATCTGTTCTTTGAATTCGATTTTGCCGACCGGCCGCCCGTTGCAGCCACGTTCTCGTTCGCCCCTCAGACGCAGATCGATATGATCAACGGCCTCACGCGCGGGCGAGGTGAGCTCGCACACACCGATGCGGGATGGACCTGGACCGTTGGCGTGCGCGATCTTGAAGCCGCCGCCTCATTTTGCATGGCCCACGCCATGGACGGCATGAGGCCCATGGCCCCCGAATCGCTCAAGCAGGCGTGGAACCACCTCATTGAAAGGACGGTGCACGAGCATGCCCGTGCGTAAACTCACCAGCGAGCAGAGACTCTCGCGCGCCATCGACATCATGGAGGCCCTCTACGCCGCCGGCGAGAACGGCATGACACGAACCGAGATTTGCAGCCGCTTTGACATCACGGGGGTGTCGCTCGACGAGATTCTCGAGATTGTCTCGACGCTCGCAGACCGAGAATCGGGCGCGCGCATCATCTGCGAATGCCGCGGCGAGCGTGTGGCCCTCACTGGTGACGCCGGGCGTGTGCTACCGTTGCGCCTGAGTACCGCCGAGGGCGCTGTGCTCAACCATGAACTTGAATCGTTGGGGATCGAGCCGCAAACGGCAGCTCGGATTCGACATGCCCTTCTACCCGAAGAGCTCGGCTATAACCAGCGCGTCTTTGACACCGTCAACCACGGGTCGCACTGGCAGCAGCTGAGCTGCGCCATTCAGGACGGTGTTCGTTGCCGCATCTCGTATCGCTCGATGGACGATGCGCGGCCACGCGAGCGTCTGGTCGACCCTTTGCGCATTACGGTAAACGGCGACCAAACATACCTGATTGCCTGGGACATCACAGTCGATGAGCAGCGCACCTATCGCATGGATAAAATCGAGGAACTCGCCTTGACGGAAGACTCCGTCGTGCCTCACACACCGGACGTCGCATCCCTCCGCGATTCCCTTGCCCGGACGCAGCGCAGCGCAAAGCTCTTGATGCCATTCGATATGGCGGAGCATCTGGACTGGGCCGGCATCACCCTAATCGAGCGCGGCGGGGCAGACATGGCAACGGTAACCGTGCATTACGGCTCCGAGCGTTGGCTGCTGAGCCAGATAATCGCAGCGGGCGGAGCCATCCACATCTTGGATGACCCCGCCCTGTCAAAGCGCCTGTGCGATATGGCAAAAACCCTCGTCTGTCCGCTTTAGCGCCGCCGCTCGTGGCGTGCGCGCCACAGTTGCAGATAGTGACCGATCTGCGCCGATTCGATGCGCTGGTAGGAGCTCGTGGGCAGCGACGTTAAGAACTTCTTTCCGTAGCCCTTCGTCACCAGGCGCGGGTCGGCCAGAATCAGCACGCCGCAATCGGTCGACGAGCGGATAAGGCGGCCGGCCGCCTGCTTGACCTCGAGCACTGCCTCGGGCAGCGAATAGCGCGCCCAAGCGCGGTCTTCGCGCAGGTTGCGCTCGCACGAGAGCGGGTCCGTGGGACTCGAGAACGGCAGCTTGGGAATGATGACGCAGCGCAGCGTCTCGCCGCTGGCGTCGAACCCCTCCCAGAAGGCCTTAAGCGCAAAAAGCGACGAGGTCGGCTCGTTGATAAACCGATCGCGCAGGCGACGAGGAGATGAGTTGCGCTGCTGGCAGTTGAGCTCCAGACCCGCACGGGCCATCTTGGGCTCAACGCGGGCGTACAGGTCTTCCATGTCGCGCCGATTGGTGAACAGTGTGAGCACCGATCCGCCCATGGCAAGATGGGCGTCGACCAGCACGCGCTCGAGCGCCGTAAGATAGCTCTCGCGATCGCGCGGATCGGGGATATCGCCCGCAACGACTACAGCCATGTTCGAATCGAAGTCGTAGCTCGAGTCCAAGTGCAGCGATGAGGATGTTGAAGCACCGATGCGATCGAGGCCGACCGCGTGGTTAAAGTGTTCGAAGCTTTTGGACACCGTCATGGTCGCCGAGGCAAAGATAGCCGTGTGAACCTCGGGCAGCCACTCGGTTGCCAAGGCCTCGCCAATGTCGATGCGCTCTGCGGTCATTGACTCTCCGCCGGCACGCAGTCTGCGATTGACCTGCAGCGAATACACGTAGTGTTCATCGGTGCCATCAATGATGAGTTTGAGGTTCTCGGCCAGCTCGTGCAGGCGGCGCGAAATATCACCCAGGTCGACAACAACCTCGGGCTTGTCGGCGGCGACGGCTTGCACCAGCGCGTCGACGCTCTTGTCAGCCTGTTCCAATGCGTCGATGGCAGTGTAGGCCGACTGCAAGAAATCATGCCAGTCGTCAGATTCGCGCAACTCGGGGCCAATCCATAGATTGGCATTGTCATAACCCCCACGGGCACGGCGACCGAGCTCGCGAACGCCATCGAACACGTCGGCGATTGTCATGCTCGCGCGCGCAACCGTCGACGTTGCCTTGGCAGTAAGGCCCAGATAGAGCGTAGAGCCCTCGGAGGTTGCCAAATCACGGGAAACCTGGCTTAGCGCGCCGGTGCTCGAGCCACCCAGGCGCTCAAACAGAACGCGTGATTCGTCCGCCGACACCACGCGCGCCCACTGACGGCGCGCCTCGCGCTCGATGGAATGGGCCTCGTCGATTACCCAATGACGAATCGGAGGTAAAATCCTGCCCTCGGCCGCGACATTGCGGAACAGCAGGGAATGGTTGGTGACCACCACATCGGCATGCGCCGCACGACGGCGAGCGCCGTGGACCAAACATTTATCAGGGAAAAACGGGCAGAGGCGACGAGCACACTCGCGCGAGGCCGTCGTAAAGTCGGGGCGGTTGACGCTGCGCCACCGAATGCCGAGCGAGTCGAGGTCGCCATCGGCTGATTGGCAGACGTACGCCATAATGACCGCGACCGCCGTGAGCGTGTCCGCCGGATCGCGCTTGGTGGTAATCTCGACCTGGCTGCGGCTCATGCGCTCAAGCTTGCGCAGGCACGGATAGTGGTCATAGCCCTTGAGAGCGCAAAATGACAGGCCACCGTCCAGTTGCTCGGCAAGTTTTGGCAGCTCATGGTACATGAGCTGGTCGGCAAGATTGTTCGATTTGGTCGCAATACCAACCGTGATGTTGTTACGGCGTGCTGCCTCGGCAAAAGGCACCAGATAGGCCATCGATTTGCCGACGCCCGTGCCCGCCTCAATTACGCGATGTGTGCCCGTGACCAGCGCATCGCGGACCTCGAGCGCCATCGCGATCTGCTCATCGCGCGGCTCATACGTGGGATACATGCGATTGACCAGGCCGCCCGGGGCATAGTCCGCCTCGATTTCCTCGCGGCTCGGCATCTTAAGGACCGGCAGCTCGTCCGCATCAACGCGATCATCGGCCCGATCGGCCTTGAGTACGTCGGCGCGGGCGGCGCTGAGAGAGAAGATGGAACCGGGATTCTGTCCCGCCAAGAACGAGAAGATGGGACGGTAGGACCAGGGTACGTCGGGGTGCATGTCGGCCAAGCGCGCCATTAAGCCCTGGGGCAAGTCGGTGAGCGCCACGAGCAACACGCGCCATACGCCACACAGGGCGTCGACATCGGCGTTGGCGCGGTGCGACACCGAGTCGCAGCCAAACAGGTCGGCCATAAAAGACAGCTTGTGCGAGGCCAGGCGCGGAAGTGCGATGCGCGACAGTGCCAGCGAATCAATCCAGATGTCGCTGACGTTGACACCGCCCTTGACCGACTCGATAAACGAACGGTCGAAGGTGGCGTTATGCGCAATCACCGGGCAGCCGCCGACAAAATCGGCGAGAGCAGCCACGGCATCGACGGCCGATGGGGCATCCACCACATCGGCATTTGTAATGCTCGTGAGCTCGGTAATCTCGGCGGGAATCAGTTGCTTGGGATGCACGAAGGTATCGAAGCGGTCGACGACCTCGCGGCCCGAAAGGCGGGCCGCCGAGATCTCGATCAGCTCATTGTCCTGCACCGAAAGACCCGTGGTCTCGGTATCGAGGACGATCACATCTTCCTCGATAAGGCCGAAGGACTGCGTTTTGGCGCGCTCGGCAAGCGTGGCATAGGAGTCGGTGACAAACTGCGGCGTTCCTGACGAAACCGCGTCCTCGATTAGCATGCAATGCCCGCTCGACGAAGACCCATACGGATTAGGCTGTCACAGACCTGCGGGAACGTCATGTCGTCGGTGTGGCGGATCTCATCCGGATACAGCGACGTATCGGTCATGCCGGGAATGGTATTGGTCTCGAGGATAACGGGGCCGTCCTCGCTCACGATAAAATCGCTGCGCGAGATGCCCAGGCAACCGAGGGCCTTGTGAGCGGCACAGGCAAGCTCCTGGGCACGAGCATAGTTCTCGGGTGAAATCTGCGCCGGAATGCGATGGATGTCCGTAGGGTCGACATATTTCACGTCCAGATCGTAGAACTCGCAGTCCTCGGGCTTACGGATCTCGACAATCGGCAGGGCGCGCACGTCATCTTCACCGTATACGCCAACGGTGATCTCGGTACCCTCGATGCACTTCTCGACCAGCACTTTGTCGCCGTACTCAAACGCCTTGGCGATTGCCGCGGGCAGCTCGGAGGGCTCATGGACCAGGGAAATGCCATAGCTGGAACCGTTGACGGCCGGCTTCACAAAGCAGCGCTCGCCACAAACCTCGACGATATGATCGATATCGACTTCATCGCCCACCTCGAGCGCAAGGCCGGGGGCAATGGGAATGCCCGCCTTGGCGTACAGGAGCTTAGAGACCTCCTTGTCGGCACCGCAGGCGCTGGCAAGCACGCCCGAGGCCGTGTAGGGGATACCCAGGGTCTCCATGGCGCCCTGCATGGCACCATCCTCGCCGCCGGCACCGTGCATGGCGATAAACGCCACGTCAAAGCCGCCGGTCGCCATGGTTACCATAAAGTCATCAGCGGCCGTGTCGAGCAGCTCCACCGAGGTGTAGCCGGCTTCCTTCAGTGCCACCACGACGTTCTTTCCCGAATTGAGCGAGATCTCGCGCTCAGCGGAATGACCGCCCGCCAAGACCGCTACGTGCATGTTCTCTAGGCTTTTACCCGGCATGGGCAGACTCCTCCTCTATAATTTCTGCAGCTGATACCATATTGTAGCGATACCCTCTACGTTTCCCCAAAATCGAAAGGCTTCCATGAATCCCAGGACTAAATCTCAGGACATTCGCGACTTGAGCCAAAACGATATTCGCGAGCTCGTGGCCGAACTTGGCCAGCCCGCCTTCCGCGCGAAGCAGCTAATTGAATGGGTCTTTGAGAAGAACGTTTGTTCGTTTGACGATATGACCAACCTTCCCAAGGCTTTCCGCGAGCAGCTTAAAGAGGCTTTTGCCTTTGACACGCCGACTGAACTCACCAAGCAAGTTTCCAAAGATGGCTCGCGCAAGTATCTGCTCGAATACCACGACGGCGTTTCCGTCGAGACTGTCGGCATGCCCCGTCGCAACAAGCTTTCCGTCTGCGTTTCCACCCAGGCAGGCTGTGGCATGGGCTGCGCCTTTTGCGCTACCGGTCTCAACGGCCTCAAGCGCTCTCTGACCGCTCAAGAGATCGTCGACCAGGTACTTCATGTATCCAACGACTTTGGCGAGCGCGCCACGAGCGTCGTCTTCATGGGCCAGGGCGAGCCGTTTGCCAACTACGACGAGGTTCTCAAGGCGTTGCGAATCCTCAACGACCCCGATGGCATCGGTATCGGTGCTCGTCACCTCACCGTCTCTACCAGTGGAGTTATTCCCGGTATTCGCAAATTTGCCGACATCCCCGAGCAGTTCACGCTTGCTGTTTCACTGCATTCCGCCATCCAGTCGACGCGCAATAAGCTCATGCCCGGTGTTAAGAAGTACACGCTGCTTCGCCTTCACGAAGCGCTTCAGCTCTACACCGAGAAGACTGGCCGCCGCCCGACCTATGAGTATGCCATGATCGAAGGCGTCAACGATACGAATCCCGAGATGCAGGCGCTCTGCGACTTCTGCGAGGGAACGCTGTGCCACGTTAACCTCATTCAGCTTAACGACATCGAGGGCAGCCCACTCAAGCCGTCGCCGATTCATAAGGTTGAGGATCTTCAGCGTCGTCTTGAGTCCCGTGGCATCGAGACCACGATTCGTAACTCCCGTGGTAACGATATTGACGCCGCTTGCGGACAACTGAAGCAGCGCTTCAAAGTTCAGAAGAACGCATAGGGGAGTCGCACCCCAAAACGTTTCATGTGAAACATCGAACGACCCCGGTTGCAGAATATGCAACCGGGGTCGTTTCATTTATTCACCTTAATTTTGAATCAGCTGCTACCTGTCCCATTTTTTTACGGCCAAAATAAGGGGTCCTTGTCTCATGAATCAGACAAGGACCCCTTAGAATATACTGAATAATTGTTAGGTACCTAATAGCCTACATTTTCCCATTGGTTGCTAACCCAACCTTGATTAATCTTGGGATTCTTCGTTACCTGAGCAGTACGCATGGCAACATCTTCGGTCATGACATCCATTTTCTTTTTGGAAGTATCGACGATATCTTGCGCGCCACGAAGCAAACGACCTCGCAGTTCATCGTCTGTCGCGATCTTATAGCCAGCAAAGGCACCAGCCGCGACAGTCGTAGCCAATGCAATCGCTGTTAAAATCTTATTCCTCATCTTGGCCTCCTTGATCAAACTGAATCATTTCGCCAAGAATACGAGAGAGCTCTTCCTCGTCTTTAAACTCAATCTCAATCTTATTCTTTCCTCGCGAGCTCTTCACACGCACGTTGGTATTAAATACCTGACGAAGCACACGGGCAGCCTTTTTAAAAGACTGAGGCGTTGCAGGTCTAGGCGTTTTAGGTGTCTCTCTGGCAGAAAACAACGGAGCAAGATTTTCTGTCGCTCTTACGGAAAGGCCCTCCGCAACAACTTTCTCTGCTAGTCGAATTCGTGCATCCTCATAGGGAACTGCAAGAATCGCACGTGCATGACCAGCAGTAAGTTTGCCCTCAAAAATCATCTGCTGAACAACTTCGGGGAGATCGAGAAGGCGTAGCGAGTTTGTAATTGCAGAGCGTGACTTGCTGACTGCCCTCGACAATGCTTCCTGGGTCATACCGCTGGCATCGATAAGCTGGCGATAGCCTTTAGCCTCTTCGACGGGATTCAAATCAGAACGCTGAAGGTTTTCGATAAGAGCAAGAGCAAGCATCTCTTCATCACTAACATCTTTAATGATGACAGGCAGCTCCTCAAGACCAGCAAGCTTTGACGCCTGGTAACGACGCTCACCAGCGATGATCTCATAGCCGTTTCCATGCTTGCGAACCAATAGCGGCTGCAAAACGCCATGTTCTTGGATTGACTCGCTCAACTCGCGAAGTTCAGTTTCGTTAAAGTGAATTCGCGGCTGGTTAGGGTTGGGAACAATATCCTCAATGGGTAGTTTCGTTTCAGATGCAGCCTTTGAAGCCGATGTAGCCGAACTACCGGTCTCATACTCGGCCTCTGAGACCAAAGCATTGAGTCCACGTCCCAATCCGCCACGTTTCTTTGCACTAGGCACGCTTGATCACCTCTTTTGCAAGGTTCATATACGCTTTTGCACCCTTATTTTGAGGTGCATAGGTAATTACCGGTTCTCCAAAAGACGGAGCTTCGGAGATTTTAACCGTACGGGGGATCAGCGTTTTAAACGCCTTGGCACCAAAGTACGATTGAACCTCCTCAACAACCTGATTCGACAGAGAAGTACGCGAGTCATACATAGTCATAAGCACGCCATAGGTGTCTAAGCCCTTATTCAGACGTGATTTGACCATCTTCATTGACTCAAGCAGCTTCGTAACGCCCTCGAGTGCATAATACTCGCACTGGATTGGAATCAAAACGCTGTCTGCTGCTGTCAAGGCGTTGATGGTAAGCAAGCCGAGCGAAGGAGGACAGTCAATGAAAATGAAATCGAACTCGTCCTGAATCGGCTCAAGCAAATCTTTGAGGCGGGTTTCACGAGCAATTGCGCTTACGAGCTCAATTTCGGCGCCTGCAAGCTGAATTGTAGCCGGAATTACGAATACCTTTTTGCAATTTGTATCAAGAACAAGCGATTCTGCCGACACATCATTCAGCAATGCATCATAGATGCAGTGATCAAGGTCTTCTTTTTCAATTCCAAATCCACTGGTGCTGTTTCCCTGCGGATCAAAATCGACAATCAGAGTTTTACGACCCTGCTCGCCCAGTGCTGCAGCTAGGTTTACAGCCGTCGTTGACTTACCGACGCCGCCTTTTTGATTGATGATTGCAATGATACGCGTGTCTTTTGCGCTCTTAGAACGCTTAACGTCGCGAAATCCCACGGTCCCTCCTGGTGTGTATTAAAGCTGTCAAACGGAGGATGTTTCACGTGAAACATTCCGATTCAATATCAACCGCCATGTTTCACGTGAAACACTGCATGTTGTTAATATCTATTATGTTTCACGTGAAACATCTAGGCAAGCGGATTCTTCTTTGCCATGCCATTTGCACGAGGCAATGAAACAGATGCTGGATGACTCTTCTTAAGAACAATGAACTCCCTGTGGCCCAGGCCCTCTGGTAAATCGATTGCGTTATTCAGAAGCGAAGAGAATCCGCAAATCTTAGCTGCTGACATGCCAGAGGCAAGCTCCTCATCAGATGGATTGCCCTTGGTGATAACAAATAGCCCTCCGTCCTTGAGGAACGGAGCTGCATATTCAACAAGAATCGGTAGAGGGGCCAGTGCGCGGGCGGTTACGACAGAGAACTGCTTCTTATGACTTCGAGCATATTCTTCAAGACGATCATGAACCGCATGAGCATGTTTCAATCCAAGAGCATGGACAAAGGAATTGACAGCATCAACCTTCTTGCCAACAGAGTCAATATAAGTAGCTTTACGATGCGTGGCTATGGTTAACGGAATACCAGGGAAGCCCGCACCTGTACCCATATCGAGCAAAGCTCCCTCAGGAGCCTTATTGATATAGGGGAGTAAAACAAGTGAGTCGAGGATATGAAGTACTGCAGCATCTTCTACGTTGAGAATACGGGTGAGATTGGTTGTCTTATTTGTTTCCAAAACCAAATCCAAATGCTTAATACATTTCCTCAGCTCAACATCAGTTACGCTCAAGGAATACTCTTTGCAATAGGAAGTTAGGCGACTCAATATCTCGTCAGCCTGCTGATCAGTAAGTACTAACAACGAAAGCTCCTTTCTGACAAAAATCAGTGTATCAAGAACTTTTGACAAAAAAAGGGGACGTGGAAACCACGTCCCCTTAGCATAAGCTCGAGTAGATTATCGAGCAACAATCACCACATGGCGATCAGGGTCAGAACCCTCAGAATGAGTATCGACGGCATCATTGCCACGAAGTGCAATGTGAACCAGTCGGCGCTCATAGGCATTCATGGGCGGAAGCGAAACACTCTTATGAGTGCGGATGGCACGCTCGGCAGCAGACTGAGCCATGGAGGCAACCTTGTCCTGACGGCGGCTCTTGTATCCCTCGACGTCCACTACAACCGGATACCTAAAGCCAAGTTTGCGGCTCACCAGCAAAGAGAACATAACCTGAAGGGCATCAAGGGTGCGACCATGACGGCCAATGAGAACAGCAAGGTCGGGAGCCGTTACATCCAAAATCAGCTCACCCTCGTCGCCCTCATACTCATCGATAGGAGAGTTGGCGGCATCGAAGTGCGAAAGGATGGAACGCAGGATGGAAATCGCAACATCGGCAATGGTGTCGAGCTCCTCATCGGTCAGCTCTTCACCAGCCTTGTAGCGCTGTGCAATCTCGGGATAATCGCCCGCGACCTGCGGGGCAACCTCCTCAAGCATATCCTCGATGATCTCTTCAGACATAACGTACTCCAAAAGTTAGGTACCTAAATAAGATTGATATCCCACTACTTCTTCTTGTGCGGGCGCGGCTTCTTCTCGCGACGAGTGACCTCAACCTGCAGCGGAGCGTTCTTGAGGCGCTCCTCCTCATCGGACTTAGCCTTGTCGATAACCTTCTGCGTCACGAAAATCTGCTGGATAACCTGCCAGGCAGAAGACACATCGTAGTACAGCAGAACGCCGACGGGCAGGCTCCAACCCATCCAAAGCATCATGACGGTCATGACGACGGCCATCATGCGCATGCTTTGGGCCTGCTGGCCAGTTTGATTGCGCGACATATAAAGCTGCGGAATCAAGGTGAGAACGGCAAACAGAATCAGGCAAACCAGCGCAGGCAGCGCAACCATAAAGCCATCGGCAAAGGAAGCGCTCGGCGTGGTGGTAAGGTCAGGCAGGATGTTGAAGAACGAGAACGTGCCGTCGTTAAAGTACTGCGGCAGGTTACGCAGCAGCGTAAACAGGGCGAACAGGATAGGCATCTGAATCAGAAGCGGCAGACAGCCGGCCAGCGGATTGAACTTGTTCTCGCTGTAGAACTTCTGCATCTCCTCGGCCTGACGCTGAGGATCGTCGGCATAGCGCTCCTGAATCTCGAGCATCTTGGGCTGCAGCACCTGCATGCGAGCCGTCGACTTGGTCGACTTAAGCATAAGCGGCGTCAACAGCAGACGGATGATGACCACCAGGATGATGATGGACAGGCCCCAGTCGACCGCAAAGGTCTGGATGAGCTTGAGCAGCTCGAAAAGGATGTTAACGATCCAATCCCACATGTAAGTTTTCCTCCGATAGCGAGTGCCCGCTAGGGCACAGGGTCATAACCGCCGACGTGCAGGGGATTGCAGCGAGCGATGCGCCTCACGGCAAGCCAGCAGCCTCTCAAAACACCGTGCTTCTCAATCGCCTGGATGGCGTATTGCGAGCACGTTGGGTAATAAATGCAGGCGTCAGGCAATAAGGGCGAAATAACCTGTTGATATATGCGAATAGGAGCGATGGCAACACGTCGCAAAACGTGATTGCTCATCGCTCCTCCCCGGCAACGCCGGCGCGCTTCATAAGCGAACGCAACGCCTTGTCCATCTCCTGCGGCGAGGAAACCCTCGTCTTGGGAGTTCCAAACAAGATGATGTCATAACCCGCAACGGGAAATCCGCAGCTGCGGGCGGCCTCGCGCATCACACGCTTAGATCGGTTGCGCACGACGGCACAACCGAGTCGCTTAGCACCAACGAAGGCGACCCTTCCGGAGTCGCCTTCGCCAACCGATTCACATATGGTCATTCGAATCAGAGGGTGATTGAAACGACGCCCCTGACTGAACACATGCTCGAAATCTTGCCGAGACTTAATAGTCTTCATGCGAGATGTGTGTATCGCTGCTAGACAGTGAGACGCTTGCGGCCCTTGGCGCGACGACGGGCGAGCACGGCACGACCACCCTTAGTGGCCATACGGGCACGGAAGCCATGGGTCTTGGCACGCTTACGCTTATTAGGCTGATACGTACGCTTCATCTTAAGTTCCTCCTGCTGCATTTCGAGTGTCCGCGGGGACGCGGACGCAGATATAGACACGTGAGCTTGAAGATTGTAGGGAAATCAATGTTCAAATGTCAAGAAATCAAAGGTAAAAGGTTGCGCAGTTCACACGGTTCCCCCATAAGCCAAGCTCGATTTAGCGGCGCATGGCAACTTTTCACGATATTTCATCGAGTTTTCAACAGGTCATGTTGGCAATGTTGAGAACTTTTCGTCGGTTTTCCAAAGTTTTCAACAGGTTTTGAAAAGTTGTCGAAAGATGAGAAACATTGCACGGTGAGCTACTATTTGTTCGAAACCTTTTGGAAGATTGCGAGCGGCATGTCTGACGACTTTTACACCATGGTCGATTCCGGAGACCCGGCACCCGACAACGAGCACATCACCGGCGTGCGCGAAGAGCGTGAGGAAGGCGAGCAGACGACCACGCAGGCGCCAAAAGCCATGTACGCCGCACGCATCGCCGTCTATGACGACATGCTGTCGACACCGCGTGTGATCGTCATTGATCCACAAGATGTCCGCACATATTTGGAAGAGACGACCAACACCGTCTACCAGTGCATGAAAGAACAAGGTGGCCATATCTCGCTCATGGTCATCCGCGAGATTGTCGAAAACTTTATCCACGCGCACTTTGCCGAGCCCATCATCTCGATTCTGGACGGCGGAGACACCATCCGCTTTGCCGATCAAGGACCCGGCATCGACGACAAGGAGCGCGCTTTCGACTTTGGCGTTACCAGTGCAAACAGCAAGATGAAGCGTTATATCCGTGGAACCGGAGCAGGGTTTCCCATGGTGCAGGAGTATTTGGAAAACGCCGGCGGTGCCGTATCCATCGAGGACAACATGGGCAACGGCACCGTGGTTACGGTAAGCCTGAACCCTAAACGCGTGCAGGAAATCGAGCGTGCCGGCGGACGCGGTGCTGCCGTGCGGCCCGAGACGGAGCACCCCACATATCCCCTGCCGGGAGCTTTTGCGCAGCAGCCCATGGCAACGCAGCAGATGCAGCCCCCCGTGGGACAGATGCAGCGGCCCGGAATGCTTCCTACACAAGAGCCCCAGACGACATCGATGTCGATGCTGCCAAACATGCCAGAGACCATGCCGCTGACGGATCAGGATGCAGCAGCAATGCAGCAGACGACGGGGGCACCGGGTGGCCAGCAAATGGGCTATCAGCCGTACCAACAGGGATATCCATATCAGCAGATGCCGCCACTGGGGTATGGCCAGCAGTTCCCGCAGCAGAACCAGCAGGGATATCAGCAGCCGTACCAGCAGATGCCGCAGCAGCAGTACAACCCCTGGGCCCAGCAGATGCCTCCGCAGCCTTACCAACAGTGGCCTCAAAGTTTTCAACAGCAAATGCCGTCGATGCAGAGTTCTCAACAACCAGCAGCTCAAATGATGTATCCTAATGCAGCAAATCAGTATGCGCAGCCACAACCGGACGTGTTCGTAAGCGATCGCGGCAACGCCGCGTTGGGTTATCTGGCGCAAAATCAAGCGTGCGGTGCAACCGATCTGGCGAGGGCGTTTGGAAACTCGGCCCCCACTTGGTCACGCACGCTCAATGACTTGGCGCAGGCCGGCTTGGTCATCAAGCATGGCCAGAAATACCATCTGACCGAACTCGGCGCCGCTCGCGTGCGAGCTCAGAGCTAAAGAACGGGAGAGACAGTGGACGAGGAAGCAAGCATCATCCTGGGGGATGCCATCGCCTTTTGCCAGCGCGACGGCCAAGATGCACGCCTCATCAACATGCTGGGGCAATCGCGCGCCATAAGCCTGACCGAAGATACGCTCACGATCGAGGCGCCCTCGCGCTTTGCCATCGCGCAGCTCAAAAAGCATCAGCCGACTATTGAGGCCTATCTGGAAGAAATCGCCTTTGCACCGATTGCGCTCGACATCGCGGCACCGCAAGGCGCCGCGACGGAATCCGCTGCCGCGACGGCGCCCGCCACGGCTCCCGCTGCTTCCCCGGCGGTGCCGGCCTCCGCAGGCGACGCGCCGACAATCGAGCACCAGCACGGTGATGTTTCCCGTGAAACCATGGCACCGTTGCCGACCGCGGCGGCGACGTCAACGAACGTACCCGTCACGCACATGCCCATCGCTCACGACGCAGCGGCGGGCGCGGATTCGGGTATTGCAATCAAGAACACGCTCTCGGCCGATGATTTTCGTCGCATGATGAACCAGATGAAGGGCGGAGCGCCGACTAAATCCACGCAAGCTGCGACCCCCGCTTCACCCATGCCAGCACCGACCGTGCCGGCTGAGCAGAATACGGATGGAGCCCCGCTCGCCGCGAACTCAAAATTTACCTTTGAGAACTTTGTCTACGGCCCCGAGAACAGCCATGCCTATCGCTCGGCACTCAAGTTTGCCGCCCTCGCGGACGAGCGCGGCACGTGCACATCACTGTTCATCTACGGCAAATCGGGCCTGGGCAAGACGCACCTGCTACTTGCCATCAAAAACGAGCTCGCCGAGAAGTCGCCCGAGATCAAGGTCAAGTATGCCAACTCCCAGGCATATCTGGACGACCTGATGACCGAGTTCGACCGCCAAAAGAAGAGCAACGCCCCCATCATGCAGGCGTACCACGGCGTGGACGTGCTCATCATCGATGACATCCAAAACATCATCGGCAAGCGCGCGAGCGTGGACTACTTTTTCCAGCTCATGGACGAGTTCATCCGCAACAACAAGAAGGTCGTCATCGCGGCAGACCGCGCCCCCAAGGACCTGAGCATGGACGAGCGTCTGACCAGCCGCTTCAACGCCGGCATGCTCTGCCTGGTCGCAGAGCCCAGCTACGAGATGAAATACAAGATCTTGCAGCGCTATTACGAGAACACCATCGTCGCCGCTCCCGAGGCAGGCGACGACTCACTGCTGGCGGCCTACGGGGGCGACGGCGGGCACCTGACCGATGAGCACTTTAAGCACATGGCAGAGGTGTCGGGCACCAACATCCGCGAACTCGAGAGCTTCTGCGAGCGCTGCGCCGGCGAGGCGGGCGACCGCGAGCGCGAGGGCGGGGAGCTCACCTTTGACGATATCGACGCCATCGCCAGCCAGTACTTCGACACATCGGCCAAAAAGATCAACGTGCAAACGGTTCAGTCCGTCATCGAAGAGCAGTACGGCGTGACACACGAGGAGCTCATCGGCCCGCGTCGCAACGCCAATATCGCCAAAGCACGCCATATCGCTATCTACCTGGCCATCGAAATGTGCGAGATGACGACCACGGCGGTAGGCGCCGAATTTGGCAACCGCAACCACTCGACCGTCAGCACGAGTTACAAAAAGGTCCAGAAGATGATCCAGGAAGACCGCACCGTCACCGAAGACCTCAAGTCGCTGCGCGATAAAATTACACTGCGCTCGTAGGGAAATAGAGACACCTGTTGAAAACTTGTCGAAACCACGGGCATAAGGTGTCTAAAACCCAATCCGCGGTGATGAAAAGTTTTGCGCAGGTTTTGAACGTGGAAAACCACCCCTGTTGCACACAGGTTGCTGTCGATTCTCTTTCTGGGTCTGACCTGCGTCTTTGGGAGTAATCAACAGTTTCGTCAGTGCTATTACTATTATTAAGATATTTATATCTATAGAAAGGTATTAAAGATGAAGTTCACCGTCAGCCAGAGCTCGCTTACACAAGCCATCGGCGTCGTTATGAAGGGTGTCGCTTCGGCGTCCACCCTTCCCATCCTGTCGGGCGTGCTCGTCAAGGCGCAAGACGGCATCTTGGAATTCCAGACCTCTAACTACACCATCTCGATCCGTCATCGCATCGCGGCGCATGTCGAAGAAGAGGGCGAGATGGTTATCCCCTGTAAGATGCTCTCCAATATCACCAAGACCCTCCCCGATGCCCCGGTCACCTTTGAGCTGTCCGAGCGCCAGGTGCTGATTGGTTGCGAGAAGAGCTCTTTCCGCCTGAACACGCTCGATGCCAATGACTTCCCCGAGTTTCCGGCCTATGCCATCGAGAGTGCCGTGGAGCTGCCGACCGATATCTTGTCCGAGATGGTCGGCCGCGTGTGGCGCGTCACCTCGACCGACAAGGCCCGCCCCATCCTGGGCGGCGTGCACATGAAGGTCGAGAACAACACCGTGCGCCTGGTGGCGACCGATTCCTTCCGCTTGGCCGTGTGCGATACGCAGGTCGAGACCTCGACCCTCGAGGGCTCCTTTGAGCTCAACGTTCCGGCCGACGCCTTTAACGACGCGCTGAACATCATGGCCAGCCAGGCGACCATCATGATCGGGGCTACCGACACCCAGGTCGTCTTCGAGGCCGGCAACACCACCTACGTGTCGCGCCGTATCGAGGGCATGTACCCCAACTACAAGCAGCTCATCCCCGATTCGTGCGTGACGAGCGTCAAGATCGACGTCGCCGCCTTTAACGCCGCCCTCAAGCGCGTGGCCGTTATCGCGAGCGCCAACCCCGCCGTCAAGTTCGAGATCGATGTCGAGAACGGGCAGATGGGCCTGTCCTCCATTTCCAATGACCAGGACCTTGCGCAGGAGACGATCGATGTCGAGGCCGAGGGCGAGTCGGGTACCATCGCCTTCAACTACCACTACATCTTCGGCTGCCTCAATGCCCTGTCCAAGGAGAAGGAGATCACGCTGGAGCTCAAGAGCTACTCGCAGGCGGGCATCTTCAAGTCCTACGACAAGATCAACTACCTGTACCTGGTCATGCCGGTCCGCATCTAGCAACCGCCCCATGACCATGTTCGCCCGCGATCTTTCCGTCGCGCACTACCGCAGCTTCGATAGCTATCGCCTTGCCCTGGACGAGGGCGTGACGATACTTGCGGGACCCAATGCGGCGGGAAAGACCAATCTCATAGAGGCGCTGCAGCTGCTGACGAGCGGCGCCTCGTTTAGGCATTCGACCGCCGCCGAGCTCGTCCATGACGGCGTGGGCTCGTGCAAGGTCGAGCTGAGGCTCGAGGGCGACGGCCGCGTGCTTGATATGGGATTGAGCGCGGAGGACGGTAAGCGCTCGTTTAGCCGCAACGGCAAGAGATGCTCTGCCGCCGGTGTGCGCGGGGTCCTGCCGAGCGTGCTGTTTTGCCCCGACCATCTGGACATGGTTAAGCGAGGCGCCAGTGTGCGCCGTGCTGCCCTCGATGACTTTGGCATGCAACTGAGCGCACGCTATGCCGATCTTGCGAGCACCTATGGGCGCTGCGTGACCCAGCGTAACGCCTTGCTCAAGGAGGCCTGGTGCTGCCGCGAGATGCTCGGCGCGTGGAACGATTCGATTGCCCGCGCGGGCTCGGCCCTGCTCGTGCACCGGTTGGCCCTGCTCGACCGGCTGGCGGGCCATGTGCACACTGCCTACGGGCAAGTGGCATCCGGTGAGGCTGCCAACGTGACCTATACGTCCACGCTGGGGGATTTGCCCCAGGTCGATGATCGCGAAGAGCTGAAGGGCTGGGCGTACGAGCGCATGCTGGCTGCCCTTGATGAGCACGCCGACGAGGAAATTCGCCGCGGCGTGACGTTGGTGGGACCGCATCGCGATGAGATTGAGTTCACCGTGGCGGGTCGTTCCGCTCGTTCGTTTGCCAGCCAAGGTCAGCAGCGGACGTTGGTTTTGGCCTGGAAGGTGGCGGAGGTGGCCGTGGCTCGCGATGTCCTGGGCACCGCCCCATTGCTGCTTTTGGACGACGTGATGAGCGAACTCGACGGCGAACGCCGCGGCGCTTTCCTGCGGCTGATCGGCGATGATATCCAGACGGTCATAACCACGACCAACCTGGGGTACTTTACCGATGATCTGCTTGATCGAGCCAAGGTGGTGAGCATGGGTGAGACGTGCTAATTACGAGCGCGAGAGCGAAACGGTCGCCTTCAGTGGGTTTTTGAACGCAGAGCGCCAGCGCATCCTGGCGGCCGCGACACCTGAACGCCGTGCGCAGATGGAGGCTGCGGAGGAATCTCGTGCGGTCTATCGCGCCTGGAATGCGGTGTGCTCGGGCACGCGCGAGGGACGCCATGTGACGGGCCTGCGCTACCTGCCCGAGTCCAACGAACTGCTGGTGTACCTCGATTCGCCCTCATGGACGCAGGAGATGACCCTTTTGCGCGAGATTATCCGCGCGCGCATGGAGCGCGCCGGCGCGCACATCGACGGCCTGGTGTTCAAGACGACCGCCCCCGGCCACACGCCGCCCGCTGCCAAAGAGCGCCTGCGTCCGGCCGTGGCCGAGCGTCCGTCGGCTCCGCATGCCGACCTCAGCGAGTCCGAGCGTGCCGAGATCGAGCACCAAGTGGCACCCATCGAGGACCAAAAACTGCGCGAGGCCCTCGAGAACGCCATGAGAGCCAGTGCCGAGTGGGCCAAGGGCGTGCAGAGCAAAAAAGAGCCTTAAATCGCATCTGGTGGCCTTGTAGAGCCAAATACCCTCGTTCCCGAGGGTATTTTTTTACGATAAACTAGTAAGGCTATACACATTTTCTTAACTGAAGGAGGACGTGTGGCAAACGAAAACGATTACGATGGCGGCGAGATTAAGATTCTCGAAGGTCTCGAGGCCGTTCGTAAGCGCCCGGGCATGTACATTGGCTCGACGAGCGCCAGCGGTCTTCATCACCTGGTGTGGGAGATCGTTGACAACTCCGTCGACGAGGCCATGGCCGGTTTCTGCACCGAGATTCAGGTGACGGTCCACGCCGACAACTCCATCACGGTCGTCGACAACGGGCGCGGCATCCCCGTCGACGAGCATCCTATCAAAAAGATCCCGACGCTTGAGGTCGTCATGACGATCCTGCACGCCGGCGGTAAGTTCGATAACTCGGCCTACAAGGTCTCGGGCGGCCTGCACGGCGTGGGCATCTCCGTCGTCAACGCCCTGTCCAAGCGTGTGGTCGTACAGGTATGCCGCGATGGCAACATCTACGAGATGGAGTTTTCGCGCGGCAAAACTGTCAAGAAGATGGAGGTCGTGGGCACTTCGGAGACGACGGGCACCACTGTCAGCTTCTGGCCCGACGACGAGATCTTCGAGACCTGCATCTACGATTTCGACACGCTGCACAACCGTCTGCAGGAGACGGCATTCCTCAACAAGAACCTCAAGATCGTGCTGGCCGACGAGCGCGAGGCGACTCCCCATGTGGAGGAGTTTTGCTATGCCGGCGGCATCATCGACTTCGTCAAGTTCCTCAACGAGGGCAAGGATGTCCCCGAGGCCTTTAAGGAGCCCATCTATATTGAGGGCAAATCGGATCCGGATGCGCCCGTGACCAAGATGGGCGAGGTCGAGGTGTCCTTGCAGTGGAATAGCGGCTACGGTGAGAACGTTATGTCGTTTGCCAACGACATCTACACCCCCGAGGGCGGCATGCACCTCGAGGGCTTCCGTACCGCACTCACCCGCGTGATTAACGATTACGCTCGCAAGCAGAACCTGCTCAAGGAAAAAGACGCCAACCTGACCGGCGACGATGTGCGCGAGGGCCTATCGGCCGTTATCTCGGTCAAACTGCCCGATCCGCAGTTTGAGGGCCAGACCAAGGCCAAGCTCGGCAGCTCCTATATGCGCGCGCTGACGCTCAAGATCGTGACCGACGGGCTTGCCGATTACCTCGAGGAGCATCCCAAGCCCGCTCGCGAGATCGTCAAGAAAGCCCAGCAGGCCTGCAAGGCGCGCAACGCCGCCCGTAAGGCGCGCGAGGCGACCCGCCGCAAGAGCCTGCTCGAGACGGCGTCGCTGCCCGGCAAGCTCGCCGACTGTTCGGTGCGCGACGCCGAGTTGACCGAGCTCTTTATCGTAGAGGGCGACTCGGCAGGCGGCTCGGCCAAGGACGGCCGCCGCCGAGACATCCAGGCGATCCTACCCCTGCGCGGCAAGATTTTGAACGTCGAGCGCGTGGGCGACCACCGTGCGTTCTCGAGCGACACCATCCAGTCGCTCATCACCGCGATCGGCTGCGGCGTCACGACGAGCGCCGGCGACGGCGGTGACTTCGATATCACCAAGGCCCGCTACCACAAGATCATCATCATGACCGATGCAGACGTCGACGGCGCGCACATCCGCATCCTGCTGCTGACGTTCTTCTACAAGTACATGCGCCCGCTGATTGACGCCGGCTACGTGTACGTCGCGTGCCCGCCCATCTTCGGCATCAAGGTGCGCAACAAGATTCACTACGTGTATCCCAACGGCCGCCAGCCCGAAGACGAGATCCTGCGCGACACCATCCAGAGCCTGGGACTGAACCCCGACGACAACGACGAGGACGGCAAGGCCAAGGACGGCAAGATCACTAAGAAGCGCAAGGGCTACACCGTCCAGCGCTATAAGGGCCTGGGCGAGATGGACCCCAAGCAGCTTGCCTCGACGACGATGGACCCCAAGACCCGCATTCTTCAGCGCGTGTCGATCGAAGACGCCGTGGTGGCGGACCGCGCCGTGCGCGAGCTCATGGGTTCCGAGGTCGGCTATCGCCGCGAGTACATTGAGAAGCACGCCCACGACGCACGCTTCTTGGACGCCTAGCTTTCCCAGGCACCCCATCTTGCCCTTCAGGATTTCGGGCGCCGCACGCAAGGCGTGCGCCCTCATCCTTCAGGGCAACCTGGGGCACCTGGAAAACCTAGGAGGGTTATCCGGTATTCCCGGTAATCCGTCTCCGTGGTAGGGAACTAATGGACCACGCAAACCATGAGGAGGTAACGTGGCAGACGATATCAACAATAACGAGGGTATGGACGAGGCCGGCGATGCCGGCATGCCCGACGATCTGAAGCGCCTACTTGCCCGTGCTGAGCAGGGCGAGGACGGCGACCCGGACGCCTATAACCCCGATGCCGATGATGATGAGGAAGAAGACGACGACGGCGAGCTCGAGGAGAGCTTTGGCGAAGTCGACCGTGGTGCCTCGGCCGGAGAGGATATCAACGGTGGCCAGCTCCAGATTTCGGAGTTCGGCCGTGAGATGAAGCAGTCGTTCATCGAGTACTCGATGTCGGTCATCACGGCGCGCGCCCTGCCGGACGTGCGCGATGGCTTAAAGCCGGTGCACCGTCGCATCCTGTACGCAATGAACGAGAGCGGCATCTACCCCAACCGTCCGCACAAGAAGTCGGCCTGGACGGTCGGCGAAGTTATCGGTAAGTACCATCCGCACGGCGACTACGCGGTCTATGAGGCCATGGTCCGCCTGGCACAGTGGTTCTCCATGCGCACGCCGCTCATCGACGGTCACGGCAACTTTGGCAACATCGATGGCGACGGCGCAGCCGCCATGCGTTACACCGAGAGCCGCCTGGCAAAGCCCGCCATGGAACTGCTACGCGACCTGCAAAAGGATACCGTTGACTGGCAGCCCAACTACGACGAGTCGCTCGCCGAGCCCCAGGCGCTGCCCGCGCGTTTCCCCAACCTGCTGGTCAACGGCAGCCAGGGCATCGCCGTCGGCATGGCCACCAATATCGCCCCGCATAACCTCACCGAGGCGATCGAAGCCACGTGCTACCTGATCGACAACCCCGACGCCACCGTCGACGAGCTCATGCAGATCATGCCCGGTCCGGACTTCCCCACCGGCGCCATCATCATGGGCAGTGCCGGCATTAAGCAGAGCTACGAGACCGGCCGCGGCTCCATCACCGTGCGCGCCAAGGCTCACGTGGAATCCACCAAGACCGGTCGCAGCCGCCTGGTCTTTACCGAGATCCCCTACATGGTCAACAAGGGCACCCTGCAGGAGAAGATCGCCCAGCTCGTGAACGACAAGCGTATCGAGGGCATCTCGGACATGCGCGACGAGTCCAACCAGAAGGGCATCCGTCTGGTCATCGAGCTCAAGAAGGGCGTCATTCCGCAGGTCGTGCTCAACAACCTGTACAAGTACACCTCGCTGCAGACGACCTTTGGTGCCAACAACCTGGCGCTTGTCAACGGCGTGCCCAAATGCCTCAGCCTGCGCGAGATGCTGCAACACTACATCGACCACCAGGTCGACGTCGTCACCCGCCGCACCCGCTTTGACCTCAAGAAGGCCCAGGCGCGTGCCCATATCCTCGAGGGCTACCTGATGGCTCTCGACCATATCGACGAGGTCATTAGCATCATCCGCTCCTCGCAGACCGACTCCGAGGCCAGCAGCCGCTTGATCGAGCGCTTTGGCTTTACGCCCGAGCAGACCACGGCCATCCTCGAGATGAAGCTGCGCCGCCTGACCGGCCTGGAGCGCGACAAAATTCAGGAAGAGCTGGACGGCCTGCGCCGCGCCATCGCCTACTACGAGGACCTGCTGGCGCACGAGGAGAAGATCCTGGGCGTCATCAAGGAAGAGATGCGCGAGATCTCCAAGAAGTTTGGCGACAAGCGCCGCACCGAGATCAGCCATGTCGAGAAGGACCTGGATGTCGAGGACCTCATCGCCGACGAGGATATGGTCGTGACCATCACCCACACCGGCTATGTCAAGCGCATTCCGGTGGCCGCCTATCGTGCCCAGAAGCGCGGTGGCAAGGGCGTGTCGGGCGTCAACCTCAAAGAGGACGATGTCATCGACGAGATGTTCATCGCGTCAACGCACGAGTACGTGCTGTTCTTCTCGAGCAAGGGCAAGGTCTATCGCCTGAAGGTGCACGAGCTGCCGGTGGGTACGCGCCAGGCGCGCGGTACCGCGATCGTCAACCTGCTCCCCTTCGAGGAGGGCGAGAAGATCGCGAGCGTCATCAGCTGCCGCGAGTTCCCGGCCGACGAGTACCTGATGTTTGCCACCAAGAGCGGTATGGTCAAGAAGACCGTGATGAGCGCATATGACCGCAGCCGTCGCGACGGCCTAATCGCTATCAACCTGCGCGACGACGACGCGCTGTTGAACGTGCGCCGCGTGCGCGAGGGCGACAAGATTATCCTGGCCACCACCGCGGGCAAGGCGATCATGTTCTCCGAGGAGCAGGTGCGCGCCACCGGCCGCGATACCAGCGGCGTTCGCGGTATCGGTATGAAGGACGGCGTGAGCGTTCTGGGCATGGAAGTCACTAACGGCAACGGTGATCTGTTTGTCATCACCGAGCGCGGCTACGGCAAGCGCACGCCGGTTGCGGACTACCCGGAGCAGAATCGCGGCGGCCAGGGCGTCTACACCATCCAAATGACCGAGCGTAAGGGTAACCTCGCGGCCATGAAGACGGTAGGCCCGCAGCACGAGCTGTTCATCGTGACGGAGGGCGCGGCGGTCATTCGCGTCAAAACCGACGAGATCAGCCAGACTGGCCGCGCCACCCAGGGCGTCAAGATGATGACCGTCGACGACAACGACCGCATCTGCGCCGTAGCCCGCATGACGGCAGCCAAGGAAAAACCCGAAGTCGAGGGCGCCGAGGCCGCAGTCGACACCGAAGAGGCCCCAGTCGACCTAGGCGACGGCAACGACATGCCAGAAGATCTCCTCGACGAGTAAGTAGTCCTCTCCGGTCAAAAACATCAGACCCCATATATCGGCGGTCGGCGCACCTGCGCGCCGACCGCTTTTTTGAAAACCTTGGGACCCGCGTTCGCCCCGGCCGCCCGGCGGCATATGAAGTCGATCGCGAGTTCCGCACGAGCCGGAGAGCACTTAATGTGCTCTTCGTGCGAGTCAGGACTGTCCGAGCAGGCGACTTCATATGCCGCCGGGCGGCCGGGGCGAACCCCTCCCAAAGATTTTCAAAAAAGTTGTTGACGCGCGCGTAACGACTCGTCTAATATATCCCTTACGCGATGGACCTGTAGCTCAGTTGGTTAGAGCGTCCGGCTGATAACCGGGAGGTCACAAGTTCGAATCTTGTCAGGTCCACCACTTTCTTTCGCAATAAACACCCCAGCGAGAGCCGAGTCGCCGCTGGGGTGTTTATTACTGTCTCCGTGGGGGTTTAGCTCAGCTGGGAGAGCGCGGGCTTTGCAAGCCTGAGGTCAGGGGTTCGATCCCCCTAACCTCCACCATGATGGACCTGTAGCTCAGTTGGTTAGAGCGTCCGGCTGATAACCGGGAGGTCACAAGTTCGAATCTTGTCAGGTCCACCATCAAAACTTTGAAGAGCCCTGGGGCATTGCCTCGGGGCTTTTTTCTTGTCTGCGATAAATCTCATTTTGGTTTTGTGTGCTGTGCGAAAGATTGGGTAGTATAGCTATTCAATGCGGCGACCCTGCCGCGTGTTAACCGCTACGTACCGGAGGTGTTCCATGGTTCGTGTCGACATAGAGACCATCGTCATGGCCGCCGGTCCCGTGCCATCGCTTATCGTGCTTCGCGAGCGCTGCAGCAAATCGGACTCGCCCGCACCGCTGCGTTCCCTTTCCATTCAGACTGGTTCGTTTGAGGCCGCGGCCATCAGCCGTGGCATCGATAGCGGCCGCGCCGAGCGCCCGATTACCCATGACCTGTTGCTCGATACTGTTGGCGCCCTGGGCGCCAAGCTCGAGCGCATCGAGATCGTTCGCGCCGAGCCGCCGGTGTTCTACGCGACGATCGTCGTACTGGCCGATGGTGACGAGCGCAAGATCGATGCCCGTCCCAGTGATGCCATTGCCCTCGCCGTGCGCAGCAATGCCCCCATGTTTGTGGAGGACGACATCATGAATCGCCTGGGCACCGTTTCTGCCCATGCCGAGGAAGTTGACGACGAGCAGGAGTTCGAGAAGTTCGATGAGTTCGTCCATGCGCTCTCACCCGATGATTTCTAAATGCTCGACAAACACGCGACGGGGCATGCGCTGATGAACGCCGGAGTTTCTGCCGAGGCGGCTGCCATTGCGCGCGAGGCCCAGATGCGCTCGGAGACTTCTGAGGCAGCTCGCATTGCCTATGTGACGCAGGCCCGCACACTTCGCGAGCGCCGCGGCTCGTTTATCAAGATGGTTGTCATCTCCGCCCTTGTCGCGGCAATCTGTTCGCGCCTTCGTGGTACAGTTGGTGCGCTTGGGTTTTCGATCTCTACGGGCCTCGTGATCTGGGGCGTGGTCGATGCGGTAATGCTGACCAGTCAGATCAAGGTGCTCGATAAGCGCGCGATGGATATGATGCGCGCCCGCGACGCTGCCGCCAAGATCGCCGCCGAGGCACAAGAACTGTAACGACGCCAGACTCGATGGGAAGGTCTAAAGATGGCACAGGATATGCAGGACGCCGGTAACGTCTCCGCCGAGCTCGACGCCATGGTGTGCGATCTGATCGGCGCCTTCTTGGACGACCTGGCCGCGGGCGAGAACCCGGGCGTGGTCGTGGCGATCGAGGACGCTGCTTCCAACCGCTATCTGGCGGCGCTCGACGAGGATGGCGAAGAGGCGTGCCTCGAGGCGGCCACCAACTTTATCTCCGAGCACAAGATGGGTCTTAAGGACGAGGGCCTGGGCCGTATCGCCCGCTATGCCATCGGCTATACTGGCTGCGTCGAGATTGACGGCGGCTATCACGATGCTCTGCTCGTGAGCTTCTTCGAAACCACGCTCGAGAGTGGTTTTTCGGCATATGTGCTGTATGAGGGCATGGGCGCCGGCGATGGTTTTATGTGGAGCGACCCTGAACCTGCAGGTGAGGAAACCCCTCTTATCTAAAATCGCTAAAATAAACGAGTTTTCGGTAAAAGGCTCAATATTCCCGCTGAGCGTTGTATCGCTGGGCGGGCCGCATACGCGTGCCGTTTGTATATGGATAGAAGATAGGGGAACTACATGCGCGTAGACAATCTGAGGAACATCGCCATCATCGCCCACGTCGACCACGGCAAGACGACGATGGTCGACAAGCTCCTGCGTGCCACGGACGCTTTCCGTGCCAACCAGCAGGTCGAGGACCGCGTCCTGGACTCTAACGACCAGGAGCGCGAACGCGGCATTACGATTCTCGCCAAGAACATCTCTATCGAGTACAAGGACGTTAAGATCAACGTCATCGACACCCCGGGCCACGCCGACTTTGGCGGCGAGGTCGAGCGCGTGCTGCGTATGGCCGACGGCGCCCTGCTGCTGGTCGACGCTTTTGAGGGCCCCATGCCCCAGACCCGCTTCGTCCTGCGTCACGCTATCGACACCGGCCTCAAGATCATGATCGTCATCAACAAGATCGATCGTCCGGGCGCCAACCCCGAGAAGGCCTACAACGACTGCCTGGACCTCATGGCCGACCTGGGCGCCACCGACGACCAGCTTGAGTTCGCCATGGAGCATGTGGTCTACGCTAGCGCCATGAATGGCTTTGCCCGCCTTGACCCCAACGACGGCAACATGGACATGTATCCGCTGCTCGATATGATCATCGACGACATGCCCGCGCCCGAGGTCGACGAGAACGCCCCGCTGGCCATGCAGTGCGTGACCATCGACCATTCCAACTTCGTTGGCCGTATCGGCATCGGTCGCGTGTATTCCGGCGCCATCCATCAGGGCGACCAGATTCTGGTTGTGAAGAACGACGGCTCCAGCGCCACCGCTACCGTCAAGCAGCTCTTTACCTTCGACTACCTGGGCCGCACCGAGTGCCAGGAAGTCGGCGCCGGTGACATCGCCGCCGTCGTGGGCATCGACCGCACCGATATCGGCGATGTCTACACCGATCCCGAGAACCCCGTCGAGCTCGAGCCCATCGAGATTGACCCGCCGACCCTGTCCATCGTCTTTGAGGCTTCGACCTCCCCGCTCGTCGGTCGCGATGGCGACATCGTGGGCGCCCGTCAGCTCAAGGAGCGCCTGTTCAACGAGGCCGAGAACAACGTGACCATGAAGATCGAGGAGCTCGAGGACAAGAGCGGCGTCGAGGTCTCGGGTCGCGGCATTCTGCACCTGTCCGTTCTGATGGAGTCCATGCGCCGCGAGGGCTTTGAGTTCCAGGTCGGCCGCCCCCGCGTTCTGTTTAAGAAGGACGAGAACGGCAACAAGATGGAGCCCGTCGAGCAGGCCGTCGTCGAGTGCCCGGACGAGTACTCGGGCAAGGTCGTTGAGGTCTTCGGTACCTCCGGCGGCATCATGACGAGCATGGATACCTCGGGCATCGTGACGCACCTCGAGTTTAAGATCCCGACCCGCGGCATCATGGGTCTTAAGAACCGCATCATGAACGTCACTCACGGCGAGGGCGTGTTCTACCACACCTTCCTGGAGTACGGCCCCTACGCCGGCGAGATCGGCAACCGTCAGAACGGCGCCATGATCTCCATGACCACCGAGAAGGCCGTTGCCTACGCTCTGGGTACGCTGCAGGAGCGCGGCCAGCTGTTTGTTGAGCCGGGCACCGAGTGCTACGAGGGCATGATCGTGGGCGAGCGCAGCAAGGCTGGCGACATGGTCGTCAACATCGCCCGTACCAAGAACCTGGGCAACCAGCGTTCCTCTACCTCCGATATCTCCGTCCAGCTGGTGCCGCCGCGCACCTTCTCGCTGGAGGAGGCGCTGGAGTACATCGCCGACGACGAGCTAGTCGAGATCACTCCCAAGAACATTCGCCTGCGCAAGCGTCTGCTCAACGCCACCGACCGCAAGAAGGCCGCCGTCCGCGCCGGTCAGGTCAACAAATAAGCGCTGGGGCTTATAACCGCCAATAAGAAAGGGCGTCGACCGCAATGGTCGGCGCCCTTTTTTGGTGCAAGGGGACAGGTTCGCTTGCACCACGGTGAAGGAGGTTATCCCCTCCGATCGGCTTTCTGGTCAAAGTTATGTTGTTTAAACATATACATAACTCTACAGAATATAACTGCTTTAATGCAAAACCGTTAACAGATAAATATCAACTGGTATTAAATTAAAAGACTTCTTGACCTGCGGTTTACATGATTGGTATCTATATTATATTTTATGCATGTGGCATAGACGAACCGTCTTAGAAGACGCTCCCCCAATGGGTTCTTGCAATGCGCTAGGTAGGTTCTCGTTGATGTTGGGGCTTGTGTTCGATCCGACGATTCGCCGTATTCCACACTGTGTTGTAGGAATTAAGGGACAACTATGGACGCACACCGCTCACGGTCGCTGGGTATGGCGGCCCTGATCTTCATTCTAATTAGCCTCACCGCCGCAGTGTTTCACGGCGCAGCCCCCGTGCGCGCCGAGGATGTGAGCACACCAACGCCGATTGTGATTGATGAGAATACGGCGACGGTTGATGTCAAGCTGTATACCGATGAGTATCGTACTCAGGAGCTCAATGGTGCCGTAACGTCTACTTCGAAGCTCTATGGAGCTTTCTCAGCGTATTTCAGGACTGGTAAGGCGCCGTCGACTGGCAGTAACGTCGCCGTCTATAAGTTTCCCGATACCATCGCCGTTGACGATAACGACGGTGGCGACCTTATGGAAGGTCCGGAGGCTACCTCTGCCAGGGCTGGCACGTGGAAGATCAAGGACAATAAGGTCTTCTTTACGTTTGACAAGGCGTGGCTTGCGAATAGCCCTGCGGACATCCATGTTGCGGCAAACTTCTCGTTTCATCTTTCAAATAAGGATACCGGATCCGGCAGCAACGTGTCTGTCGAGTTTCCTGGTAAGGGATCGATCGATATTCCCGATCGATATTCCCACCAAGGACGGCAAGGTGACGGGAGAGAAGACGGGGGTTTACTCTCAGGGTTCAGACGGTGTGGCCAAGGTGACCTGGACCGTTAAACTCACTGTCGAGTCGTATGCCACGAACGTCAAGTTAACCGATGCGCTGGGCGAGAACTTTGAATTTGTGAACGACAGCTTTATGCTCGACGGAGAGAAGCTCAATCCACAGCCGAAGATCGACGGCCAGACCGTGACCCTCGACAGCCTGGGCAATCTTTCCCGGGGCGATCACACGATCACGTACGAAACGGTGCTGAAGAGCGGCGTTTCGGCAAACAACGGCGATTTGATCAAAGCTGACAATACGGCAACGTGGAATTGGGCTGGCTCAACCGACGGCGACAACAAAACAGCTACGGCTGAGCCTGTTACATTCGGCTACGACATAATTGACAAGTCCAACGGATCGGGCACGCCGTCGGACATCAAGTGGACGGTCAGACTCAACCAAGGCAAGCTCAAAGTCGACATGAGCGGCTACGTGTTCACCGATTATCTGGACGGAAAACAGACGTATACGGGCAACTACTTTACGGTTTACAAAGGCGAGTCGGAGGCGAGCGGAGTCGAGATTGGGAAAGGCAACCTTGACCCAAAGGAAAATTCCTTTTCCTATAAGTTCCGGGATAACCTTGAGGATAAGTACGCCACCTACTGCATCGTTTATCACACAAAGATGAACGACACGAGCTCGTACGACACCGTGCGCAACAGTGCGACCATCGAGCGTGAAGGCTCCGTATCTGGCACCGATGCTGGCAGTTTTACGCCGCAGCTGACGGGTGTTGTGCCGATCACCAAGAGGCTCGTGAGATCCGATGAGGCGGCGACGACGGGCAGGGCGACGTGGGAGACGCGCGTCGCGCTGAAGGCGATCGTCAATGCGGTCCATCCAGGCGAGGTGACGGTGAAGGACACGTTTCAGTCGGCATGGTCGCAGAAACTTGGTGTCGACGAAAACTCCATTACCATTAAAATCGGCGATACCGTGCTGGAACGGGGCACCGACTGGAATCCAACGGCTAGCTTTCCGGGTAATGAAACAAAGGAAAACTACGACCTCAAAATCATCGTTACCGACAACGTGAAAGCCGCTCTCGAGAACGAGGACTACGCCGTTATCACCTACGACACCACATCAGAAGCGCTGTCGGGCTGGTACTCAAACTTCGCAGCGGTCGAAGCACCGGGCCTGAGACTACAGTGGCCGTTCACCGAACCCGTCAAGTACGTTGTCAACCAAGAAACGGCGCCCGCGGTCGAGAAGCCGGAAACGGAGTCGAAGGTGTCTTGGGTTGAGAACTTCGATTGGCATACCGTTGACGGCTCGGATGAGAAGGGCGCCTGGATCGTCGACTGGACGGTGTATGCAAACCGCCAAAAGGGTAATAAGGGCGCAAATGGCGAGTTCGAATACTATGGAGCTGGAAAGCTGGGCGGGAAACCGCTGAATATCGTTGATAGCCTTCCGGATGGTATGAGCTATGTTGCGAATTCCGCAAAGTATACGCTCGTGCAGAACCCCTATGATAAACATACGGGGCTTCATCGCGGAGGCGAGGCCAAGGAGGTCGTTACGGGTCGGACGCTCGCCGCCGACAACGTCAGCCGCAACGGCAATACGGTCACCTTCTCCATCCCCACGACTGAGCTTGAAAGCTATGCCGGCTACGCAAAGCTCACGTACAAGACGGCGGTCAAGCGCGGTGAGCTCGATACCTCCACAAACGAGGTGAAGTTCACCAACAAGGCCAGCGCCGAGTCGGGAAGCAAGAAGTTCGAATCCGGCAGTGGCACCGTCACCATCAAGAACAACGTTATCAAAAAGACTGGCGAACAGGTCAGTAGTAGCAACCGCATTAAGTACACCATTCTTGTTAACGAGTCTGCCGTTGCCCTTAAAAATGGCACCGACTTCCTTGAGCTCGTTGATACCATGGATGCCAAGTGCACGCTGGTGCCGTCGACGCTTAAGGTCTATGAGTGCGAGAACGATGGCTGGGTTGCGTTGTCCCAGAAGGACTATTCGTCGAAGATGGAGCAAGTCAAGGATGAAGCTGGCTCGCGTACGAAGTTGACGCTCACCGTGCCCGACGAGAAATACCTCAAGGTCGAGTACGAGGTTATCCCGACCGGAAACCCCAATGATAGGGTGCCTCTTTCCAATACCGCGCAACTTACGGGTGTGACGGATGGTTCGGCAACCGATGATCAAACATGGACCGTCAAGAGTGCGTCCGCCAGTGCGGGCGGCAACGGCTACAGCATCACGATGACCAAGTACGATGCCCAACAGGTCGGAGCGACGCTCGAGGGCGCGGAGTTCACGCTCTATAGTGTGAACATGGATCAGGTCGCAAAGGTGGGTATCGAGAAGGCAAGGACTGAGTTCGGTACCGCTAAGAAGACCGACGCCAACGGCAATATATCGTTCGGCACGAGCGGCAGCGCGATGAGCAGTTGCGTGCTCTACCAGCTCGTGGAGACCGGGGCGCCTGATGGCTATGTCGTAGCGCAGCAGCCCGTCTGGATCTTACTCAAGGGCGACGCGAACAACGAGCATTACCAGACTGCGCTTAAGCAGGCGAAGACCATCGTCGGCGGCGCGGAGATCATCGGCGATGACAAAAAAGACGAGATTTGGGTCTATGACAATCGTCTAAAGGGATCCGCAACAATCCAGGCTAAGAAAGTGCTTGAAGGCGGCACCTTCAAGGCGGGACAGTTCTCGTTCGAGCTCAAGGACGCCGACGGCAAGGTACTCCAGACGGTGACCAATAATGACAAGGGAAATGTCTCCTTTGACGTCAAGTACAACAAGGCGGGAACCTATACCTACACCATCTCCGAGGTCGAGCCCGAGGGCGCCGTCGACCATGTTAAAGATCACATCACCTATGACAGGACCGTGTACAACGTCACGGTTAAGGTAACTAATGGCACGGACCAGCTCGACGCCCTAGTTACCTATAACGATGGCTCTCAGAATCCGCCGACCTTTACCAACAAGTACTCGACTACGCTACCTGAGGCGGGCGGGGCTGACTTGACTATGACATATCTTGCCGGCGCTTCGCTGTTGTGTTTTGCCGCGACGTGGATGCATGCTCGTCGCCACCGTGGTCTTGATCGAGATGGTCGCCGTGAGTAAACTGCACCGCCGCTTGTTGACCGTCATGATGGTGGCCATGACGACTATCCTCGCTTTTGCAGCGTCGCCCGAGACGGCCCGTGCTGCCGATGCCGGAGCCATCACGATTGGCGGCGACGTCGCGACGCAATACGATGCATACCAGCTCTTTTCGGCAACTGTTACCGATAAAGCCGGCTCCGATCAAAAGGTCGCGACGGACTTGGCGTGGGCGAGCGATGCAGCTCGTCAGGCTGTCCTTCCCGTTCTTTATGATGCGGGGTTTGATAGCTCGGCATCGACGGCGCAAGAGGCTGCCGAGTGGCTGAATGCCGACGGACATATGTCGACCGCTCTGGCGGCAAGGCTCGCCTGTGCGATTTGCAATGCAGGTGCCGCTTCTGTTCCCCTCAACGCGGGTATGGCGGCCGAGCTGCCCTGTGGCTACTGGCTCATCGTCGCCGACGACGACGCCATCGACCAGGGCGAGGCCGGCACCGTGCCGATCATGGCCCTGGTGGGCGGCGGCGCCGTCACCGTCAAGCCCAAGGCCGCGACCCCCAAGGTCGCCAAGCATGTGCTGGAGGACGGCACCGCCGCCTGGCAGAAGGCCGCCGACGCCACGGTCGCCGACGACCTGTACTGGCGCCTCTCGGCCACGGTTCCGGCAGGGCTAACGGCCTACGACACCTATACGGTGCGGTTCGTCGACACCATGGGCGCGGGGCTCGACCCCTCCAAGGTGGCCGCGAGCATGCGCGTGTACGCGGCGGCGGGCGCGGACGGCGGTTTCGACGCCGTCTCGACCGGTAAGGACGGGCGCGCCGGCTCCGAGCCCGCGAAGGGCTGGACCGACATCACGGCCCAGTGCGCAACCAAGGTAGCGGCCGACGGTAAGACCTTCACCGTGCGCACCGGCGACCTCATCGCCGCGCTCGGCGGGGCCGACGCCTTTACCGCGGGCGCCCGCGTGGTCGCCGTGTACAATGCGCCGCTCAACAGCGCATGCAGCCACGGCATCGCGAAGGGCAACCCCAACGAGGTCTACCTGCGCTACCCGCGCTCTCCCCTCGCCGACCAGTCCGGTGACGCCGGATTCACCCGCACGTCGAGCGATGACGCGTGCGCCTACACCTGGGGACTCAGTCTGATCAAGCGCTCAAGCTCGGACGATAAACCGCTCGCGGGCGCCAAACTGCGCATCATCGACGACCGCGGTCGCATCCTAACGACTGACGGCTCGTGGTCGACGGATGCCGACGCGTGCATCACCACGGACGCGGATGGCCATGTGGAATTGAGCGGTGTGGACGCGGGTGTCTATACCGTCGAGGAAATCGCGGCACCCAAGGGCTACACCGCCTTTGAGGGCAAGCGTACGGTGACGGTTACGGCTGAGGGTCTGGACGTTAAACAAGTGGCGACCGCGAAGCCCAAGGTGACCGTATCGGCCGAAAACCCTCTGCGGGTTGATACCGCCGATGCCAGGACGGGTTCGATTGAGCTGTCGGTGCTCAACACCCCAAGCAAAGAAGCAGGTCGAGGCTTTATGCCCTCGACGGGAGATAGAACGTTGGTACTGGTGGCGGTTTTGGCTGCCATCGGAGTGGCGGCTATTGTTGTCGCGCTCGTCATCAAGCGGGGAGGAGGTCGCCGTGAAAAATAATTGCCCTTCTTGCTCAATGGCGTACTGCCTCCGTAGCGAGTGACGCACAGGCCTACCGACCTGATGATCATTGGTTTTGAAAAAGTTACTAGAGAACCCTCCAAGAAAAGCGGGGCACCCGGTCGACATGACCGAGTGCCCCGCTTCGTTTGTTGGTGCAAAGTAACCTGGCACCTTTGTGGTGGTTGGTGGCTAAGCGGTGGGGAGTCCTGGCATGTTAGCCGGCTGCTGCGACTTGAGGTGGGCGTTGCGCCAGATGATCTGGATAACGTAGCCGAGCATAAAGACAAAGGCTACGCCGCTGATGAAGTCACCTACGAGGGGAAGCCCCGTGAGGGCGCCTGCGATTACGCCGCCCACGGCTGCCATGGCGTAGCGGTTTTGGTTGTGTCCGACCATGCGGGAGATCGCGCACCCCGCAAAGGCACTCGACACCAACGCGATGCCGATAACGCCGCACAAGAGGGCTCCGGCAAGCGACAGACCAGCGATAGAGATAATTAGCAGTAGGACGGCGGGGACGATAGCAATCGTGCCCAGAAGACCGCTCACCCACAGGGGCATGGGGCGCTGGTGGAGCATGCCGGCGGCGCTGGCGGTCGCGCGCGGAAAGACGAGCTCGAGCAGCAGAGCGACAAAGCAGGTCGAGAGTGCCGCGGCGACGATACCGCCGATGACATCGTTAACGGTGGAAGTATCCTCGTTCTCGGTGCGGTCGATCTTGAGCGCGCCTACCTCGGCTCCTGCGGCACGCTCGGGGTCCTCGGAGACGTGCGCGTTCACGGTGCCGGTGATGTGGGCGTTCTTGCCCAGGATGAGCTTGTCGGCCCAAACCTCGACATCGCCCTCGACGGTGCCATCGATGGTCACCGTGTCGCCCGCAAGCGCTGCCGACTTGGTAGAGCCGCGCAGGGCAACCGTCTCGCCTATCGCGTAAAAACAGTTGGCGGTGCTGTCGGAATTGAGCACAACGTGCTGACCGACGACCGTGACGCTGCCATCAACCGTGGTCTTGGCGATATCGATAGTGCGTGCCGCCAAGCGGACGGCGCCGCCCACCGTGCAGTCGCGGATGGAGAGGCTCTCGCCTGCTGCAATTATGTCGCGGCCGATGGACGCATCGTCCAAGTTGAGGGCCTGACCTGCCCAGTACAGGTCACCTTCGACGCCGGACGAATTGGCGTCATTGTCGGTCGCAAGTACGTTGCCTGCGGTGTCCGTGCCGGCGAACGACGCCGTGGGAAGCGCGGTGACCGCTAGAGCGATGAGCGCGAATAAGATCGTGATGCGGCCCCACGCTTTACGGCGCTGGGTCGACGGGAATTGATTACAGGGCATAGTGAATCCTTCGTCAGATGCTCGACATGCACCTAACAGGGTACCCAACGCGTGGGCGCTCTAAAAGAACCTCTCGGTTGCATTTCGAAGGATGAGCCCGCGCCACCTACTTTTTGCGGTGCAAAAAGCGTGCGATGTCATCCTCGGTGGGGCTTTTGATATCAAAGCGCAGCGACAGCCAGCGTAGTCCCATGGTCACCACGACGCAAACGACCAGTGCGACGACATTGCTGACCAAGCCGCTCATGACAAGGCAAACATAGCTTGCCGATCCGGCGATGGCCGCGATGGCATAGAAGTTGGTGCGCTGGAAGATACCCGGCACCACACCCATAAAACCATCTCGCAGCATGCCGCCGCCCACCGCGGTAAAAAAGCCCATCATGATGCACACCGCCGGCGCAAAGCCGTAGACCAGCGCCTTGTCTGCGCCGGTTGCCGCATAAATACCCACCGAGATGATATCGAGCAGGGGAATGAGCTTTTCGGGCTTGTCGACGATTGCCGGGAAGATGTAGATGATGGCCGCGGTGGCGATGGAGAGCGGGAGCGCCATCGGTTGGTTGAGGATGTAGACGTTGCCCACCTGCAGCGTCATATCGCGCAAAAGACCGCCGCCCAGTCCACAGACCACGGCGAGCGCGACGGCGCCCACCAGGTCGAGTTTGTGCTCGCGTGCGACCAACACGCCCGAGATCGATGCCGCGACGACGGCGAACATCTCGAGCCAAAACGGGATGGCAACCATGGCATCCGAGGCGTGTGCGGTAACGATCATAGCGGCGGCAACGGGCAAGATGGGGTCCTTTGAGTTACGGGTTTAGACAATGCCCGTACATAGTACATGTTCGGCGCCGATTGCGACCCTATTGCTCGGCAAACGGTCGGGACTGGGTACGGTCATAGGTTCCATGTTTGGGGATCCGGGTTGATGCTGAACGCGATGGGGGCGTGGTCGAATAGGAGGGATGTCCAAATTTTGAGCTCCGCTCAAAATTTATCCGGTCGGCTTGCGCCGACCGCGCTGCGCTAAAAACGCGCCACGGGCGCGTTTTCTTTACGCTCCGGGCCCTGGCGGGTTCGAATCCCTCCTCCTCCGCCGTGTTTGCTTGTTGGGGACTCAAAACAAAAAAGCTCCCATTCCCGGGAGCTTTCTCAACCAAAATGGCGGAGGAGGAGGGATTCGAACCCTCGTGACCTTATACAGGCCAAACGGTTTTCGAGACCGCCGCATTCAACCACTCTGCCACCCCTCCGCGTGGGGTAAAAACAAAGCAGGCTCGAAGGCCTGCTTTGGAATTAACTGGCGGAGAGTCAGGGATTTGAACCCTGGAGACGCTTTTGACGCCTACACGATTTCCAATCGTGCTCCTTCGGCCACTCGGACAACTCTCCGTTAAATGCGAAAGTCAGTATACACGAGGAATCGCAAAGTGCAAACAGAAAAGTTGGCATTTTTTAAAACGCTTGGCCGCGTTTGGCGTTGCAGCGGGGTTTGAGATGCCAAAAACGGCTTCCGACCAGCGTAGTTGATCAACTCAATTGTTCAAAAGGGGTATTTATAAGCGATTTGGCAATGAATTTAAAAATCTTTGGGTGGTGCTGTGGGCCACTGGTATGCATTTTGTGACCACAACCATGCGCCCGTTGACCTGCGACTTGGCTCAGCTTGTCCTCACGGCACCGTATCTTGTCCACAGATCCGTCAAGCTTTTGGTCAGCATTTGGTTGGAATGCGCATGAAACGTCGTGCGAGTATGGGCATATGTGGAGGTCATGAGGTTGTAGCTGCATATTCTTGCAGCCTAGGAGGTTGAAAGATATTATTACCAAGTCTTTTCCTGCTTCAGGCGCACCTTCACGACCTGAAGCCACATTTGCCCAGAGGAGGTGACAATATGAAGGCTTATGAACTGCTGTTCTTTGTTGACCCGTCGCTCGACCCCGAGACTCGTCTCGCTGTTATGAAGCGTATCGATACCACGATCGCTGAGGGCGCTGGCAAGGTCGACTCCGTTGACGAGTGGGGCAAGCGCAAGCTCGCCTACGAGATCAACGACCTCACCGATGGTGACTACACCCTCATCAACTTCCACGCAGATCCTACCCAGATCGCCGAGCTTGATCGCGTCCTGCGCATCACCGACGCTGTGGTCCGCCACATGATCGTCCGTCGCGACGACCAGGAGTAAGACTGTCGTTTTGGACTGGGCTTGTGCCCCAAGAGGAAGTAGTGAGTTATGAGCATCAATCGAGTGAACATCACCGGTAACCTCACCCGCGATCCCGAGCTGCGCGCCACCGCCGGCGGAACCCAGGTTCTGTCCTTTGGCGTCGCCGTGAACGATCGTCGCCGCAACGCGCAGACTGGCGAGTGGGAGGACTATCCCAACTTTGTCGACTGCACCATGTTCGGCACCCGCGCCGAGGCCGTGAGCCGTTTCCTGGCAAAGGGAAACAAGGTCGCGATCGAGGGCAAGCTGCGCTACAGCTCTTGGGAGCGCGACGGCCAGCGCCGGAGCAAGCTTGAGGTCATCGTCGATGAGATCGAGTTTATGAGCTCCCGTGGTGGCCAGGGTGGCTACGACCAGGGCGGTTACGCCCCCGCAGCTTCCGCGCCCGCAGCACGTCCTGCCGCGCCGGTGGCTACGCCGCCCGCGGTCGACGTCTACGATGAGGACATCCCGTTCTAAGGGTTGTTCACCTATTTTTGAGTGAGAGGCGGCTTCGGTTCGCCGAAGTTGCCAAATGAAAGGTATTTTGACATGGCTAATGATTTTTCTGCACGTCAGCCGCGTCGTAAGTACTGCCAGTTCTGCAAGGAGAACACTGAGTTCATCGACTATAAGGACACTCAGCTTCTCCGTAAGTACATGACCGACCGTGGCAAGATCAAGCCCCGTCGCGTCACTGGCGCTTGCACGCAGCATCAGCATGACATCGCCAACGCCATCAAGCGCGCCCGCGAGATGGCTCTCCTGCCGTACACCGTCCCCGTGGTTTCCTCTCGTGGCAACCGCGACCGCGGCTAAGAAGGGAGACGCATCATGAAGGTTATTCTTCTCGATGAGATCAAGGGCAAGGGCGGCGAGGGTGACGTCGTAGAGGTCGCTCAGGGTTACGCTGAGAACTTCCTGTTCCCCAAGAAGCTCGCTGTTGCCGCCACCAAGGGCAACCTCAAGCAGCTTGACGAGCGTCGCAACAACATCGCCAAGCGCGAGGCCGTCCGTCTGGCTACCGCCAACGAGACCAAGGCTGCCTTCGAGGGCAAGACGGTCACCGTTGACGTCAAGGTCGGCGACGAGGGCATCCTCTTTGGCTCCGTTACCGCCGCTATGATCGCTGACGCCATCAAGGCTCAGCTCGGTATGGACATCGACCGCAAGCGCGTCGAGCTCGGTAAGCCCATCAAGGTTGCCGGTGCCCACACCGTTGCCATCTCGCTGTACCGCGAGATCAAGGCCGAGGTTGTCGTTCTCGTCGGCGTTACCGCCGAGGAGCTCGCTGCCGAGGCTGAGGTCGAGGAGGCCGCTGAGGTCGCCGAGGCCGAGACCGCCGAGGTCGAGACTGAGGCTGCTGCCGAGTAGCATTTGCTGCAACGCAACAATCTTGTTCTAAGAAGGGCGCTCTGGGAAACCAGGGCGCCCTTTTTATTCAAGACTTTAGTCTGCTGGCCGCGCAGCGGCCAGCTTTAAACCACCCGCTACGCGGGTGGAGACAAACGGCTTTA
>NZ_SPFO01000014.1:52418-55963 GCF_005845035.1 Collinsella aerofaciens | reverse complement strand
GTGGAAAAGATCAAGTCGTCCTCGCAGACGCTCAAGCAGGAATACCTCGATACATACGAGGGAGGTGAATGACATGATAGGCAAGAGCTATGCAAAGATAGCGATTGTTGGCTTTGTACTTTGTCTTGCAATGGTGCTATGTGCATCATTTGCGAGGTATAGGTCCGAGCAGTCGTTCATCGATGGCGCTGAAAATGGGTTTGGCATAGACGGGATGTATGTCAACGATGGCGCGACCAGGCCGTCTATGGCGATTCTTGCAGGCGAAGACATGGAATGGCAAATCTGTAATGGCGATGGCTCTTGTCTGAGTGGTCGTTTGGCCGCAACGAGCGACCCGAATTCGTTCGATCTTCTCGACAATGATGGAGCGGATTGCGGTTCTGTTCACCTTTCATATGCATCGCGAGATGGGATGGACGGCATTCTCTACGTCTCCCACGAGACTGGCGATTTCAAGATGCGCAGAACTAACCGGGTGCCGGCTTTTATCGAGGAGTGAGAGTTCCCGTCGGCCTGCCGATCAGGCCGCCGAGCTATCGAGCCCCGCATTCATCCGTACACACGCGGATGAATGCGGGAAGTGTCCGGATGAAGTTGATAATCAAGGAAACAATACCGTTCTGCCTGGGACGGCTTTGGCCTGGACTTTAACTACAACATCGCAATCGACACTTATCAGCTCGCGCAACGCGCATGGCCAGATCTCGGACGCTGGTGCATGGAGGACCTTCGAGATTTACTGGACATCCAAAACGACGACGCACACCGCGTGCTCGCCGACTGCGAAGACGAGATGGCTGTCTACAATGCGATCAGAAACGGCGTGAAGTCCGGAGATCTTTCTGTGGAACCGCCGCGCCGTCGCGCGAGCCGACCGGGCAACCCGGGCAATCTGGTCCCGGCTCTCCCGGTCGTATTCCTACGATATCGCCCCTAGATCACCAATGTGTCAGATAAAGAATGATGCAATGGCTGTGATCACGCCTACGGCGGACGCAACGACTGCGCCTTTTTTCCTCTCCTTTAGTCCGACGATTAGGGTTGCCGTAAAGTAAAGGGCGGAAATGCAGTCTATGGCAAGCAAAACGAGTTCCTTGGGCGGTTTCAGCAAAAGGTCGCTAGCAAAGAGTGATGCGAGCAGGGCAAAGCCGATTGTGTCCAAGTATCTCGATTGATTTTGCGACAGCATGGCAACTTCCTTTCAGAACATGCAAATGAAAAGTCGGTACGATGTCATTGCGGTTGCAAAAAAGCCGCCGCCAGGACCGGTTGTCCCGAGACCGGCGATAACGCATTTTCTCGGTTTCCAGCTCATGACAGACCCCTCTCTCATGGTGCAACGTATACATTATGAGATATACACATTTTGTCCTATAAGCCCCAAGGATGACGATTCCAATACGGACGACGACACCAAAACCGGCATCGACGGCTCCATGGACGATTCGGATTCCAAATAGGCCCTGTTAGTTGAGCCACTTCTTTGCCGGTGTCGTATACGAGACCGCTATACCCGCGGCAATTGCCATCAGGCAGCTCGCGATGAATCCGAACTCATACTTCAAAACGTTTGTTGCGGTCAGGGCGATAATCAACACTGTCAGAATTTGCAGAATTATCGTTATTGCGAAGAGATTGATTCCTTGTTTGGCCGAAGTCGCTGAATGAGTTTGGCTTCGTTGATTCAGGTTGAGGCAGACAAGGAAAGCGACCAGTTCGCTTGATAAGGGGCCGACTACATAGAAAAAGATTGCGTCAATGAAGCCAATAGTGTTGTAAGTGTTGTAAGTTGTTTCGCCGGAAAACACAGCGTATAAAGCATATCCAAATCTTGGCTGATTCATGTATGAGTCCGAAAAGACGAAGAGCGTCAATATTGCTACTACCAGAAGTGCATTCAGGGCAAATCGTTTGCTTTTCATCGATCGCTCCTTCCGGGTGAACTTTATTATGTAATTATACAGCAGTCATTTGTTATTCAAAGAATTTGACTGTCTTAAATAACATGCACTTTCGCTGGAGGGTCGCTGTTTGGCGGCCCTCTTTTTTGCACAGGCGCAGTGGGATGGTAATATCGGGCGGGAGTCAGCCGCTCTGATAGAATCGTCCTTGCTGTTGGCAGCCCTCGTGCCGGGCAGAGCCCTCCATTTGATGGGAGGTGATGCCCATGACCGATTTCACCGAGCTCGTGAAGCTCCTGACCGCTATGGTCTCGCTCCTCACGGCCCTTGTCGGCCTTTCCAAGGCACTCAAGCAGGGCTCGAAGCCTAAAAAGAAAGGCCACCGTCGCTAAGGACGATGACCCAACTTCATTAAGCAACGGCTCTGCCCAGCTCTCTACAACTTGGGCTGCCGTCGGCATCATTCTACCCTCCTGACAAGGAATTCGTCCATATTTCAAAAACCAAATTGCGTTTGCTATCGAAGTTCATTCATCGTCCATGTACATGAGCGGAACAGCGGAAACCGTTCGCTATGCTCCTGACCGTGCCAAAGAATTACTCGAAACGGGACCACGAGAGTACGATCGTTTGCCGGATAGCCGCCACTACGACGGATATCCTTGATAGTAAGCGCTAGAATGATTTTGCTCTTATGGAGCTCAGCCCCGGCTGGTAAACCTGACGTTCGGCGCGGTGTACGTGGACGCGCCTGGAGAGCTTGACCTCAAGTACGTTCAAGACTAGGGGCCTAAGCCCCCCCCGCGCTCAAGCCTAGGCTTGAGAGGGCAGACTGGCAGGCAGCAACCGGGATATAAACGATTTAGGGGGAGTACTGGCGTACTCCCCTATTTTTTACTGAGTAGCCGAAAAAACGAGGCAACGAGAGGCGATTTAAGGTGCCTGAAAACAGGTGCCCCTAGCGGGTATCCAAGTAGGTCTTTTTGGGGTCGTATTCGCGATTGTGTTAAGCCGTTTACCTGGGCGTTTGGTTTCGAATGGGCGTTTTGGCTATTTTTGCGGTGCGCTTGCCGCTGGGGTGTCATCGTCTGGGTCGTGAACGACATACCAGCTGTTTTGGTAATGGCAGATGTCGCGGCACGTACCGTCCCCGACGATCACGCGCCAGGACTCGGACCGCTTGTTCCTGCCGAGCGCCCACGAACGGGAGCTGTAGGACTCGATGCGGTCGAACGGGTAGACGGTGCCGTCGTACCATTTGATGCCCCACGGGGCGTACTCGCCGTCGGGGCGGCACTCGACGAGGGCCGTGACCAAACGTATCGACTTATCGCTCTCCCCCACGACGGCACCCCTCTCGAATCAATAACGAACGCGTGTTCTATAATAGCGTAATCACGATTGTTGATCATCGGTGCGGTTGCCGCTGCGGCAAGACCGGAGCAGAATTATGGAATAGCCCTACGCTCGGCAATGTATCTACAAACCCTGAGCGAAGGGAGTGTCGCAAATGCATGCAGCGGCAGTTAACCTTCGGGGGGGGGTATCTCCTAGGAGTACCCGCCTCCGAGGACAGTCAATCATCGAGTACGTCCTGATCATCGCGGTTATCGGCCTGGTGATCGTGTTCGCGGGACCCGG
>NZ_SPFO01000014.1:0-52319 GCF_005845035.1 Collinsella aerofaciens | reverse complement strand
CCTCCGAGGACAGTCAATCATCGAGTACGTCCTGATCATCGCGGTTATCGGCCTGGTGATCGTGTTCGCGGGACCCGGCGTGGCCGGTGCCATCCGCAACCGGTTCAACCTGGTCGGCAACACGGTGAACAGCGGGACGGCCGGCGGCGTAGAGGGCGGAGGAGCGTCCGGCGGCGGTTCCGCCGGGGCCGGTTCCGCGACCGTCCAGGCGGCTATCGCCAAGGACGCGAAGGACTGGACGCTGGATGAGCAGAAGGCCGTGGCCGAGGACATCGCCGCGAAGGGCGAGGCGTCGCCCGCCTACGCGAAAGCTAAGGCCGCAATGGATGCAGGGACGAAGTTCTCGATGAAGCTCACCGACGGACAGACGCTCAAGTACCGAATCATCGGGATCAACCATGATGACTTGGCGGACGGGTCTGGTAAGGCTGGACTGACATTTCTTACGACATCAACAGGCATTCGGTCTCAAATGAACGCAACGAAAATGAACGAAGGCGGCTGGGAGAAGTCCGACTTGCGCCGGAAAATGAATTCCGGCGAGATTTGGAATCTAATGCCCTCCGAGTTCAAGTCCAAAGTGAAGCCTGTGACGAAGCTCACAAACAACATCAATGGTGACTACACCGGTAGGAATGTCACCGCAACAAGCGATAGGTTATTTCTGCTCAGCTGCTATGAGATCGTGCCGCAATCCTATGGCTGAGGCACTCACTATCCATGGACTTTCTCTGAGGGCTTCCAGTACGAGGCCTTTAAAGACAAGGTGTCTGGCAGCGGGACGACCAACGATTGCCTGAACATCGGCGTTTCTTGGTGGGAGCGTACGGTCTAAATCAACAGTGAAAGTACCTTTAGCTCTGTTTGGAGTGGCTCCGGCCACGCCTCGTATAGCATGTATGCATCGGATTCGTTATGCGTCTGCCCCGCTTGGCGTTTCTAGCCTGTCTTCTAGCATGGTTAGTGAAAAGCCCGCACGATTCCGCGCGGGCTTTTCTTTTGGCAACCGAGCGAACGGTTTGAGGCACGTGGCGCAGGTAATCGAATTGAGGGGAAATGGGGCCCTACAGCGGCTCTCAGAGCGTCTACTGCACTCCCCCACGAGCTCCGTTGCCGCTGCGGCAAGACCAGTGCAAATACTTGGAATAGCCCTACGCTCGGCGATGTATCTGTTAACCCTGAGCGAAGGGAGCCGCATATGCATGCAGCGGCAATTAACCTTCGGGGGGGGGGTATCTCCTAGAGGTACTCTTCTCCGAGGACAGTCAATCATCGAGTACGTCCTGATCATCGCGGTTATCGGCCTGGTGATCGTGTTCGCGGGACCCGGCGTGGCCGGTGACATCCGCAACCAGTTCAACCTGGTCGGCAACACGGTGAACAGCGGGACGACCGGCGGCGTCGAGAGCGGAGGAGCGTCCGGCGGCGGTTCCGCCGGGGCCGATTCCGCGACCGTCCAAGCGGCCGTCGCCAAGGACGCGAAGGACTGGACGCTCGAGGAGCAGAAGGCCGTGGCCGAGGACATCGCCAAGGATGGCACGGCTTCTCCCGCATACGCCAAGGCGAAGGCAGCGATGGATGCGGGGACGAAATTCTCCGTCAAGTTGACCAATGGCGAGACGCTCGAGTACCGCATCGTCGGCATCAACCACGACGACCTCGCGGACGGCACCGGCAAGGCGGGACTCACATTTGAGGCGACCAACGGCGCAATGGGCAAGCAGCGCATGAGTGACTCATATTACAATTTCGGCGGATGGGAGCAGTCCGAGCTGCGCGGCCGCCTCAACTCCGGCGACCTCTGGGCGCTCCTGCCGGCTGAGATCCAATCTAGGGCGAAAGCCGTCACGAAAATGACCGACAACAAGTTGGACACATACCCCGGCACCGTGACGGCCACGACCGACAAGGTCTTCCTGCTCTCGACGACCGAGGTCTACGGAAACCTCCAGGCCAATGGGCACCTCCAGTCCGACGGCTCCCAGTACGAGCATTACGCCTTCAAGGGCGTGACGCAGGAAAAATTTTCCGGGGCTTCGTCCGGCTCTAGCCACTGGACTCGCTCCGTATGTCTGGATGGCTCCCAGTACTTCCGCTATGTCCATAGCAACGGTGACTGGAGCAACCACGGCTACACGGCAACCGACTTCGTGTTTCCCGCTTGGTGTTTCTAGACAGTTTGTCCTATAAGCTGACATATGGATAAAGGCCCGCGCTATCCTGCGCGGGCCTTTCTTTTAGCAGCAGAACGAAGGGGTTTGAGGTTCATAGCACAGGTTATCGAGTTGAGGAGAAATGGGGTCATACAGCGGCTCTCAGGGCGCCTGCCGCACTCCTCCCCCATTGCCTCTGCTGCGTTCTCGTATAGAGACTATCCCGTTTGGCATATCGTTGCAATCGCCCACTTGTCCACCGATCAAGTGAACTGCTGGAATAAATACAGCGACACGCTTGTTCGTTACAGTCGCTATATCTGTGTAAATCGCCGCGATAAATACAGCCTGTACTCGGCTGTATACCAGCTACGCGTATGTAGATTCAAATCGCGTTAATAAATCGGCTCAAGCGTGTGCAAAACGCGCAAGTAGCCGCAAAAGGCGATTATCGCGTAGGTAGATTATTGGCACCCTGTTGCTTAATCAAAATTAAGCAATTGCTTAAAACAAAAAAGTCAGGCACTAGGTGCCTGACCTGCAAACTTCTGGTCGGGACGACTGGATTCGAACCAGCGACCCCTTGACCCCCAGTCAAGTGCGCTACCAAGCTGCGCCACGTCCCGAAGCTTTTGTTTGTTGCTCTGCTCTCGCTCGCAACAGGGAGTATATTAACCCGAAACTTTAGACTTGTGCAAGAACTTTTTTACAAATTTTGAAGCAAGTCCAAAATTGTATTTGCGAGCTGGGGTTTTGTTAGCACGGGAAGTTCTTGCGTGCCCGTTGTGCTCACAATCCAGGCCTTGTTAGTGTCGGTTCCAAAGCCCGAATCGGCGCGCGAGACATCGTTAGCGATAATGGCGTCGCAACCCTTGCGGGCCAATTTGCGCTCGGCGTACTCGACAACGTTATCGGTCTCGGCCGCAAACCCGATCACGCATCGTTCGTCCTTCTGGCGCGAGAGCTCGGCCAAAATATCGATCGTCTCGACAAGGTCGATACGATCCAGGTGTTCGTTGGCTTTTTTGAGTTTGTGGTCCGCAGGGGCCGCCGGGGTGTAGTCGGCGACGGCAGCCGCACAAATTGCCGCATCGGCCGTCTGGAAGGCGCTCAGCGCCGCCTGCAGCATCTCTGCGGCGGTCTGCACGCGTACGCACGCCACGCCGCGGGGAACATCGAGCGATGTCGGTCCCAGCACGAGCGTGACCTCGGCACCGCGGCGTGCGGCCTCCCCTGCCAGGGCGACGCCCATCTTGCCCGACGACCGGTTACCGATGAAACGCACCGGGTCGATCGGTTCGTGCGTGGGGCCGGCGGTGATGACGATGCGCTTGCCCGCCAGGTCCTGAGGCGCGGGGTTGAGCACCTCACAGACAGCCTCGACGATGTCCTCGGGCTCGCTCATGCGTCCCGTGTCCACGTCGCCGCAGGCAAGGTAGCCGCTGCCCGGACCCACCACATGGACACCGCGCTCGCGCAGCGTGGCCATGTTGGCCTGCGTCGCCGGCGCTTTCCACATGCCGTTGTTCATGGCCGGCGCGATCACGATGGGTCGCGGCGTCGCAAGCAGCGTGGTGGAGATGAGGTCGTCGGCGATGCCGTTGGCCATCTTGGCGATGATATTGGCCGTCGCGGGCGCCACGACCACCAGATCGGGCTCCTGCGCCAGCGAAATGTGGTGGATGGGGTCGGAGGGATCGTCGAATAGGCCCACGGCGACCGGCTCGTTGGTGAGTGCACGAAAGGTGAGCGGGCCCACAAACTCGGTGGCATGCTCGCTCATAACGACCTTGACGTGCGCGCCGCGCTTTTGCAGCAGGCGCACGATATTGCACGACTTATAGGCGGCGATCCCGCCGGTAATGCCCAGCAGGATCGTTTTTCCCTCAAGTTGCATTGAATTGGTGGGTGCCGCCATCGTTTAAGCTTCCTTGCTCAGGAGCACCAGGAGGCGGTGGCAGTACGGGCAGTGCGTAATCTCGCTACCGTCGTGGTTGAGGTCGCTCATGGACGATGCCTGCAGCGCGGTGTGGCAGACCGTGGGGATGTTGCCCTGGATGGTCTCGACGGCCAGGCCGCGGAACTGCTTGAGCAGACGCTCGTAGTCGGTGAGTACTTCGGTCGGCAGCGTGGCGGCAAGAGCGGTGCGCTCCTTCGTGGCGGCTTCGATCTGAGCTTGCAGGTCGGCAGCCTTGGCGCGGGCGGCCTTGGTATCGGCCTTCACGCCCTCCTCGAACTTGGCGATGATTGCCTGCGCACGGGTCTCGCGGTCGAGTGCCTCTTTGTGGGCGACAACGACGTCCTTGCGGGTGTGCTCAATCTTGTCCAGACGCTTGGCCAGGGTGGCGAGTTCATTCTCTAGGTCCTGAACCTCGCGGTAGTCGGAGCCGTCGACGTGGCGCTTCTTGGCGGCCTCGATGGCGTTGTTGGTCTGTATCTCGGTGGTGTTGAGATCGTCGAGCTCAATGTCCAGGTCCTTGCGCTGGGCGTAGAGCTTGGTCATCTCGGACTTGAGCTTCACATAAGTCTTGCGCTTGGAAGCGAGCTCCTTGAGCTCCGGCATATTGGCAAGTTCGCTCTTGTTGCGGGCGAGCTCCAAATCGATCTGTTGCAGCTTGAGTAGCGTAGCGCCGGCGCTCATAAGTTCTCTCCTTTTGTCACAGTCCACCATTGGCAAGGGTTCAGTATTTTAATCGCATGACGGGGGTCGACCCCGGCGTCAACTGCTGAGTTCATCAATATATCAACGAACGGCTCTTCGGAGCGGTCGTGGCCGAGCAAAATCACCGGCAGCCCGCGCAAGGCAAGGTCTTGCGCCACGTGGTAGCCCGCCTCGCCGGTTACGATGACATCTGCGCCCGCGTCGATGGCGAGCTCTCCAAAGTCGCCCACGGAGCCGCCCAAAATAGCGACGGTACGGCATGCGTGCTCGGCTTCGCCCCACACACGCGGGTCGCTGCCGAAGGCCGTGGCAGCACGGGTAGCAAGATCGCGCAGTGTGCACGGGTCGTTGAGCGTTGCAAGCGCGCCCAGGCCGGTGGCCTCGGGGTCGTCCACGTGCTCCAGTGAGCTCACGGGTGCGGCACCCAGCAGCTTGCTCAGGCAGACACGGGCTTCGTGCGAGCGGTCCAGGTTGGTGTGGAGCGATATGATGCTCACGCCGCAACGCGCTGCCTCGTAGAGCGCCGCGCTGCATTGGGGGCGTGCGGCATCCGCCGGACAAAACGCCTCGGGCGCCTTGATATAGATGGGATGATGCGTCAGCAGCACGTTGGCGCCGGCCTCCTGGGCGCGGTGCACATTGGCTTCGGTCGCATCGAGCGCGCAGACAACGCCGGTAATCTCCGCGGCCGGATCTCCCACAGATAGCCCAACATGGTCCCAACTCTCGGCATCAGTCTTGGGATAGCGTGCCAGCAGCGCGCGCTCAAGCTCGGCGACGATCATGCGGCGCCTACGATCGAGAGCAGCGTCTGGGCAAACTCGTCCAGATCGTCCGGATTCACGCGGTCATCGAACGAGATGCGAAGAGCGCCCAATGCCTGCTCGCGACCAATGCCCATGGCGCTGAGAACATGGCTCGGGTCCATGCTGCCGCTCGAGCAGGCAGAACCGGCCGATACCTCAAAGCCGGCGGCGTCGAGCTTGATGATGAGCTCCTCGGAGTCCATGCCGTCAATGTAGATCGATACCATGCCGGGCAGACGGTCGGCATGCGCATAGTCGCCCATGGTGGCGTGAATGCGCGGATGGGCCGTAAGCTTGGCGTAGAGCTTGTCGGAAAGGGCTTGCAGCTTCTCGCGCTCCTCGGCCACATGGAGCGTCAGCGTGCGGGCGGCAGCGGCAAAGGCGAGCTGCGTGCGCAGATCCTGCGTGCCGGCGCGACGTCCGGCTTCCTGTCCGCCGCCAAAGATGCGCGGGCGCAGCGGCGTGCGGTTCTTAAGGTAGAGCGCGCCGGATGCCACGGGGCCACCGATCTTGTGCGCAGCAACGGTCATGGCGTCAACTCCCAGCTCGGTAACATCGAGCGGAATATGCAGATACCCCTGGATGGCATCGGTGTGGAACAGGGCGCCCACGGTATGCGCGGCCGCGGCAAGCTCGCGGATGGGCTGCACCACGCCGGTCTCGTTGTTGGCAACCATGATGCTCACGAGCGCCACGTCGTCGCCTAGTAGCTCGACAAGCGTGGCAGGCTCAATGTAGCCCATGCGGCAGGGCTGCACCAGGTCGACTCTAAAGCCTGCGGCACGCAGCAGCGGCAGGTTGTCCAGAATCGAATCGTGCTCGATGGCAGATACGATCACGCGGTTACGCTTACGGTCGCGCTGACGTGCACCCTCGGCAAGACCGAGTAGCGCCAGCTGGTTGGCTTCGGTGCCGCCGTTGGTCAGAACAATCTCAGACGGGCGAACGCGCGCGCCAAAGCTGCGGGCGATCTCGCGACGTGCAACCTCCAGACGCGCGGCAGCCTTGCGGCCGAGCGAGTGCAGCGAGTTGGGGTTGACGCCGGCAAGCTCGCTGTCGTCGTACTCGCGCTGCGCAAGGAGCGCCTCGGCGCGCATGGGCGTCGAGGCGGCATAGTCAAGATTCACGGGTATGCGGTTTTGACCTGCGGTCATAAGGGTTTATGCCTCCTGTGCAGCCTCGTTGCCCAGCTTCTGCAGCAGCGCAACCTCGGCGGCGGGATCTTCGGACTTAAATACGGCGGAACCGGCCACCAGGACATTTGCGCCGGCCTTGACGACCTCGGCGATGTTTTTGGAAGAGATGCCGCCGTCGACCTCGATCATGGGCGACACGCCATGTCGCTCGCACATGGCCGTAAGCTCGTGCAGTTTGGCGATTGTACCAGGGATAAAGCTCTGGCCGCCAAAGCCAGGGTTCACGCTCATCAGCAGCACCATGTCGACAACGTCGATGATGCTCTCGAGCACGCACACGGGGGTGGCGGGGTTGAGCACCACGCCGGCCTTGACGCCGCGCTGCTGCAGATGCGTGAGCGTGCGGTGCAGGTGCGTGGAAGCCTCGTAGTGCACGGTGATCATGTCGGCACCGGCGTCGGCATACCAATCGACCGTCTCGTCGGGGTTCGACACCATGAGGTGCGCGTCGACCGGTACATCGGTGGAGCGCTTGACGGCCTTAAGGATGTCAACGCCAAAGGTGAGGTTGCCGGTAAAGTGACCGTCCATAACGTCAAAGTGTACGTAGTCGGCACCGGCGATCTTGTCGAGCTCGCCCTTGAGGTTGGCCATGTCGGCCGAAAGGACGGACGGAGCGATTTTGATGGAACCCATGGTAGTAGCCTTTCTGCGCTAGTCGGTGAGTCCGTAGAACTCTTGAGAAGGGACGCGATCGGTAAGAATCTCGAGCGCCCTATCCAAAGTAACACCGTTGTAGAGCGTTTGCTCCACGGCAAAGGTGAGCGGAATGTCTACGCCCAGCGAACGGGCAAGCTCGCTGACGCTGCGGGCCGCGACGGCGCCCTCGACCACCATATGCGTGCGCGTCTGATACTCGTCGAGCGACACGCCGTGGGCAAACTCGTAGCCAAAGGTGCGGTTGCGCGAGTGCTCCGAGGTGCAGGTGGCAATGAGGTCGCCCATGCCGGCAAGTCCCATGCAGGTCATAGCTTGACCGCCGCGGGCGTGCACCAGACGGCTGATCTCTGCCAGGCCGCGCGTCATGATGAGGGCAAGCGTGTTGTCGCCCGCACCGGTACCGGCGGAGATGCCGCATACGATGGCGATGACATTTTTCATGGCGCCGCAGACCTCGACACCGGTCATGTCTTGCGACAGATAAATACGGAAGGCCGTGGATAGGAGCAGGTCCTTAAAGGTCTCCCCTATCTGCGGATCTTTGCTGGCGATGACGGCGGCAGAAAGACCGCCGCGGCAGATCTCCTCGGCATGGTTGGGACCCGAGAGCGCCGCCACGCGCGCCTCGTTGCCGATCTCGCTGGCGATGACCTCGCTCATGAGCAGGCCGGACTCGGGCTCAATGCCCTTGGTGAGGCAGAGCACCGGGGTATCGGCGGCGATAAAGGGCGCTGCCCGATGGCACACGTCGCGCAAGTGCGTGGAGGGCACGGCAAAGATGATCGCATCGGCACCGTCGAGCGCCTGGGCGAGCTCGGTCGTTGCTACCACGTTGTCCGGCAGCTCGTAGCCCACAAGGTAGCGGGGGTTGCGGTGCTCACCGTTAATGCCGGCGGCCGTCTGCTCGCTATGGGCCCACATGGTTACGCGCACGGCTCGCGCGGCGGCAAGGCCGGCGACGGCGGTTCCCCACGAGCCAGAGCCAATCAGCGCAACATTCATGACTCTCTCCTACTTATCGTCGGGCTCGGTGACGCGCTTGGTAAACGAGAGCTTGGACTCCTTACCGGTCATGAGCTTTTTGATGTTCGCGCGATGGGCCCACACCACGGTGATGCCGATTATCGCCATGCAGAACTTGAGGCCCAGGCTGCTGTACGGAAAGACCGCGCAAGCAGCGATGGGAAGACCGATGGCCGCGGCAAGCGAGCCCACCGACACAAACTTGGTGATGGCGACGGCCACGATAAACATGCCCAGCAGCGACAGGCCAATTGGCCAATACCAGGCGAGGATGACGCCCAGGCCAACTGCGATTCCCTTGCCGCCATGGAAATTGAGGTAGGGCGAGAAGATGTGGCCCCACACCGCTGCCAGGCAGATGACGCCGAGCATCCAGTCGCCGGGGGCTCCGGGCGCCATGATGTTCGGCGGAAATCCATAGCCCACGCTCGCGATGAGCGGACGGGCGATGACAACGCAGATGGCGCCCTTAAGGCAGTCGAGCAGCAGCGTGAGCGCGGCCACCTTGGGGCCGGCCACGCGCAGCGCGTTGGTGGTGCCGATGTTGCCGGAGCCCGCCTTGCGAATGTCCGTGTGGTTGAACACGCGGCCCAAGATCAGGCCAAACGGAATCGCTCCGATAAAGAACGAGACCACGGCGCAGATGGCGGTCAGCAGAATCGGATTATGCATCCTTTTGCTCCTTCTTCCTAAAGAAGAGTCGAATGGGCGTGCCGGCAAAGTCGAAGGTCGAGCGCATGCGGTTCTCCACATAGCGCTGGTAGGTGTCGTTGACCAAGTCGCTGTGGTTGACGAAGAACGTGAACGTCGGCGGGTTGACGCCCGTCTGGGTCACGTAGTGCATGCGCAGGCGGCGCTTGCCGTCCACCACGGTATGACCGAACTCACGCAGGTCGGTGAGGAACGTGTTGAGGCGCGAGGTGCTGATCTTTTGCGAGCGCGTCTTTTCGGCGGCGTCTACCATTGCCCAGATCTTCTCGACGCTGCGGCCGGTCAGGGCCGAGATGCGTAGGTACTGGGCCCAGGGAGCCATAACGCCCAGACGGCGGTCGATGGTCTCCATGCAGGCCTCGCGTTTGCGATCGTCGTCGAGCAGGTCCCACTTGTTGAGCAGCACCACGATGGCGCAGCCGCGCTCGATGGCCAAACCCATGACCTTCTGGTCCTGCTCGGTGACGCCCACGGAGGCGTCGACGACGAGCAGCGCCACGTCGGCACGGTCGATGGCGCGCAGGCCGCGGACCATGGAGTAGTACTCGATGTTCTCGTACACGGTGCTTTTCTTGCGAATACCCGCGGTGTCGACCATGCGGTAGTGCTTGCCGTCGCGCTCGACGACGGTATCGATGGCATCGCGCGTGGTGCCGGCGATGTTGGACACGATGGAGCGGTCGGCGCCCAGGATGCGGTTGAACAGCGAGGACTTACCGGCGTTGGGGCGGCCGATGATGGCCACGTTCAGCGCATCGGGGAACTCGTCGGCGATCTCGTCCTCCTCCTCGGGCAACAGGGCCACGATGTCGTCGAGCAGGTCGCCCGTGCCATGGCCGTGCAGGGCCGAGAGCGGCGTGGGCTCACCGATGCCGAGCGAATAGAACTCCCAGATGTTGTCATTCTCGCGATCGGGGTTGTCGAGCTTGTTCACCAGCAAAAAGACCGGCTTGTCGCAGCGCTTGAGCATGCGAGCGACTGATTCGTCCTCCTCAGTGACGCCGGTGCGGCCGTCGACCACAAACAGGATGACGGCGGCTTCCTCGGCGGCGGCAAGTGCCTGGTCGCGGATGGACGTGGCAAAGACGTCGTCGCTCTTGAGCGGCTCGATACCACCCGTGTCGACGATGGTGAACTCGCGGCCGTTCCAATCGGCCGTGTGATACGAGCGGTCGCGCGTGACGCCGCGGGACTCATGGACGATGGCGTCCGAGGTCTGGGCCAGGCGGTTAACGAGCGTGGACTTGCCCACGTTGGGGCGTCCGACGACGGCGACGATAGGTTTCATCTGCTCTCCTTTAATGGGTAGGGTCAGCGGGAATAGTTGAATTGGCGGGCGTTATGCCAAGGATGTGCTCCAGGGTATCGAGCAGCTCATGCGGCATGGTCGACACCACATGAACCTCGGCGCCGCGACCGGTAAGGCTTGCGAGTAAATCGTCACGATGATACTCGTCAAGCGTCATGCCGTCAGCGTTGAACATGAGCTTAGGCACAAAGAGCATAACCCCCGACAGATCTTGGGGCAGCTGCTCCAGAATGTCACACGCGACGATGAGGCCGGTCACGTCCACGTTGCCGCCAAAGTAGCGGTTCTTGATGTCCGTGACGGTACCGGCAAGGCCGTGCGGCGATTCCACAAAACGCGCCACCGTATCACGCGCGCTGGCGCCCGAGAGGCACTGCAGACGCTGGCCACGGGCGGCGATTGCCTCGCGAACGCGGCGCAGGCGCTCGGCGTCGGCGGCGAGCACGTTGTCGGTCTCGTCCAGATAGGAGCGGATCATGCCGATGCCGTCGTAGTACTGCGGGTAGCCGTCGTAAAAGTCGGCCTCGGGAGGCTCGATGCCGGCATCCAGGTAGAACTCGTCGCTCATTTGGAAGGTGTGGCGGCCAAAGCGCTCGAAGGCACGGTCCTGGAAGGGCCTGATCATGGCAATGGTCTCGCGCGCGAGCTCGGGTTTGTCGCTGTAGGACCAGCTAAAGCGGTTTTGGTGCTTGGTAAAACCGAGCGGCACAATGCCCAGGCTTGTAATTTGCTCGTGCTCCTCGCAAAAGCGCAGGGTCTTTTCCAGCTCCTCGCCGTCGTTCATGCCGGGGCACAACACAATCTGCGCGTGGATCTCGATGCCGGCGGCCATGATGGCCTCGAGTACGTCCATGCCGCGCTGGGCGTTGCGGCCCATCATACGACGGCGGACGTCGGGGCTCACGGCATGGACCGACACGTTCATAGGGCTCATGTTGCGTTGGATGACGTTTTGCACGTCCTCGTCGGTGAGGTTCGTGAGCGTGACGAAGTTGCCCTGCAAAAAGCTCAGGCGGTAGTCGTCATCGCGAATATAGAGCGTTGAGCGGCCGCCCTTGGGGAGCATCGTCATAAAGCAGAACACGCAGGCGTTCACGCAGGTGCGCATGCCATCGAAGATGGGGCCATCGAACTCAAGGCCCCAGTCCTCTCCCGGGAAGCGGTCGAGCTCGACGGGGGTGACGGTGTTGTCGCGCGGGTCGAAAACCTCGAGGTCGACGGTATCATCGTCGGCCTCCCAGAGCCACACAATCATGTCGGTAAGCTGCTCACCGTTGACCGTGAGCACGCGCATGCCCGGCTCGATACCCACATCCCATGCGGGCGATTCGGGACGCACGTTCTTAACGAGCGCGCCCTCACCCGGCTCGGGGTCGCGGCTGCGCCCGTAATCGGCCACCTCGGCGGCGTATGCGGGTACGGTCTGGTCCATGATTAGCGGCAAAGCTCCTTGATGCGCGCGACGGCGCGTTCGATGTGTTCTTGCGGTGTGGAAGCGCCGGCGGTGATACCGATGTGGCGCGCGCCGGCAAACCATGCGGCCTCGAGCTCGCTTGCCTCCTCGATATGATGCGTGTGCTCGCAGGCGTCTGCGCAGATCTGCGCCAGGCGGCGGGTGTTGCCGGAGTTTTTGCCGCCCACGACGACCATGCAGTCGCAGCGGTTGGCAAGTGCGGCGGCGGCCTGCTGGCGCTCGCTCGTGGCGGCGCAGATGGTGTTGATCACGCGCAGTTCCTGCACACGCGGGGTGATGGCAGCTACGACGTCGGCGAGGTTCTGTGCGGTCTGGGTAGTCTGTACAACGAGGCCCACCTTGCCCTTGAGCGGCAGCGCGTCCGCATCGGCGGCACAGCTTACGACCTGCGCATCATCGCCGGCGTGGCCCAGGATGCCCTCGACTTCGGGGTGGCCCGGCTCGCCCACGACCACCACGTGATAGCCCTCTCGTACCAGGCGTTCCGCCGCCATGTGGACCTTTTTCACGTAGGGGCAGGTGGCGTCGACCACGGTAAGACCGCGATCGTGAGCCGCCTCGATCACCTGCGGCACCACGCCGTGGGCGCGGATGATTACGGTGCCCGATGCCGCGTCGTTCAGGGTCTCGGCCAAGCCAATGCCGGCCTCGGCGAGCTCGCGCACGACGATGGGGTTATGGATGAGCGGGCCCAGGGTGTGGACCTGAGCGCTCTCCCCTGCCTGCGGCGCGGCGGCCAGTGCCATGTCGAGCGCGCGCTGCACGCCGTAGCAGGTGCCGGCATGGGCTGCGATCTCGATGGTGGGCGCGCCGCCCTGGTCGGACGCGGTCGCGGTGGTGCCCATAACGTTCTCGTCCATGGCTAGAACCTGCCCGGATGCTCGGCGCACAGCTCGTCTCGCATGGCGTAGACGCGGTTCATGGCCTCGGACTCAAACCAGGCCAGACGCTCCGTGCGCTTAAGCCCGGCTGGCGCGTCGGAAAGCGAGATGGCCTTGCCGGCGCGGATCCAGCACTTCTTGGGGCGCATGATCTTTTTGCCCGCAGGCGTGATGTCGGACCAGCCACAGATGGCGAGCGGGTTCACGGGTGCCTTGCCCATCTGGGCGATGAGCGCAAAGCCGCCGTGGACCTCGGGTTTGATCTCGCGCGAGCGGATGCGCGTGCCCTCGGGGAAGATCAGGACGTCCTCGCCGCGCTGCAGCGCATGCTGGGCGGCACGCAGGCACTTCATATCGGCAGTACCACGCTCCACGGGGATGCCACCAACGCGGCTAAAGGCCCAGCGTACGATCTTGCTCTTGGCAAACTCGGACTTAAAAATGGGGCGAATGCGGCGGCCGCCAAAGAACAGCGCCGTCTCTACAGCCAAAAGCTCGGCCATCGAGGTGTGGTTGCAGATGACCACGCTGCCGCGGCCTTCCTGGCGCTCAAACAGCAGATCGGCGTCCTCTACCTTCCAGCGCCACATGAGCTTGGAGAAGGCCCAAAGGATTGCCATGACCACGAAGACGGTGCCGCGGATGAGCACGGGGAACTCGGCATAAGGGGCGTTGTAGTAATCCTCGGGCGTCTGCTTAAACAGGCGCATGGGCTACCTCCTTTGGTTGATGAGGTCCTCGATAATGTGGACGACCTCGTCTATGGTGTGTGCGGTGGAGTCGACGTGCACGGCGTCCTCGGCGGGCACGAGCGGCGCCACCTCGCGGCTGCTGTCGAGCTTGTCGCGCTGCTTGAGGGCATCGAGGGTCTCGTCGACTTCGGCCTCGAGCTGCTCGCTGGTGAGCGGCTGGGCGTCGTTTTGGTGGCGCTGCAGCACGCGGCGACGGGCGCGCTCGCGCGGGTCGGCGGTCAGGAACACCTTGACCTGCGCGTTGGGGAACACGACGGTTCCGATGTCGCGACCCTCGGCCACGATGTCGCGATCCTCGGCGGCGCGGCGCTGATGGACGAGCATGGCCGCGCGCACGCCCGGGTAGGCCGAGACCTTGGACACGTTGGCGTCGACCTGCGGGGTGCGGATGGCAGCCGAGGCGTCCTGGCCATCAATGGTCAGACGTGTGTCCTCGCCGGTGCCGTTGGTAAAGCGGATTTCGATCTGCTCGGCGAGGGCGTCGATGGCAGCCTCGTCGTCCAGGTCGATGCCGCGGTCGAGCGCGGCGAAGGTGACGGCGCGATACATGGCGCCCGTATCGAGCTTGTTAAAGCCCAGCTGGCGGGCGATCTCCTTGGCGATGGTGGACTTGCCGGAACCGGCGGGGCCGTCGATGGCGACGATCATGCAATGCTTCCTTTCGGTGGTTGACGTGCTGGTATGGGACGCGGGCGCTGCGGCTTGGCGGTCTGCCTAGCCGGTGTAGCGCTCGCGGTAGGTGTTGCGCTTGGGCGCGGAGCCGTGGCTGCCGTGGTGACGCGTGCGTGCCGCGGGCGTGCCCTGGGGCTTGCCGCTGTCGCGCTTGGAGCTGGCCTGCTTAGGCGGGATGCCGCCGGCCTTGAGGATTTGCACCTCGCGGTCGGTGAGCTCGCGCCACGAGCCCTTGGCCACATCCTTGAGCTCCAGGCCGGCAAAGTTGCTGCGATGCAGGCGGATCACCGGGTGGTGGATCTTGCCCAGCATGCGCTTGACCTGGTTCTTACGACCCTCGCGGATGATGACCTCCACGGCGGTGGTGCCGGGCTTGACGCCCTGCGGAGCCACGGCCTCGGCTTCGCGAGCGGTGATGACGCGGCAGATTGCCGGCTGGCATAGGCCGTCGTCGAGCTCGATGCCACGACGCAGCGGCGTGAGGTCGCGGTCGGACAGTTCGCCGTCCACGAGTGCCTGGTAGGTCTTGTAGACGTGTTTGCTCGGGTGCAGCAGGTCCTGCGACAGGTCGCCGTCGGTGGTAAAGAGCAAAAGGCCCGTGGTGTCGCGGTCCAGGCGGCCCACCGGGAACAGGCCCGGAAATCGGTCGCGGGGAACCAGGTCCGCCACACAGGGACGCTCCTGCGGGTCGCTCATGGTGGTGAGATAGCCGGTCGGCTTGTAGAGCATCAGGTACACGGCGCCCTGGTCGAGCTTAACGGGCATGCCGTCGACCTCGATATGATCGCGGTCGACATCGACCTTGGTGCCCAACTCGGTCGCGACCTCGCCGTTGACGGTCACGCGACCGGCGGTCATCAGGTCCTCCGACCCGCGGCGGCTCGCCACGCCTGCGCGCGCCAAAAAGCGCTGCAGGCGCATGGTGTGCGGATAGACGGGCTGGGCGTCGGACTTGTGCACATCCGCGTTGGGCGCCGCAGCGCCGGTGCGCATCTCCCCTGTCTCGTTAGTCTTCGTCATGCGTATCCTCCGCAGTGTCGTCGGTGGACAGCGTTTCCTCGCCGCCGACTGCCTCGACATCATCAATATCGGTATCGAGCAGCTCACGTTCTTCGTCCAGGTCCTCGGCCTGCTCCTCGAGCGTGGACTGAATGCTGCGGCCGCTCAGGCGCTCGCGTATAAACTGGCGCGACTGCTCGTCGGGGGCAAACTGCTCTAGATCGGGCAGGTCGCGGGTGGAGCGCAGACCGAATTTTTCCAAGAAGGCGTTGGTCGTGCCGTAGATGATGGCCTGACCGCGCTCGGGGTCGCGGCCGAACTCGCGCACCAGGCCCTTGTCCACGAGCGACGCAATAACGCCGTCGGAGTTGACACCGCGGATGCCCTTGACCACCTCGCGCGTGACGGGCTGGTGGTAGGCGATAACGGCCAGGGTCTCGAGCGCCGCCTGCGACAGTTTTTGCGTGTCCCAGCTCAGCACATAGGCCTCGACCACATCGTGGTAGGCGGGGTGCGTGAACAGGCGCCAGCCACCGGCGACTTCGCGCAGCTGAAAGCCGCGGTTGGCCTCCTCATACTCAACTTTGAGCTCGGCCAAAAGCGACGCGCACTCGCCGGGGGCGATATCCAGCGCACCTGCCAGGGCGGGTGCGCTCACGGGGTCGCTCGACACCAGCAGCAGCGCCTCGAGGGCTCCTTTGAGGCTGTTGGCCTCCAGCGTGGAAAGGGTTGACATGGTTGCCGCTCCTATTCGGTGAGCTCGGGGCCCTCGCCGGGCACGTATGCCTCGGCCCCCTCGACTCGGTTGATGCAGATGGTTCCAAAGATCTCGTCCTGGCTCAGCATGAGCGAGCCGCGCTTGGCGAGTTCGAGCATGGCCAGGAAGGTGACGACGAGCTGCTCGGTGGTGGCGTCGCCGTCCAACAGCTCGCGGAAGGTGCAGGTTTGATGCGCTATGGTAAAGCGGTCGACCGAGGCCACCGTCAGGTCGAGCGGCACGCGATGCGGTGCCACGTGCTCGGCCTCCAGCAGGAAGGTCTGGCGCTTACCGTCCAGGTCGGCGCAGATGACGGCCAGGCCGCGCAGCGTGATGCCGGCCAGGTAGTCGGGCATAAGGCCCAAAAACTCGGGGTCGGGGCCGGCCACGCGCGGATGCATGCGGCTCTCGGCCTGCATGCGCGCGCCAAGGGCTGCCGCCGCGCCCTTAAACTGCTTGTAGGCGATCAGGCGCTGGATCAAGACCTCGCGCAGGGCATCGCCGTCAAGCGTGCTGAGCTCCTCAAGGTCTTCGTCGAACTCGTCATCGTCGTCATCGACTTTGCGCGGGGCCTCCTGCGGCACCAGAGAGGCGGCCTTGATGTCCAAAAGGGTTGCCGCGACCAGCAAAAAGTCGCTCGCCACGTCCAGGTCCAGCGCCTCGATGCGCTCGGCCTCGGCAAGGTACTGCTCGGCCACCTCACTGATCGAGATGGCGCCGATATCTACTTTTTGGCGGGTTACCAGCTGCAGCAGCAGGTCGAACGGTCCGCTGTAGACCTGCGTCGACACGCGATACGACATCTTCGACCTCCTTTGACGGCGCCTTCGCGGCGCGGTTTGGGTGCATGTTGCGACCGTTTTACACGGTCGACCTGTAAGTTTACCTTAGATGCCGGCGATTGCGAAGTTGAGCAGCTGCTCAGCAAGCGGATACACGGTAACGTCGAAATAGCGGCCGATTACATCGATGCCGGTCCACATAGGCAGCAGGTATAGAACCAGGATGAGTATGGGCATAGCGTATTGCTGCAGACGGTAATAGTTGTTGAGCGCCGTGCCCTTGAGGAAGGGCACGATGATCGACGAGCCATCAAGCGGCGGAATCGGAATGAGGTTAAAGAACGCGAGCGACAGGTTGACCACGATAAACGTGGCGCCGAAGTTCATGATCTGCGACGCCACGGCAAAGGACATGCTGGCGTAGAGATTGCCGTACGTTGCGTGCATGAGGGCGGCCGCGAGGCATGCGAGTGCGATGTTCGACGCGGGGCCGGCCACGCTCACCAGGACCTCGTCGCGCTTGGGGTGCTTGAGGTTGTTGAGGTAGACGGGCACGGGCTTGGCAAAGGCGAACACCGGGCCACCGGCTGCGAGCATGAGCAGTGGCAGGATGATGGTGCCGAACGGGTCGATATGGTTGAGCGGGTTGAGTGACACGCGGCCGCGCGAACGGGCTGTCTTATCGCCGAGTGCCCAGGCCGCGGCGGCGTGCGCACTTTCGTGGATGACGATGCCCACGATGACGGCGACGGCGCTGGCGAGCAGGTTCATGATGTAGCTGCTGGACATGGCGCTTCCCTAGCGGACGCGGCGCGAGGCGCGCGTGAGCAGGTAGTCAGCTACAAACAGGATGACGGCCACGATGGCGTAATCCAAGCGGAAAACGCCGCCAAAGGGTGAGGTGATGACGCCGTAGCCGGCGATGGCGCTCGGCAGCGCGCGAGAAAGCTCAACGACAAAGCCGACAATCTGCAGTTTGGCGGTGAGGCCGCTAAAGCACAGCAGCACGGTCATCGCGCTCATAAAGATGCCGCAGATGCGACAGGCGATGGCGATGACGCTCATCGCCACGGCAGCGGCCTTACGAGAATTCACGCGCGGTCTCCTCTTCGATCTGGGTGGAAAGCTCCAACCATTCGTCCTCGAGCTTAGGTAGCTCTTGCTTAAGGCCGTTATATTCCCCCAGCGCGGCGTTGAACTTATCCTGATCGGCATAAAGCTCTTCGCTTGCCATCAATTCCATAAGCTCGTCATAGCGGGCGCGCTTTTTGTCGAGCTCCGTCTCGATCTTCTTAAGCTGGTTGCGCACGCCCTTGAGCTTTTTGTTGAGCGCAGCGCGGGCCTGGGCTTCGGCGCGCTTTTGCTCCTTGGTCTTTTTGCCCTCGGCAGGCTTAGGCGCCGCGGCGGGGGTGTCGGCCTGGGCGGCGCTGGCTTTGGTGGACTTGGCCGCGGCAGGTGCGCTATCCCCTGCCGCCTCGGCGGCGGCGCGGGCTGCGAGGTCCTCGCGCTTGTAGAGGTAGTAGTCGTAGTCGCCGTCATAGACTGTGACCTTGCCATCGCGGATGTCGATGATGCGATTGGCCACGGCGCGTACCAGGTGCTCATCGTGGCTGATCAGCACGATGGTACCGGGGAAGTTTTGCAGGGCGTTCTCGAGCATGTCCACCGAGTCGATGTCAAGGTGGTTGGTGGGCTCGTCCAGGCACAGGAGCGCCTCGGGGGCCACAAGCATCTTGGCGAGCGCCAGACGCGCCTTTTCGCCGCCGGAGAGGATGCGCACCTGCTTTTCGATGGAATCGTTGTCGCTAAACAGGAAGGCGCCCAGCAGGCTGCGCTGCTGCGGTACGGTCCACTTGGGCGTGACGGTGTCGATCTCTTGCAGGACGGTGTTGGACTCGGTCATGCCCTCGAGCGCATGCTGGGCATAGTAGGCGACGCCGACGTTGGTTCCCAGGTCGCGGGTGCCGGTGGTGGGCGGCTCCAGACCGGCGAGGATCTTCATGAGCGTGGACTTGCCGGCGCCGTTAGGGCCGACGAGTGCCACGTGCTCGCCGCGGTAGAGCTTGAGGTCGATGTCGCTGTAGATGTGCTTGTTGCCGTAGGACTTGGACACGCCCTCCAGGCCGACGACCATGTCGCCGGAGCGCGGCGGGTCAGGGAACTTAAAGTCGATGTGCTTGTGGCCCTCGGGCAGGATGACGAGCTCTTTTTTGATCTGCTCGATCTTGCGGATGCGTTCCTGCGCCTGGGCGGCCTTGGTGGGCTTGTAGCGGAACTTGTCGACGAAGACCTGCATGTGGGCGATATCGCGCTCCTGGGCAGCACGCTTGGCGCGCATCTGCTCCAGGTTGTCCTCGCGTTGCTTGAGGTAGCTGCTGTAGTTGCCGGTGTAGGTGGTCACGCGGCGGTTCTCGAGGGCGGCGACGTGGTCAACGCAGGCGTCCATAAAGGCGCGGTCGTGGCTGACGATGAGGACGGCGCCGTCATAGTTGGCGATAAAGCCGCGCAGCCATTGGACACTTTCGAGGTCCAGGTGGTTGGTGGGCTCGTCCAGAAGGAGCAGGTCGGGATGGCGCAGGAAGAGCTTTGCGAGCGCGATGCGCATCTGCCAGCCGCCCGAGAACTCGGAGCACGGGCGCTCAAAGTCGGTGACCTTAAAGCCCAGGCCGGACAGGATTTTGCGAGCATTGCTCTCGAGCTCGTAGCCGCCCAGGTGCTCAAAACGGTCCTGGACCTGGCCGTACTCGTTAAGAAGTGCGTCGACGTCCTTGCCCTGCTCGGAGAGCTCGGTGATCTGGGCCTGCAGCTCGTTGGCGCGCTCGCCCATGCGGCGGATTTCCTTGGCGGCAGCCATGACCTCGGCGAGGATGGTGGTGCCCTTTTGTTCCAGGTTGGTTTCCTGCTCTAGGTAGCCCACCTGGCAGTCCTTGGCGTACTGAACCTGGCCGGCGTCAGGGCTGTCGATGCCCATGATGATTTTGAGCATGGTGGTTTTGCCGGCGCCGTTGGGTCCCACGAGCGCAAAGCGCTCGCCGGGGTTGATCTGGAAGGACGCGCCGCTAAAGAGGACGCGCGCGCCGAAGCTTTTTTCGATCTTGTCGACCAGGAGGATCATGGTGCCGCCTTTGACCTTGTGTGCCTATATGAAAAAAGGCCCCAACTTGCGTTGGAGCCTCATTCAATGCTCGGGTGGAGACGAGGGGGATCGAACCCCTGACCTCTTGACTGCCAGTCAAACGCTCTCCCAGCTGAGCTACGCCCCCGTGCGAAGAAGTACTATACGGGAACTCCCCCGCCGATGCAAGGACAATTTCGGAAAATCTTTCGGCGGCGGGGGCGAGGGGGCGCAACCCGGCCGCGGACGCGGGCGCGGGAACGGGCCTCGAAGCCCCGCGATGCCCCTTCCCGCCCGCGGGGCGCGCCCCGGGGGCGGCGGCGTTGCCGCCGCCCTCCTCTCCGGCGCCCTTGGGACATCTCGAGTCCCGCCGACCGCCGTTTTTCGCTTCCGCGACGCGGGCCACCATCCGCCAACGGCCATCCTGCCGGCGCCAGGCCCATTATCGGGACCAATAGCGCCCCCGCCCACCCGGCGATCTCAAAACCATGCCGGTTTACGGGGCCAGGCCGGGAACCCCCGAGCATGCCGCAATCGGTAAAATCAAACCCGCAGGTAGACGACTTGCGAATTCCGTGAAATGAAGGGTATGGACATCCGGTCCGGGTCCGGCCCCGTAATCCGGCATAGTTTTCAAATGGTTCTTGTCAACCAGCATTAACTATTGCGTGGATTTGAACCGGAAACGTTTATCAAAGCAATTTGGCAGGCATGTGAAGTGGGAACTTTGACAAAAAGAGGCCGGGCTATTTGCCCGGCCTCTTGATTCTCTGGTGGGCCCTCCGGGATTCGAACCCAGAACCCAGGGATTATGAGTCCCCTGCGCTAACCGTTGCGCCAAGAGCCCTTGTAGAGTGGCGGATGTGATAGAGCCCGTCAGAGCAGGCCAACCATCTTGAACCACGACGTGAAATACTATCATGCACGCGGCACCCGTTCAACGCAAGATCTTGTCGACCAGGAGGATCATGGTGCCGCCTTTGACCTTGTGTGCCTATATGAAAAAAGGCCCCAACTTGCGTTGGAGCCTCATTCAATGCTCGGGTGGAGACGAGGGGGATCGAACCCCTGACCTCTTGACTGCCAGTCAAGCGCTCTCCCAGCTGAGCTACGCCCCCGTGCGAAGAAGTACTATACGGGAACTCCCCCGCCGATGCAAGGACAATTTTGGAAAATATTTTGCGGGCGGCGGCGAGGGAACGCAGCCTGGCCGCGGACGCAGGCGCGGGAACGGGCCGCGAGGCCCCGCGATGCCCTTATCCGCCCGCGGGGGCGCGCCCCGAGGGCGGCGGCGTTGCCGCCGCCCTCCTCTCCGGCGCCCTTGGGACATCTCGAGTCCCGCCGACCGCCGTTTTTCGCTTCCGCGACGCGGGCCACCATCCGCCAACGGCCATCCTGCCGGCGCCAGGCCCATTATCGGGACCAATAGCGCCCCCGCCCACCCGGCGATCTCAAAACCATGCCGGTTTACGGGGCCAGGCCGGGAACCCCCGAGCATGCCGTCATCGGTAAAATCAAAACCGCAGGTAGACGGCTTGCGCATTCCGTGAAATGCAGGGTATGGACGGCCGGTCCGGGTCCAGCCCCGTAATCCGGCATAGTTTTGAAATGGCAATAATTCGCTAGCAGGCAAACTAGATCTTTCTAGTTCCTTATCGCCGGCTAATTTCCGATTTCCAACCAGTTGCACAAAACATTTGCTCGCAGTCGCGTCTCGGCGCACTTCATTGCCTCGGATTTGGCTTTATATTGAATCCCCAAACGACTGCAGACGCTTTTGATTATGGTGTCTAACTGCTTTGAATCGTTGAGCATATCGTGAGTCACCAGGAATACATCGAATCCCATGCTCTGGAGCGCAGTCATGCGCTCCGCATCGTGATCAAGTACCGCGCCTGAGCCATGGATGACTTCACCTTGGATCTCGATAATTACTGCCTTCATTAGGATTGGGTTTACAATCACGATGTCGCCGTAGCAAACCTTTTGACCTGCGATGCTTTGGGCTGCCACGGATAGAGGGGTTAAATCGTTGAGGTACACGTATCTGAATCCTGCACCACCTAGACGTCGAGAACGACTTAGAAGCAGGACCCCGGCGACCTCGAGCGGAGACGCAGCAATGCCGATAACCTGCTGAGTGGCATCATAAAACTGCTTTCCCCACATTTGACTTTTGATCTTGTCGGCGAATCGATGCAGATCGCTTAGCTCGATGAGCGGCTTTCTCATCCAAAGAGAAGTACCTTTGAGTTTCGTAACCTCTCTTTCATCCTTACGCTTGCTCGTTTGGCCATCATTATCTGGGTCCTTTACGGTTGCGCGGGCATAAACTCGTTTCCATGGAACCTCGTCTTCGCCCTCTCCAAGTTCGAACAAATCCTGCGTGCTGGAATTGCGATTCTCCTCTACCGCCATTTTTAGCTGCATTTCGGCAGCGGGAGCCGGCTCGAATACAGAAAACCAGCCGCAAAGTTCGTACATAGCCAGTACGAGATCTATTTGGGACACAAAGCGCGTCATAGTAAATAACGTGTTAAGCGGATTGGTGACACAAAAGCCTAAATGAGTGTCGATTGTTGTGCTGACATCCGATGCCCCTTCCCAGCGAATAGTGGAGCGCAATCCCGAGTGGTGATTACAACAACCTGGCGAAGCAACAGCGATAATCGGGGTCTTGAGGACGTCGGTTACGAAAGGGGCTTGGGATAGAGCTCGCCAGCCTTCTTCGGAGTTGGGTAGGCACGGGTAGAGGTCGCGCACCTGCGGTGGGCAGCGCCAATAGCGGAATGCGGTGTTTGCGCAGACGATTTCGTCCATTTGCGCCTCCCCTGGTATCGGCCGTAGACCATGCGGTTGTGGTCGTGGACGATTATCTAACGGGGCATCATGCGGGTAAGTACGGGAGGCTGACCAAATACTGACCAAATACTTGACGAGTTCCGCCGAAAAACCTTCGTGTGATAGAAATCCGCTGGAAGGCGCTCTGGGCGTGTGATCTCTTTCTTCACATTTGCGCTTGGATCACACGGGGAATTCAATGAAAATACGCATGCATTTTATGCAAAACGTGCAATGGCGTCAGCAAAAAGGGTGGAATAAAAATCTCGCCTTAGACGACTGCGATTGGTTTTGGTGTCAGATTTAGTGTCAAAAAGAAAAAGGCCAGAGGCTTAACACCTCTGGCCTGCTCTTTTGATGGTGGGCGATACAAGATTCGAACTTGTGACCCCATCCGTGTGAAGGATATGCTCTACCCCTGAGCCAATCGCCCGTCGCCTTTCGGCAAAAGAGATACTAACATAGCCGTACGTGGTTTACCAAGAACTTTTTGCCTCCGATTTTAAATTCGTGGGTGCTAGCCAAGCCAAAGCAACCAAAGCAATCGACAAAACCGCAGCTAAACCACCATTTACCGCTTAATCCACGAAGTCTCGGGGCGGCAGATAAGTCGCGCGTTGTTGTAGGCCATGTCGAGCGTGAGGCAGGTGCGCGCGGCGTAGAAACCGTCCTCGCGCTGGATGGTCAGCGCCAGCTCGGGCTTGTCGCCGGTCAGGCACAGCGGCAAGAGCAGCTGGATCCGGCCGCCGTAGAACTGCGGCACGGCGAGCGTGTAGTTGGCGGCGGCGCGGCGGGCGGCTTCGACGACGGCGCCCTCAAAGGCGCGACGCAGCAGCAACGAGTTACCCTCCCCCATCAGACTGGCGGGAATACGCGTCAGGTTCTCCTCATCGCCCAGAATGTGGTCGATGTTGGAGCGGATAGGCAGGCGGTAGTCAAAGACTAGCTCGGAGGGGTCCTCGGCAAAGCGCACGCGGCACGGCAGGTACTCAAACGAGACCAGCATGGGGTCGCTCTCCTTAAAGAAGCCCTTCAAAAACCAGCGCTAGCGCGCGTCGGGCTTGGTGTTGGGCTCAAACAGACCGTAGATGGTCTCGTAGCGGCGCGTGTACAGGCCGGTGTTGAATAGGCAGCGGTCGTCGTCGAACACCAGCGGCAGGTTGGACGGCGCGGTCTGGTCCACGTCGCGCTCGGTCAGGAACACCGCGCGGCTAAACGAAAACGACAAGTAGTTTCTGAGGATGCGGTTCCCGGGACCCCAGTCCTCGGGATCGGCGAGGTCGACTAGGCGGTCGTAGCAGGGCTCGGGGCAAAACGCAAAGTCATAGACATTGCTGCACAGGGTGCTAGGGAGTTCCATGTGGCGTCCAATCCATTCAATAACTGGCGTGCGGATGCTTAGATTCTATACGTGCGACGGGTAGCCCGTGTCCACAACGCAACCGCGGCGCAGCTCTTCGGCTAGCTCGCTGTTCGTGCGGCGACTGGAAACGAGGTCCTGGATCCACGCGTGGTACTGGTTGTCTTTGGGCTCGGGGCTGTCGGACAGTACGACCGGAGTGCCGGTGAATCTTAGGACGGACAACGCAAAGACAAGGCTGGTGCGTTTGTTGCCGTCCTCAAAGATGTGGTCCTTGACCATGTGATCGGCCACATAAGTGACCTGGTCAAAGATGTCTGCGAAGCGATCAGCCGGCGATTGGCCGAATATCGTACAGAATGCACCTGCAAGCACGGACTCGACGCGTCCAAGCTCAAGCGCGGCCCGGTCGCCTGTGGCGTCGGTTGTATAGCAGCGCCCGACCGTCATCAGCGTGCTGTGCAGGCGCATCACGGCTGCGGCCATATCTTCGAGCGAACCGGTATCATCGAGCACGAGCGGCGCGAACGGATGCGCTCCCCGCTTCGTGTCCGCCATCATGAGTTCTCCAAGAGCCTGAGCGCGTTGGGCATGTTCGAAATGGTCAGCCGAATAGCTTCGTCGATTGACGTGGTGCCGCCGAGCAAAATCGGTGATGCTGAATTTGCCACGTGCGCAGTTGAATGATCTTCTTGAGCAACGCAATCAGCGCCGTCATCTTGTTGAACATAGCTCCAAGGCATGTCTGACTCCTCTATAGCTTTACAGACGAAATAGCCTGCGAGTCGTACTCCAGAGCAATCGGTTGCCAGACGAGGTCTTCGATGGTGCAGTTTAGGGTGTCTGCAAGCGCCAATGCCGAGGAAACCGAGGCGCGGCGTAGGTCGAGCTGGTTCTGCTCGTAGAGTTGTATGGCGCGAAGCTTAACCCCCGATTGGGCGGCGAGCTGTTTTTGCGTTAGTCCGGCAGCCTTTCGTGCCGCCTTGAGGCCCTTTTTGTCTGCCTGGGCGTTGTTCCATTTTTCGATGACAATCTGGGCGAATTTATCTTCGGAGGCCTCGTGGAGCGGATGGTACGAGCCGATGATCCAATCGAGCGGAGCGACTTCGAGTAGCTTATTAAAGCCCAAGCTGCTCACCCATTGCGTATAGGCCATAACCCACCCCGCCCAATACTGAGGCGAACGGTCGAACGGATAGGTCTCCCTACATTTGACGGGGGTCAGTCCCGCATGGGCGATAATATCGCGCGCGAGCTCGTCGCCCGCCATGCCGCAGACGACGCGAGGCATACCGCGCTCAAACTGTTTCATCTCAAGAGCGTTCGACATGATCGCCGTCAACTCGGCTGGAGTCAGCCCTTGGTCACAGAGAGCAAAATCGACCGCCTCGCCCAGCGTTCTCATTGCATCCTCGAGATACATCTCACTGTAGGCGTGGGTCATCGCCCGTCATCCCCTCTCGAATGATATCGACGATACGTATTCCCTCAAACGGGTTTTCGGCAAGGAGCTCCCGATACTGCGCCCTTGCCGCTTCATCTCGTTCCTTGGCCAATGGACCATACAGAGCTTGCTGCGCACGTTCAAATCCAGCAAAACGAATGCTCTTAAACGCACGCTCGCTTTTGAGCACAATCTGCTCCCCCAGGTTACCGAGCCTCACAGATCGTCCAAGCTGATCGACGGTGATCGTATTGTTTACAAAAGCTCTGGCATAGCTAAAGTACGAGTCGTCCGCACGCCACCCCCTTATTACGTCGCAAGTGCTCGTCTGAGGTAGAAAGTGATCATGGAGATATTCGCACGCCCCCGCGGCAATGGCGGTATCTTTGCGAAAAGAACGATGCTCAACGAGCAACGCTATCCAATGCAGGACGCAATATTGCGGCGATAGCAAGTCGAGAACTTTGAGATCGGCTATATCGAGTTCATAGCGATTCGCAAAGCCATCGGCATCTCGCGAGCATGCCCATTCCCTTGCAAGGTCGAGGCTCTCTGTGCAATAGAATCCCTGTCCATAGTCGTTATGGATTTTCCCCAGGCCAAGCTGGGGAGTCTCAATGATTTTCTGAGAACCATGCCACAGTTCCACGCGAGTCTCCTAACAGGTATCGCTCTAGCGATAGTATAACATGCTATCGCTAGAGCGATACCTGTATTCAAATAGCAAGAGGGTGTCTGGAACCGAGTTTGAGTTCAATACTGGCTTCTAAGGCTCGCCGAGTCCGGAAGTATGCGACAAAATTCAGACTTGCTGATCACGCCGGAGCACACTAACGCTTCGTCCTGCTTACAGAGCTTCATAGACACGCTCCTCATCTTGCTCGATGCTTTTGCGGAATGCCGGGCGCATGTGCTCTGGTGGGTTGGTGACGATATCAACCTTTCGCCCAAGTTCCTTCTCGAGCTTATAGGAGAGTTCGTAAAGCGTGCCGAACGTCATGGTGTTGCCGCAGACTAGGCGCAAGTCAATATCGCTATCGGGCGTTTGCTCGCCTCGGGCAAACGAGCCAAATAAATATGCTTCGCTGACGTCGTATTGAGCCAGCACGCGGCATACCGCGGATGATATGTAATCAAGTGAAATCATGTCTCAATTGGGCGATTGACAGTAGAACGTCCGAGGGCCAGCGCCGAAACCGCCAGGCCGGCTTTTTGTCGTTCGGCGAGCTCGAAGATAAACGGGGCGTTTGATCTAATAAATTCTGTCAAGAAATTGAGGTCATCAGCAGTAAATTCTTCGACGTTGAACCATTTGATCGCAGGCAAGAAGCAATTCGCATGGTCAAAGCCAAAGTCAACCGGGCGTTCGACGGCTACGCGAACGGTTCCGTTTTCTCTTTTCTCTGAGTAGGCAAACTGGGTGCCATCATCAAGCTGAACATAGCTCCAAAGCATGTTTGCCTCCTTAGTGTCTACATCCGCGTATAAAGAACAGATTAGATGCAGCGTGATGCGAATTGAATTATTCCCATAAGACCTGAACTGCTGATTATTTGTATTAGCGAGACTCGAACCACCTCACACTTCAGTGTCTTTTTGACATGGAAAACTGTCGTTGTGCGTTGGTCGGGCTTTATGTCATGGATCGTGCCTAGATTCGAACGCCTGCATGCTTAACGGCTTGCAGGCGTTCGAACAGCTCAAGAAGGCCGGCGTCTATTACGTTCTTGGCAGCCTCAACTGTATGAACCGATTCGTGGTTCATGTTAGATAGATCCTAAGCCATTTTGCTTTTAGGTGGGTCGATCTTAAATTTTATACCTGGTTATCTTCTTCCATTCGGCCGGGAAACCCATGGCCTCAAGGAGGCGCTCCTCGCCGATGCTCTCATCCAATGACAAGTATCCGTTAACGCACTTGACGAGCTTAGCCTTGAATGCTTTGAACTCGTCGTCGCGCAGGAGGTATCGAAGCGTGATCACTGCCGAGAAGACGTCTACCATGCCACAAACGCAATCCGGCCCAATCTTTTCGATGCCGAGCTTGGCGTGTAAGGCCGTGTCAGGAATCTCAAAGTGGCACCTGTGGGAGAAGAGGCGCTCGCCATGCGCGCAGACGTTCCTGTAGAGGGCGAGCACACGGATAAACGAAGAGAGTTCCTTTGGGTTTCCGACCCCGAACCTCTTGGCGATCTTGGTTTTCTCGTTGTCCCTAAGTGCCGTGAGCATTTTCGAAATCTGTCCGAAGGTCATGGCGTTCACGGCGACCCATAGCGGCACGTTCTTATTTGCCCTGCGGTAGTAGGCGAGGTATTCATGGCTGGTATCCTTGTTGGCGATATATTCAAGCATGTTCAGCAGCTTTGGGAGAACACGCTTCGCGCCCTTCGATGTCGCGTAGCAGCGAGCGTCTAGATACTTACTCTGGGACTCGCCATATGTAGCGCAGAACTTGTAGGCAAGCGCCGACCTGATCTTCGCCTCGACCTTGAGCAGTGCATCGAGCATTATCTCCCTGAGCTCTACGTCGAACTCGTAAAGCGCTAGGATGTCTTCAAAAGTGGCGCCTTCGCGGTATACCCGGGTGCTCGGGTCGCGGAAAAACGACTGGTAACCGTTCACGACCGGGAAATACTGTACCAAGCAGGAAAAGCGTCACGGAAGCGGCGATCCAGTTGCTGTCGCCGGTCTTAGGGAGCGCTGTTGTGTTCGCGGCGATGCTCTTGGGCTTGGACGGCGTAGACACCGTGGTCTTGGTCACCGTCGTCTTGGCCGTTATGTTTGTCTTGGGAATCGCAGCTGCGGGTTTCACTGTGGGGTCCGTCGCGGGTTCTGCACCGGGCTGCCCCGCAGCAGGATCACCAACAGTCTCACCCGTCCCGCCGCCTGGCACGCCTTCTCCACCGGTCTCCCCCACCGGAGGCGTGGCCGCATCGGGCTCAACCACCACATGCGGTGCCACCGCACCGGAGACATCTACCACGCTACTAGCACCAAAGACCCCGCCAGCAGGCGCAACAAACCGCGCGGACACAACCGACCCGCCCGTGCAAGCAACCCCGCCATCTGCACCGGCCGCATCAAGCCACGAGGCGTCGACGGAAAGCCGACAGCCGGCCGCGCCAGCGCCAAGGCCCGCATCCTGCAGATACACGCCGTAGGCGCGCACGCCCGCTCCGGACCCGGCGCCCGCTGCAACGACCCGCCCGCCGCCGCGCACGGCCATGTCGCCTGCGATCACGCCGGCGACCGCCTCGTCCGTAATATCGGCCCCGTCCGCCCGGGCGTCGACGGTGCATCCGTCCACCACGAGCGCCTGCGAGATGTGGATCCCGCACTGCGAGCCCGTCGCCGTCAGGGTCCCGGTGCCGCGGAGCGTCAGGTTGCCCCACGCCTCCATGCCGCACAGCGTGATGTCCGCATCGGGCGCATGCGACTCCGTCACGGAGTTCTGCCCGGCAAGCGTCAGCACCAGGTCGCCTTCGGCGCCGATGGCCTCGCCCGCGTAGCCGTTGAGCTCCAGGTGGTCGGCATCGGTCCAGGCCCAGCCGGGGTCCGATACGCCCGGCTCGTAGTATGTCGCGCCCGCGATGATGAGGCTCTCCGCGCCCGCGGCATAAGAAGGCCCGCCCAGCAAAATGTATAGGCAGGCCATGGCGGTAAACATCTTGCAGTCCCTTTTAATGAGAAAGCAAATCGCTATAACCGAGTTTGTCCGAACATCGCGTAAGGCATGAGTCAGGTCGAAGGTGTTCATCGAGACGACAGGGACAGAGATGCCTTAATAGGTCGTCTCGATCTGGGCGAACCCCTCGTACCTAGGATCGACGCACCTCGATAGAGAACGCGGGGGCGCAGTTTGCCGCATTCCGCTCATCGACAGTGTTGGGCCATCGCTTTAAGGAACCTGTCGATGAAAAGGAAGAGTCTGGTAGCGTATGGCCACACGCAGGATCTACCGGCGAGCACATTGCGCAACCTTTTGCAGAGCAAACCGCTGCCAGGGCCTGGTTTGGAGACGATATTCCAGCCTAGGATGGGAGGCAATCATCATTGCGCAGCTAAATCTCCAACAATGTTGAACAAATAGGATGTCATTTGCTTGAAATCCGGATAGCTTTGGTGGTGTCGATATTAAGGGAGCTATCGGAACAGCTCATCATGGCTGCCGGTGCGTTCAAAGAAAGCTACCTCTTCGTTTGATGACCATATGACAAGCCAGTCGCCAGAGTTTGCTACGTGACATTCGTTTCGCCCTGCCCAGTTGCCGCTTAGCCGGTGCATATTATGACGTCGTTTTAATATGTCCATTGACTCGGGTGTATTCTGTAGCACCAGGTCAATTAGCTTTTGAAGCTCGGATAGATCCCATTTACGGCGCTTTGCTTTTTTCTTTAAATCGCGGGAGAAGGCTGCAGAGAACTCTGCGGTTAACGTGCTCATTGTGCCATCGCCGCAGCGATAAGATCGGCGCCATTGTCAAAACGTCCTTTTTTGCCAGATGCAAGAAACGCGTCCCCCTCGCGAATGGCCTCAAGGCTTTCGGCATTGGGCTCCTCAGGGGCAAAAGTCAACGGGATGCGATGGGTGTTGACCATTTGCTTGAAGAATGCGCGCGTCACGGACGACAAATCAAGTCCATAGTAATCAGCCACTTCTGCTGCCTCGCGTTTGAGGTCATCGTCAACCCTAATGGTTAATGTTGAGCTTGCCATTTTTGGACCCTCCAATCGTGTGAGTGCAACCTTAGTATAAAGCACATACACTAGTAGATTATGTAATTACAATCAATTAACTAAGCCTTTTAGTGGTACGGCACCTCATACATTGCATGCAGTAAAAAGGCAACGCTCCCTTTCGGAAAGCGTTGCCTTTAAAGCTTCTACAGGGCTCTTGTATTGCAGCTAGGTATGCCGCACGCCCCAACAGCGATATGCGGCACCTAGAAGCCCCAGTCCCAACAGGAGTAGCGTAAAGGATGCGGCGATCCAATTGTTGTCGCTGGTCTTGGGGAGTGTCGCTGCGGTCGCGCTGGTGGCTTTAGGCTTGGACGGCGCAGGCACCGTGGTCTTGGTCACCCTCGTCTTGGTCGTTATGTTTGTCTTGGGCGACGTAGCCGCAGGCTTCATTGCGGCAACCGTCGTTGGCTCCGTACCGGGTTGCTCTGCAGCGGGACCGGCGCCACCATCAGGCGCGCCCGTCCCGCTGCCCGGCACATCGGACCCATCGTTCTCCCCCGCCGGAGGCGTGACGACATCGGGCTCAACCACCACATGCGGTGCCACCGCACCGGAGGCATCCACCACGCCACTAGCACCAAAGGTTCCGCCAGCAGGCGACACAAAGCGCGCGGACACAAGCGACCCGCCCGTGCACGCAGCGCCGCCGTCGGCGCCGGTCGCATCGAGCCACGAGGTGTCAACGGAAAGCTGACAGCCAGCTGCACCATCGCTCAGGCCCGCATCCTGCAGGTACACGCCGTAGGCACGCACGCCGGCGGAGGGCGCGGCACCGACGGCGACGACGCGCCCGCCGCCGCGCACGGCCATGTCGCCGGCGATCACGCCGGCCACGGCCTCGTCCGTGACGTTTGCCCCGTCCGCCCGGGCATCGACGGCGCAGCCGTCCACCGCGAGCGCCCGCGAGACGTGGATCGCGCACTGCGAGCCCGATGCCGACAGTGAACCGGTGCCGCGGAGCGTCAGGTCGCCCCACACCTCCATGCCGCACTGTGAGATGTCCGCATCGGGCGCATGCGACTCCGTCACCGTGTTCTGCCCGGAAAGCGTCACGACCAGGTCGCCGTCGGCGCCGATGGCGTCGCCCGCGTAGCCGTCGAGCTCCAGGTGGCCGGCATCGGTCCAGGCCCAGCCGGGACCCGACACGCCCGGCTCGCGGTACGTCGCGCCCGCGATGAGCAGGCTCTCCGCGCCCGCGGCATAGGAAGGCCCGCCCAGCAAGACGCATAGGCAGGCCATGGCAGCGATCGCGATGTGATGACGGCTGGTGTGGGACTCGGCGGCAAACATACCCGCTCCGATCTTCGCAGGAGCCAATAGAATGTGCACCAGAAAATGCCCTGGTGGCAGCACTTATTAGTCTAGCGAGATCGATGCGGGGGCAAAGAGAAATCGCGTGAGCAATGTGCACAATTAGGTGTAAATCGTTTTGTCAGTCGGTGAAAGGAAGAATCGACTTACAACCTCCGTTTCGATTCTTTAAAAGCAGGTAGCATCCTTCAAATTGACAGCATGATACTCCGAAGTGAATCTGAACTTGCGTCATGACATCTCAAGCAATCTGGATTTGGTAATGTAGATGCGATGCAATAAGAATATATATTCGTTAAATTTGGGTGTGGATGATGGAGGACGGCGTCGTGATTGAACTGCTCTTTCGGGCCTTCTCCACGAATTCGCTGATCCAGGATCTTGTTGTGTTCTTGAGGATCCGGATGTTTTCGGTCGCTTCAATGTCGATTTCCACCTTTGCCTTGTCGGCGATGTCGTCCGGCAATGTCGGCAAACCCTTGAGATCAGTCTCCCTGTACTTCTTGGCAAACATGGAGACGTATCTTTCGACAAAGAGCTTTTTGTCGCTTATGCTTAGCTTGGAGAAGAGGCTCATCAAACTGAAGCGGGAGAGGAGTTCCGCCGGGAAAGTTTCATCGATCTTCCCGAGGGGGCAGTTTGTCGTGAACACGATGATGAACCCGTGGAGATCATGCTCCATCCCTTGGGAGTCCGTGAACGATCCTGTCTCGAGGAGATCGAGGAAGAAGTTCCAGACGGCGGGTTCAGCTTTCTCGAACTCGTCCACCAGGAGAATTCCGGCATCGGATGAGTCGATCTTCTTTCCCAGCTCGCCTTCTTCGCTTCCCATGTATCCTCTCGGGCTGCCGATCAGGGAGTTGAGAGAGTCCTTACTGCTGTAGTTCCCGAGATTGACCTTAGGGAGGGGCTGGCATGGCGCGATTGCCTCGCAGAGGATCTTGGCAACTTCTGTTTTCCCGACACCCGAAGGGCCAAGAAGGAGCAGCGAGAATACTGGCTGCTCGCCGAGCGCATTGAAGAGCCTGAAGCTGCGCGATCGGGATTCGAAGGAGCGTTTGAATTCGATCTGGCCTATGAGCTCGCTTTCGAGGGTGGTGAGGACTTGCATGAATTCGAGTTCGTCGAGGGATACGAGTGTTCTCTTTCCTCTTTTGTCCTTCTGGGTGCCCTCATCGACCTCGATGTCGCAGTCTATTATGTCGTCGAACATGGTTCTCAATTGGTATGCTCCTTCGTTCACGGTTTTATCGTCTCCGATGAAGAGGGTGCCAAAGGGTAGCTGGTGGACGAGGAGCTCGAATTTCGATGCCAGCTGGAGATCGCCCGATAGTAAGCCCATGAATGATGAAACGTCCACGACGAGCTTTTTCTCGGAAAGGAGCTCGGAGATTTGGTCGCTTCCGTGTAGTTCGAGAAGTGACATCAACTTGAAGCCGTCTACTCCGAGCTGGTCGATCAGGGCTTTATACTGGGATTTGTTGTATGTGACGAGTTTGCGCATGGCGTTGCCTATCAAGCCTCGAAGGACACTGCCTGAATGACAGCAAGGATGTCTATGTAATAGCCCTGTTCTGCCCGATTGCCGCCGACGGTCATGGCTGTGGGTGACGGGTTCTTTCCGCATATAACAATGTCGTTCTGCGGCGTGCGTTTTGGGTCGCCTGGCTGCTGGAAGTAATCAAAGGGGCTCTTCATCTGAGCCGGGGTGATTTTCCCTTTGCATATCCCGACGATGCCGACCTTTCCGATGAGCAGGTCGTCGATTGTGTACCCGCTTTCGAACATCTCTTCTCCGTCGAGGGGAATCTTCGCGTACAGCGGCGTTCTTCTTCTTGCGCGGTTTCCTCTGAGCTTGAAGGCTGCGCCGTCTCCTATGAAGGATTGCATCATGTGGCCGATGTCGAGGTCTCCGGCATCGTGGACGGTGATTCCGTCAAAGGTCCCGCTCATGATCGCCATGATGCCTCGAATCTCGTCCTCATTGATGAGCTTCAGCGAGACATCGCCAATGTATGCGAGGTCGCCTTCTGCAAGCGTTGTTCCGCTTTCGGGGGCTTTGCAGTGCTCCATTATGTCGGCGAGCATCCGGCTATTTGTGTTCACGTATTCGAGGGTGTCCACGATCTTCTCTTGTTTTTCGTGCCTGACGCTTCCTTCGAGTTTTGCCCTGAGTTTCGTCAGGAAGGGAGGGTTGAGCTCCGCTTCGGCGTTCAATGATGCTCTCTTTGTCGTCCCGTTCTGGTTTTCCTTGGAGCTTGTAGTCTTGAGCTTGTTGTCCAGGAGCATCCTCGTCTCGAACACCTTCTGCTGATTCATGTAGTAGACGGTGAAGAGGCCTGGTATTTTATTTTCTGGCATAGTTCCTCCGCTCCTTTCCTTTAGCGTGGGGCTGTCGTTGTTTTCGCCCCTCGTTATCCGCGTACCATCCGTTTCACACCATACGTATCATTGCCACTCCGAAAAAGCAATCGAACTCACCATGCAGCCGAGACGGATAGAAGACCATGGTCACAGCGAAGAAGGCGCGACCGGCTCATACTTCGATCTATGCAACAAATGAAATCAAGCTGGCACCGCGCAAGCGTAAATCAAGACCGCTGGCATTGAAGCGCACGACAAGTGGCGCATCGGTGTTACTCCTGTCTGGAATGCCCAAATCGGCTCTCAAGCTCCTCAAGATTTCTCAAGAACCAACACCTTCTCATCGCGCCGGTTTTCGTTTCAACGTTCGTTTCTTTCAGTGCATTCTTTATCTCAAGTATCCATTCAACTAAAGCCGCCGATGGCGCCCCGCCCGGAATCTGAACGTTATTAAGATGCACAAAGAACATGCGAAGCGCTTCCTGATTCGACGCATCCTCTCTGCAAAATGTCTCGACAATGACTCTCGGAGTAGCATTAACTAACACTTTGACATCGCGTTTCACTGCATCGTTGAGACGACGAGCAAGCTCTCTGCCCGTCAGTTCCTCCGCTCTCTCAGATATCATCAACTGAGTCGACATCCTTTTATTCAACTCTGTCTGAGCATAACGCTTAAGTACTTCAGCGAGCTCCCGTCTCTCCCGCCTCTCGTCTGTATAAAATACTGGTCCAGAAAGGTGCTCAATAGCTTTGTCTGGATCGGCATCGATCACTTTCTTGCAATATTCGATAAAGTCATCTTGCGAAAATGGACATTCCCATTCGAGATCGGATAGCAGGTAATAAACATCGAACACGTCGTGCAAACAATCGACTGAATAATGCCCCCTGGAAACTAAATTAAAATAATGCTGCGCGAGTGCATCTACATCATCGTCATCAAGAGCGTACGCGCCCCGCATCTCTTTAGCGATCTCTCTAATTTCGAGGGTATCGCAGTTGCTCGGATACCTTTTTCCAATGTACGCTTTAAACCCTTGCTCAAGATCATCCTTTGTTACTTCGCCTGAAGGGTCGAAAGCCCTACCTATCACGGAGAAATCAGAGTATTGCTCGTAAAGAGCCACGCCACGCTCGTATTCAAGAGCTTTCGGACTGAGCAATTCCGCCGGCGCGTCGTTTTTCGGCATGTCGGGTGCGCTCCCCATGGAGGTCAACAAAGCAAAATGGACTGCGTCTCGCAGAGCATTAAACCGGTTTTGGGGTGCAATTCCTGTATCTTGAACCACCTCAAGACTGCAAATTCTTCCGATTAACTCATGAGCACGTATCATTGCTCGAGCATTTACGCATCCGCTGGCCTTTACTCCCGCAAGTATGGCACCATACATATCAAGGTCTTCCGATGGGCGGCAGTCTCCCATGAGAATTTCTTTTGCCAATGCCGACGGGAAAGGTCTGAACGAATAGACTTTCCAAATTAGTTTTTCGCGTACGTCCCTATCGAACGCTCGCAGTGGTTGCCCATCGCTGCCTCCCCAGGCATTTGAAACCAGCATGACCTTCATCCCGAGTCTTTCGATAAGATCGTTCATCGTTCCGAAGAGCGCCAAATCGTCGCCATGTTCAGAACGCCTCTCCACATCATCGAATACAAGAAAGTGCTTCTTTCTGAGCATTAGGCAGGCAACGGATTGTATCTCGACGGCGAGATTCAAGGATAATCCCGTTCTTTTAATAAAAGCTCTCGAAATGCCGTTGAGGGCGCCCCCCATCATTTTGGCAGCAGATTGCGTCTTCATGCTCTTGTCGCTAAGGTGTACGAGCGCCATCACAATGCGTTCGTATAGATCATCAGCAGTAGCAATTCCGAACATAGAAACGCGGACAAGTTCGTATTCGCCATCTTTAAGATGCTCGGCGAGCTTCTCTTCAATGAATCGGGTCTTTCCCGACCCCCAATCTCCCTCAAGTGCAATTGCATATTGATTGTCCTTATCCTTGAGATAGGAATCGATATGACAGATGAGCTGATCAGCAGGTTCTTTTGACCGGCATGTCTCCATTATTCCCTCCTGCATAAACTTAGAGCGAAAGATTTCCTTCGCCGCGCTAGATCAAACCGCAACCGAGGCCGCCCCGTCCACAACAATGATGTCACAAGCTTGATTGAAAGCTGGCAGTCGAGCCATGCTCAGTCCGCTCTATGTGTTTTGAGGCGACGCCGATGCGACGCGAGCACATCGGTCAGGATGCGATCGGTGGTCAACGTGGCAGGCCTATCTGCGAGCGAAATAGAAAAGAAGCGGCGCTGCCAATGGTAGCGCCGCTTACATCATCAAAGAAGAATCGCTATCGATCGTCTCCGGGACTTTTCGTTCAAAACCAGAGCATGTCGATTACTGATCATCGAAGTCCATCCACTCTACAGGCTGCATTAGACCGTAATAATCGACGGGCGTTTTAAATCGAATCCTGCCCAAATGACCGTCGCTCTTGCGCACCCAACTGCGTCCGTAGCGATCGGTGAAAGCCACCTCGCAACCGAGGGCCTTATGCATCGAGCAATCGAGATGCCCGATACACCTCACGGTTTTGCCCGGAGCAACGGACGAGAGCAGAACTCTGCCGTCGCTCCCCTCGACGTCCCTCCCGTCTTGAGGTCCGGCACCTTGGACGAGCACGGCAGTGAGGATAACTTGGTAAACGATGTCGTTGCTATTGTTCATCACTTCTAGGCCGAACTGTGTCCCGAAATCAACCCTGATCCTGCCAATCGTGGTCGTCTCCCTCTCGGGCATCCTGATCACACGGGCACAGATAGCCGACGCCTGGCTCCGCGCGGTCGCCCGGCGACCTCGTATCAGTGAGACAATCCACTGGAGGAGAGTGAGCGCCAGAGCTAGGAGAGCAACAACCGTGCCGAAATCGATTTGACCGTTGAAGCTAATTACAACGCCATTCGGGATCATTTGGTCAACCCATCCGCGAGTGCAGCCGCCTCAAGAAGAGGCTTCCAGTCATCGGGCGCTACTTGGCGAACGGATCGCCGCTCCCTTCGCACATCTCGCATTCTGACCGCAGGCCTCTCGTGAAGCCCGTGGCAAAAGAGCACGCAGTAGAGCTCGTATAACCCTTCTCCAGGCATATCATCATCGGAGCGCACGATATTACAGTCTCCTTCTTCTACAGATTCCGCCTTATGGAGACCCTACACCAACAATCGCGACACTACCTTCGCCATCGGCTCGTCGGCGTCCAAGCGCCACCTCCAATCAATCGCGCCCCGCCGCGAAAAGCGGGAAGCCGCCCCGGAGGGCGGCCCTTGACGTCGCGTTCGGACTACAGCCCGATGAACCCCCTGAGTCCAGGGTGGGAGAGCGCCATCATCGTAGCCATAATGAACACGAGGGCGACGTCTGCGGCGATCAGGCAGTTCCTCGGCCAGTTGCCCAGTTCCACCTTCCTGTGGTTGAAGGACATCTTCCAGATGAAGACCAGCAGGATGCAGACCGTGTTGATGAGCACGAAGCCCACGAGCGCGGCGAGGAGCACGATGGCGCGTATGCCGCCGTCGATGCCGAGCGCGCCCATCGCGGAGGTCGAGAACCCAATGCCGCCGTTGAAGGCGAGCACGACCGCCGCGAACACGCCGAGGATCGCGATGTACTCCATCCTCGTCTTGTCGAGGCGCTCGTCAAACTCCCTTTCCAGCTCTGCGCGTTTCTGGTCCGCCTCATCCCTTTCCGCTTTCACTTCGGCGATTGCCGCTTTGAATGCGCGCATGGCCTGCTGCTGTTCGATATCGTGGCTCAGCCTCGTCTTTTCCAGGTCGATGTGGTCGGCGAGTTTGAGGACACTTTTCGCCTGGTCACAAAGTCCATGCGTCGTCAGGTACTCATGGATGATGCGAATGTTCTCGGCGAGGCAGTTGACCGAATAGGGGACCCCTTCGTCCAAGTCCCCAGAGGACTGCCCGAGTGCGTTAAATACCAGGTCGCAGATGTCGGCATATCTATGGCGATAGGGCTCGCTCCCCCCATATAGCTTTGCGAAGAAGTTCGAGGCTCGGCGGATGTCCTCTTGGGAGAGCGCCGCGGCATCATCCGTGCTGGCGAGGGATTCGAGCATGTCGCGGAGAGCCTTGCGTTTCTGTGCGTCGTCGCTGCCTGCGTTTATTGGGGGAACTTTCAGGGGCGGCTTCGAAAGAGTCCCAATTTTGCTGGTGAGCAGAGAGAGGACCCTTCCGAAGTTTTCGGCCGCCTTTGCATAGTCTTGCTCGGTCACTCATAGACCTCGCTAGCGCACTGCATGATCAGCTCATTTGGGATGATTCCTTTGTGTAGGCGCTTCTGGTTGTAGATGATGTCCCACGGGGACCCCTCGGCGTGTGAGATCCTGACGAGCTCCCATGGGGATTTCTCGGCGAGCGTGTCCACCCCCGCATCTAGGAACGGGCGGATGGAGTCATTTATCTCGGTGTCGAACTCGCGTTTTATCGGGAAGCCGCCGCAGTCAGAGAACTCAACGTAGACATCTCTGATGACCGGGCCGTAGGGCCATGCCTCAAACTGGTCGGCGAATAGCAGCTCGCCGGTCTCGCTCGCGTGTATGACTTGCAGGAAGTAAAGAATCTTCTGAAGCTGAAGATTGCTGATGGGCGTGTTGTGGCGATATCGCCTGCTGACGGCGTACTCGGCGATTTCCATCGCGCAGTACTCTGTCCCGATTTGGACTTTCATCTGTTTCCTCCTTTTCCAAATCATACCAGTGATGTGCTTCCCATCTGTGCTTATTGTGATAAAAGCATCTCAGCTCGTCCGGACAATAAACGGACGGCCCCTCCAGAGGTGACTTCTGTCTCGGACGCGCCACTAGTCCTTAACAGCCCCAGCACCAGGACGACCGGCACGAGCGGCAGGAACGCCACGAGCGCGAGCGTCGTGACCGCAATGCCCAACGCCCATTTCACGTCTTGCCCTTCACACCACCTCCTTCCGCTCGAACCTGCAGGAGCGCGCCAACCGCGGGCTCAAGCGCCGCAGCCGCGCGACGCAGGCGTTCCCTGGCGGGAAGCCGCCCATCTGGATGATGGGCGCCGTGTACGCCGAGACGGACGAGGAGTGGGCCTGCCGCCGCCGGTTCGACGACGATTCCATCGGCAGGGCCGTGGAAGGCGCCGAGGCCAACGCGCCCGCGCCCGTCTGCGAGGGCATCGCCGCGGAGCACGCGGTCGGGATCATCGCGCCTGTCGTGGCCGACAACCCGATTCTTTGTTCTTTGCAGGAAGACGGCGTGACATGAACTTGATTGACGGCATTCCAGGTGATTCTCGGTTCCCCAGGCAGCCTGCGGCTACCCGGGGAACCGAGCCCTACACCAACATTCGGGACACTGCCGCCCGTAGTGATCTGCAAGACTCCCAATAAGCTTGGCGACCGACGCCGCGCTTGTCGACGCAGGACTTTACGCCAGGCACAAGAAAAGCCGCCGTTAAGGAACGGCGGCTTTTCTTGTGCCTGGCATATTTAAGAGCGCCTAGAGCATCTTGAGGTACTCCCCCAGCTCTTCCTCCCAGTCGGGCATGTGGAAGCCGGCGGACTCCAGCTTGGACAGGTCGAGCGCGGAGTGGCCCGGACGCGGGGCGATGGGACCGGCGGCGCTGGCGTAGTAGTCGGCGGTCGACACCGGCACGACCTTCCCGCCGTTGCCGTTGGCGGCATCGAAGACGGCGCGGGCGATGTCGGACCAGCTCTTCACGGCGCCCGAGCCGGTGCAGCCGTAGGTGCCGTAGGGGGTCTTCGCGTCCAGCACGTGGAAGATGGCCGCGGCCATGTCGCGCGTGAAGGTCAGGATCTCGTTCGCGCGCTTCTACACCGTCGAGCCTCACCATGCAGCCGAGACGGACAGAAGACCGTGAGCACAGCGAAGAAGACGCAACTGGTTCAACCTTCAATCAATCCAATAAATGAAATCAGATGCAGCCAACTTGTCCTTATCCAATTTTCCAAAATGATTTTTCGAAGCATCGTAACCGCAAATCAGCATCATGTAGTTTGATTTAAATACACCCAAGCCAATCGATTGCTTCTCATCAGAGAGGCCCACTATCTAAAACAGGTCATAAATTCTATTTTTATAGCTTGCTTTCTTTGGCTGAAACAATTGTCTCACGTGCATGAACTCCATATGCATTTAAGGTCTCTGTGCTTTACGGGTCGAAGCATATTAAATGGTTGATGGGGCTAATATACCCTCTTCCTTGACGATCAGTAAAATCCGTATGATTAGAGTCGCAGGCCGTCCCTCTCCCTAGTCCCGCTTAAACAAATCCCTCGTGTACACCTTGTCCGCCACGTCCGCGAGCTCGTCGCTCCAGCGGTTGGCGACGATCACGTCGCAGCCGGCCTTGAAGGCCTCCAGGTCGTGGGTCACCTCGGAGCCGAAGAACTCCAGCGTCCAGCGTGGACTCGTAGACCACCACGGGCACGCCCTTGGCCTTCACGCGCTTCAAGACGCCCTGGATGGAGCTCGCGCGGAAGTTGTTGGAGTTCGACTTTATCGTCAGGCGGTAGACGCCCACGACCGGCTTCGGCTTGCCCTCGTAGACGCGGGCAAGCCGAAGTGACATAACCTATGAACAGTGTATAAAACGAACTTCAACAACGTTGGGCAATAGGAAGAGACAAGCTTCTCAATAAATGCCGTCGCCACCCACGCAGTGCAACCAAGCGGTGGAATCGTCGAGTAAACTCTTCATCGCACGGCGAAGATCCACTGCGACCCTCGGTCAAACTAGATGCCTATGAGAGCGCGAATCTGTTTGGGCAACAGGCGTCCTAAAGTTGAAACAAATAAATATGACCCGATAAGCGTTAGCGCCCAAAGTGCAAATGTCAAAACCTCTGGCGGCATGGCCAATAATCCGACCAGCTTCCCCACAACAGCAAGCACAAGGATATGGCAGAGATAGATGCCGAAAGAAGCATTACCCAGTCCAACAAATGGAGAGGTCGATGCTTTCATCTTGAATGAGGCCGGAATTGTCATGAATAGGGCAATGGCGGCTAGCGAGGTAGCGAGTGAACTGATTTTAAGCTGGGTCGTTGCCATATTGAAATCACCAGCAGCATACCACCAGAAAGACGCTATCTCCTGAAAGGCCAGACAAGTGCAGAAAACTATAAAGACCCGAAAAGTGTGTTTTCTAATTAACTTGTCCCAACGTTTCCAATCAAGACCGACTACGTAAAAGATGAGCCATAACGGGCAAAGAACCTGTATCTGCGGCAATGCGACTCCAGCAAAGCAGCACATTCCCTAAATAGCAAGCAGACTGGAGTTATGGCGTAGACAAAGTACCTATGTCGTAAAAGGAGCTTGAACAGCAACGGTGTAAGCAATACCAGCTGAACGTATACAAGCAGGTAGTACATCTGAGCAGAAGCAGAACCAATTATGAACGCGACAATCCCAGATGCCAGTGAATGATGCGGAAACACGATGAGGTAAACGATACTCCAAAGCGCATACGCACGGCGACCTTGCGAACGCGACGCTGAAGCACCCCCCTGATCTTATCCTCGTCAGTCAGAAAACCGGACAGGAAAAGGAATAAAGCAACCGAGAAATTAAGAAGCAGTCGCAATGCGACTGTCGCGGGGCACTGCGGAAGACAGTGAATAAGCACGACTGCGGCGATCGCGAGCCCACGAAGGGCCTGGAGATATCGGTCCCTTGCCATCTAAGCGCCCCTTACAATAATCTTCTTGAGACGACGCTTGATACCACCAAGCTTACCGCGAATTCGCTGCATAAGTGTAGGACGAAAGTCCCACTTAGACATAAGGTTAGGAATAGAAGTTCCAGAGGCTACGTCTTTGAGGAACTCATCGCGCTTCGGATACGGCGCAACGGAAGAGACAAGACTAGGATTACCGGCAATGACCTCCTCGAGGGTTGCCGGACCGTTCCAGGTGAGCCTCGAAATTACATTAAAAGCGCGCTCACCCTTCAGCGTGTTGCAGAGAACGGCTGAGACACCCTTGGAATAGTCGACCTCGGGATGGATGCCCTGGAATCCCCAGAAGTCACCCAAAGTGACGTCGGAGCCGCAGCCCCTCTTGGCCGGACATACGAAGCACGAGGGCCTCAGCGACGCGTTGGCCAGAAATGCTTTCATGTACCAGTCCTGATTGAAAATGGTGGATTCACAAGTAGGAGATGGGTCTTTCTCCACTATGTACTCGTACATAGCGGAGTAAGACAGCCATCCGGCTTTCTTACTCCGCATATTAACGTTGCAGACGTTCGAACCGCGGAGCGCATTCTTGTAGTCAATCCACTTCGACCACAGACGCGGCGCCGGGACGCCGTGGCAGATGACGTCGACAGTCAGGAGTAGGTCGCTCTCCCCCGTCTTTCCCAGATAGCGCTTGAGGCCCGCGACCTGGCACGCGGTACCAGCGAAGAGCACACGGCGACCAGAGCGGATTGCATCGCGAACCCCCGCGTAGACCTCCCTGCCTACGCGGCTCTGGACGTACTTGGAGCGCATGACACGATCGAGAGAGACAGCGTCCTCGACCAGCACATGCTCGACGTGGCGGCAACCGTCGGCCCAGGCGGCTCCGCAGACAACACCGCCGCCCGCGATCACGCTTTCTGCTAGGAGGCCAAAGATGCCGCCACTGGAGGAAGCCTCCAACAGCTCACTGGACTTGCCCTTGGCCCAGCGGATCCCGAGAGCTTCGTCGCACTTGCCCCCGCCAAGCGCGGGACATACCGAATCGCACGAATGGCACCCCACACAGGCGCCTGCATCGATAACGGGATGTAGGAAGCCAAACTTATCCTCCTGCATGGAGATGCACGACTTGGGGCACTTCGCGGCACATGCACTACAGCCACAACAGGCATCGCCGAGCTTGGATATCTTCATCTCGTCATAAGACACAGCGAACTCCTAACGAAGGAACGGCAGGCGAGCAGCGAGCATGTTCTTCTCGTCGGCATCGAGTACGAACGCCCACATAGCGGCCATGAACAGGACGGTGTAGACAGCACCCCAGCAGAGGAACAACGCCCATCCAGTGACGGGCACGAAGGCTGATCCAAGCAGGCATGCTGCGAGGACGCAAGCGGAGACCAACAGCACGGGAAGGTTGCGGCGCCAGTAGAAAACCATATCGAGCCCAATCCTCTTCTGGTAATACCAGTTCATAAAGAGGCCGTTGCCCAACGAAATGCTCAGAATGTAGGCGATGGCCGGAGCCCAATAACCCAGAACAGGTGACAGAGCCCAAGTGAACACAACGTTGATGCCCGCCATGCAGAGATAAACGACGGAGCGAGCCTTGTGCATGTTCTTGGCGCGCTGAATCTCGATTCCTGTGTTCTGACACAGGGGAATTCCCAGTGGCAGCGCCATGGCGCAGATAAGCCAGTACGCGTCCATGAAGCCCTCGCCCGCCCACTTGGCAATGAAGAAGCGCCCGAGAAGGACAAATCCACAGTACACCCAGCAGAATAGGAACATCTGGTAGCGTCCCACGCGCGTCATGAGTCGGGTGAGTTTAGTGTTGTCATCGCTTGTGGCTACGATACGATTGATCATTGGAACAAAGACATTCGACATCACCGTTGAAAGGGAAACGAAGACGCTACGAACTTGAATTGAAATTGCAAACACTGATACGGTGACGGCACTCGTAAGAGCGCCAAGTAACATATTTGGAACACTCTGGTTAACCAGTTCACAAATCTGATTACCAAATATCCACGCGCTGAACGCGGCAATCGAGAGGAAGAGAGACCCGTCAAAGTGGAAAATATCAAATCTCATGCCAAGCTTTAAGACTGCGAACCTGGCGTTCAGAACCAACAGTGTCAATGCAACTGCAAGCTGCGCCGTCGCAACGCCCGCCGCCCCCATCCCAAGATTGAGCAGCACGAAAGCCACGCCAGGAGTCGCCAAAGATGTGAACATCTGCCTCGACTGTTGAAACTTGAACTGTTCATGGGCAAGAATGTACGCATCGAAGACGGTTGAAAAAAGCGTCACGGCGACGTTGAACGACATTATCACCATGAGCTTACCCGCGAGTCCCACCTGGTTGTCCGTGAAACTATCTGAGAAAAATGTCCCAACATTAGCAGAAAAGAGTAGGCCCAGCGCAAGGGCCACGACACAGACCGCAATGTAAAGCATGAGATACATGCCGTTGAGCCTGCGAATGTCGCCCTCGCTACCCTTCGCTCGTTCCTGCGTATAGAAGCGGATGTAGGCCTCGGAAAAGCCGAAGGTTAGAAGTGTAAGCGAGAATACGAACGAGTTGGACGTCTGGTATACGCCGTAGTCAGCCTGGCCCACGAATGCCAGCAGCATGGGCGTATAGACGAGGTTGACCAGGTTCTTGACTATGATGTTTGCATAGCCGAGTATCGCACCGGTCTTACGTTGGCTAACCATGATAGACAATTTCTTTTCTCGATTTGCTGAACAGGGATCGATTAAGGAACGAATCGAATTTTGCGCGCTCAATTCGAAGCTTATCCTCAACATCAAAGGATTTTGGCTCCCCGCTTTCGAGGTAATTCCAATTTGCTTCACGCCAATTACCTAGGCCAAGCTTCTCAGCCAAGGTATCGAACCGATCGCTCATGTCGAATTGCGAACCTGCGCGTTCGAACATCAGAAGCGGCTTACGATATAGGAGCGTAAAGATGCTTCCGTGGTAAGAATCAGTAGCAACAAGCGAGGAGTTCCTTATGAGGTAGATGAACTCAGAAGGTCCACAGGCAAAGAACCGAGGATCCCCCAGAAGATCTACGACCTCCAATCCCGCTCGTTTGCAATATTCGTCGAACATCGCAACCTTGGGAGAATCACTACCGAGAAAGTACTTCAGGGCATAGCGCCTAGGAAGTAAAGCCGCAGGCGCTTCGGCGAGTTTATCCCAATCTGCAGCGTCAAGCATAAGGGTTGGATCGATCAAAACCTCCGCGTCCAACCCAGCGCATTCCCTAATCAATCTTGCGGCGTTCTTCTCCCTAACCGATATGAAATCAAACGCAGCGAGTCTTTCCCTGTATGCGCTTTTTTTCTCCATGGGCAGCTCAGGTGCAGAAATGCTAGCCGAGAGAGACACTTTCTTGACACTTTCGGCAAAGCAAAGAAACATAGCACCATTGCTATCAGGAATGTAAGGGGACCAAATCTGATCGCTTCCCGCTACAAAAGCGTCGAAACCATCGGATTTTCTCGGCGGGAAATCCGGCAAAGAATAATTCGGCTCATATTTAATATGTTCCTCATCGAATCGAAGAAACGCTGAATGCCTCGCTCGTTTGGCCCCCCTCTTTCCAGCGAAGCTATCGACAAGAAAAACTTTAACCTGGTGCTTTAGGCTGCAACGTGGCTCGCTTTGGCGAATCGTGCTCGCATCCGCTCCCCTTCTTTGAAGCAGCTCCTGAACAGCATAATTCTGTAGACGCTGACCATAATTGTCCCCAAATGTAAAAGTAACAATTCCGACCTTCATATTACCAGTCACTCCTTAGAAAGGGCCGACGTACTCTGAGCAATGGACTTCCACCTTTCGACGAGCGCAAGCCCTATAAGCAAGAACAGCAAGGCATTATTTGCCCTCGTAAAACACTGAGTGTAGATTGTCGCAGTTGCCGCAAGCGCAACAAGGGAAAGATAAAGAACGTATGGCCTGCGCCCCCGACACCCGCAAGACACGCAGAAGACATAGAAAGCAAACAGGGCAATAAGGAACCAAACGCCCAGAAGGATGACCAGCGATCCAAAATCAGCTTGGCCGAAATGAGTAAACCCGCAGAAGGCGCCCTCGTGGAATGTTGCTGCGCCCAAACCGATACCAAAAAGCCAGCTTGACGCCAAATTTAAGGCATAACCGATTATTGCAATTCTTTCTCCACTGCCCACCGCATCGGTTCCTATCGAACTAGAGCTTTCCACAAGGTCAAATAACGACAGGACATTGTCATCAAAAAAGTTTGCGAACGATGAATTGCATATGTACAGCAAGAAGACAATTCCCAGCAGGACAGCAAGAAACATCAGGCCCTTGGCGATTCTCATGAAATTGATCGATGACAAACCTTCGGCATAGAAAAGCAGAAGAACGATGGGCATCAAGGCGAACAAAGCCTTGTTGTCGTTCAAGGCGGCAATACCAAGTGAGCTAGCAAGAACCGCCGCCGCGCAACAAACGACGGGGATTCGCAACTCCCCGCTTCCATCCCGTATCCTGTTCAAATCAATGAGCAAAACGAAGCACGAGAACAACGCAACGGCATGGGTCGAAGCATACATGAAAAGACCTGAAATCAGGTCTTCATAGAAGGGAATTTGGCCCGTCATGGGGGCGGCCGCCATAAGAGAATATGGGTAATAGACCTGAATTAGAATAACTATACAGTTGACGGCATAGACAACGTTAAAGAAAACAATCCATCGCTGCTTGCCGAAATCCAGCAAATCTGACCTGTTGGTCTTCAGCATCACGATGAAGAGCGCATAGAAAAAGAAGGTCTGTATGGCTTTAAGGTTGTATGAGGTCTTACCGGGAACTATGCTCCCAGCAGAGTAACTCAAAACAAGGAGCATCGTAATTAGGCAGACGAGGAAAAGCAGCTTCTTCGGAATCTTCCAGCCACTGAAGATAAGGCGAACTCCAATGAGAAGAAAGATAACGTTATTTACGATTCCGGCCATACCAAGGTATTCAAGCAGAAAAACCTTAGCCATAATCAGACTGATTATCAGTGCATCTATCCCCGACCCTGTTTTTTTCTCAAGAATACTCATATGGTGAACTCTTGTTTTCGTTTCCGTGAATTTGCAGCCTCGATTTTTTTTCGCTCCCGACATGAATAGAAAATACGCAGCGGCAAAGAGAAGCAATTGTCTAGCCGGAATCTGTAGGTTCGGCATTGCCTCTCATTTTCGATGGCATTTTGCGCAGTTGGAATGCTCGGTTTCGCCAAAGCAATGAATGCGTCATTGGTCGCGAGGGCCATCGCGCCCCCATCGTGATTAGCGCGGAACCCGTTCAACAACTCCAGCAACTTATCAGGCTCGTCGAGCAGCTGGCACAGCTCCTGCTCCGAAGAAAGAACCTGGCCACAATGCGTCATACTCACAAACTCAGCTATGTTACCGCTTGATGGACAAGTGATGATAAAAGCATTTGAGGCATATGCCTCCATGCAGGTGTACGAATACGTCTCTAGGCATTGAGACCAAAGTAAAGCAGCATCCACATTCTCGCGTCGCAGCTCGTCAATCATAGCATTGGGTTTTCCTGGTGAAAATTCGACGAAGACCCGTCTCATTCCGCTAGGTAAAGGCTTCGTCTCGTTGTTGAACACAACGAATTCATATTTTCCCTGGCCACGAAACGCGTCAACAAGGCGACACCAACAGTCCCAGCCTTTTATAGACTGTTGTTTCCCAAGATATGCAACTTTGATTGCATGATTGGGAGGAAGCATCTCCTTGTTGTCAAGATAAATCCCGACGTATCTTTGATGTGGAATTACCGTGCAATGCCCCTTTGCTTCCGGATGGAAAGATTGCACCATTCTTTCGACAACGCTTGAAGGGCAAGCAAATACTATGCGATGAAGCTCGTTGTGCAGAAGCCTCCAGATGCAATCTTCACGAATAATGCTGTCAGCGTAATAGGCACATCCCACGCATTGTGCGTCGCCCAATCTAGCAGATCCGCATAATTGTGTACTATCCTGTATCAAATTATAGTTTGTGCAGCACAGGTAGTAGTCATGCGCATATACGACCAGCTGGACCTTGGGATACGAAGATACTATGCCAGCAATCGATTCAAGGTTCCATCCCATGAAGTGATGGATGTAAATGCATCCCAGTTCATACTCGCCATCGAGCAAACGTCCTACCCTAGCCAAGAAAGCTTCAAGGCTGAAAACTCCTGCGAACTTACCATCGCATATCACACCGAATGAGTTGCTGAAAAGCCTCTTTGCAAATTTAGAAGAACCGCCAATGGGAAATAAGGCAATATACTTGATGCCAGCGTCATTGGCAGCAACCTGATGACTCATAACGACCTTCGGCGTACCCGTACGGTCAATAAGATAGTTCGAAAGCGTTATGGCAATGAACAGTTTCTTCTTTTTCATTCGTTCGGCCCATCCTGCATGATGGCCCGCAATGTCGCATCAAGATATGCATACCCCCACAGTGAATCAGGTTCCAGGTAGGCACCTTCTCCCCACTCGTTCCAAGCGTTTAGAAAGACCACCTTCTTGTCTAAGTCGCGCCTACGGCGCACCTCGTCAATCGTGTCCGCAAGCCATCGTCCATATAGCTCAGGCGTGCTCCCGTGAAAAATCGTTCCTCTGTGATTCCTTCGGGCCGTGTTGTCCCACATGGGCATAACGGCGGGATAGACCTTCTTATCGCGGCTCCAAGTCGCATATCGCTTATTCTCGACCAAATCCGCATAGTCGTAGACGGTGCCGCCGAAATCTTCGCGCAACGGACGCACCTGTTTGGTTATGTTGCGACAGTTGTGCTGCACCTGCTTGGGTTGGAACTCGCTCTCGGCATCAAAGCCAACTGCCGACCAATCAATGTTGGTATCACGCTCTTGCACGGCAATAAGATAGGGTTCTGAGCCGCATTCGTCCTTACAAATGCGGCGCCACTCAGAAATCACATGCTCCGGATCTCGAATAAGCGATGGGCGATACACGGATAGGACGGGCTTGCCGTCTATTCGGAGATATCGCTCATCGCTGAAATCATGGACAACATCCCTCATGAAGGCGGTGTAGTTCTCGGAACTCTGGGTGATCTCCATCAAGACATCGTTGCTCGTACCGCTGAATCGCTTTGTCCAGTTTTCATTCGCCCAGCAATAAAAGAAAGGCATGTCAAGGTTTGAGTCATCCAGAAACATATCTAAAGGTCCTTCGAGAAGTCTCTGACCACCATCGAACCAGTAGTAGTAAAAACAGAAAGCTCCTACGCCATAATTCTTCGCAAGCTCAATCTGCCTTTGCATATTGCATTTCAAGCGCAAATCGTAATAGCCGAGCTCGCCGGGCTTCCTTGGCTGATAATGCCCCGTGAACTGAGGGACGGCCTTGCAAACATTGTTCCACTCAGTGGTTCCTCGTCCCCACCAGGAGTCATTTTGAGCATTGGGGTGGAATTGCGTCAAATAATATGCCACCAACAGCACGTCCGACTTAGCCTCATCATGCCTTCGATAGCCGACGTAGCCCTCGGCACGCGCATCATAACTTTCTAGGACATACTCGGCGTAAGAGCTCAAAAGGTCATTATCAGCCACAATACGCAAGGAGCCCGCATCGGCTGCCGCTTCGCGTTCGAGAATACGCTCATAACGCCTGACTCTGAGGTTTTCTTTAAATTCAGCGCTCAACGGGAGTTTCCAAAACAAACCTTTAAGCTTCTCGTTGATTTGTCCGCAGTTAAAAAGATTCATCGACATTCACCATCACGTATTCCAGCCTCGAGAGATGAACGACCCAAAGCTTCCGCGATCCGCTCGCTCGCATGTCCGTCGCCGTAGGGATTGGAGGCGCGGGACATGGCGACGTACTCCTCGTCGTCGCAAAGAAGCCTACTGAACTCGCGGTAGATGGCCTCCTCCTCGGTGCCGACGAGCTTCAGCGTGCCGGCGGCCACGCCCTCGGGGCGCTCGGTGGTGTCGCGCATGACGAGCACCGGCTTGCCCAGGCTCGGGGCCTCCTCCTGGATGCCGCCCGAGTCGGTGAGGATGAGGTGGCTCGCCGCCATGAAGTTGTGGAAGTCGAGCACCTCGAGCGGGTCGATGATGTGCAGGCGGTCGAAGCCGTCGAGCTCCTCGTGGGCGGCCTTGCGGACGAGTGGGTTCATGTGGATGGGGTAGATAGCCTTAGTATCGGGGCGTTCCACCATCACGCGGCGGATGGCGCGAAACATGCGGTGCATGGGCTCGCCCAGGTTCTCGCGGCGGTGCGCCGTGATGAGGATGAGTCGGGAGCCCTCCGCCCACTCGAGCTCGGGGTGGGAGTAGCCCTCGCGTACGGTGGTGCGCAGGGCGTCTATGCCGGTGTTGCCGGTAACCCAGATCTTGGACTCGGGCTTGCCCTCGGCGAGGAGGTTCTTCTTGCTGGCCTCCGTGGGGGCGAAGTAGTACTCGCTCACGATATCGACGGCCTGCCGGTTGAACTCCTCCGGCCAGGGGCTGTAGATGTCGTGCGTGCGCAGGCCCGCCTCTACGTGGCCCACCGGGATCTGCAGGTAGAAGCATGCGAGTGCGGCGGCAAAGCTGGTCGTGGTGTCGCCGTGAACCAGGACCACGTCGGGCCTCTCGTCCTCGAGGACGGCCCTGAGCTTGAGCAGCACGTCGCACGTAACGTCGAACAGAGTCTGTCCCGGCTTCATGACGGCTAGGTCGTAGGCGGGTTTGACGTCGAACACGCGAAGCACCTGGTCCAGCATCTCACGGTGCTGACCGGTGACCGTCACAACCGTGTCGAACTCGTCGGGGCGCGACCTCAGCTCGTTCACGAGCGGGCACATCTTAATGGCCTCCGGGCGAGTGCCGAAGACGAGCATAACTTTTTTCATATCAGCCTTTCAAAGCAAGTTGATAGCCGTCGAGAGTTTTCTCAGCAGCCTTCTCCCACGTGTATTCCGTAATTACCTTTCGGCCGAAAACCTCGTCGTAATTGACGGCGTAAGCCTCATCCAGCGCAGCCCTGATGGAGGAAGGGCTGCTGACATCGCAATAAAACGCGCTGTCACCGAAATAATCCCGCGTCGTTCCTTTGGGAGATACCACGATATTGCACCCCATAGCGGCTGCCTCCAGACTCACGAGGCCCGGCGTCTCGAACCAACTAGGCAACACGCTCACACGGCACTCGCGGCACAGCTTGTAGATGTCTTCGTTGGGAATTTGCTTAATCCATTCCATGTTCGGATTGGCTTCTATCTCCGACACAACCTTGTTCGCATACTCGATATGCCCGGGAGACTTCTTTCCCACAAAGACGACCTTGTAATCCGACCCCTCCACCGCCTTGATTAGGTTGAGCTGGTTCTTGCGAATGTCGATGCGGCCGATGCAAACAATCCATCCACTGAATCGCTCGTATCCTGTTGATTCAACCTCTTTCGCGGCCTTAATGCTCTCGACGTCGACGGCGTTGGGGACGACCACATAGTTGTCGGTGCGAAAGCCGAGATGAGCCGCTATCTGGTCCATCTCGGTCTTTGCATTCGGCAGGAACACATCGCAGTTGTCCAATATCTCGAGCTGCATCTTTTGGAAGCTATGTGTCATAAGGTAGCGTGCACCCTCGCTGCGCTCCCCGCGCAAGACGTACTTTCCGAAGGCCTTGAGGCGCTCCATTCCATCGACGCTAAGATGTTTTCCCAAAAAACCTCTCAGGCCGTTTGCTGCGCTTTTTTCGAAGCTGTCAGTCGGCCAGTAAATCGTGGAGAGCACGACAGGCTTTCCGGCCTCCTTGGCGTTTTTCGACTGGATGAAAGTTTCCTGGACCCGCGTGAGGTTGAACAAGTGGACCACATCGTATCCAGAAACATCGGGTCGCAAGTCCAAGGACAGGTCGACATCAATACCCTTTGATTCAAGGGCCTCCTTCGTCTTTACAAGTTGTGTCGTGTCACCGCCCGCTAGATCAAAAACGTTTTGGCGGGTCTGCATCAGTACTTTCACAGCTGCTCCATATTTGCTTTTTCAGAAGAGCTAAACAGGTATTCTTCGAGCTCTTCCTCCCAGTCGGGCATGTGGAAGCCGGCCGACTCGAGCTTGGACAGGTCGAGCGCGGAATGGATCGGGCGCGGGGCGATGGGGCCCTCGGCGCTGGCGTAGTAGTCGGCGGTGCTGACCGGGACCACCCTGTCACCGTTGCCGTTGGCGGCCTCGAAGACGGCGCGGGCGATGTCGGCCCAGCTCTTCACGGCTCCGGAGCCGGTGCAGCCGTAGGTGCCGTAGGGCGCGTGGGTCCCCAGCACGTGGAAGACGGCCTCGGCCATGTCGCGCGTGAAGGTCAGGCGGCCCAGCTGGTCGTCCACGACGGTGATCTTGTCCAGCTTGTCGCCCGGGTCGGCGACGCGGTCGGACAGGCCCTTCATGGTCTTCACGAAGTTGTGGCCCTCGCCGATGACCCAGCTGGAGCGCATGATGTAGTGGCGCGGGCAGCCGGCCACGGCGATGTCGCCGGCGGCCTTGGTCTGGCCGTAGACGGAAAGTG
>NZ_SPFO01000013.1 GCF_005845035.1 Collinsella aerofaciens | reverse complement strand
TTAAGTTTGCTGCTCTACAGTCCTGCGCAAGACGGAAAGCACATTAAGTGCTTTCCTTTGCGTGCGGAACTCGCGACAAACTTAACCCGCGCCAGCCGGCCCCGGAGACCCTCCCTGCCGTCACTTTGTTCAACCAGTTCTTGTTCCTCGCCGCTTCGCGGCTCGGCGGCCCCGTTCTCCTCGGCGGGGTTGTCTAAGGTTGTTGTTGGAACTCGGCCTTTGGCTGAGATGGAAACGGGGGATGCGATCTGCATCCCCCGTTTTTGTTGCGGTTAGTCTAGGTCAATAAACTTGGTGCTTATGATCTTGCCGTCTTTGACTAGCATTCTGGCCATGGTGGGGCCTCGGGTGCCTCTGGGGTAGCTGGCGCTGCCCGGGTTGAGGACTAAGCAGCGGCCTACTTGGGCTTCTTTGGTTACGTGGGTGTGGCCGTTGATGGCTACGTCTACGGATCCCACCGGGAGGTCTTCGCGGTAGTGGGCTACGGCGAACTTGAGGCCTTCGTAGGTGAAGAGGGCCAGGCGATCCACATCGGGGCCGTAGTCGCGGTAGTAGTCGTTGTTGCCCAGAACCGCTCGCACGGGGGCGATGGTGCATAGGTGCTCGTAGTCCATCTCGGATGTGAGGTCACCGGCGTGGATGATCAGATCTGCGCCCTTGAGCTCGTCCAGGAGCGCAGGCGATAGATAGCCGTGGGTGTCCGAGATGATGTCGATGCGTTTGGCGCTTGCGCTGTTCATGGGATCCCTTCCGCAAAAACGATTCGGCAGGTGCATACAAAAAGCCCCACGGCTCCGCAGACGATAGGTCTACAGGGCTGCGGGGCCAATGTGCTTAGAGGCTCAAGGCCTTCTTGAGCGGCACGACGCGGCGGCGCGAAACCGGCACGCGTTCGTCGACGCCCGTAATGCCCAGCTGGATGGCGCCCGAGGGCACCGTCTCCACATCCGTGACGCACGCCAAGTTGACGATATAGCGGCGGTGAACACGGAAGAAGCCAAAGTCGCAGAGTTTGGCCTCAAACTGCGCCAGCGGGGTCGTCGACAAAAAGCGATCATCGACGGTATAGATGCAGGAGTAATCGTCCTTGGCCATGATAAAGCGAATGTCGTCCACGGGAATGAGCACCTTGCGGCCGCCCTTTTCCACCGGGATACGCTCGATGGTCACCTTGCTGTCCGTGACGGGCTTGGCGTGCTGCATGACCTTCTCGATCGCGCGATCCAGGCGTGCCTCCTCAACCGGCTTCATGAGGTAATCGACGGCATCTACGTCGAACGCCTCGACGGCATGATCGCTATACGCGGTCACAAACACAATCGCCGGCGGATTCTTAAGCTTATGTAGCGCCTCGGCAAGCTGCAGACCAGAAGCGCCGGGCATCGAGATATCGAGAAAGACGACATCGACGCGGCTTTCCATCAGCATCTCAATGGCGGAGCGGACGCTCGACGCCTCAGTGATCGTGCCGATCTTGCCCGTCTGCTCGAGCAAGAAGCGAAGTTCCGAACGGGCCGGGGCCTCATCATCCACAATCATCGCACGCAGCATAGGGATTAAACCTTTCGTCATCAAACTACGCTGGGCATCCGCCGCTTGGCGTTGAGCCCATAGCCTTTTATTTTACTCTTGAATGTCAAAGATGCTCTCTGACAAATCAAGATGCAGGAGCACTTTGGTGCCCTTGCCCGGCGCCGATTCGACGCGCGTATAAGAGTGCGGTCCATAAAAGCGATGGATGCGCTCAGAAATATTGTGCATGGCCACGCCGGCGCCGCCACCTTGCGGAGAGCTGGCATCGGGGCGGGCGGAGCGCTCATCAAACAGCCTGGCGGCGGTGCCCTCGTCCATGCCCACGCCGTTGTCGGCCACGGCAATCAGGATTGCGTCGTCGCCGTCTTGATGGACGGTCACATCGATCTGCAGGGCATCGCCATCGCCCATGCCATGCCGCACGGCGTTCTCGACAATGGGCTGGATTACAAAGGCCGGAACCAACGTGTCCTCGACATCCTCGGAGACATCGAAGGTCGCCAGTACGCGGTCCTCGCCAAAGCGCGCCTTCTCAAACGTCAGGTAGCGCTTGGTCTGGGCAACCTCGCGCGAGACCGGGATAAGCGACCCCGAGTTGTCGAGCGTGGCGCGATAGAACGAGGAGAACTCGCGCAGCAGCTCGCGGGCACGCAGCGGGTCGGTACGCGTAAACGACGCGATGGTGTTGAGCGTGTTAAACAGAAAGTGCGGGTTGATCTGCGCCTGCAGGGCACGCACCTCGGCACGGGCCGTGAGTTCCTTTTGCACCTCGAGCTCGTGGATGGCGAGCTGCGTGGACAGGATCTCGGCAAAACCCGAGGCGAGCGCATACTGGGTACGGTCGACGGCACGCGGGGTCTTGTAGTAGAACTTGAGCGTGCCGACGGTACGATCGCCCACCTTGATGGGGGCGATAATGCCGGCGGGGACTTGGTTGTGCGAGCCGTCCGAGCCCACGACATCCACCATACGGTTGAACGACTGCACGATGCCATGTTCGATAACGTAGCGCGTGGCAAGCGTGTGGATGGGAGAATCTGGCAGTAGTTTTTTCTCAAGCTCGCCCGCGCAGGCCAGCACGTTGCCCTCGTCGGTGATGGCAACCGTCATGGCACGCGTCTCGGGCAAAATGCGCTGGCACACCAAACGCGCCGACTCCTGCGTCAGACCGCCCTTAATGTCCTCGAGCATGGCCGAGGCCACCGAGAGCGTCTCCTCGGTGTACTGGGAGCGCACCGAATCGGGATTGAGCGTCAAAAAGATAAAGATGCACAGAAAGATGCACAGCAGCGCGCAGGCAATCACCGTGGCGATCGGCTCGATACCGGTCACCAAGGCAAAAATAAAGTACACCAGCACGCAAATGGCGCAGGCAACGGCAATGATGCGAAAGATTGATATTGAACTATCGCGCTGGGCGCGGCGGTCGATCATTCGGCCCCCTCCAGGATACTGATCAGTTGTGCGTCACGCCAAAGCCCGTCCATGATCTTGGGCCAAAAGCTCTGGAAACGCAGGTAGCTTGCAGCGTTTTGGCGCGCATAGGCCTTTGCCTCGTCGATACCATGGCGCCAGATGCGCAGGTAGCCTTCATGCTCGCGGGTAAACACGCTGCGGACCATAGCGGTCTTGCGCACGCGGTCGTCGAGCTCGCGCGAAATCCACGGGCCCGGGTAGGGCATGAGCGATGCCGCCGTAACGGGAATGAGCTCCTTTTGATGCGCGGCGAATGTCAACTTGGCCCGTTCGTAGTACCAACGGTATACATCCTGCATAAAGCGCGGTGAGCGCTTTTCGGACTCCGGGGGCAGATGGCGCACGGTCCACTCGTTATCGAACCACACGTCGTAGCCAAACATGCGCATGTTAAAGAGGTAGTCCAAGTCCTCGCCGCGGGTGATAAACGGGTCAAAGGCCACACGCGTAAAGGCGCGGGCGTGCAGGGCCATCAGGCCGCCGCACACGTAGTTGGAGCGCGAGATGCGGGTGCCCGAGAGCGCCTTTTTCATCCAACGGTTGAACTCGATGCGCTTGGTCCACCAACGATGGCAGATGCCCGCCTTGTCCGTGGGAGCCAACGGCGAGCCGTCGCGATCGTAGAAATAGCCGCTCTTGACCAAGATCGGCAAGCCCTGACGCGTCTGCTGCCCCAACGCATAGGTCGCGCGCTTCATAAAGTCGGCGTCGATGACAGTCTCATCGTCATCCAAAAAGATAACCGCGTCATGCCCCAGCACCGCAGCACAGGCCAGCCCCATGTTGCGGATGGCACCGTAGCCTCGCAGGCTCACGCACTCGCCCGAACCCTTGGGCGCGATCTGAGCAACCCGGTCTGCGATGCGCGAGGCCTGGGTGTTGGTGACAACGGTGACCTTGAGCGTGGGATGCGCGTCGACAATCTCGTGCACGCGCAGCGACACATCGGCTGTGGCAGAAACGGGACAGACCACCAAAAGGATGATGCGCGGGATGTCACGTACCTGCTCAAGCGAGGCCAGGCAGCGGTCGAGTTCGGGATTGTCGGCGTTGAGTCGCGTCGAATGGTCATAGGTGCCAGGGGCGTTTGCGCAAGCGTCATCGCCCGCCCAATACGTTGGAATCACGACCGTGGCGTTCATGCCTTACCCTCCCTGCAACACAAAAACGGGACGCCGCCAAACACAGGCGACGCCCCGCGACCTAGCTGATTCCATCATACCCACTTGGGCAAATCATTGCTCGCAAGTCGCAATGTTTATTGCGGATAACCCCAAAAGAGTACCGTGGACAGGCACAATAGCCGCTCGCTCCTATGCGGCATGCTCTGCCACCCGAGTCATGCGGGACAGGCGGACCAGCAGCATAAAGCCAACGACCAGCAGCACACCAATGGAAAGGACGCCCAGCGACGGGTTGCCGGTCAGCGAGGTGACGACCGACACCAGGAAGGTGCCCATAACGCTTGCATAACGACCAAAGATGTCAAAGAAGCCGTAGTACTCGTTGGACTTTTCCTTGGGGATAATGCGGCCAAAGTAGCTGCGGCTGAGCGCCTGCACGCCGCCCTGGAACAGGCCGACCATAATGGCAAGCACCCAGAATTCAAAGGCGGTCTTTAAGAAGAACGCGGCGAACAGCACAATGCCCATGTAGGCGGCGACCGCCACCAGGATCATGTTGAGCGTGCCCACGCGTCCGGCAAGCTTGCCGTAGATGATAGCGGACGGAAAGGCCACGAACTGCGTAACGAGCAGCGCCAGGACCAACTGGGTCGAATCGATGCCCAAGGCCGATCCGTAGCTGGTTGCCATGGAGATGACCGTGTGCACGCCATCGATATAGAAGAAGAACGCGACCATGTAGACCAGCACGGTCTTGTTGTGGGCGATCTCGCGCATGGTGTGTCCGACCTCGGAGAACACGCCGCCCACGATGTGGCCGATGGTATCCTCGGGACCACGCTCGCGACCGTACTTTTGCTTATAGGTGCGAATGAGCGGCAGGGTAAAGATGAGCCACCAGGCACCGGTGATGACAAACGACAGACGCGTTGCCAGCATGGTGGGGACGCCAAGAGCGGGGCCACCCATGATAAGCGCCAGGCAGATGACGAACGGCACGGTGGAACCGATGTAGCCCCAGGCATAGCCCGAGCTGGACACGGCGTCCATGCGCTCGTCGGTGGTAATGTCGGGCAGCATGGCGTCGTAGAACGTCATAGAAGAGTTAAGGCCGATGGTGCACAGCACGTACACGGTCAAAAATGCCATGGCGGACATTGGGATAGCCTGCGCCAGGCAAAGCACCAGGCCCGTTAGGAAGAAGCCCAAGAAGAACTTGATCTTGTTGCCGGCGTAGTCGGCAAGCGCGCCCAGAATGGGCATGAGCATGGCGATGACCAGCGAGGCGATCGTCTGCGCATTGCCCCAAGCGACCACCAGGTCGGCCGAGGAAGCGCCGGTATTGATGGCGTTAAAGTAAATGGGCACCACCGAGGTATTGAGCAGCACGAGGGCCGAATTGCCCACATCGTACATAACCCAGTTACGCTCGAGCTTGGTGTATTTCATGGACAGGGACCCTTCGTATTTGCCCGATATGCAGTTAGTTCATCGTACCCCAATTGTCCAGAAGCACCGGTAAGGATTCGGCAAAGGGACACGCACGAGCCCTATTCCTCGCGGTCGAACTCCTCATCGGCATTGAGCACGCGACCGCTGTAGTTGACGTGACTGGTCACGGCATCCATGTCACCGGTCTCGATAAAACGTGCGACCGTGCACTCGTAATCGACCAGCGCGCGATCAAAGACCTCGGGGAAACTCTCGTTCGAGACCTCGTCGGTAAAGGGATTCTTCCATGTCAGATGGCCCAGGTTACCGGTGCGCTCGGGCAGCTCCGTCGTCACGCGATGGGCAAGGCCGTCGAGCAGCGAGTAGTCGTGCACCAAGCCCTCAACCAGCGAGATCGCGCGCGTCTTTGCGGAGCCGGCCGGCTCAATCGCGCGGTAAAGTCGCTGCATATTGGCAACGGCAGCACCGTACTCCCCCGCCGGAATGTCTATGCCGTACACGCGTCCGGCAACATAGCTCATCAGCACGCCGGCCACGCGATTGATGCGATCGGTGGTGACGATCTCGCCCGCCGGCGGGTAATCGTCGACCGTAGCGCCGGCGCGTTTAAGCTGCAGCATCAGTACATCCAGGTCGCTCTCGATCACGGCATGGACCTGACTGCTCGAATCCTCAAGCTCTGAGTCGGATTCCACGATGCCAAACTGCTGCTCATAGACAAAGGGATGGGCGTTGCGGTCGAGCACGTAATGGGACAGCAGGCCCAGCGCAAAGGCGCGACCCAAGCTGGCGTCGCGCGGCAGCAGATGCGACACGCCGTCGCGCAGGCACGCGAACTGGCGAGACATGCGCGACCGATGCATGACCTGCGCCAGCAGCGTGCAGTCGGAAACACGCGGTGTCAGAATGTGAAAGAAAAACGGGTCGGGGCCTTGGTTGCCCAAGATAAAGGCAATGTGCTCTTCATCGGACGTGATGACGCCCTGCGGAAGACGGTCGATGCTTTCCTCGCCAAACAGATGATGGGTGATAAGCGCGGGCATAATGATCCTTTCGATTTCATTCGATGCCACCCATTATGCCCACCGCGCGCCCATGCCAAACCTGCGATGGTAAACGACGGCACGCAAGCCTCTTACGCAAGCCCCAGGTGCGACTTGACCTCGGCGGCACGACGACGGGACACCGGTACCGTCGAGCTCACGCGGTCGAGCCTGAGCTCCATCAACCCCGTGGAGCCAATCTCAACATTGTGCACGTCTTCCAAATTGACCAGATAGCTGCGATGAACGCGAATAAAGCCCTCGGAGCCCAAGCGACGCTCGAGCGAAGAGATCGACTCATTGATCAGGTATGTTCCCTCGGCGCAGACGGCGTTGCAAAAATCGGCGCGCGCCTCAAAGTAGCAGACGTCTGCGGCGGGAATGAACACCTTTTTGCCCCCACGATCCACCGTCAGGCGCAAAGGCTGACGCGGGGCGCGGATAACACGACGGACACCCAAGGCTGCCTCGATCTTGTCGAGTGCCTTTGACAGGCGGGCATCCTCGACCGGCTTGACGACATAATCGACGGCATCGAGGTTATAGGCATCAGCCGCATACTCGGCAAATGCCGTCACAAACACCACGACCGGCGGTGTCTTTAGGTTCTGCAGCGTCTCGGCAAGCTCAATTCCCGAGCGACCGGGCATGGTAATGTCTAAAAACAGCACGTCGGGCTTGTTCGACAGAATCGACTCCACGGCTTCGGTGACATTGCCCGCCTCGGCAATCTGGCCCACACGCGCATCCTTTTCCAACAGATAGCGTAGCTCAGCCCTAATTGGAGGTTCGTCATCAACCACCAAGATGTTCCAGCCTTCGGACATATGCGCTTCCCCTCTTTTTTCTCTCAATCCAACCGCGCGCTACACCGTTAGCGGTGCCGGCTCATGCGGCTCGCCGTTCAACTCAACGATGACCTGCGTTCCCACGCCCTCCTGGGACTTCACGCGCATGCCAGAATCTTCTCCGTAAAAGAAATGGATGCGCTGAAGCACGTTGAAGAGCGCCAGGCCGCAGCCTCGCTTGACGGAGCCGTCGGCGGTAATGCTTTCGGGCTCCTCTCGGCGATGCTGCTCAAACAGATGCGCGCAGACTTCTTCGCTCATACCGATGCCGTCATCTTCGACGATGATCTCCAAGCCGTCATCGGTCTCAAAAGCCCTAACACGAATAGAAAGCGGCTCGGTCTCGCGCTGCGCATGCTTGATGCAGTTTTCGAGCAGCGGCTGCAAGATAAACGGCGGTACCAAGCTGTCGCGCACCTCAAAGTCGATGTCGACCGAAACGCGCAGACGGCCGTCGCCATACCGAGCCTGCATAAGATTGATATAGCGAGTGCCCTGTTCCACCTCGTGCTCGAGCGTGGTGAGCGTATCGGAGTCAGAAAGCGTCTGTCGATAGTAGTTGGAAAAGTCGATCAGCAACGATCGCGCCTTGTCGGGCTCGGTTCGAACGAGCGACACGATCGTGCTAATGGTATTGAATAGAAAATGCGGGTCGACCTGCGACTGCAGGGCGCGAAGCTCAACGCGGGCCGTGAGTTCGTCTTGACGCTCGAGCTCAAAGCTGGCGAGCTGCGTGGAAATTAGATCGGCAAAACCCGAGGCAAGGGCCGTCTGGCGCATATCGATGCTGCTCAGGCGGGGGTAATACAACTCGAGCGTGCCCACGCAATGCCCGCGCACGGTAAGCGGCGCGACAATGCCGGCGCGCAGACGCGGAAAGTAGCCACCCGTCTCGGTCGAGGCATCGCGCGAGAACACGCTTTGCTCACCGCTGTTGATCACGTTGAGCGTAGTCCGCAGCACCACCGGGGTGCCCGCGGGGCATTTTGCCGAGTCCTCGCCCCAGCTTGCCAACACCTGCTTGCCGTCGGTAAAGCAGATGGCAGAGGCGATAGTTTCGGACAGGATGATCTTAGAGGCGCCCAGGGCAGCTTCGGGCGTAAGGCCGCGCGACGTGTAGGCGAATATTTTTGAAGCGATGGCGAGCGTGCGGTCGGTTGCGCTCGATGTAAGGTCGTCGGGAACGACAAAGACGTACGAGAAGAAGAAGCACAGCATGACCAAGCCGGCAATGACGACAACGGCCGGAACGGGATTGGGATTATCGGTTAGATCCCAGATGAGCAGCAGGATAAGCAGCGGAACGACAATACCGAGCAAGATGGCTTGAACCACATGCTGAGCGGTACGAAAGACCTTAGTAGAGTTGTAGCTCTTGCCCAGAATCAGCCTATTGAGATCCACCGTCATCTCCTTCTTACTGACGCACCCCATAGCAATAAAGAGGGCCGCAAGCGACCCTCTCCATTGCATTATGCAATCAAATACTGTGTTTTACATCAAGCCATCGATGAACGGTAGCTTAGGCGCTGTACTTGTTTGCCTCGCCGAAGGTGCCGGCCTCGACAATCCAGCCGTCCTTCATGATGACGTCCATGTTGTCGGTGTTGAGCACGTGGATGTCGGCGGCGACGTCACCGTTGACGACCAGCAGGTCGGCGCACTTGCCGGCCTCGATGGAACCGGTCTCGTCCTCGATGTGGCACATCTTGGCACCGTTGAGAGTGGCACAGGTGATGGTCTCGACCGGGGTGAAGCCGATCTTGTCGACGAACTCGTACATCTCCTCGATGGAGCAGGTGCCGTACGGGGTGACGAAGGAGAAGGAGTCGGAGCCGATCGTCATGACGACGCCGCGCTTCTTGGCCTCGCGCAGGCAGTCGTAGTTGCGCTGCAGCTCCTTCTCGACCAGGGTGCCCTCGTACTTGTCGTGCAGCTCGGGGACGTAGACGGGCGGATAGGTGGCGTACCAGGTGGGCAGGAAGGCGATCGTCGGAGTGAAGAAGGTACCCTGCTCGGCCATGAGGTCCATGGTGCGCTCATCGATATCGAAGCCGTGAATCAGCTGCTCGCAGCCAAAGCGAACGGAGTCGTAGGCAGCGGCGTGGTTGTTGTAGCAGTGGCTCCACACGGGGATGCCGACCATCTTTGCCTCTTCGACCACGGCCTGGATCTCCTCGGAGCAATAGTGCTGGTCGCGACCGGAATCCCAGCGCCAGATGCCGCCACCGGTAGCCCAAATCTTGATGGCATCGGGGTTCTCGCGCAGGCGACGACGGACGGCCTTGCGCAGATCCCAAGGACCATCGACCTGGTCGCCCCAGGGGTGGGATTCCTTGTTGAGCTCCTGGGTGCAGTGGTGGGAGTCGCCGTGGCCGGCAACGCGGCAGAAGCCAAGGCCGGTGGCCAGAACGCGCGGGCCCTTGAAGACGCCCTTGTCGATGCAGTCACGGATCTGGATACCAAAGCGGCCGATCTCGCAGACGGTGGTGAGGCCGTGAGTAAGGCAGTCGTAGGCCTGCTTGACGGCGACGGCCTGTTTCTCGAGGAGCGGCTGCATGACCCAATCGGTATCATCGTCGGTCAAGTTGCCCGAGAAGTGCAGGTGGGTGTCAATCAGGCCGGGAAGGACGGTCTTGCCGGCGGCGTCGATGACCTCAACGCCCTCGGGAAGGTCCCGCATGGCGCCGGCGTACTCGATCTTGCCGTTGTCGTCGACGAGAACGAGGGAGTTCTCGACCGGCTCGGCACCGGTACCGTCGATGAGCTTGCCGCCAACGATTGCATACTTAGTGGACATGGTTCCTCCTTATGGATCCATATAGTGGGCGAGGCCGTGTTGGGTTAAGGCCTCACAAAGCTACCCAAGTGGTGCCGGGTTCGGTGCGCGGAAGAGAGGGTCCCGCGCACCTGATCCGCCCCGGCTCGGCGTTACTTTTTGCGGGAATTGGTGAAGGCCATGAGAGCCAGGCCGACGGCCAGCCAGCCGATCACGATGCTCCACTCCACCATGTTGAGGGAGGCGGGAGAGAACGGAATCACGAGCAGGCCGATGATGATGGCGCAGGCAGCGATAGCGAGGGAGATGCCAAACTTGCCGCCGGGCACCTCGTAGGGACGAGGCAAGTCGGGCTCGGTGAAGCGCATGCGCAGGCAGGCGAGAGCGACCATGCCGCAGGAGAAAATGAAGGCGAGAGCCGACACGTTGGTCAGAGGGATGAGCATGTTCTTGCCCAGGAACGGACCGACGACGGTGATGACGCCCAGAACGGCGCAGGCGAGCTTGGGAGCGCCGGAGCTGGGATCGACCTCGGCGAACTTCTCGGGCAGCTGGCCCTTGCGGCCCATGGCGAGCATGATGCGGCTCGTAGCGCCGTAGAAGGAGTTCATCGGGCCCATGGGTCCAAGCGTGGCAATGACGAGCATGGCCAGGTACAGGAGCATATTGATGCCCTTGAGGCAGGCAAGCGCGGGAACCGGGCTCTTAACAAACTCATGCCAGTCGAGGATGGTGCCGAACGAGTAGATGCAGACCATGTAGAAGCCGCCGGCGGCCAGCAGGGCCAGGGAGATGATCTTACCGAACTTGTTCCAGTTGAGGCCCTCGGCAGCTTCCTCAGCCTGCTGAGGAATGGTGTCGAAGCCGGCGTAGAAGAACGGGGTCAGAACCAGGACCGACACGATGCCGGCGACCAGGCTGGTGCCCTCGGTAGCGGCCTTACCGCCGCCAGCACCGGTGACCTGGGAGAACACGGGCATGGCGTTGTCCGGCGAGCCGGTGAACAGCGAGACGCCCATGGCGAGCAGCATGCCGCAGAGCAGGGCCTTGGTCAAGAAGGCCTGGAGCTTGGCAGCCGAGCTGGCACCGCGGAAGTTGAGGAAGATAACGTAGACTGCAAAGCCGAGCGCGATCAGCGTCGGGAACAGGTAAACGTCGGCGCCCAGGATGGTGTAGAGCTTGACGGCGCGCAGCCACTCAAGACCGGGCAGGCTGCCGAACATCTCGGACACGAGGGTCGAGATGGCGATGGCCTCCCACGGGCACAGAATGCCGTTGCCCAGGGCAAGGAGCCAACCGGTGATGTAGCTCAGCGTACGGCCAAAGCTACGATCGACGTACTCGACGATGCCGCCCGAGATGGGGATAGCAGCCGTGAGTTCGCCGAAAACGGCTCCGACGGGCACGAGGAAGATTGCACCCAAGAGGAATGCGATCATAGCGGGAACGGGGCCGCCGCCCACGACCATCCAGTCGCCAACCTGCAGGACCCAGCCGGTACCGATGATGGCACCAAAGCCGATGGTGAAGAAGTTCCAGAGCGAGAGCGTTTTCTTCATGCCGCCGTTATCCTCGACTGCAACTTCTGCGTTCTTGTCCGCCATTGTTCCCCTCCTTTCCTTTTTGACGCCCTTGGCGTCACCCCTTGCGCGGTCCGTTTTGCCGCGCGCTTTTATTCCATGGCTTTAAGATACGGCCTTGGCGCAGCAGCGCCGCTCGCAGCTCGACCGAAGGCAGAACTGCAAAACGAGCGGCACCGTTTTTGGGACGAACGGCGGGAGACGTCATTCGTCTTGGACGCTTTCATCTTGTCTGCTTTTGAATACCTGCTGCCGTGACGCTTGGCGCGCGGCGCGGCAACGTTCATACCATTTGTCAGGCTTTTGGCGCACATGCCCATGTGTCGTGCATCTTTTTATGTAGGATAGACAAGTTACACATGAGGCAAGGTGATTCGAATGGCATACGGATACAATGACGGCGACCAACGGCCACAAAGCGTGCGCCTTGCCGGCCGCACCATGCCAACGCCCAGAAGCACCTCCGACAACGACAACCCGCAGCGCCCCCAAGAGCAGCTCGGGGCTTCTTCGCGGCAACAAAGCCGTACCGTGCAGCAGTCAGACCGCGTGAGTACGAGCACACGCCAACGCCAGACCGACACATCGCAGCCACGCCGCTACGATCGGCATAAGACCGACTACTACGTCAAGCGCTCCTTTTCGCGACCTCAACGCGATCGCGGCAATTCCGCCCCTCACCCCGCGTCGCATACCACAAGCCACACGCTTCCGGCCCGCCGCCTACGTCTTGCGCTTTGCTCCATCGCCGCCTGCCTCGTCTTTGTGTTTTTGGGATCCTGCATCTCCCACGGATCAGCCGGTCTTGAGCCCACTGCCGAGGACAAGCTGCTTAAAGCTCCCGTCGCGCCCGGTTACTCCTTTGCGTTCTCGACCCCACGCTCGCAATGGCAGGCCGGCACCATGCCCCACATCTACCAAATTGACCCCGCATGGTCGGAGCTGCCCTATGCCGGTGGCACTATTCGCGAAAACGCTTGCGGTCCCACCTGCCTCACCATGGTCTATATCTTTAAGACCGGCCACACCGATAAGACACCGGTCGATATATGCGCACTGGCCGAAGCCGGCAACTACGCCCCCACTGGTGCCACCGAGTGGTCGTTTATGACAGGCGGTGCGTGGCAGCTGGGGCTCAACGGAACACAGCTCTATAACGATCGCGAATCGATTACTCAAGCACTTCGCTCGGGTGCGCCCGTCATCGCCGCAGTGCGCCCCGGTACGTTTACCAACGTTGGCCACTATATCGTGCTCTACGGCATCGACGACGCCGACCAGATCGGCGTTTACGACCCCAACTCGCAAAGCCGCAGCGCCCGCCGCTGGGGCGTCGTCGAGGTCCTCAACGAAATCGAAGCCATGTGGGCCTATTACTAGTCATTAGAGACAGTCTTTGCGGCTGCCCCTTCGCGCGGGGCCGATAAGGACTGTCCCTAACTGCCGGCACAATAGGAACGTCCCCAAGTGCCGCCCAATGACTAGATAGCAAAAGCCCCGCAGCCGGAGCGGACTGCGGGGCTCATGAAGAGAGGCAGCAGAGTAGAGACTACTCGTGAATGCGGGTACCGGAGAGGCCGGCCATGGTCTCGGCGGCCTTGTCCAGGGCGCCGATGATGCAGGTGCGGCCCCTGCGGGAACGGGCGAACTTGATGGCAGCGCGGACCTTGGGCTCCATGGAACCCTTGCCGAACTGACCCTCGTCGGCCAGGCGCTCGGCCTCGTCGGCAGTGATGTCCTCGAGCTCCTCCTGGTTGGGCTTGCCGAAGTTGATGGCAACATGCTCAACGGCGGTCAGCAGGAACAGAACGTCGGCGTCGCAGTCCTCGGCCAGCAGCTCGCCGCCCAGGTCCTTGTCGATGACGGCGGGAACGCCCTTGTAGCAGCCCTTGTTCTCGTAGTCGCGGACGACGGGGATGCCGCCGCCACCGCAGGCGATGACGATAAACTCGTTGTCGAGCAGGTTGAGGATGGAGTCAGCCTCGACGATCTTCTTGGGATCGGGGGAAGCGACGACGCGACGCCAGCCGCGGCCGGAATCCTCGACGAAGACCTTGGAAGGATCCTCGGCCATAAACTCCTTGGCCTGCTCCTCGGTGTAGAAGGGGCCGATGGGCTTGGTCGGGTTCTTGAACGCGGGGTCGTCGGGGTCGCACTCGATCTGGGTGACGACGGTGGCGGCGTGCCAACGCTTGTAGCGCTTGTGCATCTCGCGGCCGATGCCCTGCTGCAGGTGGTAGCCGATGTAGCCCTGGGACATGGCACCGCACTCGGGCAGCGGCATCTCAGGGGTGCCGATGGCGTCGTGAGCAGCGGCGAAGGCATTCTGGATCATGCCGACCTGCGGGCCGTTGCCGTGGGTGATGATGATCTCGTTGCCCTGCTCGATCAGACCGAGAAGAGCGTGAGCGGTGTTGCTCACGGCCTCGATCTGCTCGACGGGGTTGTTGCCGAGGGCGTTGCCGCCGAGGGCGACGACAATGCGATCGGGCTTGCCAAGAGGCTTAGACATTGCTGGAATCCTTTCTGTAAAAGGCCTACAACCCATTAATAACTCGTGTCCGTGCGATACGCGAGTTTATTAAGGTTTATATTCCTGTTATCCCTCATTTTATTCATTTTGAAAATAGTTGAACGGTGAACGGTCGTTTTTACCCGCTCAGCGTAAAGAACCCCAGCTCACGCATATCTACGTCATTTACGTGCAACTTTATTTAAATAGAGCAGGGATTAGACCAGATTATGCAAACTATATCTTTGCTAAACACAAAACGGACAGCGCAAAATCTTACTCGCACTATACGAGATTCTATGCACTTATAAGACGAGTATGCACCCCTGCAAAAACAAGGGGCTTTTCATCCAACAAAAGGAATAAAGAAGAGCTCCGAAAAGGCGGCAACAGCCAAGTCCCCCATCCATCCCCAAAGTGGCGCGAGGTTTCGCGGCAAAGCCGCGAAACAGCGAAGGGGGACGGAATACCCGGCCAACTACGTCCTTCATCCGCCCGCACAATCCGAGGACGTAGTCGTAGCAGGATCTGAGGGCTAACCTTCGCGGACACTCCGTAGGACGAAAGAACCCCCGCCGCACGTAGTGCGCAGCGGGGGTTCTTTCATGTCCGAGGACGTCCGCGAAGGTTAGCCCTCAGATCCTGCGGTGGGAGACCTAGGCCTCGTTGTACACCGTCTTGAGCTTCAGCAGGTGCTGATAGCGGTCCATAGCGGCCTGCTCATTCTCCTTGAAGAGCTCCTCGGCGCGCTCGGGGAAGGAACGCGTCAGCGAAGCGTAACGGGCCTCGTTCATCAGGAACTCCTGATAGCCGCCCGCGGGCTCCTTGGAATCGAGCGAGAACTTCTTGCCGGCAGCAGCCTCGGGGTTGAAGCGGAAGAGGTTCCAGTAACCGCACTCGACGGCCTTCTTCATCTCGGCCTGGCAGTTCTGCATGCCGCCCTTCTTGATGGAGTGCATCTCGCAGGGGCTGTAGCCGATGATGAGGGACGGGCCGTCGTAGGCCTCGGCCTCGTGGATGGCCTTGAGGGTCTGAGCCGGGTTGGCGCCCATGGCGACCTGCGCCACGTAGACGTAGCCGTAGCTCATGGCAATCTCGGCCAGAGACTTCTTCTTGGTCACCTTACCGGCAGCGGCGAACTGAGCGACCTGGCCCAGGTTCGAGGCCTTGGAGGCCTGACCACCGGTGTTGGAGTAGACCTCGGTGTCGAAGACGAAGACGTTGACGTTGTGGCCGGAAGCCAGGACGTGGTCCAGGCCACCGAAGCCGATGTCGTAGGCCCAGCCGTCGCCGCCGAAGATCCAGAAGGACTTCTTGGTGAGGTAAGCCTTGTCGGCGAGGATCGCCTTGGAAGCGTCGCAGCCGCACTTCTCGAGCTCGGCAACGTAGGCAGCGGCAGCGGTCTTGGAAGCCTCGGCGTCGTTGACGGAGTCGATCCAAGCCTGGCCGGCAGCCTTGAGCTCATCGGACGGACCATCGGCAGCGATGATGTCCTGGGTAGCGGCGATCAGCTTCTTCTGGACGGCCTCGTAACCGACGGCCATGCCCAGACCGTGCTCGGCATTGTCCTCGAACAGGGAGTTGTTCCACGCCGGGCCGTGACCGTCCTTGTCCTTGCAGTAAGGAGCGGTGGCAGCGGGGTTGCCCCAAATGGAGGAGCAGCCGGTGGCGTTGGAAATGAACATGCGGTCGCCGGCGACCTGGGTCACCAGACGTGCATAGGCGGTCTCGGCGCAGCCGGCGCAGGAGCCGGAGAACTCCAGGTAGGGCTGCTTAAACTGGCTGCCCTTGACGTTGGCCGCGATGAGCTCCTTCTTCTCGGAGACGTTCTCGACCATATAGTCCCAAACGGGCTGCTGGTCCATCTCCTGCTCGGTGGGAACCATCTCGAGCGCGCCCTTGGGGCAAACCTTGACGCAGTTGGTGCAGCCCATGCAGTCGAGCGGGGACACGGCCATGGTGAACTTCATGCCCTTGGCCTTGGGGCCCATGGCGTCGAGCGTGCGGGTAGCCTCGGGCGCGGCGGCAGCCTCGTCCTCGGTCATCGCGAACGGACGGATGGTGGCATGCGGGCACACGTAGGCGCACTGGTTGCACTGGATGCACTTGGTCTCGTCCCAGTGGGGAACGACCACGGCGACGCCGCGCTTCTCGTATGCGGAGGCGCCCAGCTCAAACTGGCCGTCGGCGCAATCGACGAAGGCGGAAACAGGCAGGCTGTCGCCGTCCATGCGATCGATGGGCTCGAGCAGGTTCTTGACCTGCTGGGCGATAGCGGACTTGGTCTCCTCGGAGAGCTCGACGGGAGCGGCATCCTCGGCGGTAGCCCAGTCGGCCGGAACCTCGAACTTACGGAAGGCGGTAGCGCCGGCATCGATGGCCTTGTGGTTGGCGTCGACGATAGCCTGGCCCTTCTTCATGTAGGACTTGGTAGCCGCGTCCTTCATGTACTGCAGGGCATCCTCGGCGGGCAGGACCTTGGCCAGCGCGAAGAAGGCGGACTGGAGCACCGTGTTGGTGCGCTTGCCCATGCCGACCTTAGCGGCCAGGTCGATAGCGTCGATCAGGTAGACGTTGACGTTGTTGTTCGCGATGTAGCGCTTGGCCACGGCGGGCATGTGCTCGGCGAACTCCTCGTCGCTCCACTGGCAGTTGACCAGGAAGGTGCCGCCCGGCTTGACGTCGCGGACCATCTTGAAGCCCTTAACGATGTAGCTGGGGTTGTGGCAAGCGACAAAGTCGGCCTTGGTCACGTAGTACGGCGAACGGATCGGAGAATCACCAAAGCGCAGGTGCGAGACGGTGACGCCGCCGGTCTTCTTGGAGTCGTACTGGAAGTAGGCCTGGACGTACTTGTCGGTGTGGTCGCCGATGATCTTGATCGAGTTCTTGTTGGCGCCGACGGTACCGTCGCCACCCAGACCCCAGAACTTGCACTCGATGGTGCCGGGGGCTGCGGTGTTGGGCGCATCCTCGGCCTCGGGCAGGCTCAGGTTGGTCACGTCATCGACAATGCCGATGGTGAACTCGCGCTTGGGCTCATCCTTCTTGAGCTCCTCGAAGACAGCGAACGCGGACGCGGGAGGCGTGTCCTTGCTGCCCAGGCCATAACGGCCGCCGACGACCTTGATGCCCGTCTTGCCGGCCTCGTAGAGAGCGGAGACGACGTCCTGGTAGAGCGGCTCGCCGATGGAACCCGGCTCCTTGGTACGGTCCATGACGGCGATCTTCTGGACGGTCTCGGGGAGAACGTCGACGAAGTGCTTGATGGAGAACGGACGGAACAGACGAACCTTGACCAGGCCGACCTTCTCGCCGTGAGCGTTGAGGTAGTCGATGACTTCCTCGAGCACGTCGCAGAAGGAGCCCATGCACACGACGACGCGGTCGGCATCGGGAGCGCCGTAGTAGTTGAACAGGCCGTAATCGGTGCCGAGCTTCTCGTTGATCTTCTTCATGTAGCCCTCGACGACGGCGGGAAGCTCGTCGTAGACCTTGTTGCAGGCCTCACGGTTCTGGAAGAAGATATCGCCGTTCTCGTGGCTGCCGCGGGTGTGCGGGTGCTCAGGGTTGAGCGCGTGGTCGCGGAAAGCCTGGACGGCGTCCATATCGCACATCTCGGCCAGATCCTTGTAGTCCCACATGGCGACCTTCTGGATCTCGTGGCTGGTGCGGAAGCCGTCGAAGAAGTTAAGGAACGGGGTCTTACCCTCGATGGCGGCAAGGTGAGCCACCGGCGAGAGGTCCATGACCTCCTGGACGTTGCCCTCGGCGAGCATGGCGAAGCCGGTCTGACGACAGGCCATGACGTCGGAGTGATCGCCAAAAATGTTCAGGGCGTGGGAAGCGACGCAACGCGCGGAGACGTGGAAGACGCCCGGGAGCTGCTCGCCCGCGATCTTGTACATGTTCGGAATCATCAGGAGCAGACCCTGAGAAGCCGTGTAGGTGGTGGTCAGAGCACCGGCGCCCAGCGAACCGTGAACGGTACCGGCTGCACCTGCCTCGGACTCCATCTCGACGACCTTGACCGGGGTGCCGAAGATGTTCTTGCGACCCTGGGCCGCCCACTGGTCGACATGGTCGGCCATCGGGCTGGACGGCGTAATGGGATAGATTCCCGCTACCTCGGTGTACGCATACGAAACATATGCGGCCGCCTCGTTGCCGTCCATAGACTTAAACTTACGCGCCATATACCCCTCTCCTCTCATATAGGTATACAGGCCCCGGCGATCGCCGGGATGTTGGCGTGATGGGATTTACGCTGTTGCTTCCAATCATCTGGCAGGCAGGCTCAGCAGCAGGTACGTGGCGTGGAGAGAAGACATGCCGAGGCGAGGGACAGCTGATGCGCCCCACAGACCCGACCGCCCGTCTTGCACATGACCGAGCGCCGCAAAGGCCGCATGCCGGATGCTCCCGGGCACGCCCCGGCGATGGGAAGCACCCGCAACGGAAATCCGCATGCGGGTTTATTGTACCCCGCCGTCAAGTGTAATTTCGGCAAATATAGGCGGGCGGTAAAGGTTTACCTCGGGTGACCGCCAAGGGCCAAAATGGCCCCTCCATCCCCGGGCGACCGGCTCTGGCGCGCCAAGGAGTGTCCCCAGCCGGCAGAGAAAAGGAACGTCCCTATCTGCCGGCTAGAGGGCACCGAAGAGGATGGCGTAGGTAGTGGATTCGCCGAGCTTGAGCTCGTCGCCGGGATTGAGTTGGGCAGAACGGCCGGGCTCGACCTGAATGCAGACGCGCGTGGCCCCGTTTACCACCACGGTTCCGTTGGTGGACGACAAGTCCTCGACGTGCCAGATATTTTGAGCATCGCACCAGATATGGGCATGGCGGGCCGAGACATCGTCGCCGACGTCGGTAATATCGCCCTCACCAGTGGCCAGCGCGCCAATCTCAACACCCTGCTCACTCGGCTGAATCCAGCGCGGGGCGCTCACGACAAAACTGTTTTGCACGCGCAGCAAGCCCAAGGGGTGCGCCGGGGCGGGTTCGCGTTCGCCCGCGGTCATCGACATGCCAAGCGAACGCGGCGTGGATGTGCCTCCGCCACAGGTCGCGTGCGCGTAGTCGATGGCATAGTTCACCGAGGACCGCACATCCGCCGAACAACCAACGGCGACAAACAGCACCAGCACGGCCTCGGCGCGCTCGGCGGGCATGAGTTCCGCCGCCTGGGACAGGCGATCGAGCGCGTTGCGATAGAGATTCGTGTCCTGGTGGCACTCTTCGAGCGCGCGTACCATCGGTTCACCTGCAGAACCGCACACCATATTGATCACAGCCGTGGAGTCCATGGGATTGCGCTGGCGCAGGGCCAGTTGCGACATAATACGCGCAGCCGAGGTACCGTATTCGGCAAAGTAGCGCTGCTGAAGCGTGCCGACCGGCGCGCGAACGATAAAGCGGGAAACCCAAGAGCGATCGGCGGCTCGGCTCTGCGGGCTGCGGCCGTCGGCGAGCGGACGGGACGAAAGCACCAAGCCGCACAGCTCGATATGGCTCAGATGCGCCGCGCGCTTAAAGATGTCAAACATGGCCCCGCATGGGGTGAGCTCAACTTGAGATGCCATGACCTAGGCCTCCTTGGTCGTAGAAATAGAATCGGACGATACTTCGACAGGTCCGCCAAAAGTACGGGCAGCTGCGGCTCCACCGGCAAGCGGAGTCGCCATCTGGGCTTTTGTGCGTCGCGGTGCCGAAACGGGAAGTTCAAAGGCAAAGCCCATCGCAAGCAAAAACCACGTAAGCGTATAGGTTGCAACCAGAGCGGCAACAAGGCCGCCCATCACGGCGCGTTGGGAAAATACGCTACATGCAGCCACAACCAGCACCGGAACCTCGCAGGCAGAAAGCGCAAGCACACCCTGCAGGAAGCCCGAGCGCCGATCACGCGCAAGTGCCCCCGCGGCAACGCCGGCTATGCCTGGCAGCGCCAACGCCAGTGCGGCAATAATACCCGGTAGCGACCCAGACCACACGAGCGATCCCAAAGTCGCCGTCACGCGAGCGCCCGACGCCAGCAGCGCGGCCGAAACCACGACCACAGCCCAAACCACGCCACAGACGACCGTCGCGCCGACCATCAGCGCGCGACGAACCGCGCGGCCAGACGCATCCATGGGGCACGGCGTGAGCGGCTCGCCGCGGAGCGAACGACCGACATTTTGCGCATAGTGGTCACAAAACGCCGAGAGCGCCGCCTCGACCGCCGCCGGCTCGGGACGATCTTTTTGATGGCTGGACAGACAGGCCATCACCACGTCGAACAGCTGGGCATCGACAAACGCCAGCGCATCGCGTAGCTCTTCGGAATCCGGCTCAAGCCCTAGCTGCTGGGCCTGCTCGGCCGCGGCGAGCACCACATCGGGCTCACGACGAAGCAGCTGAGTCAAATCGCAACCGGGCGCATGGGCACCAATGGGATAGTCGGGCCGCGTGTCCATCTTGAGACGGTAGGGGCTCGCGATGTCGCGCGTCTTTTTGCGCGAACCCGAAGTGCTCGGCGCGGCTTCGTATAGCGCGACGCCGGCAATGAGCTCGTAAACCGTGCTTGCCGCGGCATAAACGTCAATCGCCGGCGACATACGCAAAGCGCGCAGGTCGGGAATATCGTCGGTGAGCATCTCGGGCGGGGCATAGGCAACCGTCGCGCGACGCAGCGTGGCATAACGCTCCGTAAACGACGCCTTGCCGCCGGTACCGGCCACGGCCGACGCAGGCTCGAGCGCCAGCGACGAGCCAAAGTCGATCAGGCACAGGTCAAAGGTGCCCTCGGCAAGCTGCCGGTCAAGCGGCAGGCGCGCCGTACGCACCATAATATTAGCGGGCGAGATATCGCGATGGACAAAGCCCTCGCCCACCAGGCTCATACGGCAGAGCAGATCGAACAGGTCGCGACCCAGACGCGCCGCCACAAGCGGCGACAGGCGTCCGGCATCGTCCACGGCGAGTCGCGAACGCAAGCGGGCAAGCGTCTCGCCCTCGACCCATTCCATGACAATTGCAGGCACACCGTCAACCTCGCCCCAGCCATAGAGGCGGGGAAAGCCCTTAAGGCCCGAAAGGGCGCGATGGCATTCATATTCCTCGCGAAATGCCGCTTTGAACTTGGCGACCAGCGCCTCATGGGCGGCATCGTCGTCAAACTCATCGCGCGTCGGCAAGATGAGCTGTTTGAGTGCTACGGCCTCGCCTTGGGCGTTGACGGCACGCGTCACGCGGCCGATACCGCCACGGCGCATGGTGGCATCGTCGGCAAACAGTATCGTAAAACGACGCAGATAGGCAGGCAGTTCGTCCTGACCGAGCGCAATGGCCGGCTCAAACCCGTCGACACGCGCCAGGCGCAGGCCGACCATGGGATCGCGACCGAGCGATTGTGGTGTGGTGGATGCAAGATCGGTCATCATAGGGCAAGCGCCGCCACGTTATTGTTGAAGTTACCGAGCGCGACGTCATCATCGCCGTAATGGCCGACCCATTGACATAGGTTGGTGTAACAGCCCCACAGATTGGCATACTGCTGATACCACTTTGACCGGGGCGAGAATGTCTGACGACCGAACTCGGCTCGAATGACAAACATCTCCCCGACCAAGCTGTCGCACGGCCTGGGATCTCCCGTAGAGTTATAGGTCGAGACCACGTCATTGGCACGAGAAACATAGCCGTCGAGCATGTTGTACTTGGTCACAAGCCAACTGTGAATGCTCTCTTCCTCAGCAGCGGAAAGGCCACCGGAGTTTGCATCGTTGTCAGCGTTGCCGCCCGTCGAGCCGCCGTTTCCAGACCCTCCGGCAGAGGAACCCGACCCAGAGCCGCCGCCCGAACTCGACGAATCTGAGCCGGAGCCAGAAGTATCCGAGCTACCGGGCTTTCCGGACTGCTGGGCGTCCTGCTCCTTCTGCCGCTCGACCTTATTCACCGTTGCCGCCACGCTATTGTTGGACAACCGATCGATGATCTTGGTGTTGGTGAGCACGATGGTTTTGCCATTGGCAAGCGTGACTTCGTTGTCCGGGGCCTCGGCGCCGTCCGCGTCGTCGGCGCCAAACACAATATGCGCGACCACACTTGCCCAAGCATATCCAGTCGTGGTGCCCAGATCACTTTTGACCTCATGCCCCACGCGCGGTTCGCATGCGGCATGTGCCTGTATCATGGACGGCACGGTCATGCCATAGGCAGAAACGCCAGCTATGACCAGCACCAGCGAGCACGACAGCAGCGCGTACGCCCGAGGCGCCAAGCCCAGTCGGCGTCGCATGCGCACCGCGGCGCCGCGCTTTGTCTGAGTGCCACCGGGCCGCATGCGTTCTCCTCCAACAAAAACACGCCGCTCGGGAGCGGCGCATTCATTCGAATCCATATTTGAGTGTATCAGCGAACCCAAAAGGTTGCGCAACGAATGGGCAAATTAAGGATGCGAGTGGAAGCATCCATGCGATAAGCGGATACAAAGCATCTTTGTTGCACAACAAACTTACAGTCGCACGGGGAAATTATGACTACCCCGTGCGTCGCGAGGAAAACATACGGCAGGAGCAGGCTCGCCACCTAAATCGTGCGACGGGCCTCGATGGCGCGCCCAAGCGTAAGCTCGTCGGCATACTCCAGGTCGCCGCCCACGGGCAGGCCGCTCGCCAGACGCGACACCTCAACGCCCAGCGGCTTGATAGTGCGAGCCAGGTAGCTCGCCGTGGTCTCGCCCTCAATATTGGGGTTGGTGGCGATGATGACCTCGTGGATGTCCTCGTGGCCCAAGCGTGCCAGCAGCTCGCGAATGTGCAGCTGCTCGGGGCCAATCTTGTCCATGGGACTGATCACGCCGCCCAGCACATGGTACAGGCCATGGTAGCTGCCCGTGCGCTCGATTGCCTGGACGTCGCGCGGCTCGCCCACCACGCAAATGCGAGTGGTGTCGCGCATCGAATCCTGGCAGATGGAGCACTCGTCGGCCGTGGCGTAGTTAAAGCAGCGGCTGCAAAAGTGAACCTCCTGCTTAACCTCCAGGATGGCCTCGGCCAGGCGGCGCGCCTCCTCGGCGTCAGCCTCCAACAGGTAATAGGCGATGCGCTGAGCCGACTTAGGGCCAATGCCCGGCAGGCGACCCAGCTCATCGAGCAATTTTTGCAGGCTATGGTTGGCACTCATATATATGCGCGTCTTAGAACGGCATGCCCGGGATGTTGAGGCCGCCGGTGATGGCGCCCATCTGCTTGTTGGCGAGCTCGTTGACGCCGCGAACGGCCTCGTTGACGGCAGCCATAATCATGTCCTGCAGCATATCGACGTCCTCGGGATCGAGGGCATCGGGATCGATGGTGAGGTTGACGAGTTCCATCTCGCCGTTAACGGTCACCTTGACCATACCGCCGCCGGCAGAGGCATCGACGGTCTGGGACTTGAGGTTCTCCTGCGCGGCGGCAAGCTGCTCCTGCATCTTGCGGGCCTGCTTCATCATCTGCTGCATGTTCATACCGGCCATGACGGCTCCTTTACGTGCGGCCGCACGCCGAGCTGCAAGGGCAGCCGGAGCACGGCGGGACTTTCAAACTCAAAAATCGTACCACGGCGCGGGGCAAGCAAGCGGGGCGGACACGCTACCTCAGTCGATATACATGTCCTGGAGTGCAAGCCGCACCCATAGATTATGCAAAGTTGAATAATTCGCAGCTGCATAATATTGAAAGCTAAATCTTGTAGAGCCGGAATCCGACATTTAATGCGTACCACTAAATGGCTAAATGCCGAGCCACTACTCGAGGCGGCGCTCATGACGGCGGGGTATAATTTGATTGCCATAGATAGCAATTTGGAGGTGCCCCATGAATGCCCCCGACGTGCTCCAAAACATCCGCTCAAAACACCCCGTTGCATATGTGGTTCTCTATCTCTTTGTCGGCTGGGCATTGCTGGTTATCATCACCCATGCTATAGCCTTTGGAGCAGAACTACTGATAGCCAGCTCGGACCAGCCCGTCGTCAAATGGGAAGCGACCGATGAGTGCACCGACGGAACTCGAACCATTTACTACAACAGCCCGTCCCTCTACCAAGAGGTCAAGGTCAAGATAAAGGACTTCAAGATTGTCGATGCCGAACTAGGCTCTTTATTGACAATCGGAGCAACCGTCAACGCCGAGCAAGTCGAATACACGGACAGCCATGCGACGTATCGTATCGACCTCAGCATCCTAGGCCGACCGTCACGCACTTGTCTGCTCGAATGCGATATACGCGGCACCACGCTGCACATGTCCGAAATACAAATGCGCCCGGGCAAGGGGTTCTCTTCTTGAGCAGTATACCCGCCCGTACGGCTACTCCACCGGTTTGAAGATGGTGGCCTGGCCGAAGACGCTGCGGATGAGGTCTTTGGCCTCGTCCTCGGTCTGCGGGATGCTCGGGGCTGCGCCCTGGTGGCCGAAGGGGCTGCCGGCGCCGGGGTTGGACTCCCAGGGAGCTGCAGGAGCGTCCTCCTCTTCGGGGGCAGCTACAGCGGACTTGGGCGCGGGCGTCGCACCCGGCACGTCGAACGGAGGAAAATCGTCCCCGCTCGCATCGCCGGCAAAGCCGCCGACCATGGCGTCGTCGTAGGGCACCTGCTCGGATTCCCACGGCGCGGACTGCGCGACAGGCTGAGCCTTGGGGGCAGCCGAGCGCTCGGGCGCACGGGGTGCGGGCTCGGTCGGGAGCTTACCCGTGGCAGGAGCGCCGGCAGGGTTGTCGGAGCGTAGCCAGGGGGCTTTGCCCAGGTCAGACGACTTGGGCGCGGGCGAGGCGGGCTTGGGCGCTGGTGTCGGAGCAGCCGGTTTGGGCGCCGCGGGCTTAGGCGCCGACGGGGTCGATGCCGCTACCGGCGCCGTTTGCTGCTGCGGCGCGCTGGCGCTCGAGGATACAGGGGCCGCCGAGGACACGGGTTGCGGGTCCGCAGATGCCGCAGCCCGTGCAGATGGAGAATGCTCCTCATGTTGAGGAGCCGGCGTGCCACCCCCATCCAGGACATAGTCGACGGTACGACGACCGAAGACTGCGCAGACCGTCGGCAGGACCACCGATTGCGTGTCAGCGCGGCCGAGCATCTTGATGGCAAAGGTCGAGCCCGCAGGGAACGAGACGGTGAGCTTGGAGCCGTCGTCGGCCGTGGCGCGGGCGTTGAGCAAAAGCCCTGCGTAGGAAGCCTGACGCGCCTTGACGCGCTCGACAACCTCGACCCATTTGCGCTGCAGCTCTCCGGCATCCTCGACCGCGGGCGTCTCGGCAGCACCGGCGGCGGCAACCTGGGCGGCATTGTTGGACTGGGGCTTAGGTGCCGGAGCGGTGACAGGCGCGGGGGCCGCAACGGGCTGAGACGTCGGAGCCGGCGCAGGCTGAGGTGCAGGCGCTGCAGGCTTGGAAACTGACACGGACGCAGAACGGGGCGCAGGCTGAGCCGCCGGAGCGGCAGCACCACGGTCCCAAGGCATACCGCCCTGGCGCGCGGACGTAGCAGCGGGGGCAGCGGATGCCGTCGGAGCGGCAGCACGGGCGCCCGAAATTAGAGTCGGCTGCTGGGCAGCAGCGGGTACGGATGCTGCAGGCGCGGCGGCCTGAGCAGCAGCCACGCTCGCCGGCACGGCGCCGTTGGCAACCATGGCCTCCAGGCGTGCCACGCGCTCGGCCAATGCCTCAATCGTTAAATCAGCCTCGGGACGCGCCAGACGCGTGCAGGCGATCTCGAGCACCAGGCGCACGTCGCTCGCGCCCCTCATCTCCAGTGCGGCATCGTCGAGCACCGTCAGCACACGGGCCAGGCGGTCGGCAGGATGCTCGCCAAAGGCAGCGGCCTCGGCAGCAAGCGCCTCGGCCTGCTCGGCACCGCCCTCAAACAACTCGGCACGGGCACCGGCAACGCAGGCAACATACACGTCGCGCACGTGCGCCACCAGGTCGCGCGTCAGTTCCAGCAGATCGTTGCCTTCCTCGACCTGCGCGCGAATAAGCCCATATAGCTCGGCGACATCACGATTAGCAATGGCGCGCGCAAACTCGCCCAGAATCTGGTCCGAAACTTCGCCCAAAAGCGAGCGGGCATCGTCCGCATGCACGGTGCCGTTGCCGAAGACGCTCAGCTGCTCCAGCGTGGAGAGCGCGTCGCGCATGCCGCCCTTGGCATGGCGCGCCACGATAGCCAGCGCCTCGTCGTCGTAATCGAAGCCCTCCTGCTCGCACACGTATGCCAGGCGATGCTCAATATCCTCGTTGCCGATGCGATGGAAATCGAAACGCTGGCAGCGCGAGAGGATGGTCTCCAGAATCTTTTGCGGGTCGGTGGTGCACAGCACAAAGATCACGTGTGCCGGCGGCTCCTCAAGCGTCTTGAGCAGCGCGTTGAACGCCGCCGTCGTGAGCATGTGGACCTCGTCGATGATATAAATCTTGTACTTGCCGCGCACCGGGGCAAAGTTGACGGAGTTGATGATCTCCTCGCGCACGTTGTCCACGCCGGTACGGCTTGCGGCATCGAGCTCGTAGACATCGGGGTGGTTGCCCTCGGCAATGAGTTCGCACTCCTCGCAAGTACCGTCGGGCATGCAGCCGCTTGCACCCTCGGCGCGCGCCGCCTCGGCATTGCGGCACAGCAGCGCCTTGGCCAGAATGCGCGCCATGGTGGTCTTGCCCGTGCCGCGCGGTCCGCAGAACAGGTAGGCGTGGGACAGGCGCCCCTCGGTGATGGCGTGCTCGAGCGTCGAGACGATATGCTGCTGGCCCACCACGGAGTCGAAGGTGAGCGGGCGATACTTTCGGTACAACGATTCCATGGGTGCTCCCCCGGGTATACTGAGTCTTGTTGCCGCGGCGGTCATGCGGTCGCACGGCATACTGCATTCCATAATAACCCGTACGGCGAGCCCGCCGCGATAGGAGTCCAAAGAGCATGGCAGACGCAGAGAGCAACCTCATTCCCTCCGAAGCAGCCGACCAGGTCGAGGTCGCGCTCGAGGCGCAGGCCGCGGCCGATGACGGCATTCTGTACCTCAACGAGTATCAGTACGAAAACGACCTCGTCACCGACTTCGCCCGCCTGGTCGCCTCGCCCAGGCGTCGCGGCTCGCTGTATGTCGCCGCCGCGATTGCCGCGCTCATCGGCATCGGCATGCTGGTGGCCGGCGGCAACTGGATCAAGTTTGGCGTCGTCTTGATCGTATTCGGCGCCTTTTTGGCCTGGTGGAGCAAAAACCTGCACCACACCCTCGCCCGCGACTTTATCGACGCCGTCGAGGCCGACGAGTCCATGGGTGGCCGTTATCGCCGCGTCGCCGCCAACGAGGACGGCCTGATGGTTTGGGGCAAGAGCGGCAAGTCGCAGTTCTTCCCGTTTGAAAAGCTCGACCACGTGCTCGACGGCGAGCGCATCTTTGTGGCCATGTTCGCCGACCAGGGCGTGACGATCCCTAAGGACACCTTTGTCCGCGGCGATGCCGAGCAGTTCGGTCCCTTCCTCAAGGCGCGCATCAACAAAAAACTCCGCATCGAGACCAAACGCAAGAAGATGAAGGCCGAGAAGGCCGCCGCCGAGGCCAAGCAGGGCGACAAGCCCCAGGAGACCAAAGGCAAGCAGCGCAAGCAGAAGAAGAACAAGAAGAAGCGCTAAGACCAAACCAGACAGACGGCCTCGCATCCCGCTATCCTCCCCATGCACCCGAGCGTGCTACACTAGCAGCATCTATGCCACCGCGAATGGCTCGGCCCCACGCCCGCCGCTCGCAAACGAACTTTAAACGCACGAGGGTTGGCCATGCCGCTTTTCTCGCAACATACCGCCCGGTTCTCGCCGGACGTTCCTTTGGAGGGCACCAGCTCTCGCGAGCTGCTCAAGCGGTACCAGCCGCTCGAGACACTTGCGACCGGCGGTTTTGGCTCCATCGAGATTTGCCGCGACACGCACCTGCGCCGCCGCGTCGCCATTAAGCGCATCCCCCTTATCAACGGCGCCGGCATGCCCGCCAGCGACATCATGGATGTCCTGCGCGAGGCGCACACTGCCGCCATGCTTCAACATCCCAATATCGTGCAGGTCATCGACTTTACGCATGACACCGCCTATGCCTACCTGGTCATGGAGTATGTCGACGGTATGTCGCTGGCCGAGTTTTTGCATCGCGTGGACGGCCACTCGCTCACCTTTGACGAGGCCGCGGCCATTGCCGATGCCCTGGGCCAGGCGCTCACCTTCGCCCATAGCAATGGCGTACTCCACCTGGACATTAAGCCCGCCAACGTGCTCATCGACCACTCGGGCAATGTAAAGCTCACCGACTTTGGCATGGCGCGACTGTCGTCCGCCGGTGGCTTTGGCGGCTCGCGCGGCGGCACCATCGGCTACATGCCGCCCGAGCAGCTCGATATCGAGACCGGCACGGTCGACGAACGCGCCGATGTCTTTGCCCTTGCCTGCGTTATCTATGAGGGCTTGTGCGGCAGCGCTCCCTTTATGGCGGCCACGCCCGCCGACTCGCTCGACCGCATCATCGGCGGCGCCACCTATCCCAGCGAGCTGATACCACACTTTCCCCCGGGAGCCGAGGCCGCGCTCATGAGCGCGCTCTCCCCCATGCCGCAGGACCGCCCCAACAGCATCGAGGCATTTTGCGACCAGCTCCTTGCCGGTCTGGGCAGTGTGCGCGAGGGCCGTCGCAGCCTGGAGCAAATGGTTGGCGAGCTTTCGGATGACGAGCAGGAGCTCGACGATATCGAGCCGTCGCACTACGAGGACGACGCCATCGAGGTCGACCCCGCACTCGGCTGGGCGGGCACGCGCTGGAGCCCTGCGCGCGACTACACCATGCGCGCTATCTCGGCGCTAACGTGCGGCACTTTTAGCTTTTTGCTGATGCAAACGGCCGGGGTCGCGGCGCTTCCCGGTCTGGTCATTGCGGCCATCGCGATCGGAGCGGCGGCTGGCCTGGCCCCCCAGATTGGCTCGGCCATCTCGGCTGTGGGCTTTTTGGTGCTCATGGCCAACGCCACCATGCAGGCACAGGGCATCCTGTCGATGCTGCCCGTCGCGGTGATCTTTGCCGCCGCCATGTCCGGTTGGTGGATCGCCTGGGGTCGCACCGAGACTGCCGCGAGCGCCACGCTCACCTGCGCACTCGCGCTTGGCTGTCTGACCGGCAATACCTTCCTGGCAGCTGGGGTCGCCGCCGGCGTCGCGTCATTTTGGCTCGGCCCGGCAAGCGCCGCCGCGGCAACGGGCATGGGCGCGCTTTTTGCCCGTCTGGCCACGGTCGCGCTTTCAGCCGGAGGCGTGCTGGGGCTCGGTAACGTTGCCGCAGCGCTGGGAGACCCGCTCCTTTGGGCTGCCTTTGTGCTGGTCGCGGCAACTGCCGCAGTGTCATCCGCGCTGCTCAATGCCCGTGCCAAGCGTGCCGATCAGGGCTCAAACCTTGCCGCAATCGCCGCCATCGCTGTCACCGGCATCGGCTGCGCAGCGGCGTCCTGTCTTGCACACCATATGGAAATTGCCAGCCTTGCAGCCGCGGTCGTCGCCAAGGCGGCGGTTGCGGGAACCCTATCCTCTATAATCGTTGGGATATGCCTATATTTGCTCGGATACCAAAGAACCTATACGGAGAGTGATCTTTCGTGAACTTCCTGAACATCTTCGAGGACCACGTGGCCGGCATCTTCGGTGCCACCCGTGCCCCGTTCTCCTTTAAGAAGCTTGCCAAGCAGGCCGCTCGCGACATGGAGGATCAGACTCTGGTGATTAACGGCGTCAACACGGCGCCGGCACTCTATACCATCCTTATCGCCGCCGACGACGATCCCATGCTCGCCCCGTTCTACCCCGAGCTTTCGCGCGAGGTCCGCGAGTTTGTGAAGGCGCAGGCCGAAAAGCGCCGCTATGTCTTTGTCGGCGAGCCCCTCGTGCGCTTTATGATCGATCCGCAACTGCGCGCCGGCAAGTTCTCGGTCTTTGCCGAGAACGTCGATGCGCCCACGCTCGGCCGCCTGTACGAGGAAGAGCGCGCCTACCAAAACGGCCTGGGACAGAATAACTCGGCCGCAAGCCGCGCCGCCAGCGCCCCGCGCGCCGGCCAGCAGCAGTTTGCTGCCCCGCAGCAGCAGCGCCCCGCCGCCATGCCCCAGCAGCAGCCGACGCCTCGCGCCGCCGCTCCCGACCCGCTTGCCGTGGCAGACCCCTTCGCGCCTAGCGTCCCCGACCCCGCCGCCGCACCCATCCCGGTGCCGCAGACCGTCTCGCGCGACGCGCTTGCCGGCATGGGCGGAGCCGCCGCGACCGGTGCCGCCGTGGGCCTAGGCGCCGCAGCCGGCATCGCCTCCAACATGGCGAGCACTCGCGCCCCGCAGCGCCCGCTCGCCCAGCTCGTCGACGTCGTGAGCGGCGAGAGCCATAGCATCACCTCCGCACAGGTGACCATCGGTCGCGAGCGCTCAGTTTCCGACATTGCCCTGCGCGACCCCAACGTGTCGCGCCGCCACGCCCAGCTCACCTTTACGGGCTCGGATTGGTCGATCGAGGACCTCAATTCCACCAACGGCACGCTCGTCAACAACCGCCGCATTACGCGCTGCCCGCTGCGCAACGGCGATCTGCTGACGTTTGGCCTGAGCACCTTTGAATTTAGGGGATAGTCGCTTATGAACATCGATATCGTCCTTTTTGCAGGCCGCATCGTCCTGGTCGCCCTGCTCTATATCTTCCTGTTCGCCGTCATGAAGACCGGCGTGGGACTTGTGCGCGGGCAGCGCCGCGACTCGGCTATCTGGACGATTGATGTGGACAAGGGTCCGCGCGGTATCCGCGGCATCCACGTAGACATGCTCGGCCCCGTCATCGTCGGTCGCTCGCCATCTTCGGACATCTGCATCAACGAACCGTTCGTCTCGGCCTCGCATGCGCGCTTTTCGCTGCAGGGCCCGGCGCTCATCATCGAGGACCTCAACTCGCTTAACGGCACGCTCGTCAACGGCCGCCAGCTCGTGGAGCCCGCGACGCTGCGTGAGGGCGACGAAGTCCAGATTGGCGACGTGGTCATGAAGGTGAACCGTCGATGATCGACGAGGAGAACAAGTCCGCAACTATGACCGAGGCACCGGCTGCCGCCACAGCTGTGCCGGCCCACGCCGCTCCGGCGGGCTCCAAACCCGTGGAGCCCGAGGACACCGTGTTCTCCCTGCCTCTTTCGCATGTAACGCATGATATTTCGGATCTAGCCGATAACGAGGACGAAGAGGATGCCGCAGCGGCGCCCATCGGCGCACATGTTGCGGAACAGCCCACAGCGCCCGAAGCAACCCCGGCGCCGGCTCACTTTGCAGAGCCCGTCGCCGCGGCAATCAACGAGAGCGCTGCGGTGTTTGCGGCACCCGAGCCCGCCGCGCCGGCGTTTCCCATAGCCCCGGCATCCGAGGTTGCGCCCGCGTCTACGTCGGCGCCCGAGGCAGGGCCATCCCCCGAGGACGGCCCTGCACCCAGGACCCCGCAGCCTGCGCCCGCAAGCGAGTCCGATACCGTGGCCGAGCCCGCCACCCATTCGCAAAACACGCCCGCGCCGTCGCACTTTGCGACGCCCGAGCCTATAGACGTCAGCCCGCAAGACGACGAGTCGACCGCCCGCGTTTCCGAGGAGCCCGACTCCCCGGACACCGGCGATTCCGAATCAAACGCCGTGACCGACACCGTCTCTCCCGGTGACACCGCCGAAATCGACGTTGCCGCCGTTGAGGCCAAGCTCAAAGACCCCGGCTCGACCATGAGCTTTGAACCCCTAACCGAGGAGCGCATCGAGACCGACTCGACCTATGATGCCGGCACCACCACGCAACTCATGTGGGGCGCCCGCTCCGACGTTGGCTGCGTGCGCCCGCACAATGAGGATTCCTACCTGGTGCAGTCGCCGCTCTTTTGCGTATGCGACGGCATGGGTGGTCACGCTGCCGGCGAGGTGGCCTCTTCTATCGCTGTCGAGACCATCGCCAAGACAGCTCCTCAGTCTGCCGACGCCGCACGCCTGGCGGCAGCCGTCGAGGCCGCCAACGCCGCCGTAATCGAGGCGGCCCTGAATGGCCTGGGCAAGCCCGGCATGGGCTGCACAGCCACTTGCGCCTATATCGAAAACGACACGCTCGCCATCGCCCACGTGGGTGACTCTCGCGCCTACCTGCTCCACGAGGGCACGCTCATCCGCGTGACCCGCGACCACTCCTACGTGGAGGAGCTCGTGGACGCCGGCGAGATCACGGCAGACGAGGCTCGCGTCCACCCCAACCGTTCGGTCATCACCCGCGCGCTGGGCTCGGACCCCGCCATGTATGCCGACCACTTCACTCTGCATATCGAGGAAGGCGACCGCCTGATCCTGTGCTCCGACGGCCTTTCGAGCATGATTCCCGATAGCGATATCGAGAACATCGCCACGCAGTCCTCAACCGCGCAAATCTGCGTCGACAACCTAGTGGACGCGGCGCTTGCCGCCGGCGGCCACGACAACGTGACCGTAGTAGTCGTTGACCTGGTTGACGATGGCGTTATGCGCGAGGCGCAGCGCGTGCGTCGCCGCAACATTACTATCGCCGCCATTCTGGCCCTCGTCTTTGTGCTGGCAGCTGGCATCTGGGCCTACACGGGTGTCACCGGCTCGTACTACCTGGGTACCTACCAGGGCAATGTCGCCGTCTGGCGCGGCCTGCCCGGCAAGCCGCTCGGACTCAAGCTCCACTGGCTCGAAAGCGAAACCAGCATCAAGCTGTCCGACCTGCCCGAAGACACGCAAAACCGACTCAAGGCGGGCATTCCGCAAACAAGTGTCGACGATGCGCAGGACACGATATCCAAGTACCGCCACCAGATCGATGAAGAGCAGACCCGCCAGGTGATCGACGCGCAAACGATTCGCGACAACACCAATCAGGGATCGACCTCCGAATCAGATTCCGAGAAAACCGCCGAACAGTCCGCCGAGGCCGAAGCCTCCGATAAGAATTAGAAAGGGAGTGCCGCTTATGAGTCGCCGCAACACCGAGCTGCTCTTGCTCATCGCCTCGGCGTTCCCCGTCATCCTGCTGTATGCGATGTACGTGCTCACCGCGGGCGCTGCCATCTCCTTTGAGACGCTCGCCGTACCGATCGGCCTCTTTGCCGCCTTCGCCGCGGCACATATCGCCGTGCGCATCTTGGCGCCCGGCGCCGACCCCGCCATCCTACCCATCGTATTTATACTTTCGGGCATCGGCATCACGTTCGTGACGCGTCTCGCCCCCGCTCTCGCCATCTCACAGCTCATCATCCTGTTTGTCTCGGTGGCGCTCATGGTGGGAACGCTCGCACTGGTCAAAAACCTCGACGTAGTCATGCGCTACAAGTACACCTTTGGCATCATCGGCATCATTCTGCTGATGCTGCCTATCTTTATCGGCACCACGATCTCGGGCTCCAAGCTGTGGATTCGCATCGCGGGCTTTACCATCCAGCCCGGCGAGTTCGCCAAGGTCTTTATCGTGCTGTTCCTGGCCGGGTACCTGGCCGAGAACCGCGAACTGCTCTCCATCTCCAACCGCAAGATCCTGGGCTTTAAGATCCCTCGCCTGCGACTGCTGCTGCCGCTGTTTGCCGTGTGGGGTGTGTGCCTGCTCGTCGTCGTCTTTGAACGCGACCTGGGTTCGGCCGTGCTGTTCTACACCATCTTCTTGCTGATGCTCTACGTTGCCACGGGGCGCTTTTCGTATGTCGTTATCGGCCTTGCGCTCTTAGCCGTTGGAGCCGTGGGCGCCTACAAGTTCCTGTCTCACGTTCAGGTGCGTTTCCAGGTTTGGCTCGATCCGTTTAAGGACGCCCAGGGTCAGGGCTACCAGATCGTCCAGTCGCTCTTCTCGCTTGCCGATGGCGGTCTGGTCGGTGTTGGCATCGGCAACGGCATGGCCAACAACATCCCTGTCGTCGAGTCCGACTTTATCTTCTCGGCTATCGGCGAGGAGATGGGCCTTTTGGGCGGCGGCGCCGTGCTCATCCTGTTTATGCTCTTTGCCGTTCGCGGCCTGACCACAGCTGCCCGCGCAAAGTCCGATCTCGCCGCCTTTAGTGCCACGGGCCTTACGGCCGCCATCAGCTTCCAGGCCTTCTTGATCGTTGGCGGCGTAACCCGCCTGATCCCGCTGACCGGCGTCACCCTGCCCTTTATGAGCCAGGGCGGCTCCTCGCTGCTGGCGAGCTTCATCATCGTCGCGCTCCTGCTGCGCGCCGGTGACGAGGCGACCGGACGCGAGGCCGAGCTTACCGGCACCGGCACCATGGCCGCCATCACCGATGATCAGGTCGCATCTGCCGCCGCCCCGACGGGCACGCGCTTTGCCACCTCGTCTTCCTACGGCAGCGGCAGCCATTCCGTCGGCTCGCGCATGCGCCGTCGCCTGCTCGACACGCCTGAATCCGGTGTGCTCGGCCGCGTTGCGCTCGCCAACCGTCTAACCCGCGCGGTGCTCGCCTTTACGGCGCTGTTCGCCATCCTTATCGGCAACCTCACCTATGTCCAGGTCATTAAGGCCAAGGACTATCAGGACATGCCGACCAACAACCACACCATCGCCCGCTCCAAGTACATCCAGCGCGGCTCCATCATCACGTCCGACGGCGTGACGCTGGCCGAGTCGCTGCAGCAGGAGGACGGCACCTACGTACGCTCCTACCCCAACGGTAACCTGGCAGCGCACGTGGTTGGCTACGTGAGCCAGCAGTATGGCACCACCGCCATCGAGAGCGTCATGAACGACACGCTCACCGGTTCTAAGGACTACTCCAGCTGGAACAACGCCATCGCGTCGCTCGCGGGCCAGACCCAGCCGGGCAACACCGCCAAGCTCACCATCGACTCGCGCATCCAGACGGCGGCCGAGCAGGCACTCAAGGGCTTTAAGGGCGCTGTAGTGGTCATCGACCCGCGTACCGGCGCGGTGCTCGCATGTGCCAGCTCGCCCACCTACGACAACACCAACATCGATGCCCTGCTGCAGACGGGCGGCGGCGAGGACGGCTCCATGTACAATCGCGCCATGGACGCGCTGTACACGCCGGGCTCAACGTTTAAGGTCGTTACGCTTTCCGCGGCACTCGAGACCGGTACCGCCAGCCTTACCAGCACCTACCAGGCGCCCGGCTCCATGGACATCGGCAACGCACCGGTCACCAACTATGCCAACGAGAGCTACGGCACCATCAGCCTGCAGCAGGCCTTTGCCGTGTCCTCCAACGTCGTCTTTGGCCAGGTGGCAAACGAAGTTGGCGCAAATACGCTCATACAGTTTGCCAACGCCTTTGGCTACGGCCAAAAGCTCGGCCAGGACCTGACCTCCGCGGCCTCCATCATGGCCGACCCGTCGCTCATGACCGAGTGGGAGACCGCCTGGGCCGGCGCCGGCCAGCCTGTCGGCATGGACCACACGCCCGGCCCGCAGACCACCGTCATGCAAAACGCCGTGATTGCCGCCGCCATCGCTAACAGCGGCGTGGTCATGGACCCGTACTTTGTAGCCCAGGTACTCGCCCCGGACGGAACCGTGGTCAAGACCACGCAGTCCCGCTCGCTTGGTCAGGCCGTCAGCTCCGCCACGGCCGACCAGGTCAAGCAGGCCATGCTTGCCGTCGTCCAGTCCGGCACCGGCACCGATGCCCAGATCCCCGGCGTCAAGGTCGCCGGCAAGACCGGCTCGGCCGAGACCGGCGGCACCAACGTCAACTCGATGTTTGTTGGCTTTGCACCTTACGATTCACCCACGGTCGCCATCTCGGTGGCCTTGGAGGATTTCGACAAGCATGACGTCAAGGCCGCCAAGATTGCCGGTATCGTCCTGACCGCGGCGCTTGCCGCACAGGGAGCGTGATGCCCATGATCGAATCGGACACCCGAGGCGCGCCGCGGCCGAAGAGTTAGCGGCAACGCGCCACACGGCCCCAGCGGCCACATCGTAGGTACTACACACATCGTTGAGCGAATAGTTATGTTAGGAGCAGGAATGGAACAGAGGGTCCTCGGGGGAAGATACCTCCTCAAGGATAAGGTGGGAACAGGCGGCATGGCGACCGTCTACCGTGCACAGGACCAGGTCCTCGACCGCACGGTTGCCGTCAAGATCATGCTGCCGCAGTATGCTGGCGACGCAACCTTCGCCGCACGCTTTAAGCAGGAGGCCCAGGCAGCAGCCGGTCTCTCCTCCCCCTATATCGTGGGCGTCTACGATTGGGGCAAGGACGGCGACACCTATTACATCGTCATGGAGTACCTGCGCGGCACCGACCTTAAGAGCGGCATCAAGAGCCACGGCGCCCTCGACCCCAAGAAGGTCGCCCAGATCGGCTCGCAGATCAGCTCCGCGCTTTCGGTCGCCCACAAGCACGAGATCATCCACCGCGACATTAAGCCGCAGAACATCATGGTGCTGCCCGACGGCAACATCAAGGTGATGGACTTTGGCATCGCGCGCGCCAAGAACAGCCACCTCACGCAAGACAACAACGTGCTGGGGACCGCCCACTACGTCAGCCCCGAGCAGACCCGTGGTCAGGACCTCGGCCCCACCTCGGATATCTACTCGCTGGGCGTCGTGATGTACGAGTGCGCCACCGGCCGCGTCCCCTTTGACGGTGACGACGCTATCTCGGTCGCACTCAAGCAGGTCAACGAGCTGCCTATTCCGCCGAGCCAGATCAACTCCGGTGTCGACGCCGACCTTGAGCGCATCATCCTCAAGTGCATGGAGAAGGACCCGGCAAACCGCTTCCAGACCGCCGACGAGCTGCGTCAGGTGCTCAACAGCTACCTGTCGGGCCGTGCCGTCAACGTCTCGGAGCCCACGCGCATCATCGGTGCCCCCGGTGAGCTGGGCGCCACCAAGACTCGTGAGCTTTCCGATCAGACGCGCGCCATGGTGCGTCCCGTCTCGGGCGTGAGCGGCCAAAATACCGCCCGTAGCTCGGTTTCGGGCTCCACCGGCTCCTACGAGGTCGAAGAGCCCAAATCCAACAAGAACAAGATCATCGCCGCCGTGGTGGCAGCCGTTGCCGTCATCGGCATCGTGGTGGCCTTTGCCACAGGACTCTTTGGCGGCGAGCAGGTCACCGTGCCCGACGTGCTGGGCAAGGACCAGCAGACTGCCGTCGAGCTGATCAAGGAAGCCGGCCTCGAGGTCGGCACCATCGACCAGAGCTACAACGACGACGTCGACGAGGGCAAGGTCGCCGAGCAGACGCCCAACGGTAACACCAAGAAGGCCAAGGGCACTAAGGTGAACCTAGTAATCTCCAAGGGCCCCAAGCCCTCCGAGAAGGTTGAGGTTCCCCTGCTTGTCGGCCTGACCAAGGACCAGGCCGAGGCCGCGTTGGCAAGCGTTGGCCTGAAGGGCAACGCCTCCGAGCAGGCCAACGAGGCCGATGAGGGCCAGGTCTTTGAGCAGGGCACCGAAGCCGGTAAGGAAGTCGCGAAGGGCACGACCATCTCGTACAAGGTCTCGAGCGGCCCGGATACCACGTCCGTCCCCGATCTGACCGACATGACCGAGGCCCAGGCGCGCAACGCCCTCGATATGGCAGGCTTTGGCGTCGACGTTAGCTACCAGGAGAACGACTCGGTTACCGAGGGCACCGTGATCAGCTGGAACCCCAGTGGCAAGCAGAAGCCCGGCGCCACGATTACCGTCGTCATTGCCAAGAAGTCCGGCAAGGCCAGTGTTCCGGGCAACCTGTACGGCAAGAGCATCTCCGCCGCCGTCACCGCGCTCAACAACGCCGGTTTCTATAACATCGGCTTCTGTGACCAGAACGGCAATCCCGTAAGCGGTAACGAGGATGCCACCGTTACGGGCGTCTCCCCCACTGGCAAGCAGTCCACCGACAGCACGATTACGCTGACGGTCGCACTTTCTGGCTCGGGTTCGGGCTCTGGCTCGGGCACGGGTGACGATTCCGGTACGACCAACTAGTCGCCACCCCACCGCTCATCACGGCTCTCGCCGCAAACATATTCGCTCACAGGCGCCCGCTTGCTCCCCCAGCAAGCGGGCGCTTCGTTTTTGACATGGCATTGAACCAGAAGAACCCGGCACCGTAGCGGTACCGGGCTCGATATTCCTCTGGTGCCCCCGGGCGGATTCGAAAACTCCCCCGCGGGGAAATGAGTGACGCGGGTGTCGACGGCTCGAATCCTGCCCTTAGACCAGAAGAGCCCGGCACCGTAGCGGTACCGGGCTCGATATTTCTCTGGTGCCCCCGGGCGGATTCGAACCGTCGACACCCGCTTTAGGAGAGCGGTGCTCTATCCCCTGAGCTACGGAGGCATGTTGTACTAGTGTAGCAGATTTACTGCATCGCAATACGTCGCATGACTAGACTTCGAAGTTGCGGTGGAATAGTTCCTGTCTGAAGCATCTAAAGCCGTATTTAGGAACTATTTCACCGCAACTTATGAGGAGCTAGTTACCTTTGTGGAAGAGGTTTTTGATAACGGAGGGGATGCTCTTGGCGCCCTTGGCCGTCACATCGATAAAGTCGGGCGAACGCACGAGCTTATCCTCGTCGACGTACTTGCGGACCGCGCGCAACGTCTCTTTGTCATCGCGCGTCGAAAACGTAAAGTGGCCGGTATCCTTGGTGAAGATGGCAAAACGCGTGATCTTCTTGGTGCCGCGCAAAACCTCGGCGGCGATATAGTCGACCTCGTCCCACGGGATTTGAATATAATCCTCGGGATTGCGCTCGTTATAGTACTCAAACGCCTTATTGCCCACCATCACGTTACCGTGGCTGGTAAGCCCCATCAGGCAGGTTGCCGGCGTTGCCAGATCGACCGTGCTGTTCTGAGATTGCGCCATGCGCGCCTCGCCCTCCAAATAAAACAATCGGACCGCATCCAGTGTACCCACCGGGTGCGGTCCGTTTCAATGGCTCAAAAGCCCTTGCCTAGCAATTCTCGGTCTTAAGCCGAAGCGTGCTTACATGAAGCCGCAGAAGCGACCGATGATGCCGACGGCGAAGAGAGCCAGGATGATGACGATCGGGCTGACCTTCTTCTTGAGGAGCTTGCAGACCAGCAGGGTCAGGCACACGGCGGCAAGGCCGGGGATGAGCTGATCGAGGTTGGCCTGAAGCGTGGTGACCTTCATCTGATCAAGGGCGGTAGCACCGACGGAGTTGTACATCGTCAGCGCTTCCTTGATACCCTCGGAACCGGAGGGCAGACTAGCCCAGTCGATAAAGGCGCCAGCAGACTGCTTGACCGTGGAGACGATCGGGGTGAAGGAAATGGACACCCAGCGCTCGACCAGGGCGCCGATGATGAACATACCCAGGATGGAAGCGCCCTCGGTGACCTTGCCCATCAGACCACCGGAGAGGTCCTTGGCGATGGAGGAGCCGACCTTGTAGCCAAACTCCTGCGTGTACCACAGGAAGGCGTAACGGATGATGTTCCACGCGAAGAAGAACAGCAACGGACCGGCGATGCTGCCGGACAGGGCCAGGGAAGCGCCCAGAGCGCCCAAAATCGGGCGAAGGGTGAACCAGAAGACGGGGTCACCGACGCCGGCGAGCGGGCCCATCATACCGACCTTGACGCCCTGGATGGCGACGTCATCGATCGGAGCACCGTTGGCGCGCTCCTCCTCGAGGGCGAGGGTAACGCCAATGACGGGGGCGGAAACATAGGGGTGGGTGTTATAGAACTCCAGGTGGCGCTTAAGAGCGGCAATCTGGTCATCCTTGCTGGTGTAGAGCTTCTTGATCGCAGGGATCATTGCGAAGCACCAGCCGCCGTTCTGCATACGCTCGTAGTTCCACGAGCCCTGAAGGAACTGATGACGGAAGCAAACCTTCTTGCGGTCAGCCTTGGTGAGCTGAATCTTGTTCTCTGCCATATGTATCACTCCCCTCCTACTCGTAATCGTTCAGAATGTCGCCGAGCGGGTCGCCGGAGCCACCGCCCATGCCGCCACCCTGCTTGGCCAGATCCTTAAGGCCAAGGTAGATGAGGGCAAGGGAGATGCCGATGAGGCCAAGGGCGATCAGCGTGAGCTGAGGGATGGCAGCAAGGACAAAGCCGAGGATGAAGAACGGCCAGGTCTCCTTGGTGGCCATCATGTTGATGACCATGGCGTAACCGACGGAAGCGACCATGCCGCCGCCGACAGCCATGCCGCCGGACAGCCAGTCGGGCATAGCGTTAAGCGCGTTGGTAACGGCCTCGGCCGGGATGATGCACAGAAGTACTGCCGGGATGGCGATACGAAGGCCCTGCATGAGGATGGCAGCGTACTGCCAGCGCTCGATGCCGGAGAAGTCGCCCTTCTCGGCGCAACCGTCCATGGCGTGAGCGATAGCGGTAGCAATGGTACGGCAGATCATGGTCAGGAACAGACCAGCGACCGACAGCGGGACGGCGACGGCGATGGCCGCGGTAACGGCCTTGGCCGAATCAGTGGCGCCGCCGTTGAGGGCGAGCACCATGATGATCGAAGAAGCGACCGAGGCCAGAGCGGCGTCAGGCGCGACGGCGGCGCCGACGTTAGCCCAGCCAAGGGCCATCATCTGGAGCGAACCGCCCAGGAGGATGCCCTCCTGAAGGTGACCGGTTACGAGACCGATAAGCGTGCATGCCACGAGCGGCTGATGGAACTGGAACTCATCCAGAATGCCTTCCATACCGGCAAGCAACGCGACAATCGCAACAAGCAGAATAGTGATTGCAGACATGTATCGGACCCTCCTTTACTATGCTTGAGCGGCCAGTTCGGCCTTAGCTTTCTTCAACATGGCGTCGAGATCCTCGGAAGCATCCGAAGGAACCTTGCGGACCTCGAACTTGACGCCCTTGGCCTTGAGGGCCTCGAGAGTCTTAACGTCGTCATCGCCCATAGCGACGGCGTTGGTGACGACGACCTTGCCCTTGGAGTGAGCCATGGAACCGATGTTGACTTCCTTGATGTGGACGCCGGCCTCGATGGCCTTGAGCAGATCCTGCGGGTTCTCGAAGAGCAGCATGGCCTTGGTGTCACCAAAACGCGTGTCCTTGACGACCTCGGCCATCTTCTTGATGGGCACGACGTTGGCATGGACTCCCGGAGGGGCAGCCTGCTCGATCATGGTCTTGCGGAGCTCGTCGTGAGCAACGCCGTCGGAAACCACGATGATGCGGTTGGGGTTGATCTGCTTGGTCCACGTGGTGGCCACCTGACCATGCAGCAGGCGGGTGTCGATACGGACGTGGGCAATCTTGATGTGCCCGTCGCCGATGACCGTTCCCGGAGGGATGGCGCCTGCAGGAGCAGCGGCGGCCGCAGCCGGCTTCTTCTCCTCGGGCTCCAGAGACTCGGGCTTGACGCGCACGCCAGCCTTAGCCTCAGTCACGAGATGTTTTGCGATCGCATGTGCAGTGTTCTTTGCGTCAAAGCGCTGCGAATATGCCTCGATGAGCATAGGCAGGTTGACACCGGTGACGATAGCCCAGGAATCGTGACCCTCGATGAGCCCGCTGATCTGGTTGAACGGCGTGCCGCCCCACAGATCAACGAGGAAGAGCACCTGCTCCTGGTCTTCGAAGGAAGCGATTGCTTCCTCGACCTTGGCACGGAAGTCGTCGGGGCCCATGCTCGGCTCGAGCGAGACCACGGCAACAGACGGCTGATCGCCAAAGACCATCGAGCCCGTCTGCTTGATTCCAGCTGCCAAGTCCCCGTGGCTAGCAAGAACAATACTTACCATCACATAACCTCCTTTTTGTCTACGTATTTCCTACACGACATGAAAGGAGTATACCTGTTTGGATTGTGGAATTATAGCTAAATTCGCAAAAGGTTGGATTATTTGTTTAAACGTCTATGTTTGTTACAAATTGATTACGTTGCTGCTTTTTGACTCATTACACGACAAGGCGTCGCTCATCAAGCCATGCATTTTACAGATACAAGCAGGCTGTTCATTAATATCGATTTTAGGCAAGCGCGAACGCGCTTGTACTGCCGCTATTTTGTTTAAACAGACATGGCTTGACTATTTTCGTGACTTATGATCTATGAAACCACTCAAAATAGTTGCGGTGGAATAGTTCTTGTTTAAGAGCCAGAAGGCTGAATTTAGGAACTATTTCACCGCAACTTATAGGGAATCCTAGGCGATGTGGAGAGGGTTGGCGGCGTCGACGGCATCGGGGGCGTCGGAGAGGCCGTCAGGAGCAGCGTCTGCCGGGTCCTCGTCGGGGGTCTCGATCTGTTTGATCATGACCTCTTGGCCCTGCAGCAGGTATGTCTCGCCGCTACCGCAATGGGGACAGGTCTTGCCGTGCTCGACCGTCGCGTAGTCGCGGCCACATGCCTCGCAATGCGTCACAGCCTCGACGGGCTCCACAACAAGCTCCGCGCCCTGCGCGATAGGCTTTTTATCTGCTGCCCAGCGCCAAGCGTCGAGCAGCAAGTCGGGAACGACGCCCGAGACCTCGCCCAACAGCAACGTTACGCTCGAAACGCGACGCACGCCATGAGCGCGCGCTACATTCTCGACATCGCGAATGATGTGGTAAACGATCCCCAATTCATGCACTTTTTCTTCCGCCGTTCCCGTTATGGCTACTTACTTGCGACCGAACTTAATCTTGATGGCGCGCTTGAGCGCGTACTTGCCCAGGCTTGGGAGCTTTTGCTCGTATTTGACCATCGTGGAGCACTCGGGGCGGTCGCGATCCAGATGGATGGCGTCGAACGCGCACTTGGTGGTGCACAGGCCACAGCCGATGCACTTGTTGGGGTCGACGATCGAGGCGCCGCAGCCCAGGCAGCGGGCGGTCTCGGCGCGCACCTGCTCCTCGGAAAAGGTCTCAACATACTCGCTAAACGGTGCAGCCTTCTCGCGCTCGCGGTCCACGTGGGCAACCTCGCGGCTCGCGTTGTCGTAGCTTTCGATCACGGCATCGTCGCGGTCGAGCGAGGTGTAGCGGCGCTGGTTGCGGCCGATGGTGAGCGTGGAGCCCGGCTGCACAAAGCGATGGATGGACACCGCGGCCTCGTGGCCGGCGGCGATGGCGTCGATGGCAAAGCTGGGGCCGGTGTAGACGTCGCCGCCCACAAAGATGTCTGGCTCGGCGGTCTGGTAGGTCTGGGGATCGGCAAGGGCACCCTGGCCGCGGCCGAGCTCCACTTTGGAGCCAGCCAGCAGGTCGCCCCACACAATGGACTGGCCAATCGACATGACGACACGGTCGGCATCGACACGGCGCAGGTCGTTCTCGTCGTACTCGGGCGCAAAACGGCCCTCGTCGTCAAAGACACGCGTGCAGCGCTTGAAGGTGATACCGCACACACGACCGGCCTCGTCCAAGTGAATCTCCTTGGGGCCCCAGCCGCAGCTGATGTGCGCGCCGTCCTCAACGGCCTCGCGACGTTCTTCCTCGCTGGCGGGCATCTGGGCCTCGCTCTCCAGGCAGAACATCTCAACGTGCTCAGAACCCAGACGGCAGGCGTTGCGGGCAACGTCGATAGCCACGTTGCCGCCGCCCACCACAATGGTGCGGCCGGGCAACGCGTCGATCTTGCCACTGTTGACCTCGCGCAAAAAGTCGACGGCTACGGTCACGTCCTCGGCATCCTCGCCCGGAATGCCGGCAAGGCGGCCGCCCTGGCAGCCAATGGCAACGTAGAAGGCCTTAAAGCCCTGCGCGCGCAGCTCGTCGAGCGTCACGTCGCGACCGACTTCCACGCCATAGCGGAACTCGGCACCCATCAGGCGAATGACCTCGACCTCGGCCTCGATAACATCCTTCTGCAGCTTAAAGCTGGGAATGCCGTAGGTAAGCATGCCGCCCGGGTGCTCGTTCTTCTCGAACACGACGGGCCTGTAGCCCTTCTCGGCCAGATAAAAGGCGCAGGACAGACCGGCCGGACCGGCGCCGATGATGGCGATCTTCTGGTCGAAGCCGCCGGCACGCGTTGGGGTCACCACAGGTGGGACATAGCGGGTCGCGGCATCCAGATCGCGCTGGGCGATGAACTTCTTGACCTCGTCGATGGCCACGGCGGCGTCCACACGGCCGCGGGTGCAGGCATCCTCACAGCGGCGGTTGCACACACGGCCGCAGATAGCGGGCAGCGGGTTCTCGCGCTTAATGAGTGCTAGGGCCTCGTCATAGCGACCCTGCGCCGCGAGCTTCAAATAGCCCTGAACGGCAACGTGCGCGGGGCAGGCCGTCTTGCAGGGAGCGGTGCCGGACTCGTGCGTCTCGATGCGGTTGTCGTTGCGGTAGTTGGGCGACCACTTGGTGTGGTCCCACTTGGTGGCATCGGGCAGCTCCTGGCGCGGATACTCGGGCACCTGTCCACCGGCCTTTTTGCTACAGAGCTTCTGGCCCAGTTTGGCGGCGCCGGCCGGACACACCTCAACGCAGCGACCGCAGGCCACGCACTTGTCCTTCTCGACCTTGGCGACATAGGCCGAGCGTGACAGGTTGGGCGTGTTGAACAGCTGAGAGGTGCGCAGGGCATAACACACGTTGACGTTGCAGTTGCAGATAGCGAAGATCTTGTTCTCGCCGTCGATATTGGTGATCTGGTGCACAAAGCCGTTGTCCTCGGCCTGGCGCAGGATGTCGTAGACCTCGTCGCGCGTCACGTAATGGCCGCGGTCGGTCTCAACCACATAGTCGGCCATATCGCCCACGGCAATGCACCAGTCGGCGGGGTCGTCGGCGCAGCCCTCACCCATCACGCGACGGCTCGCGCGGCAGCTGCAGGTGCTGGCGGCATATTTGCCATCGTATTTGTCGAGCCAGTGCTCGATATGCTCGATCGGCACCGAGGTGCTCGCGGCGTCGATGGCCTTCTCGACCGGAATGACGTGCATGCCGATGCCGGCGCCACCGGGCGGCACCATCGGCGTAGCCTTGGACAGCGGCCCCTTGGACGCCTGCTCAAAGAACTTGGCATAGACCGGGTGCTCGTCGAGCTGGCTCACGCGCATGTTGAGGAACTCGGCGGAACCCGGCACCAGCATGGGCAGCACCCACTGCTTGGCGCGCTCGGGATTCTCCCAGTTGTACTCGAGCAGGCCCGTGTAGCTCATATCGTCGAGCATCTTCTCGATATCGGCTTCGGTCATGCCGGTGAGCTTGACCATCTCGGGCAGCGTATAGGGACGGCGCATCTTCATCTTGCAGAGCACTTCGGCCTGCTCGTCAGTCGCGGCCTCGGCAAACGACCAGTACTCGTAGCCCAGCAGCTCATCGCGATGCAGCAGACGGTTGGTGCAGTGCTCGCACAGCTTGACGATGGCCTCGCGCGGATGCTCCGGCAGCGGCGGCACGAACTCCGAACCGATGTCGGGCTCGGTGTAGCTAATCCCCGGTCCGTTGAGAATCATGGTTGTCCCTTCTCTTGCCACAGCCCGACGAGGCCGCAGCGCCCCTCTTTTTTTGCAGGCCGGGCATGCCCCATGCCGTTCACCCGCCATTGTTGACATTGTGTCAAAAATAGTATTGACGAACCGTCAACAATATTCAAGACTGTTAGGCGAACGGTCAGGCAAAAGAGGATGAAAGGCGGCAAAACATGGGCAACAACACAGCAGGTACCTCTGTGGTCGATGCCGTCCCCGCATCCGATAGCGCGGCAAAGCGCCTGACGGGCGACGAACGCCGTCGCGAGATCCTCGATGCCGTGCGCACCGTAAGCTCCGAGCTGGGCGTGTCCCACCTATCGGTATCGGCCGTGACCAAGCGAGCCGGCTGCACGCGTTCATTGTTCTACCATTACTTCGCCGACATGGACGCCGCCGTCACCGCTGTTATGGACGAGGCGATCGACGGCTTTATCTCCGAACTCGAGCGGTGGAACGCCGACCGCACCGTCGGTGATATCGAGGGCGCGCTCGACACCGTCGCCCCGCTCTTTAAGCGCCTGGTCGCCAGCGGCCACGAGCTGCCGAGCACGCTTACCTCGAGCAGCGGCGCGCTCTACGGCGGCTTTTTGCACAACGTGGTCCAGCGCGTGGCGCAGTATATCTGCGACACCACCGTAGTGGATTTTGTCGCCCATCATGAGCTACGCATCGACCATGTCTACGAGACGTTCTACACCCTCATCATGGGTCTTTTGATGTATATCCGCACGCACCCCGATGTGCCCGACGAAACGGTCAAGGAAATCATCGCCTCGACACTCCACATCGAGGGCTATACCGCCAAGTATCCGGAGCGCAAGCCCCAGAACTGACGACATTTGGCCAAACTGCCCGCGATCAGAAGAGGGGCCGCGGGCGTGTGAAAGGAGAGCAGCATGCTGTTCGATGTTTGGGGTAGCGATACCTTATCCACTGGGCCGGCTGGGCCATGGTCTTTATTGGCCTGATCGTGCTCAACGAGGTCGGCCGCCGCACTAAGCTGGGCGCGGCAATCATCTTTGGCGTGGCTCCGCTGGCCATGACCATCTACTGCGTCGCCATCGCCATCGGCGTTTCGCAGGGTGCCGAGTGGGCGCTCACCAACCCCACCCATGTGTACCAGAACAGCTGGTTCCACTACGCCAAGGTATACGCTGCGCTGGCCGGTTGCTGGGGCTTCATTGCCATTAAGTACCAGTGGGGAAAGATCGGCAAGGCGCATTGGTTCCGCGCATGGCCGTTTGTGATCGTCGCCATCAACATCATGATCGCCGTCGTATCCGACTTTGAGAGCGCCTATCACTTCTTTGTCCTGGGCGAGTCCACCTGGGTCACCTCCGAAGGTGCTACGCAGCTGGCCGGCTGGAACAACGTGTTCAACGGCATCGCCGGTATCATCAACATCTTCTGCATGACCGGTTGGTGGAGCGTCTACGCCTCCGAGGATCAGACCGATATGCTGTGGCCCGACATGACCTGGGTCTACATCATCGCCTACGATATCTGGAACTTCTGCTACACCTACAACTGCCTGCCCACCCACTCCTGGTTCTGCGGCTTTGCGCTGCTGCTGGCGCCCACCGTCGCCGCCTTTATCTGGAACAAGGGCGGCTGGATCCAGAACCGCGCCTTTACGCTTGCTATTTGGTGCATGTTTGCCCAGGTGTTCCCGTACTTCCAGGAGGAGTCCATCTTTGTGACCCACTCCACGCTCGACCCCGGCGCCGCCACCGCGGTCTCGATCGCCGCACTGGTCGCCAACGTCGCCGCGATCATCTACATCGCCTACCGTGCCAAGAAGCTCGGCCGCAATCCCTACAAGCAGGATGTCTTTGAGGGCACCAGCGATTGGGAGAAGGCTACCGCTCGCCGCGCCAAGGTGGATTACGCACACGCCGAGTAACGCGCCTGGCGCAGACATCGCTTGAGCACGAAGCAGCATAGCCGGCTCCGCGCAACTCAACGCATTGTAGAGCCCCCGGAATGTGATTCGTTCGCGTTCCGGGGGCCTTTTGCCGCCGCGAGGATGCGGCCGAACGATGCGCTCGAGTTAAATCGGATCTTATATTTCGCACGCGCTTTATATGGCTCCATTTTTGGGTACAGTGTTGTCCCGATATTGAGCTTGGGGGATATATGAAAGATGAGACGATGGGCCAAGAGGATGCGGCCCAAGATGCAGAAGCTTGCGCTGAGGCCTTGGAGAGCTTAGACCGGATTTCACTCGATGAGATTGCGTTTGACGATTCGGGCGTTGATGTGCAGGATGAGCCGGAAACCGAGGCGCAATCCGATGATCAGGATGCAGGCGACGTTGAGCCTGCCGAGGATGAGGCAGATCACGAAGACACCGAAAGCGAGGCCGGCAACCAGCCCGAATCCGACACGGGCGAGGAAACCGTCTTGCTCGACAGCTTACCGGCCGAGGATTCGCTGACCCGCGAGCTTCCTGGCCTGGGTTCCGCACCAGCCGTGGACGAGACCATCGCCATGGGCGATATTCCCCTACCATCCGTTCCCTCGGCACGCGAGGCCGAAGTTCGCCATCGCAAGATGTCGCCCAAGCGCCGCAACCTGATGGTTGCCGGCGTTGTGGCCGTCGCGCTCGTCGCCGGCGGCGCAGGCTATGCTGCCTGGAACGGATATCAGCAAGAGCAGGCTGCCACTGTCGCCGCCAATGCCCACACGATGATGTCAGTGCAGATTGGCGTGCAGGCCGCGGGCCTCGACTGTTCCACTGGCTCAAAGATCCCCGTGCAGGTGAGTGGCCAGGACTCCGACGGCTCTTCTGTGAGCGAAACACTCTACGTTGACGAGCACGGCCGCGGCATCAAACTGCTGCCCGGCGATTACACGCTCTCCATCGCTGCCTCCCCCATCGCGGCCGACGGCACCATCTATACCGTCCCGACCACCAAGACGCAGGTCACCGTTAAGAGCGATGGACAGGATTTAAGTGCCCAGGCCACCTTTAAGCTCAAGGTGCCTTCGGCCGACACGGTGACTGACGACCAGATCGATGCCGCCGCCAAGTATGCCGAGGAGGGCGGTGCGAGCTCCGCCGCGGCTGCCAAAGTGCTCCAGCAGGCAGCAACCGCGCGGCGCGACGCCGCCGTCAATGCCGTGAGCGCGCAAAAGGCACAGGCGTCCCGTGATGCTGACGCTCGCCACAAGGCAACCGACCTCTACCAGCTCGATATTCCCGTCGAGTGGTACGGCAAGGTCGCAACTTGGCAAAACGGAAGCACGCTATGCATCTATCTGGGCGACGACGCCAATACGCCGCTCGTGACGCTCGTTGCGGTGCGCGAGGGCGAGAGCTTTACGCCCGATGAAGGCGATACGGTTTTGGGCGCGGCCAATCTAGGCAACGGTTATACCGTCTACGCCAGCGGCCCCGTCTATCCGTACGTGGTGCCCCAGACCATCAACGGACGGACGCAGAACCCCGTGTCAACCTACCCCATGGACACGGCCATTGAGCTTGTCGAGCTTACGACCGGCAACCGCTACACCTATAGCCAGATCAAGAACGACCTGGTTGGCAAAGACGGCAACGCAGACGCCGCGACCAAACTCGAGACCGACTACCTCGCGCAGATCCTGCTGCCGAGTATCAAAACCCAGGACTAGCCTGGCGCAGCAAGGTGCTCCCCAACCGTGATGAAGGAGCCAGGAGGTCCTGACCCCACAGGCCCATAGATGATTAGGCAAGGAGCCACTTCCATGCGGGCATAACGTGTACCACACCGTGCTCGCATGGAATATCGGTCTGTTCATCCATGGTAACGATTGCCGACTCGCCAAGATCAAACTGGGCCATCGAGGCATCAAGCGCGGCGATTTCGCGCTCGCGCGTTTTCTCACTTGCCATATCCGCACTCACCTGAATCAGGCTATAAGCCCGCATGAGAAGCGCATCCCCAGCCACAAAGTCCACCTCATGGCTTTTGCTCTTCTCTTTGATTAGCAGGCGGCAGACCGAGCCGGTCCTCACCGCGGGAGTCCTTCTTCTTAGCGCATTGAACACTGCGGTCTCGAGCCTCTGGCCCTGGTCCAATGCCGATGCGGGAGAGAATGCTCCAAACATCGCAGGGTCGACAGCGTAGACCTTAGACGCAGACCGCATGTTATTTGCCAGTGAACGCATGAACTCCGGCACAGAAAATAACAGATAGGCGTCCTCATAATACTCAAGTAAGTCGCTGAGCGAATTACGACTGACGGGTATCTGTCTGCTCTTGAACTCGTTGTACACTTTGTTCACTGACAGCTCTCGTCCCGAAGATGCCATACACCGCGTCAAGAACAGCGATGCCAGGCGAGGGTTCTTGACGTCGTAACGTTCAACGACGTCCATGGCGACCGTTCGCGAAGCATATTCCTGTAGCAGCTGAATCGCGTCTGCAGGCGTCTGCTCAAGTGTCGCGATGAATCCCCCTCGTTCAAGATACCCGATCAGATGATGTCGAAGCAGCGCTGCATCGCTCGGGGAAAAGGTCGCATCTGACTCGAGAACGCTCCCCGTCTTATATCGAACGTATTCCGAAAAACTCAACGGAAAAAGCTCTCGCACAAGAGAACGACCCCTGAACTCGCTCTTAAGTTCTGAGGACAGCATCTTAGAAGAAGATCCCGTCACATAGACGGTCGCTTTCTCCGTATCGACTACACGCCGCAGAAACGCACCCCATTCGGGAATTTCCTGGATCTCGTCAAAGAAAATGTAAGCGCCCTCGGTTCGAGCAACAGGATACAGCGCATAGAACGTGTCGAGCACGTCCGCCAGCAGCGATGGCTCATACGGGCGCAAGCGCTCATCCTCAAAATTGAAGTAAAGCATCCGGTCAAGCTCGACGCCCCGGTTCTGAAGCCGCCACATCTCCTGATACAGGCGATACGTCTTTCCACAACGGCGGGCCCCCACAATCACATTTACGATGTTGTCGCGCTTTGGCTCCTGTGGGTTTCCTAGATCAAGGTCTCGCTCAAAGACCTGCGGAACCCCCTGCTGTTCAAAGTCCTTTATTTTCTGGGCGATCAAGTCGTTGAATGCCATGATTCTCCAATCTTGCTCTCTAGCTAATCAAAATTATAGCGATTCTTGATTAATTAGAGAGCAAGATTGTGTGTAGCTTGATTAACACTTAAGCAAGTTTTATCACCGTTATTGCTCCGAAGGATATCGAGTGGCTAAGAGGACAACCGAGCTCGAATGCGACTCCCCGAGCAGTCAATTTGGGACGGGGCTTTTTTGACTACCCTCCCCCTGTAGAAAAATCCCTAACGCAGTTGCGGTGAAATAGGGCTGTTTTTGCTGGTCAAACCGCAAAACAGTCCCTATTTCACCGCAACATATTGGTGGCCTTTTGGGTGGCACTTAGCGCCAGGGGTCGGCTTCGAACATCGGCTCGCGCTCGGGGCGGCGATCGCTGTAGGGATCGTAGCCGTCATCGTCCTCGTTCTCGGCACGGATGTAGGGGTCGCGCGGCTTGGGCGCCGGTTTGGGAGAAGCCTTCGGTGCGACCGGCGCGGCGGGCGCTGCCTCAGCAACCGGTGCGTGCGTCTTGTTCTCGTCTTTCATCTGCATAGCTCCTTGCATCGCATCCGCTCAACATCATCGATTGTCGCACGAAAAAGGGCGGCGGACCCGATTGGATCCACCGCCCTTGGCGTTTTGCGATGAGGGGCGGTTTAAAGCCTGCCCCAAAATCTACTCGGCGTCGGGGACCTCGTAGGTGGCCGCCGGCGTATTGTCGCACACGACGGTAAAGCCGCCGTCCTTGTCGACATCGACCGTCACCTGATCGCCCTCGCGCACCGTGCCGTCGATGATGGCCGCCGCGATGGCATCCACGACCTCGCGCTGCACCAGACGCTTGAGCGGGCGGGCACCAAAGACCGGGTCCAAGCCGCCCACGGCGAGCAGCTGCTTGGCCGCCGGGGTGATGGCAAGCGTCATGCGTTCCTTGGCCAGACGCGCGCGGACGTCGGCGAGCTGAATGTCGACGATCTTCTCGATCTGTGCCATACCGAGCGGATGGAACACCACGATGTCATCGATACGGTTGAGGAACTCGGGGCGGAAGGTCTGAGCCATGGCGGCGTCGACCTGATGGCGCATCTCCTCCTCGTCCTTACCGGACAGATCGGCGATGGCCTTGGAGCCCACGTTGGACGTCATGATGATAATCGTGTTCTTGAAGGACACCTGGCGACCCTGGCCATCGGTCAGACGGCCGTCGTCGAGCACCTGCAACAGCACGTTAAAGACATCCGGATGAGCCTTCTCCATCTCGTCGAGCAAGATCACGGAGTACGGACGACGGCGCACGGCCTCGGTGAGCTGGCCGCCCTCGTCGTAGCCCACGTATCCCGGGGGCGCACCGATCAGACGCTGGACGCTGAACTTCTCCATGTACTCGGACATGTCGATACGCACGAGCGCACGCTCGTCGTCGAACAGGCACTCGGCCAGCGCCTTGGCGAGCTCGGTCTTGCCCACGCCGGTGGGGCCCAGGAAGAAGAAGCTGCCGATGGGCTTGTCCGGATCGGAGAGGCCCGCACGGCTGCGACGCACGGCCGCGGCGACAGCGGAGACGGCCTCGTCCTGGCCGATGACGCGCTTATGCAGCTCGCCCTCCAAGCCTTTCAGCTTGTCGAGCTCGCCCTGCATCATCTTGGACACGGGCACGCCGGTCCAGGCACTCACGACCTCGGCGATCTCATCAGAGGTCACCTGTTCGTTGAGGCCCTCGCCGTCCTGCTGCTTTTGTGCCTCGAGCGCAGCCTCGGAATCCTGAATCTGCTGCTGCAGGCCCGGAATCACGGAGTAGCGCAGCTCGGACGCACGGCCCAGGTCGCCGTTGCGCGTCGCGCGCTCCTCTTCGCTCTTGGCCTCGTCGAGCTGCCCCTTGAGCTCCTGTACGTGGTCGATGGCGTTCTTTTGGTTGAGCCAGCCGGCCTTTTGCACGTTGAGCTTTTCCTGGACCTCGGCGATCTCTTGGCGCAGGGCCTCCAGACGCTCCTTGGAGGCGTCATCGGTCTCCTTCATGAGCGCCTGCTCCTCGATCTGCAGCTGGGTGAGCTGACGCGTGGTGGCGTCGATCTCGACCGGCATGCTGTCGAGCTCCATGCGCAGGCGGCTTGCCGCCTCATCGACCAGATCGATGGCCTTGTCGGGCAGGAAGCGGTCGGCGATATAGCGATCGGAGAGGTCGGCAGCTGCCACGAGCGCGCTATCGGTGATATGCACGCCGTGGAAGATCTCGTACTTCTCCTTCAGGCCACGCAGGATCGAAATGGTGTCCTCGACGGAGGGCTCGGAGACCATAACGGTCTGGAAACGACGGGCGAGCGCCGCGTCCTTCTCGATGTACTTGCGGTATTCGTCGAGCGTGGTCGCGCCGATCGCGTGCAGGTCGCCACGGGCGAGCGCCGGTTTGAGGATGTTGCCGGCGTCCATGGAGCCCTCGGTGGCACCCGCGCCCACGATGGTATGGAGCTCATCGATGAACAGGATGACCTTGCCCTCGGACTTCTGTACCTCCTTGAGCACGGCCTTCAAGCGGTCCTCAAACTCGCCGCGGTACTTGGCGCCGGCGACCAGCGCGCTCATGTCGAGCTCGATGAGGTCGCGGTCGCGCAGGGTGCTCGGCACGTCGCCGGCCACGATACGCTGGGCGATGCCCTCGACGATGGCCGTCTTGCCCACGCCCGGCTCGCCGATGAGCACGGGGTTGTTCTTGGTGCGACGGGACAGGACCTGGATGGTACGGCGAATCTCGTCGGTACGGCCGATGACCGGGTCGAGCTTACCGGCGCGGGCAAGGTCGCAGATATTGCGGCCGTACTGCTCCAGCGCCTCAAACTGTGTCTTGTCCTCGGCGGACGTCACGCGGTCATCGCCGCGCAGCTCCTCGTAGACCTGCTCGATGCGCTCCTTGGTGACGCCGGCGTCGCGCAGTACACGACCGGCCTCGCCCTTGTCCTCGGCAAGCGCCATCAGCAAATGCTCGGTCACCACAAAGCTGTCGCCCATCTTGGTGGCCTTCTTCTCGGCCTTCTCGATAACGCGGACGAGCTCGTTGGAAAGACCCATCTGCTGACCCTCGCCGGAAACCTTGGGCGCGTGGTCAATGGCATCCTGCGTGGAGCGTGCAAGCTGAGCCGGGTCGGCACCGATGCGCTCGATGATCACGGAGATATTGCGCTCGCCGGCACCGAGCAGGGCGGACAGCAGGTGAATCGGCTCCACCGCGCCGGCCTGCGCGTCGGCAGCCGTGCTCATGGCGGTCTGCAACGCCTCGCGCGACGTCATTGCTAGCTTATCGATTCTCATGGAATCACCTCTCTTGGGGCGGCCGCCCTACGGGGCGGCTTCACGTTGTTCGAGAAGTATTGTTGCCAGCTTTGCGCGATCTTATACACAAATCTAAGTCTCTATATATAAGATTTTCTGAGTGATTGAGAGATAGGGGCAGGCACGCTCACCCACTGCGGTCTCGTCCCCTTACTATCTCAATCTGTAACATCTAGCGACTGTTTATGGCTCCAGATGTTACAAATCAAGACGAAATGACCAACGGCGCCCGTTTGTCTCAATCTGTAACATCTACTCGGCAAATTAGGGTCTAACTGTTACAGATCGAGACAAACCAAGAACCACCACAAAGATGCCCGTCCCCTTTGTGGTGGTCCAGAGAAGAATCAGCCCCGATTAAAAGAGGCGACATCAAGCCCAGTCTACGTTTGGCGATCCCAAGATCCAACGAGAGCACAGCGACAAAATCGAGAGCCACCGATAGCCCGTTCGCGCAGATATAGATGGAGATTCAAGACAAGGGTGCCGGCTTAAACGGCTTGGTTATCGTACGCCACAATACTCTCGTCATCGTCCCTGTCGTTTTTATAGTGCTTATAGTAAAAATAGCGGGTTTAGTGAGAATAGTATTGCGCAAAACTCGTGAACTCAATTTTGACCCCTCGCCCAGAATGAGGGGAGGCAAATATTCCTATTAGAGGTCAAATCGAAGCCCAATAGGGCCTTTTCGCCCCGTCATTTCGACCGATCGCTTTCTTTTGAATATTGTCGTAAGCTGGTATCACTTATCTTAATGAATGCATACTGTTTGCGAGGTACCCGCCGTGAAACGCTCCACCTATATCGGCCTGCTCGTCTTAGCGTTTGCGATTACCGCAGTCGGCGTAGGAATTATCTATCTCGCATTTCTCCCTGCCTCGGCAACGCAGGCGGCGGTTGAAACCGTAAGCTACCCCATCGAAATCCTCACCGATATCGTCAAACCCGATTCGATCACCGTCGATTTCGACGGTACGCCCGCAGCGCTTGGGGTCAGTAACTATCCCCGAATCGAACTTGGAGCCACGCGCTATACCCAAGATGAGCAGCTTATCGGCAAGGCAACCAGTTTACTCAAAGGCAAGACGTTTAAGCGGTGGTACGGCGCCGCAACATATCGAGCCAAGAACGGCCAAATGGTTGGCGGGTATCATTCGACCCTTGAGCTCGATGCGGCAAACGGGAGCAAATTGTGCAACGTCTCATACGACCCCGGCTGCGTGGACAATGAAGGACCGGGGGTCTATATCTCGGATGGCGACGTAATCTACGTCATGGAGGGCGACCAGACGGCAGTCGTCGATTTTATGGATCGGTGTACCGAGGATGCCTACGAACAAACTTGCGAGCCCGATCCACAGACAGCGCGCGACAGTGGCTCAGCACGCACTTGGCTATTTGACGATGAAATAACCTGGGCCCCATCGAAATAAGGACCCGCCAGGCAGGCACCTTTGTGGTGGTTTCGGTTCCGATGTTCCACTGTCTCGATCTGTAACATCTAGCGGCCCTTTTCGATCCTAGATGTTACAGATTGAGATGAAATGATCGGCGGCGATCGTTTGTCTCAATCTGTAACAGCCGCTCGTCAAATAGGGGCCCAGATGTTACAGGTCGAGACAAACGGAACCACCGCAAAGGCGCCTACCCCTTCGTGGTGGTTTTCGACAAAAAGAAGCCGCCCCAATAAAAGGAGGCGGCATCAAACAAGTCTATTTATTAGCGTCCCTCAAGACCCAACGAGAACGTCGCAGTAGCCCCGGCCACACCTTTCCCTCGGGCGACCCTCGCGAAGCGCGTGAGCACGAGGGAAAGGTGTGGCCGGGGCGTACAGCAGAGTTACTCGGCAGCGGCCTTGAACTTGTTGTAGTTGATCAGGCAGCCGGCCTTGACGATGGCACGCTCCTCTGCCGTCATATCGGCAATGTAGAGCTCAATCTGCTCGACCGCACCATCGGCGCGAACCACGTAAGCGGCGATGTCCTTCAGGTCGCCGTCGAGCGCGGCGCGGATACCCGGCACAAAGACGTAGTCGCCCACCTCAAAGCTGGGCTCGGCCTCCATCTGGAAGGGCACCATGCCCCAGTTCATCACGTTGGAGCGATAGCGCTTGGTGGCGTACTCGTGGACGATGTTGGCCAGGCCGCCAATTACGCGCTGGCAGCTCGCGGCCTGCTCGCGGGCAGAACCGTCACCGGGCTTCTTGGCATAGAGCATGGAGCCGTACTCAGTCGCCTTGGCATCGGCCGCGACACCCGCGCCGGTCAGCGCCTCAAACACGCTGGCAAGCTCGGCATCGAGTGCCGCCAGGTCGCCCGCTGCCTCGCCGGCAACGCGGCGCTTTTCCACCGCGTCGACCTCCTTGGAGCGGCCCACGTAGGCAGGGTCGCGACGGCTGAGCGTAAACTCGGCCAGACCCAGCGGGTTGGAGCGGAAGGAGCTCGTCTCGCCCGAGGGAATGAGCTCGTCGGTCGTAGTGACCGGGTCCATGATCTTGGAGCACACCTTGAGCAGGATGTCGTCGCCGAGAGGCTCCATCGCGGGCCACGGCTTGATGTTGGGGCCCTCGACCAGCTCGTCGGCCGGCTCAGCCTTGCCAAAGCCCCAGTACACGCGCTTCTTGTACGGCGCGTCGTCAAAGGTGTACTCGCAGGCCTCGTCCCAAGTCTCCTCGGGCAGGTCGGTCGCCGGCGTCAGGACGCCGCCGTTGGCAGCCGTCGCCGCAATGGAGCGGGCGTCCATCAGGGCCACGGCGCTCAGCTGACCGTTGCCCGGCTTGGAACCCTCGCGATTGGGGAAGTTGCGCGTGGTGTGGCGGATCGAAAGGCCGTTGTTGGCAGGCGTGTCGCCGGCGCCGAAGCACGGGCCGCAGAATGCCGTGCGCACAATCGCGCCGGCCTCCATAAGGTCGTAGATGTAGCCGCGGCGTGTAAGCTCGAGTGCCACGGGCTGGCTCGTGGGATAGACCGACAGCGAGAACTCGCCGCAGCCGGTGTTAGCGCCCTTGAGCACGCGAGCAGCCTGGACCACGGAGTCGTAGTTGCCGCCCGAGCAGCCGGCGATAACGCCCTGCTGCACGTGCAGCTTGCCGTCGACGATCTTGTCGAGCAGGCTAAAGTGCGTCTTGCCCTCGCCGATCTTGGCGGCCTCGAGCTCCACCTCATGCAGGATGTCCTCGAGGTTCTCGTTGAGCTCGTCGATCTCAAAGCCGTTAGAAGGATGGAACGGCAACGCGATCATGGGCTTGATACTCGACAGATCGACTTCGACGCAGCCGTCGTAGTAGGCAACATCGGCGGGCTTGAGCTCGCGGTAGTCCTCGCCGCGACCGTGCATGGTCAAAAACGCGTGCGTGTCCTCGTCGGTGGCCCAGATGCTCGACAGGCAGGTGGTCTCGGTGGTCATGACGTCGACGCCGTTGCGGTAGTCGGTCGTCATGCTCGCGATACCGGGGCCCACGAACTCCATAACCTTGTTCTTAACGTAACCCTTGGCAAAGACGGCACGGATGATGGCGAGCGCCACGTCGTGCGGGCCAACGCCGGGGCGCGGAGCGCCCGTGAGGTAGATGGCAACGACGCCGGGATAGGCGACATCGTAGGTGTCGCGCAGCAGCTGCTTTGCCAGCTCGCCACCGCCCTCGCCCACGGCCATGGTGCCCAGAGCGCCGTAGCGGGTGTGCGAGTCGGAGCCCAGGATCATCTTGCCACAGCCGGCGAAATTCTCACGCATAAAGGAGTGGATGACGGCGATGTGCGGCGGGACGAAGATGCCGCCGTACTTCTTGGCAGCCGAGAGACCAAAGACGTGGTCGTCCTCGTTGATGGTGCCGCCCACGGCGCACAGCGAGTTGTGGCAGTTGGTGAGCACGTAGGGCAGCGGGAACTGCTCCATGCCCGAGGCGCGCGCCGTCTGGATGATGCCGACAAAGGTGATGTCGTGGCTCGCCATGGCGTCGAAGCGAATCTTGAGCGCCTCGGGGTCGCCGGACGTATTGTGTGCCTGGAGGATCGAATACGCGATGGTGCCGCGCTTGGCATCCTCGGGCGTCTGCGTAATACCGCGCTCGGCAGCCTCGGCCTCAGGCACAACCTCGCTGCCACCGCGCAGGTAGATGCCGTCCTCGTACAGCTTAACCATACTGTCTCCCACTCTGCCCAAAAGATTTGGGCGCATAGCATACATTCGTTCAATATCGTGCCATAGAACGGTTGCGAGTGGGTTACGAATCTACACGTTCACTTTATCTCAGTAAAGTACAGGACGAGCCGGGTGTGGGCAGGCAGATTTGGTACAAGAGTGCCCCTTCCGACCAGTCATTTAAGAACGTCCCCAATGACTACCCATAACAACGCCGATGTTTTGGCGCGGACAGACACTATGACCCAATCCGAGGGCACTAAAAAGATAGGAGCCCCCGCTCGTGACCGCGGGTCGGGGCTGCGAC
>NZ_SPFO01000012.1 GCF_005845035.1 Collinsella aerofaciens | reverse complement strand
ATGACCAGGATGTCCCGGATGCCCGCAAGCATGAGGGTGGACAGCGGGTAGTAGATCATGGGCTTGTCGTAGACCGGCAGCAGCTGCTTGGAGGTCACGAGCGTGAGCGGGTACAGGCGCGTGCCGGAACCGCCGGCGAGGATGATGCCTTTCACTGGTTATCTCCTTCCGAGGAAAAGGTCTTCGTAGCTGTCAGTGATGGACCGCCACGAATACCGGTCGCGGATAACGGAGGTCGATGCCGTATCGAGCTCCTCGATCGACTTCCAATCCATCACGTCGGCGATATTGATAAGTTCAGCCAAGTCTCCGGATTCCTTGCTCCAATACAGGGCCGAGTCCTCAGCGACCTCGCGGTTGAAACCGACGTCGAGAAGGAGGTTGAGGCGCGTGGACGCCAGTGCCTCCAGGAGGCTCGGATTGGTACCCCCGACCTCATGGCCGTGGAAGTAGCCGTAAGCCTGCTCACGGATCTTCTTCAGGAGCTCCTGGTCGTAGACGGTCCCGACGAACTTGATGCGTGGGTCGGACTTAAAGTGCGTCTTCCGCTCGAGCTCCGTGAGGAAGGAGTCGTCCACTCCCGTCACGAGCGCGAAATCCCGCTTGGAGTCGGAAGCCATGAACTCCCGGATCATGGTCTCGTAGTTGTTCTCAGGCACGAAGCGTCCCACGACCAGGTAGTAGCCGAAGGGCTCGAGGCCCTTCTCGGAGAGCCATCCAGTGAACTTGGGGTCGTCGTCCGCGAGCGCTGAGTGCCCGATGTCGGCCCCGTAGGCGATGAAGGTCGTCTCGGGGTGCAGGTCGGCATACTCCGCTCGAATGTACTTCTCGATGTTCTTGGAGTCGCACACCATCAGGTCGGCGTGCTTGACCATCCCGCGCTCCGAGACTTTCCAGTACCTGCGGACGGGCGCGCTCCACTTGGCGCGCTTCCACTCGTGCCCGTCGGGGTTCACGAGGACCTTGCCGCCAAGGGCGTGGATCCTGTTCACGTACCTGCCGAATAACGGCCCGATGCGACAGGCCAGTACGTAGACGATGGGGCGCTGGACTCGATTCTCCTTGATGTAGGCGATGCACCACTTGAGGGCGTCGATGTCGTAGAAGATAGCCCTCGCGGCGCCGACGGGCCTGCGCAGCACGTTGAAGCAGTGCGCCCCGTTGTGCTCGAACTCACCGACTTGCTCGGCGGAGTCCACGGCGCATGCCACGTGGTACTTGATGTCGTGCGATACCTGATTCTCGGTCAGCTTCTCCACGAACGTCTCGTAGCCGCCGTAGTTTGCCGGAATCCCCTTGGATCCGATGATGAAAACATGTTGCATTAGTACGCATCGCTCCCGTTGAAGACCTCCAGAACCGTGAGGAGGACGATTTTGAGGTCCATAACGATTCCGCGTTTTGCTATGTACTCGAGGTCTCGGCGGACCATGCCGTCGAAACCGGTGGAGTTGCGCTCCGTAACCTGCCAGAGTCCGGTGATGCCCGGCTTCACGGCGAGCCGTTGCAGGTCGTACTCCGTGTACTCGGCAACTTCGTTGGGCAGCGGCGGGCGAGGGCCCACGACGGACATCTGGCCTAGGAACACGTTGAGGAACTGCGGGAACTCGTCGATGGAGTGCTTTCGGATGAACTTACCGATCTTGGTGACGCGCGGATCGTTTTTCATCTTGAACATGGCACCTGAGATCTCGTTCTGCTCCTTGAGCTCGGCGAGGCGTTCGTCGGCATCTCTGTACATGCTGCGGAACTTCCACATGCGAAAGGTGGTTAAACTACCGTCGGGACGGGTGCGGCCCAAGCGGATCTGGCTATAGAACGGACTGCCCTCGCTCTCCAGGCGAATGAGCGCCGCCAGCACCAAGCTGGGAATCGCGATTACGACGAGCACAGCACCGCTGAACATGATGTCGAACGTGCGCTTGACGGCTCGGTAGGCCAGGCGCGAGCGATCCCAGTCCATGATGGATTGCATGGCCTTGTAGCGGCCAGCACCCTCACGTCGGTCCATGGCCTGAGCAATTAGTGCGGCCCCCACGGGCGCATCCGTTGCAAATTGAGTTTTATCCGACACGTTTTCTTCCAAGACTTCGCCCCCGGGTCGGGGATCCTCCCTGTTCTGTGTAGCGATCGCCAGCAGCTAGGCGATCGCCTTTTTAAGATTTCGCATTACGCGCTGCTCGTTCGAAAGCACGGCAAGGCCAACGCGCGTAGTTACGCGTCGGCCGCACAGGTCGAGCTCCAAATAAGCAGTGCTCTTGCGTCTGTTAATGGTTTTGATAAGGCCTTCGTGTCCCAGCAGCGGACCAGCCGTCACTACGACCTGGTCGCCGTCTTTTAGGGCCTCGCTCATGGGTACTACGCGGTCTCCCCTATGCGTAAATCCGCCAATAAGCTGAACCTCTTCTTTTGCCAGCGGCACAAACTGACCGTCCTGGGAAAGCACCCGGGCAAAGTCGTCCATGCGCAGCAGATACTGTTGCACGGTGCGCGGGTCTGCCGTATCGCAGATAAGATAACCGGGAAAGAGCGGCTTGGTCGTATTGACCCATTCGCCGTGTACTTTAATCTCGGTTTGAAATTGGGGGTAAAAGAGCTCCTGCATGGCACCAGCCGGCACCACGCGCTCGATGCGCTCGCGCATTACGTCTTCGCGACCGTTAATGACCTGGATCACATACCACACGAGCACCACCCCCTTGCTGTCTTACGTGTGGCTCACGGGGTTTGTGTATGGCTTCGCCAGGGCGCTTGTGCGCGAAGGCGCTCCATATTCAAACCCTGAGCCCAGTTAGACAAGCACGTGGCTCTGCCCCACCGTGAACGGTATGTATAAGCGCAGTTGCTGGAGACGCGGACGTGTATCGCAAAATGATCGCGACTCCAGCTGGCTACGTGCGACCCAGTCAAGCGGGTACAAAACTGGACCGCACGCAAACAGCTGAAGGACTGCTACGTTTTGGCATGCAATCTATCAATTATTTGCACTAAGAAATTAACTCAATACAAATAAATAACGTCGCATGACTTCTTTATTGGAGCTCGTGGTGTTTCTGGCACCGCCGTTACGGCCGGATGCTGATCGACCCTGCGCTTTGCAACTTGTTGGAGCCGCGAGCACAGTTGAACTCATGTAACGTTAGGTATCCTAGCACAAGCTGGTAGCGAAACTGATTTGGCTTATGGTGGACAACATATCGTTCACTTGACGTGCTTAAGGGGGTTGTTTTGGGATGTTGTTCACGTTAATGCAGGCTATTGGGACGCCAACGGAGATTAGAGGCGTTCCTGAAGCCCAAATGGAACGGCGATCTACACTGATAATCGCGTTTGGCTAACAAACTATGTACAGAGATGGGAAATAAATTGTGCAACTTTTTGTTGGTGTGGATTGGGTTTATGGCGCGAGGTGTATTGGCATGAAAAAAGGCCTCCGAAATTCCGAAGGCCTTTGCATTCACGATGGTGGAGACGAGGGGAATCGAACCCCTGACCTCTTGACTGCCAGTCAAGCGCTCTCCCAGCTGAGCTACGCCCCCGTGACGAGGAGATATTATAGGGGAATGTTTGCGGAGATGCAAGAGGTTTTTGTTGAAACTTTTTCTTACGGGTTTTCCTGGGACGGGGCAAAAATAATCACTCTACGAGCGATTATTTTTGCCCCGTCCCGATAAAACCCTGATGCGATAACCCTTACTTGTAGAGGTAAGCGATGGCGGTGCCGGTGTGGACTTCGATCGTGGCCGTTCTTCTAACGACATTGGAAATGCCTGTGTCGGCTAGTAAACCTAATTTGGCGTGGTCTAGTTCCCATTCTAGGCCGTGTTCGCTGACTTCCGTGTTTGGGGCGATTGCGATTATGGAGAAGGTTTTGCCGGTTGCGTTTTCGATGGTCCAGGTTTCGTTCTGGTGGAGGATTCTGGCCGTCACTTCGTCTTCTTCGATCCAGACGGGGGCGTCCGTATAGCCTGCTAGTAGGCCCAGCACGGACAGGGCCATGTCGGGGCGGCCTCCAGTGGCGCAAGTTGCGTACAACTCGGCACCGGGCCAGCGGCGGCGGATAGTGTCTAGGGCTAGTGCTAGATCGGTGTAGTCCTTGTAGGGGTTATGGCGCTCTACTTCAAAGTCCTCAGCGGCATCAACCAAGGCGCGGCCGGCGTCGCTTACCGTATCGGCGTCACCTACGTATACGTCGCAGCTCAAGCCGGCACCCAGCAGAGCATCCAAGCCGCGATCCACGGCGACGACGCGGTCACACTCCCCTGCCAACTTACGCAGTAGCCCGGCGCTCGCCACCATAGGCGAGCCGCATACTACTAATACTTTCTCGGACAACGCCCTCGCCTAACCCTCATACTCAAGAACGCGATCCAAATCCAGCTCCTCGTAGCTGTCGATAAAGATATCGCAGTTGTCGCGCACGTCGTCGCGCTTCATGCGGCCGTGCGGGTCATAAATACCCACACGCTTAAAGCCCGCGGTGCCAGAACTCTTAAGGCCAAAGACCGCGTCCTCAAACACCCATGCGCGCTCGAATTTGCAACCGCGGCGCTCTTCCAGGCGGCGCAGCGCCAGCTCGTACACATCGGGGAACTGTTTGGAGCGACCTGCCTCGCCCGTGGTGGTCACAAACTCCATGTAGGCGTCGAGCCCGGCACCAGCGAGCGCGGACTGCACCAGCTCGGCCGGCGTGGACGTGGCCACGCACATGGCGATTCCCGCCGCTTTCGCCTGCTCCAAAAACGCCAAGAGTCCCTCGCGCGGCGGCACTTTGGAGTATCCATCAATCAGAATCTCGCTCAGTTCTCGATACAGCTCCTCGCCACCTGTGCCAATGCCCCACGTGTCGTGGTAGGCCTGGCACTCGTCCTCCAGCGACAGGTGCTCAAACTGGGCAAAATCATCGACCGTCACGTCGACACCGTGGCGGTGCAATAACTCGGGCTGGGCATAGGCCCAAACGGGGGTGCTATTAACCAGTGTGCCGTCGCAATCGAAAATAAAAGCAACCTTGGGAGCGGCGGTATGGGACATAAACGAACCTTTCGATGTCAAATGGTAAACAACCTGCTAAAAACGTTTTACCAAACGTCAGGCTAACAATTTTGAAACCCTAATTGGTAAAACTGTCAAGAGTTTTACCACGGCAATTCTGCCAGTGGTATAAACATGTCGCTTACCGATTAAACGCCCCCGCAAATCCGCTTTCGTCCATAAAACTAACGCACAGGTGTTATCGTAGTTTCTGCCGAAAGTTCCACCGAGCACGCGAGGTGGAACGAATCACAGAAACTTCGCCGTCCCTTCGATTCGTGCAGCCTTGGACCTTTCGCATCTAGTCACCAAGGCAACACGCTGCCGCGTCATGATGGGATCAAACGTGAGCGATACAAAGCTAAAGCCAACGGCTAAAAAGCCCGCTACCCGTAAAGCCGCCCCGCACGCACCGGAGCTCTCCAAGGACGATGTCTACCTGTTTGGCATTGGAATGTGGGAGCGCAGCTGGGAAAAGATGGGCGCGCATCCCGACACGCAGCAGCGCACGCGCGGCTGGCGCTTTTGCGTTTGGGCGCCCGACGTAAAGAGTGTCCATGTCATTGGCGAATTTAACGACTGGGATGAGGAAGCCAACCCGCTGGTACCCGTGCATACGAGCGCTATTTGGGAAGGCTTTATTCCTGGTGCCGAGCAGGGCCAGCTCTATAAATATCTCATCGAGACCAACGAGGGCGAGAAGCTCTACAAGGCCGATCCTTATGCCTTTAAGGCCGAGTGCCCTCCGGGTACCGCGAGCGTGCTGTGGACCCTGGATGGCTACAAGTGGAACGATGCCGCGTGGCTCAAGCGCCGCGCCGGCCACAACCATATGTCGCAGCCGCTCAACATCTACGAGGTGCATATTGGCTCGTGGAAGCGCCACGGCGACGCGCCGCAGGGCGAGCCGGACGAGTACGGCAACTACCCTGGTCCCATGGATCCCTTCCCCGCGCAGCGCGGCGAGTTCTACACCTACGACGACTTGTCGGTGGAGCTCGTGGACTACGTGCGCGACATGGGCTACACGCATATCGAGGTCATGCCGCTTATGGAGCATCCCTTCGATGGCTCTTGGGGATACCAGACGACCGGCTACTATGCCGCCACGTCGCGCTATGGCGACCCGCAGCAGCTCATGCACTTTATCGATGCGTGCCACGAGGCGGGCATCGGCGTGATCATGGACTGGGTGCCCGGCGGTTTTTGCGCCGACTCCCACGGTCTTGCCACCTTTAACGGCCACATGCTGTTTGAGCACGAGATTCACCCCAACTGGGGCACGCACAAGTTTGACTTCGCCCGCGGCGAGGTCCGCTCCTTCCTGGTCTCCAACGTGCTGTATTGGCTCGAGAACTTCCACGTTGACGGCATTCGCATGGACGGCGTTTCCAGCATGCTGTACCTCAACTTTGGCATCGACGATCCCGGGCAAAAGAAGTTCAACAAGTACGGTACCGAGGAGGACCTGGACGCCAGCGCGTTTATCCGCCAGGTCAACTGCGCCGTGGAAGCCCACTTTCCTGACGTGATGATGATGGCCGAGGAATCCACCGCGTGGCCGCTCGTGACCTATCCGCCGCAGGACGGCGGCCTGGGCTTCCACTACAAGTGGGACATGGGCTGGATGAACGACACCCTGCACTACATGCAGACCGATTTTCCGTGGCGCCCCGGCAACCACGGCCTGCTCACGTTCTCCATCATGTACGCCTTTACCGAGAACTTCATCTGCCCGCTGAGCCACGACGAGGTCGTGCACGGCAAGTGCTCGCTCATCGGTCGCATGCCGGGCGACTGGTGGCGCCAGTTTGCCGGCCTGCGCACGCTGGCCTTCTACCAGATGACGCACCCCGGTGCCAAGCTCAACTTTATGGGCAACGAGATCGGCCAGTTTATTGAATGGCGCTACTACGAGTCCATTCAGTGGTTCTTGACCGAGGAGTACGAGACTCACCGTCATCATCAGGCGTTTATCAAGGCGCTCAACCACCTGTACACCGCCGAGCCGGCCCTGTACGAACGTGGCTACACCGACGACGGCTTTACCTGGATCGACGCGGACAACTCCAAGCAGTCCATCGTGAGCTTTGTGCGTCAGGGCGAGGACGTCGATGACGACCTGGTGATCCTAATCAACTTTGACCCGGCGAGCTACGAGAGCTTCCGCGTGGGCGTGCCGCGCGAAGGTGACTGGGAGGTCATCTTCGATTCCGACCGTCCCGAGTTTGGTGGCAGTGGCTATGCCGGCGAGGAGCCCTACACCTGCTCGAGCGAGCCCTATCCCTGGAACGGGCAGATGGACTCCATTGAGATTAAGGTGCCCGGCCTGGCAGGCGTGGTGCTTAAGCGCCGCGGTTCCAGCAGCTATAAGCCGCCGGTGGTTGAGGCCCCCAAGAAGGCGACGCGAAAGCGTGCGTCCTCGGTGAAGCCCAAGGCCGCGGCTGCTAAGAAGGCTCCGGCTAAGGTGAAGGCTGCCAAGGCTTCGGCCAAGTCCACCACGGCCAAAAAGGCAGCCACCAAAAAGGCTGCTCCCAAGGCCAAGGCAGCTGCTGTTAAGGCTCCTGCCAAGAAAGCGTAACAAAGGCGTTACCACTGTAATTACCCGCCCCGCGGGGGCGTAGGATACATGTCATAACCGTTCCGGGAGAAACATCCCCGGGGGAAAGGAACGTATGAATAAGATCTTCGACAACAAGCAGGAGTTTACCGAGCTCTATCGCGATGCCGTCATGAGCATCAGCGGCAAGAGTGTCGAGGCCGCTAGCGACCTGGACCGCTTTAACGCCCTGGCCAAGCTCGTGGCCGAGAAGGCCCGCACCGTTGCCACCAAGAGCGACGCCCGCGCCACCGCCGAGGGCAAGAAGCGCGTGTACTACTTCTCGATCGAGTTTTTGATCGGCCGCCTGCTCGACAACTACCTGCTCAACTTTGGCGTACGTGACATGGTCGCCGAGGCGCTCGACGACATGGGCTTTGACCTGTCCGTCATCGAGAACCAGGAGCCCGATCCGGCGCTGGGCAACGGTGGCCTGGGCCGTCTGGCCGCGTGCTTCCTAGATTCCATGGCAGCCGAGGGCATTGCCGGCTACGGCAACGGCATGCGCTACCGCTACGGCCTGTTTAAGCAGGAGATCGTCAACGGCAGCCAGGTCGAGGCCACCGACGAGTGGCTCACCCACGGCTATCCCTGGGAGGTCCGCCGTCAGGATAAGGCCGTGACCATCAAGTTTGGTGGCCACGTTGAGGGCTTTGAGGAGAATGGCCGCACGTTCTACCGCACGGTGGACACGCAGGACATTCTGGCCGTCCCTTATGACATCCCCGTCGTGGGCTATGCCGGCGAGACCGTCAACAAGCTGCGCGTCTGGGCCGCCGAGCCGGTCGAGGAGCACTTCGATCTGGAGGCCTTCAACCGCGGCGACTACGCCCTGGCCGATGCCGAGCGCGCCGAGGCCGAGGCCATCAGCGCCATCCTCTACCCCAACGACGCCGGCGAGCACGGTCGTCTGCTGCGCCTGAAGCAGGAGTACCTGTTTGTTTCGGCCGGCATCTACAGCCTGCTCGACACCTTTGAGAAGGAGCACGGCGCGAACTGGGAGCTGCTGCCGCAGTTTGTGGCCATCCATACCAACGACACGCACCCCGCCATGTGCGGCCCCGAGCTCATGCGCATCCTCATCGACGAGAAGAAGCTCGAGTGGGACGACGCCTGGAACATCGTGACGCAGGTCGTAAGCTACACCAACCACACCATCCTGCCCGAGGCTCTGGAGAAGTGGCCCATCGGCACGTTCTCCAAGCTCCTCCCCCGCGTGTACCAGATCATCGACGAGATCAGCCGTCGTTGGCACGAGTCTTTCGACACCACGCAGGAGGGCTGGCAGGAGCGTCTGCGCCAGACCGCCATCCTGTGGGACGGCGAGATTCGCATGGCCAACCTGTCTGTGATTTGCAGCCATAGCGTCAACGGCGTAGCCAAGATCCACTCCGACATCATCAAGAACATCGTGCTCAAGGACTTCTATGCCCTGACGCCCGAGAAGTTCAACAACAAGACCAACGGTATCTCGCACCGTCGCTTCTTTGCCGAGGCCAACCCCACCTATGCCAAGCTCGTGACCGAGGCCATTGGCGATGGCTGGCTGAAGGACGCCTTTGAGCTGGAAAAGCTCAAAGAGTTCCAAAACGACACCGAGTTCCTCAAGGCCGTGGGTGCCTCCAAGCGCGCCAACAAGGAGCGCCTGGCCGCCTACGTCAAGGCCGAGACCGGTCTGGTCATTGACCCCAACACCGTCTTCGATGTTCAGGTTAAGCGCTTCCACGCCTACAAGCGCCAGCTCATGAACATCATGAAGGTGATGGACATCTACAACCGTCGCATCGCCGATCCCAATTTCCACGTGACGCCGACGACCTTCATCTTTAGCGGCAAGGCGGCATCAAGCTACACCTTCGCTAAGGAGACCATCCGTCTGATCAACTCGGTGGCCGAGGTCATCAACAACGATGCCCGCGTGAACGAGGTCATGAAGGTCTGCTTTATCCCCAACTTCCGTGTGAGCAACGCCCAGCTCATCTACCCCGCCGCCGAGATCTCGGAGCAGATCTCCACGGCCGGCAAGGAGGCCTCGGGCACGTCCAACATGAAGCTCATGATGAACGGCGCCATTACGCTGGGCACCCTCGACGGCGCTAACATTGAGATTGCCGACCTGGCTGGCCGCGAGAACGAGGCCATCTTTGGCCTGACCGCCCCCGAGGTCGAGCAGCTCTGGGCATCCAACAGTTACTTTGCGTGGGATACCCTCAACGGCGACCGCGAGCGTCTGGGCCGTGTGATGGACGAGCTCAAGGACAACACCTTTGCGGGTCTTTCGGGCAACTTCGAGAGCATCTATAACGAGCTCATGAACAACAACGACCCCGACCTGGTCATGGCCGACTTCCGTAGCTACGTGGATGCATGGGAAAAGCTTACCGGCAGCTACGGCGACCAGGAGACCTGGAACCGCAAGGCGCTGCTCAATACCGCCTCGAGCGGCTGGTTCTCGAGCGACCGCACCATTCGCGAGTATCGCGACGAGATCTGGCACGCGTAAAGGCGCGCGAGCTCCCTTATGCCAGCACGGCATTATTCGGTGGGCGCGACCAGGCGCCGTGCCCACCGCTAATGGGTTAGAAACATCGATGACAGAAGGAGAAATCGATGAGTAAGAAAGAATGCATCGCGATGCTCCTCGCAGGAGGACAGGGCAGCCGATTGGGGGCACTCACCCAAAAGATCGCTAAGCCGGCGGTTAGCTTTGGTGGCAAGTTCCGCATTATCGACTTTTCGCTCTCCAACTGCTCCAACTCGGGCATCGACACGGTGGGCGTTCTGACGCAGTATCGCCCCTACCTGCTGCATGCCTACGTGGGCTCCGGCGAGGCGTGGGATCTGGACAGCCGCGACGGCGGCGTGTCGATCCTGCCGCCGTACGAGACGCAGACCGGTGGTGCCTGGTATGCGGGCACGGCCGACGCCATTACGCAGAACCTCGACTACATCAAGGCCAACGACCCCAAGTACGTCCTGATTCTTTCGGGCGATCACCTGTATCGCATGGACTACCGCAAGATGCTCAAGACGCACATTGAGAACAACGCCGACCTCACGGTGAGCGTTATGCCCGTGCCGTGGGAGGAGGCCAGCCGCTTTGGCATCCTGACCACCGACCCCGAGGACGGCCGCATCACCAAGTTCACCGAGAAGCCCGATAAGCCCGATTCGAACCTCGCGTCCATGGGCATCTACATCTTCTCGGCCGACGTGCTGATCGAGGCACTCGAGGAGGACGCTCTGGACCAGCGCTCGAGCCACGACTTTGGCAAGGACATCATCCCCAAGCTGCTCGGCGAGGGCAAGCGCCTGTACAGCTACGAGTTCCACGGCTTTTGGAAGGACGTCGGCACCATCGCCAGCTTCCACGAGACCTCGATGGACCTGCTGGGCAACAACCCCGAGTTCGATCTGTTTGACAAGCACTTCCCCATCATGTCCAACATCACCACGCGTCCGCCGCACTACATTGGCCCGGACGGCCGCCTGGACGACTGCCTGGTCTCCAACGGCTGCAAGATCTACGGCACCGCTCGCCACTCGATTCTTTCGACCGATGTCATCATCGAGGAGCGCGCCGTGGTCGAGGACTCCGTGCTGCTGCCGGGTGCGCACGTTAAGAGCGGCGCGCACATCTGCCGCGCTATTTTGGGCGAGAACTCCACGGTCGAAGAGGGCGTGAAGCTCGGCTCTGTCGATACCACCAAGGATACGGCCGTCGTTGGAAATGACGTCGTTATCGGGAAGGGGGAATGATCCGATGATCAATCGCAAGGCCATCGGTTACATCACCGCTAACTACTCTTCGACCTACGGCAGCGTGCTGCTTAAGGACCGCCCCATCGCGTCCGTCCCGTTTTTGGGCCGCTACCGCCTGATCGACTTTCCGCTGTCCAACATGATGAATGCCGGCATTAAGACCGTCGGCGTCGTCATGCCGGGTAACTACCGTTCGCTGATCGACCACGTGGGCTCGGGCAAGGACTGGGGTCTGGACCGCAAGAAGGGCGGCCTGTTCATGGTGCCCGGCAACGCCTATGGCACCACCAAGGGCGGCATGCGCTTCCTGCTGCGCGACATCATCTCCAACAAGACGCTGTTCCAGCGCTCGGACAAGCCCTATGTTGTGATGATGGGCACCAACATCATCTTTAACATGGACCTCAACACCATCATCGAGGCGCACGAGAACTCCGGCGCCCAGATGACCGTGGTGTATTGCAAGGCCACCCGCAACGTCGACGACGAGACCAAGCTCGAGATTAACGAGAACGGCCGCCTGACGGGCGTAAGCGCCGGCGTCGTGTACGGCGACAACGCCTCCATGGACTGCTGCATCATCAACCGCGAGACGCTGCTCGAGATCATCGATCACTACCAGGCCGCCGACTACCTGGACATGCTCGAGGCACTCCAGGGCGACTTTGGCAACATCGACGTGTGCAGCTACGAGTACAAGGGCGAGGTCGTGGGCGTGTTTAGCGAGAAGTCGCTGTATCGCCGCAGCATGGACCTGCTCGACCAGACCGTGGCCGACCAGCTCTTCGATCCCGAGCGCCCGATCCTGACCAAGGCCCACGACGTGCCGCCTTCGCGCTACGCGACTGGCAGCCACGCCTGCAACTCGATCATCTCGGCCGGCTGCATCATCAAGGGCACGGTGCGCAACTCGATCCTGTCGCGCGGCGTTGTGGTTGAGGAAGGCGCCTCGGTGACCAACTCGATCATCAACCAGAGCTGCGTCATCAAGAGCGGCGCCCGCGTCGAGAACGCCATCCTGGACAAGAACAACGTGGTTCCCACCAACACCGAGCTTCGCGGCACGCCCGAGAACATCCTGGTGCTGGGCAAGGCTCCGTTAACTTCCGACACCACCATCGTACGTTAACGTTGGCACCGCAACATCGCTCGTAACATGTAGAATAGCCGCCCGGTTAGCGCCAGGCGGCTATTCTCGAATTGCAACATGGGAGACAATATGGCTGATTCCAGCAAAAAGATGCAGATCGTGTTTGCCTCGGCCGAGTGCGCGCCGTTTGTGAAGACCGGTGGCCTGGGCGACGTGGCGGGCTCGCTGCCTGCGGCGCTTGTGCGCGCCGGCGCCGAAGTTATCGTGATGGTGCCCAAGTACGCCACCATCAAGGACGAGTACAAGGCGCAGATGGAGCACTTCTCCGACTTTTACGTGAGCCTGGGTTGGCGCAATGAGTACTGCGGACTCGAGAAGCTCGAGCACGACGGCGTCACCTATATGTTCATCGACAACGAGCGCTACTTTGCGCGCGACTATCCGTACGGCTTCTTTGACGACGGCGAGCGTTTTGCGTTCTTCTCTAAGGCCATCACCGAGAGCCTGCAGCACCTGCCGGCCGGCTTTGAGTGCGACATCCTGCACTGCAACGATTGGCAGACGGCGCTGGCGCCCGTGTTTTTGCGCGAGTTCTACCAGGGCCTGCCGCTGTACGACCGAGTCAAGACCGTGTTCTCGATCCACAACGTGGCGTTCCAGGGCCAGTTTAGCGACACCGTGATGGAGGACATCCTGGGTGTGGCGCATATTCCGGCGGCCGCCTCGCAGCTGCGTTGCGACGCCTGCAGCATCAACTACATGCTGGGCGCCCTGCGCTATGCCGATGCCATCACCACGGTAAGCCCCACCTATGCCAACGAGATCCAGACGCCCGAATTTGGCGAGGGCCTGGACGGCGTTCTGCGCGAGCGTTCGTACGCGCTGCAGGGCATTTTGAATGGCATCGACGTTGCGGGCTTTGACCCAGCAACCGACAAGCGCATTGCCGCCAACTACACCGTGGAGGACCGCTCCGGCAAGGCCGTGTGCAAGGCCAAGCTGCAGGAAGAGCTGGGGCTCGAGGTTCGCGACGACCGTCCGCTTATGGTCATGGTCACGCGTCTGACGCGCCAGAAGGGCATGGACCTGGTCATGTACGCGCTCGACCGCATCCTGTCCGGCGGCGTTCAGGTGGCGGTGCTGGGCACCGGCGACCGCGACTACGAGGACGGCCTGCGCTACTTCCAGGACAAGTACCCCGGCACCATGGCCGCGCGCATCGAGTTCGATCCGGCGCTGTCGCAGCGCATGTACGCCGCCGCCGATATGTTCCTGATGCCTTCGAAGTTTGAGCCCTGCGGTCTGTCGCAGATCATCGCCATGCGCTACGGCACCCTGCCCATCGTGCGCGAGACCGGCGGTCTGAAGGACACTGTAATCCCGTATAACGAGTTTACCGGCGAGGGCACGGGATTTTCGTTTAGCAACTTTAACGGCGACGAGATGGGCGACGCCGTGTTCCGCGCGGCGCGTCTGTTCTGGGATAACCGCGAGGCCTGGAACCAGCTGGTCACGCAGGCCATGAGCCAGGACTTTAGCTGGACGCGCTCGGCCGACAAGTATCTGGACCTGTACTTCTTTATGCATCCGGAGATTGAGAGGCCGGCGGCGGTTGTCGACGAGCCTGTGGTTGTGGCTGAGCCCGAGCCCAAGGCCGAGCCGGTTGTTGAGGCGCCCGCTGCTGTTGAGGAGCCCAAGGCTGAGGAGAAGCCGGTTGAGGCAGCTCCCGAGGCTGAGGCTAAGCCGGCTGCGAAGCCTGCCGCCAAGAAGACTACGACGCGCAAGACAACGGCCAAGAAGGCTACGACCACGAAGGCCGCTGCCACCAAAACCGCCGCAGCAAAGACGACTGCTGTCAAGGCAACGACCACGCGTAAGCGCACGACCGCCGCAGCCAAGAAGGCCACCGAGGTCGAGGCTACTCCCGAGGTAAAGGCTGAAGCCGCCGTCGAGGCCAAGCCGGCGGCTAAGGCTCCGGCAAAGACTGCAGCCAAGAAGACGACCGCGACCAAGAGCACGACCACCAAAAGGGCAACGGCAGCCAAGGCCACTGCAAAGAAGGCTGCCCCCAAGGCGGCCGCCAAGGTCGAGGAGACGCCTGCCGAGTCCAAGGCGGAGGCAACCGTCGAGGCCAAGCCCGCCGCTAAGACCACCACGCGAAAGCGCACAACGGCAGCCAAGAAGACCACGGCAAAGGCCGCAACTCCCAAGGCAGAGACTAAGCCCGCTGCTGCCAAAGAGGAGCCCAAGGCCGAGGTAAAGGCCAAGCCGACGCCGAAGGCCGCTGAGGTCAAGGCCGCCCCTAAGGCAGAGGCCAAGCCCGAACCCGCCAAGGAGGCCCCGGTCTCCCCTGCCGCTCCGGCCGAGGAAAAGGCCCCGACCAAGAAGACCTCCGTCCGCAAGGCAACGGCCACCCGCAAGCGCCGCTAGCCCGCAGACGATCTAAAACCTAATCAAAACCCTAAACAAGGGGCGCTCCAACCGGGCGCCCCTTCTCTGTAGATAGTTGGTAAAACGATTTTCTAGGACAACCGTTCGCCGATGGTAAACGGATGTTGTTTATACACCCTGTGTACAACAGATATACTTATATTTTGTGCGTAAAGCCCATGGCCCGCAGGCCGTGATTCTATTGAACTGGACCGTACTATGAGATTGATACACAACAGCCGCCTACCGCAGTTTCGCACTCCGTTTGGCGCTGTGACCACAGGAACTACCGTTGCACTCTCGGTGATTTTGGAGGACGCCGATCCCAACCAGGCAACACTCACCCTACGTACCTGGGTCGATGAAGTCGGCGAGACCCTGATTCCGATGGAACACGAAGGCGATGGCATTTTTACCGGCGAGCTCAAATGCACTGAACCGTGTCTTGTGTGGTACAGCTTTATCTGCAATATCGAGGGCCAGCCCGAGGTTCGCCTGGGCGCACCGCAGGGCCGCACCGGCGGCGAAGGCGTAACCTACGACTACGCCGAGGTGCCGTCCTTCCAGATTACCGTCTATAAGCACCGTGAGAACCGCCCCACCTGGTACGAGCGTGGCATGGTCTACCAGATCTTCCCCGACCGCTACGCCCGTGACGAGCATTGGCGCGAGCGCACAATGGCCCAACTCGAAAAACCGCGCAAGGGCATTCAGCGCCGGATGGTCGAGGACTGGAACGAGCCGCCCGTGTACGAGCGCGCCGAGGACGGCTCCATCAAGACATGGGACTTTTACGGCGGCTCGCTCAAGGGCATCCAGGAAGACCTGCCCCGCATCGCCGAGCTGGGCTTTACGGCCATCTACCTCAACCCCATCTTTGAAGCCGCGAGCAACCACCGCTACGACACGGCCGACTACACCAAGATCGACCCGATCCTGGGCACCGAGCAGGACTTTACCGAGCTGTGCCAGGCAGCCGAGAAGCTGGGCATCTCCATCATCCTGGATGGCGTCTTCAACCACACGGGCGACGACTCGATCTATTTCAACCGCTACGGCAACTACCCCGGCGTGGGTGCCTGGCAGAGCGAGGATTCGCCGTGGCGCGATGCGTTTACCTTCCACGAGGACGGCTCGTACGACTGCTGGTGGGGCGTGGGCAACATGCCAGCCATCAACGAGAAGTCCGAGCTGGTGCGCGAGCGGCTCCTGGGCAAGGACGGCGTGATCCGCAAATGGCTGCGCGCCGGTGCCCATGGTTGGCGCCTGGACGTCGCCGACGAGCTTTCCGACGACTTCCTGGCCGAGATCAAAAAGGCCGTACTCGCCGAGAAGCCCGACGCACTGTTGCTCGGCGAAGTCTGGGAAGACGCCTCCAACAAGATTAGCTACGGCCATTTGCGCCGCTACCTGCAGGGCTCCGAGCTGGACTCTGCCATGGATTACCCCTTCCGCGACATGGTCATCGGCTTTTTGATGGGCTACAAGAACGCCTACGAGGCCGCCGAGGATATCGAGACCCTGCGCGAAAACTACCCGAGCGAGGCATTGTCCTGCGCGCTCAATCTGCTTTCGAGCCACGACCGTCCGCGCATCATCTCGGTGCTCGGCGGCGGCCCCGACGAGTCGCAGCTGCCCGAGTGCGAGCGCAGCAAATGGCGCCTGGACGAGAACTCGATGGGCCTGGCCAAGAGCCGTTTTTGGCTCGCCACGCTCATGCAGATGACCTTCCCAGGCGTGCCTTCGATCTACTACGGCGACGAATACGGCCTGGAGGGCCTGACCGATCCGGGCAACCGCCGCACACTGCCGACCAAGGACCAACTGCACGACTTCGACACGCTGGCTATTGTCAAGAACGCCTCCGCCGTACGCCGTGCATTGCCATTTATGATCGACGGCGAGATCAAGGCCTTTGCGCTCAACGACGAGGTGCTGGCCTACAACCGCACGGGCAAGGATGGCGAGTCCGCGACGATTATCATCAACCGCAGCCTGCGCAATTCGCACCGCGTGACGATTCCGGCGCTCGACGAATGTGCGAGTGACGTGATCAGCGGTCACGAGTGCGAGATCCACAACGGTACGGTCACGCTCGATCTGTATCCGCTGGGCTCGTCGATCATCTATCACCATGCCGAGCAGCGCCTGCAGGAGCCGCTCGATCACGGCGCGGGCGTCGTGTGCCATATCACCTCGGTGCCCACCGACGACGGCAAGCCCGGTACGATTGGCGCGCCAACGCGTCGCTTTATCGACCATCTGGCCGCCATGGGCATGCGCTACTGGCAGGTTCTGCCCGTCAACCCGACGGATTTCTTCCGCTCCCCTTACGCTGGGCCTTCGGCCTTTGCGGGCAATATTGACCTGCTGCCCGAAAGCCAAAAGGAGCTGGCGGCCGACTTTGAGACTTGGAAGGCCCGTGGCGGCGAGGATGCAGACCCGCTGTACACGGCGTTTAAGCATCGCAACGCCGACTGGCTCGAGAAGTACTGCGTCTACATGGCCGTCAAGAAGTACTTTGAAGGCGAATCACGTCACGATTGGCCGGCCGATGTCGCGCGCTACAACGAGCATCTGATTGACGACAAGCGTTTCCACGACGAGGCAGAGCTGCAGGCGTACATGCAGTACCGCTTTGACCTGGCTTGGTGCGAGCTCATGAACTACGCGCACAAGAAGGGCATCGAGGTTATCGGCGACATTCCTATGTATGTTTCGGACGATTCGGCCGATGCGTGGAGCGAGCCCGAGAACTTCTGGCTGTCCGATACCGGCAAGGCGATTGAGGTTTCCGGCGCGCCGCCCGATAATTTTGCGCCCGAGGGTCAGGTGTGGGGCAACCCCACCTTCCGCTGGGATCACATGAAGGAGAACGGCTACCGCTGGTGGATGGACCGTCTGCGTCGCGCGTTCTCGCTCTACGACCGCGTGCGCCTGGACCACTTCCTGGGATTCCACAGCTACTTTAGCATTCCCGCAGGCAAGGCCTGTGCCGACGGCCGCTGGCTGGCAGGTCCGGGCAAGGATCTGTTCCAGACTGCCTATGACGAGCTGGGGCCGCTCAACTTTATCGCCGAGGACCTGGGCTACCTGACGCCCGGCGTTCGCGCCATGGCTTCGACCTGCGGCTTCCCCGGTATGGACGTGCTGGAGTTTAGCGATTACGACGTCCGAAACGGCGTGTATCCCACGCCTGGCAAGATTCTGTACACCTCGACGCACGACACGTCGACGCTCGCCGGTTGGTGCACGCGCTCCTTTGCGGGCGGCGACGAGCCGAGCGGTGTTGAGGTAGCGGCCAAGCTGATGGGAGACGCGCTCGCAAGCAATGCTCCGCTTGTGATGATGCCGCTGCAGGACATCCTGGGGCTAGGCGACGATGCACGCATGAACGTGCCGGGCGTGGCAACGGGCAACTGGACCTGGCAGGCCGATGAGGCCGACGTTGCGGCCGCCGAGGGCAAAACTGCACAGCTCCTGCGCAACACCCATAGATTCTGGGGCGAAGCGTGATAAAACCCCCGATATAGGGTACAGTTACAGCTGTTTGAATTTATGCGGGCAGAGCGATCTGCCCGCTTTGTGCTGAAAAGGAAGTATTATGGCGCGCTACGATTACAAGTGCTCGAGCTGCGGCAACGTGTTTGAGGTTGAGCATCCCATGTCCGAGACCCCCGAGGTCGTGTGCCCGAGCTGCGGCGCTCCGGCATCCAAGACGTTCTCGGCCAGCGGCATCAAGTTTGAGGGCAGCGGTTTCTACAACACCGACCAGCGCAGCGGTGGTTCCAGCACCACCGCCACCAGCGGCTGCTGCGCCAACTGCCCGCATAACCACTAGTGACAAACGGTCCCGCCACCCAGGTTTCCTGATGAGTTGCGGTGAAATAGTTCCTGAATCAGCCCAACCAACGGCCAAACAGGAACTATTTCACCGCAACGTTTCTTTAGATCGGATTTCAGGGTGATGCTGAGTTTGTAACATTTCAAAACTCTGCCGGATTACGGGGCTGAATTGACAACCTCTATCCATTCCGGTAATTTGCAAATTTCAACAAGCCATCTACCTGCGGTTTTATTTAGACCATTTTTGATGTGGTCGGGCATCACCAATCTAGCCCCGTAATCCGCCCTACTTTTGATAACAGCAAGTTTGAGACAGGGCTATCCTTCCATTCTTTACCGCTATTGCGATCTCCACTCGCACGACCTTCTGAGTTGCGGTGAAATAAGGACTATTTGGCGGGTAGATGCCGCTATTCAATCCCTATTTCACCGCAACTTAGTAGTTACTTGTGGATCAGGCGGGCGCAGAAGTGGCCGTCGTAGGAGTCGGCGTTTACGGGGACGCTTTGGAAGAGGCCTCGAGCGTTTTGGCGCAGGGTGACGAGGCTCTTGGCGTGGTCGTACTCGGGAAGCTGCAGAATCTGAGCTTCGGAGAGCGGCACCACGGTAAAGCCGGCGCCCTCGGGAGAGGCCAGGAAAGCATCCACGACCTGCGTGTTCTCTTCATCAAAAACCGAGCAGGTGGCATAGATAAGCTCGCCGCCGGCAGCCACGCGCGCGGCTGCCTCCTTGAGCATCGTCAGCTGCAGGCGGGGCAGCTCAGTCGTAACGTCGTTCTCAGTCAGACGCCACGGTATCTCGGGGTGACGGCGCATGGTGCCGGTGCCAGAGCACGGCGCATCGATAAACACCGTGTCGAACAGAGCGGGCTCGCCAAGCATCGCATCAAACGACGTAAGCACCTCATTGAGCTCGCAGGCGTCGCCCGACACCGTACGAACACCCGAGATACCCGCCTTATGCAGGCGCGCGAGATTCTGATCACACTTGCGATCGTGCAGATCGAGCGCGGTATGCTGACGCTCGTACCCGGCACGCTTGGCCTGGCACATCATCACATAGGTTTTGGTGCCGCGGCCGGCGCCAATCTCCAGGCAACGACCGGGACGTGTCGCGGCAGTAGCGATAAGCTGGGCGTTAAGGTCCGAGGCAACCGCGGCAGCACGCTCAAACACGCCGGACGCAACCGTAACCTGAGCATCGACCGGAGCATGGCAGCCCGGAAAGACAGGCGCAACGAGCTGCGAGATATACGGGTCGGCCTTGGTCGCAAACGCATTCTCGTGCAGAGCAAGCGGCGCAGGAGCCAGATTGCCGGCAAAGTTGAGCGCACCCTCAGGCGTATCGAACGAGGCCATGATACGAGCGCACAGCCAGCGAGGGAGACCCATCAAACGCGAAAGGCGAACCAAACGGCGCTCGGACTCATCCACGTCGGATGCCGTGGCAAAGTCCTCAACGTTGTCCGCAACCTTGTGCAGCACCGCGTTAGCCAGGCCCGCGGCAGACTTAGCACCGCTGCGCACCAGCTCAACACCCTGACTTACGGCAACGCGGCCCGGCGTATGCAGGTAGAGCATCTCGAAGGCCGAGATGCGAAGCGCCATGCGAACGCGCGGCGCAACCTTTTTTGGCTTATCCAAAAACTGATCGAGCAACTCATCCAAAATGCCCTGCGTGGCGGCAACACCGAGCGCCAAACGAGCGGCAAAAGCGGAATCGCGCTGGTCAATGGCCTTGGCGGAAGCACGTGAAGACAACACGTCGCGTGCGTACATACCGCGGCGATCAGCCTCCATCAACACATCGAGCGCAAGCTTGCGCGCGGGAGACAACTTGCTCATGACAGTACACCCCACCTAAGTTCGGCACCCTGCAGGCCGGCAGCCCAGGCAGAAGCAGCCATGGCACGCTTGCCATCGGGCTTAACCTCGAGCAGTTCAACCGCGCCATCGGAAAGGCCCAGGTAAACACGCTTGCTCTTGACGGCAACAGCGCCCTCGCAAAGCGACACATCAGCCGGCGCAGCATCGAGCACGCGAACCGACTTACCGGCAATCACGCAACGGGCAGGCGCGGTATCGGACGAAGCAAGCACATGACGCACGCAATCAAGCGCCGCCATCTTCGGATCCAGACGCATCTCCTGCTTGGAAATCTTGGCAGCATGCGAGACGAGGGACTCATCCTGCTCGGTCCAAACAGCCGAGCCATCGGCAAGCGAGGGAAGCGTATCGGCAAGCAACTTACCGCCAAGCTCACCAAGCTCCATCGTAAGCGCCTCGGCATGCTTACCGGCAACCGACGTAGACGCCTGGGCGCAATATGCGCCCGTATCCACGCCATGCCCAATGCGCATAATGGAAACGCCAGCAACCTCATCACCAGCAAGAATGGCACGCTGAATGGGAGCAGCGCCACGCCAACGAGGCAGCAGCGAAGCATGAACATTCACAATACCAAGTGGTGCCATATGCAGCACCTCATCAGGCAAAATGCAACCGTACGCGGCCACACAGAAAATATCAGCCCGCGCAGCCTGGAGCGCCTCAACAACCTCAGGCGTCATACGATTGGCCTCAACGACCGGCAACCCCAGCTCAAGCGCCTTGGCCTTAACAGGAGACGGCTCCAACTTTTTACCACGCCCACGAACAGCATCGGGACGAGTAACAACAAGCGCAATCTCGTTCCCAGCCTCAACAAGCGAAGTAAGCGAAGGCACTGCAAAATCGGGCGTACCCATAAACACAATACGCATAAAAGTTAGTCTCCTCTCAATGACGAGCCGAGACGGCTACAAAAAAGCGTTCCAGGTCGCAAACGAACCCAGCCGCAAGAACAGTTCAACAGAAACAAATATACCCAAAAACAAAGAAAGAGCCGCATAAAAGCAGCCCTCCCAACAAAGCACCTATCAGCGAAGACGCCCCTCCCTGGCCCGACGGCACCCGGGCGAGAAGAAGCACGGAAACGCAGTCCCCTTCCGCCGCAGGGCTTAGGTTTTGCTCCACGCGCAGTTCCGCACGAGCCGAAGAACACTTAATGTGCTCTTCGTGCGAGCAGGACTGTTTGAGCATGGAGCAAAACCTAAGCCCTGCGGCGGAAGGGGACGGACGACTTACTCCGTCTCGCCCGGTCGAGCGCCGCGGGCCAGGGCGTCCTGGTACTCCTTGACTGCCTTGATCCTCTGCATCGGCTTAAGGCGCTCGAACATGGTATTGCCGTGCAGGTGATCGATCTCGTGCTGCAGGCACACGCAGAACAGATCGCCCGTGGCCTCATAGCGGATCAGGTTGGCATCCAGGTCATACGCCTCGACGACAACGTGATCGGGACGCTCGATCTCGCAGCTAATGCCGGGGATGGACAGGCAGCCCTCGCTAAACGGCACCAGATGGTCGCTCTGCTCAACAATGACGGGGTTAATGAGCACGTAGGGGTCATAGTCGTTCTTGTCGCTGTAGTCGCAGTCGATGGTGACGAGCTGAATGAGCTCGCCGATCTGCGGGGCAGCCAGGCCACAACCGCCGTTCTCGAACATCATCTTCTTCATCTTCTCGGCAAGCGCCTCGATCGCCGGGGTGATCTCCTCGATGACGGCGCACTCCTGGCGCAGACGAGGGTCGGGCGACAGTACGATTCCGTTGGCTTCCATGGCCATCCTTTCGGGTTATTACATCAAATCATAGGCGTCGACGTCAACGCTCACGCTCACGCCGCGCACAGAGCCCACCTCTTTGAGGCAGGCGTCGATATCATCAGAGACATGGTACCCCACGGGCGACTTCGCAAGCAGATGGAAGCGGTAACGGTCCTTGGCTCTCTCGATTACACACGAAGCCGGGCCCAGCACCTGCGGCACGACACTGCCCGCCCGCAAAAAGTCGGGCGCGGCGGCATGCCAGCGGCGCTTAAGAAGCTTTGCAATGCGCCCGATGTAGTCCTGCGCGTCGTCTCGGTTCGCCGACCACACCAAAATGTTGACCAGGCGAACAAACGGCGGGTACAGCGCGTCGCGGCGCTGATCCAGGTCGTAGTCGGTAAAGATCGAACGGTCGTGCTCGGCTACGGCGCGGATGACCGGATCCTCGGGCAAGTATGTCTGGATAATCACCTCGCCGGGTCGATCGCCGCGACCGGCACGGCCCGCCACCTGCTCCAGCAAATCGTAGGCACGCTCACCTGCGCGGAAGTCCGGCAGCTTGAGGGCGAAGTCGGCATTGACCACGCCCACGAGCGTGACCTCGGGAAAGTCGAGGCCCTTGGCGATCATCTGGGTGCCAAGCAGCACCGCACAATCGGCGGCATCGAACTGCTCGAGCAGCTTTTTGTGCGCATCCTTGCCGCGCGTGGAATCGGCATCCATGCGAATAATGGCGACGTCCTCGGGAAGCATCTGGTGCAGAGCGTCCTCGATCTGCTGAGTGCCCATACCCATTTTTGCCAGGTAGCGACTGCCACATTTGGGGCAACGGCTCGTGGGCGCGGGATACGGCTGCACGCGCCAGGACGAACCGCAGGTGTGACACTGCAGCGTGTGCGTGCGCTCGTGGTACGTGAGCGCGGTGGAGCAGTGGTTGCACGTGGGCACGCAGCCGCATTCGCGGCACATCAGAAACGGCGCAAAGCCACGGCGGTTATGCAGCAGCACGGCCTTCTCGCGGCGCTCGACCACGCGTTCCAAGCCCTCCACCAGCGGTTTTGAGAACATGGAACGACTGCCGTGCGAGAACTCGCGGCGCAGGTCGGCAATGCGGACCGTGGGCAGCACGGCATGTCCCGGGCGCTCGGGCATCTCCACACGCGTCCAGGTAACACCGTTGTACGTGCCGCGGCGGCAGCGGTCGAGGGCCTCGGCAGAAGGCGTGGCCGAGCCCAACACAAGCGGGCAGCGATAGCGGCGAGCCATCTCGGCAGCCACCTCGCGAGCATGGTAGCGCGGGCTGGAGCCCTGCTTGTAGCTGGTCTCATGTTCCTCGTCAATGATGATAAGGCCCAAGTCATCAAGCGGGCAAAAGAGCGCCGAGCGGGCGCCGACGACCACGCGGGCCGCACCGCTGGCGACCATATCCCACTGGTCCAGACGCTCGCCGGCCGAAAGGCGCGAATGGAACACGGCGACCGTCTCGCCAAAGCGCGAGCGGAAGCGGCCGACAGTCTGGGCCGTCAGCGAGATCTCGGGCACGAGCACGCAGGCCGAGCGACCGGCCGCGAGCACGCGCTCGATAGCTGAGAGGTAGACCTCGGTTTTGCCGGAGCCCGTAACACCGTCCACGAGCACCACGTCGCCGTGCGCATCCAGGCGAGCGCGTTCAATTTGCGAGAGCGCCTGCTGCTGGCCGTTGGTAAGTGCGACCGGCGCTTTGCCACTCGCGGAGGACAGCGTGGTCTGCTCGCTGCAACCGCGCCAGGCACGGCGCTCCTCCACCACGACAACGCCGCGTTTTTCGAGCGCCTTGATGGTCGCCGACATGCTGTTGTAAAGCAGGTTGAGATCGCGCGTCGTGACCGGTCCGCACTGGAGCGCCTCGATGAGCTGGCGCTGGCGAACGGCGGTCTTGGGCGGTGTATAGTCGAAGCCCTCGGGCGTGAGCATGACCCAACGGTTTTGAATAGGCTTGACGGCGGGGCGCTCAACCGACCATGCGCCGTCATCGCCCTTGACCACGCGCGGGCTACCGCCCGGAGGCAAAAACAGGCGCAGGCACTCGGAAAGCGTCGCGACATACTCGCGGCTCATCCAGCGCGCGATGCAGGCAGCCTCGGCGGTAAAGAGCGGTTTGCTGAGTACAGCCTCGATGGGCTTAATGCGCGCGGAATCGAGGACGGTGTTGCCTTGCGAGTCGCCCAGCTCAGACGCAATGTCGACGATATAGCCCGCGGCCGCACGGTTGCCAAAATGAACTAGGACGGTGGAGCCAATCTGCGCCTCGTTGGCGAGTGACGACGGAATGCCGTAAGCAAACGGCTCGGACAGCGCACGGGTCGGGATGTCGAGGACAACGCTCGCATAGGCGGCGACGGGTTCGGGCGCGGGCTGTGCAGGGGCGACAGCGGATGCCGACACCGCCGGAGTCTCCTCCGGTTCCGACGAACCAAACAGCGACAGTTGCTCGGCCATGGTCTCTGCACCTCCCATCCCATACGTCTACAGAAACAAGAGCCCCGCTCGGGGTGAACGGGGCTCGGATACATGCGTTTACGCAGCTGCTACAGCGCCATCGTGCGGGCGCGGTCGATGCGCGCTAGGCAGTCGTCGCGACCGACGAGCGCCATGGTCTCGCCCAGCGGGGGGCTCACCATGTTGCCGCAGACGGCGACGCGCACAGCCTGGAACACCACGCGCTTCTTGAGGTCCATCTGCTCGGGCAGCGGCTCAAGCGCGGCGTCGATGTTGGCAGCCGTCCACTCGTCCACGCCCTCGAGCGCGGCCTTGGCGGCATCCAGAATGGCACCCATGCCCTCCTTGGCCAGGCCCTTGTTGACGGACTTCTCGTCATACTCGAGCGTCTCGGCCGTGGCAAAGATGGGAGCGGCGACGGTCACGGCGTCGGCCGGCATCTTGGTGCGCGGCTTGACGATGGCAGCAAGCGCATCGATCCAATCCTCGCCGTACTCGACATTACCCTCGATGAGACCCGCCTCGTGCAGCTCGGGGACCATGATCTCGTCGGCAAACTGAGCATCGGACATACCGTTGATGTACTCGGCATTGACCCAGTCGAGCTTCTTGGGGTCGAAGGTCGCCGGGTTCTTGGAGATGCGGTCGAGCGAGAACTTGCTGGCCAGGACATCGCGCGGGATGATCGTGGTCTCGCCGTCGAGCGACCAGCCGAGCAGCGCCAGATAGTTGACGAAGGCGTCGGACAGGTAGCCGGCGTCGCGGTACTCCTCAACCGAGGTGGCACCGTGGCGCTTGGAGAGCTTCTTGCCGTCGGCGCCCAGGATCATGGAGATGTGGGCGAACGTGGGCACCGGCGCGCCGAGGGCCTCGTAGACCATGACCTGGCGCGGGGTGTTGGACAGGTGGTCGTCGCCGCGGATGACATGGGTGATCTTCATCATGGCGTCGTCGACGACGGTCGCGAAGTTGTACGTGGGCGTGCCATCGGAGCGGAAGATGACAAAGTCGTCGAGCTCCTTGGCGTCGAAGGTCACCTCACCGTGGACGGCGTCGTGGATGACGACGTCGCCGCGGTCCTCGGGCACCTTGATGCGCAGGACGTAGGACTCACCGGCCTCGATGCGGCGGCGGGCCTCCTCGGGATCAAGATCGCGGCAACGGCGCTGATAGCCCTGGAAGGGGTCCTTGCGCTCCTGCGCGGCCTTGCGGTCGGCGTCGAGCTGCTCCTTGGTGCAGAAGCAGGGATAGGCCTTGCCCTCGTCCCAAAGCTTCTGGGCGGCCTGCTTGTACAGGTCCAGGCGCTCGGTCTGGGCGTAGGGGCCAAAATCGCCGCCCACCTCGGGACCCTCGTCCCAGTCCAGGCCCAGCCAACGCATGGCGCGCAGGATGATCTGCGTGTTCTCGTCGGTGGAGCGGGTGGGATCGGTGTCGTCGATGCGCAGGATGAACGTGCCGCCGTTTGCACGGGCGAAAGCCCAGTTATAGATAGCGGTGCGGGCGCCGCCGATGTGCAGCTTGCCCGTCGGTGAGGGTGCAAAGCGGACGCGAACGTCTGATGCCATGGAAATCTCCTCGATTGCAGGATGGATGTCTAACCGCACCAGTATAAAGCATCAATGCAACCTCCGCACAAAGGGCACCGACCCAATCATTGGGGACCTACTCATTGGGGACAGACTTAAATGACCATTCTTTGAGCAACCTGTCGGCACTTAGGTAAGGCTGGTCATTTAAGTCTGCCCCCAATGAGTAGGTGCGGAAAGGGTGTGAATGTTTGATTTACGCGCTATGATGTGCGCTTGCATAGAGAGCCCGGCGGAATGGTAACGGTCGCCGGGACACGTTATTGAAAGGACAATCATGTCAGAAGAACTTCGTTCCATCCCACCCCAACACGGGTCCTTTGTTTTTACGTCGGAGTCGGTGACCGAAGGTCATCCCGATAAGATCGCCGACCAGATCAGCGACGCCGTCCTCGACGCAATTCTCGCCAAAGAAATAGAGCTGCAGGAGCAGGGCTACATCGCCCCCAACGGCGTGCCGGCCAACGTGGAGAACGTCCGCTGCGCCTGCGAGACCCTCGTGACCACCGGCACCGTCATCGTCGCCGGCGAGATTCGCACCCAGGCCTACGTCGACGTACAGGAAATCGCCCGCGGCGTTATCCGCCGCATTGGCTACAACCGTGCCAAGTTCGGTTTTGACTGCGACACCTGCGGCGTTATGAGCCTCATCCACGAGCAGTCGCCCGATATCGCCCAGGGCGTCGACGAGTCCTTCGAGACCCAGACCGGCGCTACCACCGACCCGATCGACCTGATCGGTGCCGGCGACCAGGGCATGATGTTCGGTTATGCCTCCAACGAGACCAAGACCCTCATGCCCATGCCACACTACCTGGCAAGCCGCCTGGCCGAGCGCCTGGCAGCCGTGCGCCACGACGGTACCCTCGCCTATCTGCGTCCCGACGGCAAGACCCAGGTCACCGTGCGCTATGAGGAAGGCAAGCCCGTCGAGGTCACGACCATCGTCATCTCCACGCAGCACGCCGCCGAGATCGAGGACATGGGCAAGATCAAGGCCGACCTCATCGAGCACGTCATCACCCCGGTCATGGCCGCCGAGAACATGCCGTGGGACAACGCGGACATCTACGTGAACCCCACCGGTCGCTTTGTCGTGGGCGGCCCCATGGGCGACACGGGCCTCACCGGCCGCAAGATCATCGTCGACACCTACGGCGGCTACGGCCGTCACGGCGGCGGTGCCTTTAGCGGCAAGGACTGCACCAAGGTCGACCGCTCCGCCGCGTATGCCGCGCGCTGGGTCGCCAAGAACGTGGTCGCCGCCGGTCTGGCCGACCGCTGCGAAGTCGAGCTTGCCTACGCCATCGGCGTTTCCAAGCCCCTCTCAATCATGGTCGACACCTTCGGTACCGCGCATGTTGCCGAGGACAAGATCGTCGAGGCCGTAGAGAAGACCTTCGACCTGCGCCCAGGTGCCATCATCCGCGACCTAGACCTGCGTCGCCCCATCTACGAAAAGACGGCAGCCTACGGTCACTTCGGCCGCGAAGACCCCGACTTCACCTGGGAGAAAACCGACCGAGTCAAAGAACTCAAAGCAGCCTGCGGCCTGTAATTAAGAACCGCCAAGGTTTCAACGACATAAGCGCTTAAAAAAGAAGTACCGCTCCCAACCGGTACTTCTTTTTATTTAAACGGTGGTGAAGATGCTTCGATATGAGCCCACGCTGCGTCACCAGCTAATGAATTTTGCAGCACACGCGCCTCTACCATGTATCCTTAGTTCCGAGGGCTTTGGTATTTGGTCGGTCGCGAGTTCCGCACGAGCCGGAGGCCACTTAATGTGGCCTCCGTGCGAGCCAGGACTGTAGAGCAGGCGACCAAATACCAAAGCCCTCGGGACGACGGGATAGATAAGGAGCATCCATGGCAGGCAAGCCGCAAACACTAGCTACGACCTCGGCATTCGAAATCTTGGGCCCCGTCATGGTCGGCCCCAGCTCATCGCACACCGCCGGCGCCCTGCGCTGCGCCCAAGTTGCCGCCAGCCTGTTGGAAGGTCGCATCACCAAGGTCACCTTTGGCCTGTGGAACTCCTTCGCCCACACCTACCGCGGCCACGGCACAGACCGTGCGCTCGTCGCGGGCATACTGGGCCTCGACACCGATGACGAGAACATCAAGCAGGCCTTCGACCTCGCACGCGAGCAGGGCCTCGAATATCACTTTGACATCAAGGGCGACGACGCGTCCATCCACCCCAACACCGTCGACATTGACATGGTCGACGACACGGGCGCCACGGCACAGGTCCGCGGCGAGAGCCTGGGCGGCGGCAAGATGCGCATCAGCCGCATTAACGGCGTCGGCGTCGACATCTCGGGCATGTATTCCACGCTCTTCGTGGCGCACAAGGACGTCCCCGGTGTACTCGCCGCGCTCACCAACCTGCTCGCCTACGCCCATGTAAACATCGCCTTCTGCCGCACCTACCGCACCGAAGTGGGCGGCCAGGCCTACTCCGTCTTTGAGACCGACGGCACGCCCGACGACACCGTCGTCCCCATGCTGCGCAAGCTCGACAATGTCGATTACGCAACGTTTATCGAACTCCCCGGTTCTGCCTCGTCGCTCTCCCCCGGCGTCTCGGCCAAGGAAATCTTCGACGACGGCGAGCAGTTGCTCGATGCGTGTGAGGAACTGGGGCTCAGCATCGGCGCCGTCATGGCCGTTCGCGAGGCGCGTCTGACCGGCGAGGCCCACGCCGTCGCTGCCATGCGCCGCGTGCTCGACGTCATGCGCGAGGAGACCACGGCCCCCATCGCCAATCCGCAGCGTTCGCTCGGCGGGCTTATCGGCGGCGAGGCCAAGCTTGTCGAAGCCACCGGCCGCAACGATTTGAGCGCAAGCCTGATGGGCCCCGTTCAGACCGATGCCGTGACCCGCGCGATGGCCGTGCTCGAACGCTCCGCCACCATGGGCGTGATCGTCGCCGCCCCCACGGCAGGCTCAGCGGGTGTTGTGCCCGGCTGCGTGCTTGCACTCGCCGATCGCCTGCAGCTCGACGACGAGCAGGTCATGGACGCGCTCTACTGCGCAGCCGCCATCGGCCTCAACCTCACCACGAGCGCCTGCGTCGCCGGCGCCGAGGGCGGATGCCAGGCCGAGGTGGGAAGCGCCGCCGCCATGGCAGCCGCCGCGCTGGTGCAGATGCTCGGCGGCACGCCCGAGCAGGCGCTCGACGCCAGTTCCATCGCGCTGAGTAACCTGCTGGGCCTCGTTTGTGACCCCGTCGGTGGCCTCGTGGAGGTGCCCTGCCAAAACCGCAACGCCATCGGCGTAGCAGCGGCCTTTAGCTCGGCACAACTCGCCCTCGCAGGCATTAAGAGCTTGGTGCCGTTTGACCAGATGGCACATGTAATGCTCTCGGTGGGCCACGCGTTGCCAGCCACGCTGCGCGAGACGGCAAAGGGCGGCATCGCGCAGGCTCCGGCCGCACTTTCGGCCTGTGCAAAATGCGGTGTGTGCGGATAGCGACTAAGAACGACTCAAAGGTGGGACATTTGTCCCAGCTCTTTCGAATGCCACCGTTTCCGTACCACAAACAGCAGGGCAATCGCTATAATGCAAGCCCAGTAAAAACACGATGAACCGCAAGGCGAAAATCGAAGGATATGCATACGATGTCGCAAAACGATCGAACTCAACTGATTCCCGATCCGCAGCATCCGAGCAGGCACACCGGCGGCGTTCAGTCACCGCGTCCTATCGCGCCGAGCCACGGTCAGCAGCGTGGTGCGGCAAACGCGCCCCAACGCCCGAACCAACAGCGACAGCAGCGTCAACAACGTCAGCAGCGCCAGGCAAACGGCAATGCGCCCAAGCAGCCCCCCACGCACGCCCGAGGCGATCGCGGCCCCGCGCGCAAGTCCGCCGGCAACAATAAGTCGGGCAAAAAGACGACGCTCTTTGTCGTCTTGGGTCTTATCGTCATTGTCTATATCGTAGGAATCGTAGCGTTTTCGCAGCTAGCCTACCCCAACACCACCATTGCCGGCGTCGACGTCTCGTTCTCCAACGCTTCGTCTGCCGCTACCAAGGTCAATTCGGCATGGAAGCACTATAAGCTCACCGTGACAGGCGATGACTTTAGCTGGACCTATCAGCCCGAGTCCGATGAGCCCATCGTCGATGGCGAAGCTGCCGCAAAAGAGATTATCAGCCACAACGAAGCCTTTGTATGGCCGGTCCGCCTTGTGGAATCCTTAAGCGGCAAGGCCAAAACAACCGCTACCTCCAACGAAGTCGATCTTGATCAAGACGTCGACCTGTCCATGCTCTCCGATACCTTTGACCAAAAGAAGTTTGAGAAGGATCTGGGCGCCGCCATCGACGAGTTTAACGAGGGGCGTTCGGGCACGTTCGAGGCCAATAGCTCCTATGACGAGCAGGCCGGCAAGTTTACCGTCGAGAAGGCGCGCTCCAACGAAAAACTCAACCGCGAGCATGTCATTAAGTATGCCGAGCTCGAGCTTGCCTCGCTGGCCGAGACCGTAGATCTTTCCAAGCTCGGCAACGATGCCTATGAGCCGCTCAATGGAACGCTGACCGATGATCAGATTCAGGCCGCATGCGATGCCGCCAACAACTTCCTGGGCGTCAACGTGACCCTCAAGCTCAACGGCGAGGATGCCGGCAAGGTTGATGGCAGCTCCGTGTTGCAGTGGATCAGCTTTGCCGATCCGGCCAATCCCACGCTCGATACGTCGCAGATCAGCAGCTGGGCAGCCGAGCTCGCCAACGGCTTTAATACCGTGGGCTCCACTCGCTGGTGGACGCGCGCCGATGGCAAGCAGTGCGCCGTCGAAGGCGGCGACTTTGGTTGGTCCATCGACAGCAGCTCGCTCGCCAAGCAGGTCGAGGACGCCATTAACAACAAGCAGACCGGCGAAATCGAGATCAAGTACTCCCAGAAGGCCGACACCTTTACCGCAAAGGGAGAGCCCGACTGGAAGGCGTATATCGACGTCGACCTGTCCGAGCAGCACGCGCGCTACTATGACGAGAACGGTAATATCGTTTGGGAGGCCAACTTTATATCCGGCAAACCGGGCGAAGACGCCACCCCCGAGGGCGTGTGGCAGATCAACAGCAACGACGGCGGCAGCACCCTGATCGGAGCCAAGGACCCCGAGACCGGTAAGCCCAAATACGAAAGCCCGGTGAGCTACTGGATGCCGTTCGAGGGCAATATGATCGGCTTCCACGATGCCACCTGGCAAAACGACAAGAGCTTCGATAACGCCGAGTCGTACAAATGGTGCGGCAGCCACGGCTGCATCAACCTGCGTCTGGCAGACGCCAAGGCACTTCACGACTGCATCAAAGTCGGCCTGTGCGTGGTTGTCCACTCGTAGTGCAACGCGCGCATTCCTACAACGTGGAACCGCAGCGACCAATCTAACAGTTCCGAAAGAAACCGTCCTATGCGCCCGCCCCAACCGGTGGGCGCATATACTTATCGAGGTACTTTCTATAAAGGAGACGCTATGCCGAATGTCCCCACGACCACCCCGGGCCCGGATGATACCGAGCACACGCTCGAAGATGTCACCGAAACGATTCCTCTGATTACAAACGTACATGCCGATAAGCAGAGCGGACGCGCGAACGATGCGACCGAGATTTCCGATGAAGAGGCATATGCCAAGCTCAAGGCAAAACGTGCCGAACGTCGACGCAAAAAGCTCATCCGACGCGGCATTGCGGCCGGCGTCGTGGCCGCCATTGTGCTCATCGCCGTTGTCGTGACCTTAGCCATCAACGCACGGCCCGCAGGCAACAACGGGCCGGTGACCGACATGGTGACCGAGGGCACGTTTACCACAACGGTCGAGGCGAAAGGCCAGCTCAAACCCATTTCGTCCTCAGTGGTCTCCCCTTCTGTCGACGGTACGGTCGATTCGATCAACGTGCAGGCGGGCCAATCCGTCAACGAGGGCGACGTGCTTATGACCATTAAAAACGACGAGCTCGATCGCAACGTTGCCGAGGCGCAGCGTGCAGTTGCTGCCGCTCAAGAAGACCTCGCTAATGCGAAGAAAGCCGCAGCTGCCGCTCAGGCCACCCCAACGACGGACGTCGATGGAGCTTCCGCAGCGGCTGGCGTCTCCGCCGCATCGGCGGACACGAACGCCGTATCGGCCGCGCAGCGCAGCCTCGCATCGGCCCAGGCAAACCTCGATCAGGCGAACGCCAAGGCGGCCAGTCGTACGGTCACGGCCCCGAGCTCGGGCAGTATCGTGGAGCTCAACGCCAAGGTGGGCGCCACGGTAACAGGCGGCATGATCATGGGCGAAAGCGATACGAGCGGCGGCAAGCAGTGCATGCAGATCGCCGACCTATCTAAGATGAAGGTGACCGTGCAGGTGGGCGAAAAGGACATCGCCAAGATCGCCGTTGGGCAGAGTGCCAACGTCACGTATCCCGCGTTTCCCGATATCGTAAGCCAGGGAACGGTCACGGCCATCGCCTCGGTGGCAAACTCCGACGCCGTCAACGGTGGCGGCGGCAGCGTAACCTTTAACGTCGACATTCTCATAGAGGCGCCCGACGCGCGCCTGAAGCCGGGCATGACGGCCGAGGTATCGGTGGTGACCGAGCAGCTCGACGACGTGGTGATGGTGCCGACGATGGCGCTCATGACCGAAGACGGCGAACACTATTACGTCAACGTGGCAACCGATGACGAGGGCAAGCATACCCGTCGCGTGAAGGTGACCGTCGTGACGCAAAACGACAACGAAGCCGTAGTCGGCAAGACACAGGTCAAGCGCGACGACCAGGGCAACGAGATCAACCCCAACGTGCCGGTTACCAAGCTGCGCGATGGCGACACCCTCGTCATGGACACCGGAGCGGACGCAACGGCTGACGGCGGCTACAGCACGGATTCGGGCAGCATGTCTGACGACGAGGGCATGTAATGCGTCCCGTTATCGACATCCGCAACGTGCACCGCATTTTTGAGAGCGAGGCGGGTTGCGCCCACATCCTGCACAACGTGAGCCTGGCGGTAGAACCCGGCGAGTTCGTCGCCATTACCGGCCCTTCGGGCTCGGGCAAGTCAACGCTCATGAACATCCTGGGCTGCCTGGACAAACCGACGGCGGGCGACTATTACCTGCAAGGGCTCAACGTGGCCGAGCTCGATGATGACGAGCTCACCGAAGTCCGCGCCCTGAGCATTGGCTTTGTCTTTCAGAGCTTCAACCTGCTGCCGCGCCTGTCGGTTATCGAAAACGTCATGCTGCCGCTGGCCTACACCAATGTGCCCCGTAGCCAGCGCGAAATGCGCGCCGTTCACGCGCTGCAGGCTGTCACGCTGCCCGTCGACCACTGGGACCACCGCATATCCGAGCTCTCGGGCGGCCAGATGCAGCGCGTCGCAATCGCGCGCGCCCTCGTCAATGACCCGCCCATCATCCTGGCCGATGAGCCGACGGGAAACCTGGACTCCGCTACCGGAGCGCTTGTGATGGAGACCTTCCATAAGCTCCAGAAGCGCGGCAAAACCATCGTGCTTATCACACACGACCCCGGCATCGCCGCCGAGGCCGACCGTGCCGTGACCATCCGCGACGGTCGCATTCACGATGGCGCGTATATTCCACATGCACCGCGGACCCTGCGCAGCGCCGTGGATAGCCTGCCCATGATTTCCGCCTCCGCCAACCCGCCGAAAGGAGAGATGGCATGAGCGCCCGCGATCTCATCCAGGAAGCCCTTCACTCGCTCGAGGCCAACAAGGGGCGCAGCCTGCTCACCATCCTGGGCATTGTCATCGGCATCGCCTCGGTTATCGCCATGACTTCGCTCATCGGCGGCATCCAAAACAGCCTGGTCAACAGCCTGGGCCTCAATGCGGCACGCATGGTGCAAATCTATTCGTCGCAAGAACTCACAGAGTCGGACATCGAGAAGCTTCAAAAACTGGTGCCGCAGATAGAGCAGATCGGCATTGTCGACAGCGCGTATACCGAGTACAAGACCGGCGATAAAAGCTATACCGTCATGGCACAGGGTGTCGATAGCGACATGCTCGACGCCGTGGGGGCCGGAAAGCTCGTTGCGGGGCGTACCTATTCCCAGGCCGAGTCTCAATCAGGCTCGCGCGTGGCGCTCATCAGCCGCGGCGGCGCCGATCAGCTTTACGGCAACGAACAGGATGCGCTGGGGAAAACCATCAAGGTGTCCAACGGCGAGGTGCAGATTGTCGGCGTGATTGACGGCGGCAGCGACTCCATGGGCTCGCTCACGCTGTATATGCCACGCGAAACCATCTCCGGCCTGTTTGGCGACGAGAATCCTTCATTCCCCAGCGTGACGGCGCTCGCCGCCGAGGGCACGGACATGGATGAGCTCTGCAAGACCATCGAGTCCAAGGTGCGCGCGATGAAGGGCATCGAGGAGGAGGATGAGTACAACAGTGTATCGGCGACCTCCATGAAAAGCGCCATCGATGCACTCAACTCCTTTATGGGCGCGTTTTCGCTCATCATGGGTGCTGTCGCCAGCATCTCGCTGCTTGTCGGCGGTATCGGCATTATGAATATGATGCTTACCAACGTAACGGAGCGCATCCGCGAGATCGGCATCCGCCGCGCTCTGGGCGCAAGTCGTCTCGATATCACTGCGCAGTTTTTGGCCGAATCCTCGGCGCTGTGCGTCACCGGCGGACTGCTAGGTGTCCTGATTGGCTATCTGCTGGCCTGGGGCCTCGCGATGTTTGCCTCCGGATCCGGGATTCTTGGCGAGCTCGGAGCCAGCGGGCAAATCATACCGAGCTTTTCAATCGCCACGGTGCTGCTGGCCTTCGCCGTCTCCGTCGGCATCGGCGTAATCTTTGGCTTCTACCCCGCTCGCCGCGCAGCAAAGCTCGACCCCGTCGAGTGTCTACGCTACCAGTAAGCCACCACCAATAAGTTGCGGTGAATTAGGGACTGAATATGCTATCTAACAGCAAAAACAGACACTATTTCACCGCAACTGATTGAAGGGCCCTAGGCGCGGCGAGCGCCTAGCGCGCGAACTCCCGTAAGAGCGCGTCTTCCACTTCCCGAAGCGAAAGGGCCCCGCCTCCCTCGGCGGGACGGGTGATCACGATGCAGCGCGCTCCCACGTCGCGCGCGGCGGCAAGCTTCTCGGCTGTGCCGCCTACGGTTCCCGAGTCCTTGGTCACAAGCCACTGGGCGCCCACCTGCCGAAGCATCGCCTCGTTGAGCTCGCGGGTGAAGGGCCCCTGCATGCCGATGACGTGCGACGGCGAAAACCCCGCGTCGATGCACTTCGTTATAGCACCGGGCAGCGGGAGCACACGCACGAAGAAGCGCTCCGCGAAATCGGCGACGCGCGTGTAGGGAGCAAGCTCCTTGCTCCCCGTCGTGAGAAGCGCGCGACCCGGGTTCTCGGAGAGAAAGCGCGCCGCGCAGGCGATCGACGCGACCGGCACGACGCCTTTGGGCAGCGCTTCGACCGGGCGCGCAAGGCGCAGACATCGTGCACCCACGGCGAGCGAAGCGGCCCGGATGTTGCCGCTTGCGAGCGTAGCGAAGGGGTGCGTGGCGTCGACGACGACGCGCGCGCCGGAAAGATCGCGCTCCATGTCGGCATCGTCGAGCCTGCCCGCATGCACCTCGATGCCCGAAAGCTCGCCCAAAAGCTCTCCTCCGTACTCGGTTGCCGCGTAGGCACGGGCGGGGATGCCCGCCCCGCTCGCCCATTCGCACAGAAGGCGGCCCTCGGTGGTGCCGGCGAAGATGCGCAGCGCCGGCACGGATGCGGGAGCCGTCACTTCGCGCCACCCGTGCGCGTGATCTGGTAGAGCAGCGCGTTCATAATGGCGGCCGCCACGGTCGAGCCGCCCTTGCGACCCCTCGCGACGATGGCCGGCACGCGTCGCGCGAGTAGCTCCTCTTTCGCCTCGACCACGTTCACAAACCCGACCGGCACCCCAACGACGAGCGCGGGCGCGATCTTCCCCGCGTCCATGAGCTCGGCGAGGCGCAGAAGTGCTGTGGGAGCGTTGCCGACGGCCACGATAAGCGGACCCTCGATGCGGCAAGCTTTGTCCATGCTCGCAACGGCGCGAGTCGTGCCCGCGGCGCGCGCCGTTGCGGCGACATCAGGGTCGGCCATGTAGCACACGGCCTTGCAGCCGAGCTTTGCGAGCGCGGGCTTGCTTATGCCTGCGAGCGCCATGTTCGTGTCGGTGAGCACCGTGGCCCCTGCGCGCAGTGCGTCGAGCGCACAGTGCGCGGCGTCATTGGTGAACACGAGGGAATCGGCGTACGAGAAGTCGGCAGTGGTGTGGATGACGCGCTTCACGACGGGCTCTTCGAGCGGCGGGAACGTGCGGCCGCCGAGCTCTTCGGTGATGATCTCGAAACTGCGCCGCTCGATGTCGCCGGGCGCCATCTCCTTGGAATCCATCTAGTACTCCACTCCTTCCCGTGCACGTATCCCCTGCTCGTAGGGGTGTTTCTCGCACCGCATCTCGGTTATGTAGTCGGCCTTCTCCACGATCTTGCGGGAAGGCGCGCGCCCGGTGAGCGCTACTTCGACGCCGCGCGCGGACAAATCGAGCGCGCGGTCCACGAGAGCCTCGTCGACAAGCCCTTTCGAAAGCGCGTCGAGCGCCTCGTCGAGCACGAGCAGCCCCTCCTGAGCGCCCTCGAGCTCGGCGAGCGCGGAAGCGAGGTTCCCATCGTGCAGCTCGCACGTCGCGGCAAGTTCTTCCGACGTCATTGACCAAGTAAACTTGTCCGACACCTTCCCCGCGAACACGGGAACGCCGAAATGCTCGGCGAGCAGGCGCGCCTCCCCGCTTTCGCCGTCTTTCAGGAACTGCACGACGACGACGCGGCAGCCTGCGGCGAGCATGCGAAGGGCGAGGCCCATCGCCGCCGTGGTCTTGCCTTTGCCGTCGCCATGATACACGTGGATCATACGCCCTCCTCGATAATGCGGTAGACATACTCCATGTCGAGCGCCCCGCGCACGACGTCGGCCAGGCGGTCAAACTCGCGCGCACGGTGATCGGCCGCGGACGCCGCGCCCGCAGCACCCACGACGCTCTCGGGCAGGCCGCGCATGCGCGCGAGCGAGCGCGCGAGGGCGAACGCCACCCCCGGTTCGTCGAACAGGCCGTGGAGATAGGTTCCGAACACGTTTCCGCAGGCCGCGCCTTCTGGTTTGCCGCCAATCGTGCCCGCAGGGGCGCAGGAGACGGTCGTTTCGCCGTCGTGAATCTCGTACCCGCGAGCCGTCATGCCGTTCCACACCGAGAACGCGCCTTGAGCGCCCGTAACGCGCAGCTCCGACTGGGCGAGGCGCTTTTCCTCCTTGAACACCGTACTTGCAGGGATGAGCCCGAGCCCGCGCGCGGTGCAAGCGCCTTCCCTGCCGTGAGGGTCGTAAAGATCGTCTCCCAAAAGCTGGTAGCCTCCGCATATGCCGAGCACTGGCGTGCCCGCGTCCGAAAGCGCGCGCACACAGGCTCCGATGCCGCTAGCCGCAAGCCAGCGCGCGTCGTCGAGCGTGGTCTTCGAGCCGGGGAGCACCACCAGGTCGGGTCGGCCGAGATCGGTCGCCGAGGAAACGTAGCGCACGCCCATGCCGGGCACGCGCGAAAGCGGGTCGAAGTCGGTGAAGTTCGACAGATGCGGAAGGCGCACGACGGCGACGTCGATGACGCCGCGCGCCTCGCGGGTAGATAGGCGCGGCGCGAGCGAGTCCTCGTCGTCCAGGTCGAGCGTAAGATACGGCACGACCCCCACGACGGGAACCCCGCACATCTTCTCGAGCGGGGCCAAACCCGGGCGCAGGATTTCCACATCGCCGCGGAACTTGTTCACCACAAGCCCCCGCAAAAGCGCGCGATCCTCGGGCGCAAAAAGCGCGACCGTGCCGTAGAGCTGGGCAAACACCCCGCCTGGGTCGATGTCGCCCGCGAGCAGCACGGGGGAGGACACGGCGCGCGCGAGCCCCATGTTGACGATGTCGTTTTCGGCAAGGTTGATTTCGGCGGGGCTGCCGGCACCCTCGATGACGATGACGTCGTTTTCCTCCGCGAGCGAATCGAACGCCTCCAAAATCTGCGGCATGAGCGCCTTCTTTCGCGCGAAGTAGTCCCTCGCAGCGAAGGCTCCCTGCGCCTTGCCGGCCACGATGAGCTGGCTTCGGTGGTCGCTTTCGGGCTTGAGCAGGATGGGGTTCATGCGCACGTCGGGCGCGATGCCGCACGCCTCGGCCTGCATGATCTGGGCGCGCCCCATCTCGAGCCCGTCGGCCGTGACACCGCTGTTGAGCGCCATGTTCTGACTCTTGAAGGGAGCCACGCGCAGGCCGTCCTGCGAAAGCACACGGCACAGCCCCGCCGCAAGCAGGCTCTTCCCCGCGTTCGACATGGTGCCCTGGATCATGATGGGCTTCGCCCTACCCACGGGTATCGACCTCCTTCGCCGAGCCACGACCATCCGCGCCCGCCATAGCGCCGCTGCAAGAAGCGCCGCCCCGTTCGTCGGGTTCGCCTTCGCCCGATGCGCCTTCCGCCCGAAGCACGCGGCTGAACGCCATCGCAAGCCGGGCATTCTCCTTGCGCGTGCGCACCGCGACGCGGCACCAGAAACGGGACAGTACCGAAAACGAGTCGCATGTGCGGACCAAAACCCCCTGTTTATACAGGCGCTCGGGGATGTCTTTCGCCGGCGTGCGGACTAAAAGGAAGTTCGCATCCGACGGCACGACGGAAAGCCCGAGCGAGGAGAGCTCGTGGGAAAGCCACGCTCGCTCGCCCGCCAATACATCGCGCGTGCGCGAGACGTATTCAACGTCTTTCAGGGCGGCGATGCCCGCGGCCTCGGCGACCGAGGAGACGGGCCACGCCTGCCCCGCCCGGCGAATCCCCTCGATGAGTTGGGCGTTTCCGCTGATCAGATATCCCAACCGCAACCCCGCCATTCCGTAGAGCTTGGTAAACGCGGAGAGCACGGCCACATAGCGCGAACACGCGGCGCGTGCGGCCACGCTCCTTTCGCGGGCGTCGGGCGCAAATCCGAGGAAGCACTCGTCCACGATGAGCAGCGCGCCCACCTGCTCGCAGCGGCGAGCCGCGGCATCGATCACGCTGGGGTCGACGAGGCGCCCCGTCGGGTTGTTCGGATTGCAGAGGTACGCCACGTCTCCCGGCCCCTCGATCGCGCTGGCGAAGGAGGCGGGCACGTCGAAGTCGTCCGTTTCGGAGAGCGGGAACTCCTGCACGCATGCGCCGTAGTACGATGCCGCCTCCGCATATTCAGAGAACGTCGGCGCACACACGACGATGCGTTTCGGGCGCACCGCCGCGGCGAGCCGCCAGATGATGTCGGACGCGCCCGCGCCGCAGACGATAGTATCTTCGGGAATGCCCTGGGCGCGCGCTAGGGCGCGAACGAGGGCGATGCTTTCCCTATCGGGGTAGGCGTCGATTCGAGAAAGCGCCTTGCAAGCTGCGGCGACGGCGCGCGGCGAGGGGCCTGCCGGATTCACGTTCACCGAGAAGTCGATGAGGTCGGAGGCGCCCCCTTCGCAAGCGATGCCGAGCGATTGCGCGCTGCCCCCATGCGTACGGGCGCGAAGGATTCCCCCGGCAGCCCGGGGTGCGGCGTGGTCCACCCTCATGCCATCGCCCCCACGGCGAGCACGACCGCCGCGCGCGCGGCGCCGAAGACGACGAGCGCGCATACGGACGCGGCGAGCATGAGCCTTGTCGCCCAGGCGATGTCGTCCCACTCGATTTCGCGGGACGCGTCGCCTATCGTCGGTTTCTCAACGAGCTTGCCGAAATACACCGCGGGTCCTGCCAGGCGCAGCCCGAGCGCGCCCGCGCACGCCGACTCGGTCTGCGCCGCGTTCGGGCTCGCATGGCGACGCCTGTCACGGCGCCAGATGCGCGCCGCCCCGCGCGCGTCGAGCCCGACGATCGGGCACACGGCGATCATGAGCAGGGCCGATAAGCGCGAGGGAATCCAGTTCACCGCATCGTCGAGGCGCGCCGAGGCGCAGCCGAAGTCGATGTAGCGCGCGTTTTTGTAGCCCACCATGCTGTCGAGCGTGTTCACCGCCTTGTACGCCATACCCAAGGGCGCACCCCCGATCATAAGGTAGAAAAGCGGCGCGATGACGCCGTCGCTCGCGTTCTCCGCCACCGTTTCCACGGCGGCGCGCGCAACGCCCTGCTCGTCGAGAACAGACGTATCGCGTCCCACGATGAGCCCGACGGCTTCGCGCGCCGCGACAAGGCCGCCCTTCGAGAACGCGCGGGCCACGGCCAGGCTCTGGCGGCGCAGCTCGCATGCCGCGAGAATCTGATAGCTCGCCCATGCCTCGGCCACGAAGCGCAAGCCGGGGTGAACCATGCCGCAAAGATGCAGGATTCCCCAGGTCAAAAGCCCACACGCAAGCGGAAGCGCCACGGCGAGCACAAGCCCTGCGGCGCGCGTGCCCGCGGACGTTTGCGGGAATGCGCCCCGCAGGCGGCCTTCGGCCCACGTGATCGCGCGCCCCATGGCGACGACGGGATGGGGGAGCCAGCGCGGGTCGCCGAAGGCAAGGTCGGCCGCGAACCCGGCGGCGACGGCAAGAATCGTCATCACCGGGCATCGCCCCCCGAAGCGGGGCGAACGTCGCGAAGGCAGCGCCCATCCCAGGTGGCGGCCCATGCGCCGCCCGGCTCGGTATGCACGTCGAAATATCCCATTTTCGGGACAGCTAACTCGGAGAGCAGCGCTTTCACGGTACCCGCGTGAACGACGAAGACGGCGCGCCCACTCCCCTGGGCGCGCTCCGATTCGCACGCCTCCCGAAACGCCGCGACGACGCGGCGGGTGAAATCGCCCTTGTCCTCGCCATGCGGGCAGCGCGTCTCGCACCAGGAGTCTACCCAGGCGCGGTAGCGCACATCCTCTTTAAGCTCGGCTGCGCTTCGCCCCTCGAAGTCACCGAAATCCATCTCGCGCAGACCGGGGCACGCCATAAGCTCCGCGTTCGGGAAGAGGATGCGCGCCGTCTGGTCGGTGCGGGCCATGCCGCTCGTGATAACACGAAACACGTCACGATCGCACGCGAGGTCGCGCAAAGCGCGCTCGCCCGCGCTCGACAGGGGCTCGTCGGTGCCCGCCCCGCTGTAGCGATGGTCTTCCGTGCCCGCCGTGGCACCATGGCGCACGAAGACGACTTCCAAAGGCGCGCCCGCGCCCTGCGTCCCTCGAGGCGCATCGGCAAGGTTTCCTTTGATGACCTGGGGAATCCCGCACGTCATGCGCACGACGACGTCGGCGCGCGCAGCGAGCGCGCATCCCAGGCGCCCCGCGCGCTCGCGCCATTGGGCGTCTTCCGCACGCATAGGGACGACCCCCGAGCCGACCAAGGACAGAATCACTACGTCGAAGCCGATCAGCCGCTCGAGCGCCCGGTCAGCGTCGAACGCGCGTACGAGTTCCTCAGCACGGTACGCGACGCGGCCGGCAAAAGCCGCGGGCACACCGCCCTCCGTAAGCTGCGCCGCGTCGACGAAATCGTCCGCCGCGAACCCGAGCTTTTCGCGCACGAAGGTCCTCTTCCCCGAATGCGCGCCACCTACCACGAGCATCATAGGAGCATGCCCCCCGCCACCAGCATGGCAAGCATCGCGAGCTCGGCCCATTGCAGAAACCATCCGGCCAAATCCCCCGTCACCCCGCCGAAGCGGGACAGGGCAACATGGCGGTACCACGCGAGCGCCAAAAGCCCCGCCACCGCCATAAGGGCGCCGACGGCCCGAGCGCACGCGACCATCCCTGCAGCTGAAGCCGCAGCAAAAGCGCAAAGCGGCACGACGATCGCCGCGCGCTTCTTTGCAGGCGAGAGCCCCGCGGCCATGCCGTCCGCCCGCGCGGCAGGCCAGCATTCTACGGCGAGCCCCGAAAGCGCGCGGGAGAACACGAGCGAGCACAGAAGCGCGAGGAACGCCCCCGCCGTAAGCGGCAGCGCGGTGAACAGGGAAAATTGCAAAATAAGGTACACGACAACACCAATGACCCCGAAGGCGCCCGCCCGCGGGTCGTGCATGATCTCGAGCTTTCGCTCGCGCGGGGCCCAACTTGCAAGCGCATCGGAGGTGTCGCAGAGCCCGTCTAGGTGGATGCCTCCCGTCACCGCCACAGGCAACGCCACGAGCACGGCCGCGACAATGGTCGCGGGCACGCCGAGTAGGTTCGCCACGTGCCCCCACGCCGTCATGAGGAAGCCTTCCGCAACGCCCACCAGGGGAAACGCAGCAAGCGCATGGGTTGATCCGAAATCGGTCCAGGCCGATTTCGGGACGGGGATGCGCGAGAACGTTCCGAACGCCGCGCCGATTGCCTCTGCTATCTTCACCTTGTAGGTCCTTCGCCTTTCATCCACACGGGAATCCCGCATACCACTTCGACTGCGCGGTCGGCCAGCGCCGCCACGCCCGCGTTCACGCGCGCGAGCGCGCGACTCCATGCCTCGGTCCCCTCATCGTAGCGCATCCCATCGGCGAACACGTCGACGGAGACCACCACCGTATACGCAGCGGCCTGAGCGAGCCGTTCGATGTCTCCGAGCACCTCGCGCGCCGCAGCGTCGGGATCACGTGGGGACAAGCCGCCTTCCGCGAAGAGCTTGTTCGCAACCAGGTTGCCCACGTCCTCCAAAAGAAGCGTGCAGCCGCGCGGAAGCCCGGACGCTGCGGCGCCCACGTCACGCGTGCACTCGAGAGTGGAAAACCCCTTGCCCTCGCGCAGCGCCCGATGGCGCGCGATGCGGCGGGCGCCCTCTTCCCCGAAGGGCTCCATCGTTGCCAGGTAAACGCGGGGGCCGTCGTGCCCGAGGCACAGGGACTCGGCGTAGGCGCTCTTGCCGCTCGCGGCGGCGCCGATGACGAGCGTTACCGTCATTTCCCGGCCTCGAAATGCTCATAAGCAGCCATGCCAGTCGCCGTGAACGTCTTCCCATCCCGGTACACGCGCAGCGCCGAATCCAGAAGAGGCAGATACGCCATGGCGCCCGCGCCCTCGCCCAAGTGCATGCCTGCGTCGAGGGGTGCCTTTATGCCGAGCTCGCGAAGGAGCTCCTGGCTTGCGGGTTCGCTTGATGCGTGGGTGCCCACGAGGTAGCCCAAGGCGTTGGGGCAAAGGCGCACCGCGCACAAGGCCGCCGTGCAGGATATGACCCCGTCGAGGAGCGCCGGCACCTTCGAGGCCGCGGCCCCCAGGTAGAAGCCGCACATCGCCGCGATGTCGAAGCCGCCCACCTTCGAGAGCACGTCGATCGGGTCGGCGGGATCGGGCGAGTTCGCATCGATAGCGCGCTCGACCACGTCGCGTTTGCGCGCGAGCGAGGCGTCCGAGAGCCCCGCGCCGCGCCCGACGAGGCTCCGCGCGTCCGCCCGGATGAGCACTGCGGCCACCGCCGCCGAGGTGGTCGTGTTGCCGATGCCCATCTCCCCCGCGGCGAGAAGGCGCACGCCGGCGCGGGCAAGTCCGCACGCGACGGCGATTCCGACCTCGATCGCGCGCACGGCCCCATCGCGAGACATAGCGGAGCCGTGCGCGATATTGCCGCTCCCCCGCCGCACGTTCGCGCGCACCATGCGCGCGTCTTCTATGCCCCGGGCCATACCCACGTCGACGGGCACGACCTCGGCACCCGCGAACGCCGCCATGCGGCAGGCGCTCGTGGCCCCCTCGCACATGTTGCGCGCGACGGCACACGTCACGTCTTGTCCGCTTTGCGACACGCCTTCGGCAACGACCCCGTTGTCGGAGAAGAATACCGCGAGCGCACGGGGAAACTCGGCAACCTCGGCGCTCCCCTGAGCTGCGGCGATACACGCGACGGCGTCTTCAAAGTCGCCCAATCCCCCCAAGGGGTGCGCGATGGAGTCCCACGCGGCGTACGCGGCGGCGCGGGCGCACTCGTCTGCGGGCGCGATGCCGGAGAGCGCGGCTTCGAGCACGGCGCCCGGCGCCGACGAGAACGCGCGCTCGACTTCCTCGCGGATGCAGACAAGCGCGGTTTCGGTTACTTCAGCCATGCCGTCTCCTCTCTGCGAACGACGCTGCGGCAGACGCGAACGCGCGCGCAACGTCGGGGTTCGCAGGATAGTACACATGCGGGAAGCCCGCAACCAGGGACGGGGTAGTCGTCATGCACGGCCAGCCTTTGTCGCGCCGGGGCTTTTGCGCCCAAAAGTCGCCGCCCGGGCAGGTGGACTGCCAGTAGTGGAACTCGTGCGCGCGGATGCGTGTGCCGCGCGGCCCGTAGAGCCCGTCGCGTTGGGAAGTGAGCTCCACGTACCCGAAATGTGACAGCCTTCCCCCGTTCTCGCTTGCGCCCACAAGGGCGCCCACAACAGGCCAGCGCCGCCCCTCGCTATCGGAGATTTCGCGCTGCAGGTACAGAAACCCACCGCATTCGGCAACCGTCGGCATGCCGGATTCCACCGCACGCCGCACCGCCTCGCGCATCGGCGCGTTCTCGGAGAGCTGCCGCACATGGAGCTCCGGGTAGCCGCCTCCCAGATAGAGGGCGCTTGTCCCCCGTGGCAACTCGCTATCACACAGGGGGCTGAAAAAGGCCAGCTCGCAACCCAGGTCCTCGAGCGCGCGCAGGTTCTCCTCGTAGTAGAACGAGAACGCCTCGTCACGCGCAACGGCGACGATGGGCCGCGCTCCCGCGATCGGCTCCAACCGGTAAGGTTCCTCGCAGATATCGGGTGCCGTCGCCGCTATTTCGAGCAAGCGGTCGACGTCGACGCTCTTTTCCACCAGCTCGGCCATCTTGTCGATGCGCGCGGAGAGCTGCTCGACCTCGTCGGCGGTCACAAGCCCCAGATGCCGGCTTTCGAGCGAGAACGCCTCGTCGGCGGGAATATTACCCAAAACCGCGACGCCCGTGTGCTTCTCGATCGCAGGCGCCGCGTAGGCGCAGGCAGCGGCGCTCGTCTTGTTCAGCACGACGCCGCGCACGTTCGCACAAGGCAGGAACTCGGCGATGCCGCGAATTACGGCGGCGAGCGATAAAGACGCCCCGCGCCCGTTCACCACTAAAACGACCGGCGTTTCCGTGTCGCGCGCAACCTGGTAGCTGCTCGCGTCGGCCACGCCGGGCGCCATGCCGTCGTAGAAGCCCATGACCCCCTCGAGCACCGCGACATCCGCGCCCGCGGCGCCGCGTGCGAGCAGGGCGCGCAGCGTCGGGGCGTCGGTGAAGAAGCCGTCTAAGTTGCCCGAGCGCGCGCCCACGACGCGACGATGAAAGAGCGGATCAATGTAGTCGGGGCCGCATTTGAAGGCCGCGCATGCAAGGCCGCGGCGCGCGAGCGCGCGCAGGAGCGCGCACGTAACGACCGTCTTGCCGCTCCCGCTCGAGGGCGCAGCGACCATGAAGCGCGGGATGGTCGTGCTCACCGGGCGCCGCCTTCCCCACCTGCACCACGCGCGCTGACGAGGAACACGGGGTTTTGCGCCTTCATAAGATGGTGCGAGCCTACAGCCTCGGCGCGGGCGGCCGACACCTGGCAAGCCTCGAACCCCTTAAAGCGCGAACTCGAGAGGAGCGCGCACGCCTCGGTGAGCGTCTCAACGGTGACGCATGGCACGCACAGGCGAACCTGCGAGTTCTTCTCGAGCGCCACCTCCACGATGGAGGGAAGCTCGCCCGCGCTCCCGCCGACGAACACGGCGTCGGGGACGGGCAGTATCGCGAGCGCTTCGGGGGCGACACCGGGGACCGCATGCACGTTGCCGCACCCGAATGCATCCGCGTTCTCTCGGATGAGCCGCACGCCGGCCGCGTTGCGCTCGACCGCCCATACCGACCCCGCTCGCGCGACGAGCGCCGCCTCGATCGACACGCTCCCCGTGCCGGCGCCGACGTCCCACACGGTGTCGGTCGCGGTAAGGCGCAGCTTCGCGAGCGCGACGGCGCGCACCTCCTGCTTGGTCATGGGAACGTCGCCGCGGATGAAGAGCTCGTCGGGAATGCCCGAGGAAGCGTACGGCCAGCGGGAACTCGCGGCGCGGGATGCGCCCGCAGAGTCCGCCGCGGAAGAAGCCGCCGCGGGCGCAGACACGCCGGCCGGCACCTCGGAGGCTGCGCTAGAGCCCGCAGGCGACCCGGCGCCGCCTGCGAAATCGATAAGCATCACGTTCAAGTCGTCGAACGTCTGACCTGTGATTTCACTTGCGGTCGCGCAGGTGATGCGCTCGTCGGGGTACGACAGGCGCTCGGCCACCGTCACGCACGCGTCCCCGAAGCCCGCCTGCACAAGCTCGCCCGAAAGCCGCGAGGGATCTTCCCCGCCCGACGTGACGAGGAAGAGCTCACCTGCGCGCTCGGCCTCGGCCACGATGTCGCACGCCACGCCGTGAGCGCTCGCGAAGCGCCAATCCTGCCATGGACGCGCGAGGCGCGCGGCGAGATACGACGCTGAGCTTATGCCGGGAATGACGCGCACGTCCACCTGCGCGTCGCCGGAGAGCGCCTCCACCAGGCGGCGCGCGCCGCTGAACAGCCCCACATCGCCCGTCATCACGACCACGGCGCGCTGCCACGACGCCGCATCGGTGAGCGCGGCGACGATGTCCGCCGTCTTCACGAGCTCGCATCTCACCACGTCGGGCGGCACGTCGATGCCGGCAAGCGCGCGATGAGCGCCGATGACCACGTCGGCGATGTCGATCGCGTCGAGCGCCGCGCGCGAGAGCAAGTCGGGGTTTCCGGGCCCCGCCCCGATGATCGTTACCTTTCGCATGGAATCTCCCGATACCCGCGCGGCGTGACCATACGGCCGCCTACGAGCTTCGTGTCCGCGTTGCCGACGAACACGGTGGTGAACATGTCGGCGTCGATCTCCCCCAGCTCGGAGAGCCTGCACATGCCCGACTGCTGCCCCTCGCGCCCGATGTTGCGTACCCAGCCGCAGAGCGTGTCGGGGGCCTTCCATTCAAGCATAATCTTCACCGCGCGCGAGAGCCTGTCGGCGCGCTTTCTGCTGCGCGGGTTGTACAAACAGATGCAGAAGTCGGCGCTCGCGACGGCGGCGAGCCTGCGCTCGATGATCTCCCACGGCGTGAGCAGGTCAGAGAGCGACACGACCGCAAAGTCGTGGGCAAGCGGGGCGCCGAGCACCGCCGACCCGCTCTGAGCCGCGGTGGCCCCGGCGATAACTTCCACGTCTACATCGGGGTAGTCCTCCGCAAGATCCAACACGGGGCTCGCCATGCCGTACACGCCCGCGTCACCGCTGCACACGAGCGCCACGGCTTCTCCGCTCTGCGCGCGCGAAAGCGCCAGGCGGCACCGTTCGACCTCGTGCATCATCGGCGTCGCGAGATGCGCCGCGTCGGGCACGGCGGCGAGCGCGAGCTCCACGTATTTCGTGTACCCCACAACGATGTCGGCCGCCTCGAGCGCGCGCCGAGCCGCAATCGTCATGCCGTCGGGGCCGCCTGGGCCGATCCCCACCACGAAGAGCTTTCCCATCACCGCTCCTTAAACGAAAGTTTGATAGTTACCTTGGAAAACGCGACGGTCACGCCGCCGTGAGCGAGCTTCGGGAAGATAAGCTTGCCCCCGTCCGCGAGCGCCGCGCGCTCGCACACGTTGTCGACTCCCACCGTCGCGCGCACGAAATCAGATGGCGAAACGCTGCCTTCGACCTGCGACAACTCCTCTGCGGAATACGTCGCAAGCGGGATATTGCGCGCGCGGCAGAAGGCGAGCAGACCCTCCTCGTGCGCCTTCACGTCGATCGTCGCCGCCTCGCGCACGGCCGAAGGCGAGATGCCCGCCTGCCCGCACGCGAGAAGAAACGCCTCCCCGATCGCTTCGGCGCACGCACCGCGACGGCACCCTATGCCCGCAACGATGCAGGGCACGACAAGGCGAAGCGGCTCGGGCGCAGGCGCCTGCGCCCGCACGCCCGCCGGCTTCCCCGTCTCACCGGCGGGCACGACCTCGCCCGTTGTCTCCGCCGCGCGAACGGACGCACCTGCATTCGCGCCAGCAAACGGCGACACGACGATATCGGCACGAGCGCGGTCGGACGCAATGTCAACCCCCTCAGGCGGCTGTCCCGAAATCGGTATGTCGGAATAGAGCGCCACGCGCCCGCCCGAAAGCAGCCGCGCCGACACTCGCTTGATGGCCTCGGGATTCGAAACGGCGAGCCCCGCACAGCGCGCCCACGTATCCACCGCCCACACGCCGCGGACGTCGGTCGCCGTAGTGATGACGGGGATGGCCCCTGCCGCGCGTGCCACAGTTTGCGCAAGCTCGTTCGCACCGCCCAAATGCCCCGACAAAAGCGGGACGGCAAAGCGCCCCGCCTCGTCGATCACCACAACCGCGGAATCGGTTGCCTTCGAGGCGACATGCGGCGCGATCGCCCGCACGGCGATGCCCGCCGCGCCCACGAACAGAAGCGCGTCCGACGCTTCCCACGCGAGCGCCGTCCATGCGCGCAGGTCGGCCTTCCCCTCGCCGAACCCGCGCGAAACGGAAACGTCCCAGCCAGGGTCATCTTCACCTGTCTGCGCGCAATCGGAAAGCGCGCGTGCGGTGCGCTCCGCCAACGCATACCCCCTCTCAGTGAACGCTATGCAGGAAACCCTCATCTAGCGCACCACCATCGTCGAGAAGTAGCTGCCCCGATCGGGCACATCATCGAGCGAGCGGTACACATGCTCGCCCGGAAGCCCACAGTCCTCTACGAGCTCGGCACCGTCGAAGGCGCCCTCCTCGCGAAGGATGCGCTTCGTGTCCGCAAGCGAGCGGCGCGCCATCATGACCACTTTCGTCCCCGGCCAGCCGATTGCGCGGCGCACGCCGTACAGCACGCCTTTACTCATACGTCGCCCCCAATTCCCCGATGACTGCATCGGCGCCCGACGTGCGGAAAAGCTCGCGGCGCTCGGCGTCGAACACGACCGCGGCGATGTCGCATGCGCCCGCCGCGCGGCGGCGCAACCTGTCCTCGATTGCCGCAGCGAGCGAGGCGCGCGCAGCGTCCCCCACGCCGGCGGCCTCGATTACCTCGAGCGCCGCCGTGGTCGTGACCGACGACATGATCTCACGCACGGTCTTCGCGCCCGCGCCGGCCAAGGCCGCGTGGGCGGCCAGAATCTCCGCGCGGCAGTCAGCGGTACGCGAATGGGTGTCCATGATGCCGCCAGCGACCTTCACCAGCTTGCCGATGTGTCCCACAAGAAGGACATTGGTGAATCCCTCGCGAACGCAGCAATCAATCGCATCGCCCACGAAGTTGGAGATGAAGACCACCGGCGCACCGTTTAGGTGGAAATGCCCCGAGATGAACTGCCCGCCGTAGTTGCCGGGCGTGAGCACGACTCCACGCCGCCCCATAGCCGCATACTGCCGGATCTCGAGCTCGATGCTGTCGCGCAAGGCAGCGAGGCTGCGCGGTTCGACGATGCCCGTCGTGCCCAGGATAGAGATGCCGTCCTTTATCCCCAGGTGCGGGTTGAAGGTCTTTTCGGCAAGGGCAACGCCCTCGGGTACCGAAATCGTCACAGCAATATCTCCAGAAAAGCCGTGCACGGCGCACACCTCGCGCACCGCCGAAGTGATCATCGCGCGCGGCGTCGCGTTGATGGCGGCCGCCCCCACCGGCTGCTCGAGCCCGGGCAACGTCACGCGCCCCACGCCCACGCCGCCATCGACGGAAACTTCCGATTCGCGCGTGGGCACGCCCTTGCTGCCCGCAGCGCCCGTGCCCGACACCGCATGTTCCACGCGCGCGTACACGAGCACGCCGTCGGTCACATCGGCATCGTCGCCTGCGTCCTTTCGAACGGCGCACTGGGCGCACCTCTCGCCGATGCATGCGTCGACCACGTTCGCCTCGACGGGCAGCCCGCCGGGGGTGACGATCGACACGAGGCCGACGGGCTTTCGTGACAAAAGCATCTCGCAGGCCGCCTTCGCCGCGAGCGCGGCGCAGCTCCCCGTGGTGTAGCCGCAGCGCAGGCGGGTCGTCCCGGTATATATGTAGTGCTCGAAGGCCACGCTAGCTGCTCGCCTTCCGATACCCCGTGGCAAACGAAGGGTCGTAAAGCTTGCTGCGCTCGTACGACTCTGCTTGCGCGCCGTTGTGCGAAAACCCGCCGCGAGCTCCGAGCACGCGGCCCACCACCACGAGCGCCGTGCGGTCGATGCCCTCTCGCGCGCCCGCATCGGCGAGCGTGCCCACTGTGCATCGCACCACGCGCTGCTCAGGCCAGGTCGCCTTGTACACGAGCGCGGCCGGCTCGTCGGAGCTGCGGCCCGCGGCCAAAAGCTCGGCGGAAAGCTCGGCGAGCATACCCGAGCTCAGGAAGATGACCATAGTCGAGCCACTTTCCGCCATGGTGCGCATGCCCTCGCCCGCGGGCATGGGGGTACGTCCGGAAAGCCGCGTGATCACGACCGACTGGCTGATTCCCGGCAGCGTGTATTCCTGGCGAAGCGCCGCCGCGGCACCGCAAAAGCTCGACACGCCGGGCACCACCTCGTAGTCCACGCCGCGCGCGTCGAGTGCGTCCATCTGCTCCTGGATGGCGCCGTACAGGCACGGGTCGCCCGTGTGCAGGCGCACCACTTCCTCGCCCCGCGCATCCGCCGCGCACATCACGTCGAGCACTTCCTCCAAGGTCATGTGCGCGCTGTCGTAGACGATGCAGGATTCCTTGCACTCAGCGAGCAGCTCGGGGTTCACAAGGCTTCCCGTCCAAACGACCACGTCGGCCGCGCGCAGAAGGCGCGCCCCGCGCAGCGTGATAAGGTCGGCGGCGCCCGAGCCTGCGCCAACGATATGAATCATCCGAGCCTTCCCTTCCCGTTTCTCATCGCAACCGTTTACGCCGCCCTTCGCGCAGCGGGCAAAACACGGCGTCTGCGGCGGCAATCGGCGCAAATACGCAGGCAGGAGGCGCAATGCCGCCCGCCCTGGCTTTGACACGTTCACAAGTGCCCACTATCATAGTAAAAGTTTCGGCAACGAGCATATGACAATCGGATAAAAGGAAATGACCGGCGCGGCGCCCGCACAGCCTGCGCTGGCTTGCGGAGGGAACCAGGTGGGAATCCTGGGCAAGGGACATTACTGTATAGGACGCGCGGGCGAACCGCCTCGCGCCCCAAGCCAGACTGCTTCGCCTTTTCCTCACGGCATCGCCGTGGCGTTAGCTCCTTGTGAACCCCGAGGGGTGCGCTTTTCTTTCGCTTGTGCCGACAAGCAACTGTCGCCGGGGGACCGGCAAACCGAGGAAAGGAAAAACCATGTCCGACCAGATGTCACGCCGCGGCTTCATGGGCGCCGCAGCAACCGGAGCCTTCGCGCTCGCCGGAGTCGCGCTCGCGGGCTGCTCCAACACCTCCGCGAGTTCCGAGAAATCGAGTGAAAAGGAGAAGGCCGTGAAGCCGGTCATCCTCGTCACGAGCTTCGGCACGAGCTACAACGACTCGCGCCACATCACCATCGGCGCCATCGAAGACGCTATCCGCGAGAAGTACTGGCAGGACTACGACATCCGCCGCGCCTTCACCGCGCAGATCATCATCGACAAGCTGAAGAAGCGCGACGGCATCACGATCGACAACATGACCGAGGCGCTCGACCGCTGCGTGGAAGACGGCGTGAAGGAAATCGTCGTGCAGCCGACGCATCTCATGGGTGGCCTGGAATACACCGACGTGAAAGACGAGCTCGACAAGTACGCCGACAAGTTCGACAAAATCTCGCTCGGCGACCCGCTGCTCACCTCCGACGACGACTACAAGAAGGTGGCCGCAGCCATTAAGGAGAACATGGCGTCCTTCGACGACGGCATGACGGCGCTGTGCCTCATGGGCCACGGCACCGAAGCCGATTCCAACGCCGACTATGCCAAGATGCAGGAAGTGTTTAAGAACGAGGGCTTGACGCAGTTCTTCGTCGGCACCGTCGAGGCTGAACCGACCTGCGAGGATGTTATCGCCGCCGCGAGCGCCGCAGGCTACAAGAAGGCCGTGCTCGCGCCGTTCATGGTGGTCGCGGGCGACCACGCGAACAACGACATGGCAGACGAGACCGACCCCGACAGCTGGGCTGCAAAGTTCGTGGCCGCTGGCTTCGAAGTGACGTGCCTGCTCCAGGGTCTGGGACAGAACGCCGCGGTCGACGACATCTACGTCTCGCACGTGGACGACGCCATCGCCAAGCTGTAAACTCGCCGCGCACGGGGGCGCCGGTCGCGTCCCCGTGCAACGGGCATGCGCCTTCCCCGACCGACGGCGCATGCCCGTTGCATTCGCATCCCGCCCGCCCACCGCACGGCGCGGGCGGTCGAAGCGATTGAAAGGAACCCCCTCCATGTTGAAGAAAACCCTCGCCTTCGCCCTGTCGGCGGCGCTTTTCGCGTTCTCGCTCGCCGGCTGCGGCGGAAATTCAATCGACAGCGCAAAGGCAAGCGATGCCGATTCCCAGGAAAAGACCGAACAGGCGGCCGATGCGCCCGAGGGCGCAAGCGCTGCCCCCATCACCGCCGACAAGGTGGCCGACGGCACCTATCCGATCACCGTAGATTCCAGCTCGAACATGTTCAGGATTGTGGACGCCCAGCTCATCGTGGAAAACGGCTCCATGCACTGCGTGATGACACTTTCCGGCACGGGCTACGGCAAGCTCTTCATGGGCACGAGTGACGAGGCTGCCGCCGCGAGCGAGGCCGACTTCATCCCCTATGTGGAAAACGCGGAAGGCAAGTACACCTACGACGTGCCCGTTGAAGCGCTCGACGAGGACACCGCCTGCGCCGCGTGGAGTATTAGAAAAGAGCAGTGGTACGACCGCACGCTCGTGTTCGAATCCGCCGGCGTCGATCTGCGCGCCGACGCACTGAAGTAACGCCATGCGGTCGATTCTTCCCAAGGGGGAAAACAGAAAGCGCCACAGAATCGCGGCGCGCGCGATCGCCTGCGTTCTCGTCGCCCTGCTCGCGCTTCCCTTCGCGGGGTGCAGTGCGAGCCCGAACGCGACCGGTGCCACGACGGGCTCTCAGGAATACACTGTGAGCGTCTCGCTTTCCGGCGGGTCAGGGCGCGCAAGCATCGCCTCACCAACCACAATTGTGAAGGATGGCGACACCTACACCGCGACCATCACCTGGTCGAGTTCGAACTACGACAAGATGACCGTCGACGGCGTGGACTACGCGCCCATAAACGACGGCGGCAACTCCACGTTCGAGATACCCGTCACGCTCGACGAGGACATCGCCGTGTCGGCCGAGACCGTCGCCATGTCGACGCCGCACACCATCGACTACACGATCCACTTCGACTCATCCACCATGAAGGAGAAATCGGGCGACGAAGCAAGCGGCGGCTCCCCTGCGGGAACGGCTTCAAGCGCCGCGGCCGACTTCCACAACGCCGATTTGGGCTGCGGCTGGAAGCCGACGGGGACGCTTCAGCTTGAATACGCCGAACACTTCACTGTCGACGAGTTCGAAGGCGGCCTGCGGCTTATCTGCATTTCGAACGGGGAGCGCTTCCTCGTGGTGCCGCAAGATGCGAAGGTACCTGATGGGTTGAGCTCCGACATCGCGGTCATAAGGCGCCCCGCCGACAAGGTGTACCTCGTGTCGTCGGCGACGATGTGCCTGGTCGACGCGCTCGATGCGAACGACAATATCATCATGTCGGGCACGAAGGCCGACGATTGCTCGGTCGCGGGCTTCAAAAGCGCACTCGAAAGTGGGGCGATCGCCTACGGCGGCAAGTACAGCGCGCCCGACTACGAGCGAATATCGGCCTCGGGCTGTACGCTCGCCATCGAGAACACCATGATCAACCACACGCCCGATGTGAAGGAAAAGCTGCAGAAGCTCGGGCTCGTCGTGCTCACCGAACAGTCGTCGAGCGAGCCCGAAGCACTCGGGCGCGTCGAGTGGATTAAGCTTTTCGGCGTCCTGTTCGACAAGGAGGACGAGGCCGCACACCTGTTCAACGAGCAGAAGGCCCGCGTCGAGCAAACGTCGGGGCTCGCGTCGTCAGGTAAAACCGTGGCGTATTTCTACATTAACTCGAACGGGGCCGCCGTCACGCGGCGGGCGGGCGACTACGTGGCGCAGATGATCGAGCTTGCAGGCGGCAGCTACGCGCTCGATGACGCGCAGACGGCGTCGACGTCAGGTTCGTCAGTAACGCTCGAAATGGAGCGCTTCTACGCGACGGCGAAGGATGCCGACATCATCGTCTACAACGGCGCCATCGACAAATCGGTTGCCACCTTGAACGACTTTGTAGGCAAAAACGCGCTATTGTCGCAGTTCAAAGCCGTGAAGAATGGCAACGTCTGGGTCACAAGCGCCGACATGTACCAGCAGATGACTTCTACCGCCGACATTATCGACGAGCTGCACGGGGCGTTCACCGGCGATGACGCGAGCGACTTCCATTATCTGAGGAAGCTTGGCTAGCGTCATGAGAAGCCGGCTTTCCATGACATACGACGAATCGGGGCGCGCCGCGCGGTGTCGCGTCGTGACGGCGCTGCTCGCTGTTGCCCTCATCGTGCTCGTCGGGGCCAACCTGTGCATCGGGAGCGTGCTCGTGCCCGCAGACCACATCCCCGGCATCCTTTCGGGCGGCGCGGCCAATTCCATGGAAAGCCAAGTCATCTGGGAGATTCGCCTACCGCGTGTGCTTTCAGCCGTGCTTCTCGGCGGGGCGCTTTCCCTCTCCGGGTTCCTGCTGCAGACGTTTTTCAACAACCCCATCGCCGACCCGTTCATCTTGGGCGTCTCCTCGGGCGCAAAGTTCGTCGTCGCGCTTACGATGATCGTACTTCTGGGCGCGAACCAGGCCATGTCCTCGCCGGCCATGGTGGTCGCAGCGTTTCTGGGCTCGCTTATCACCATCGGCTTCGTGCTCCTCATCGCACGGCGCATAAGTTCCATGGCCATGCTCATCGTGGCGGGCGTCATGGTGGGATACATCTGCTCGGCGGCGACGAACTTCCTCATCGCCTTCGCCGACGACCAGTCCATCGTGAACCTGCACAACTGGTCTTTGGGTAGCTTCTCGGGTTCGAGCTGGGGCGACGTCGCGGTCATCACGGTCGTGGTGATCGCCGTGAGCGCATGTGTATTCGCGATATCGAAGCCCCTTTCCGCCTTCCAGCTAGGAGAAGCCTACGCGAAAAGCGTCGGCGTGAACGTCGCACGCTTCCGCGTGGTGCTCGTCCTTCTAGCGAGCATGCTCTCCGCCTGCGTGACCGCGTTCGCTGGCCCGGTGTCGTTCGTAGGCATCGCGGTTCCGCATCTCGTGAAGTCGGCGCTGAAGTCGTCGAAGCCCATCCGCGTGATTCCTGCGTGCTTCTTGGGAGGCGCCATCTTCTGCGCGGGCTGCGATTTGATCGCGCGCACGCTGTTCTCTCCCGTCGAGCTTTCCATCAGCGCCGTCACCGCCATCTTCGGCGCGCCGGTGGTTATCGCACTCATGTTGAAGAAGCGGGTGAGGTAGATGGGGAAATTCGTGCCGCAGCCCAAAACGCTCGGAGGGGACATTCCATGCTTAGACAGTCCAAAGCTCGCACGAAAGCGCCAGAAGGCACTTTCGGCTCGTGCGGAACTGCGCGCGGAACGCCTCCTCCGAGCGGAGTCGAACCTCGAAACCCCGGTCGAAACGCAGGCTGACGGAGCGCCGCTTTTCCGCATAAGCGACCTGACGGCGGGCTACGACAAGAAGATCGTAGTCGAAGGCGTCGATCTGGAGGTTCGCGCGGGCGACGTCGTGGCGCTCATCGGGCCGAACGGCTCGGGCAAGTCGACCATCTTGAAAACCATCACACGCCATCTTGCACCGCTTGCCGGCGCGGTCGAGCTCGACGGGCGGGAGATTTCCCGATGGAAGACGGCGGAGTTCGCAAGGAACCTTGCCGTTATGCTGACGGATCGCCCCCGGACCGAGCTCCTCACCTGCCGCGATATCGTAGAGGCGGGAAGGCATCCCTACACCGGGCGAATGGGCACACTCTCGCCCGACGACCATAGTCGGGTCGATGAGGCCATGAAAACCGCACATGTGGAAGAGCTCGCCGAGCGCGACTTCATGCAGATAAGCGATGGGCAACGCCAGCGCGTCATGCTCGCACGCGCCATCGCGCAGGATCCGCGTGTGCTCGTGCTCGACGAGCCCACGTCGTATCTCGATATCCGCTACCAGATCGACCTGCTGCGAATACTTCGCCACCTTGCGAAATCGCGGAATGTGGCTGTCATCATGTCCATCCACGAACTCGAGCTCGCGCAGAAAAGCGCCGACAAGGTGATTTGCGTGAAGGACGGCCGGGTCTTTCGCGCCGGCGCACCCGAGGACATATTCACGCGCGAGACAATTGGCGAGCTCTACGGCCTTCAGCATGGCACCTTCAACGAGCGCTTCGGCAGCGTGGAAATTGGGCGCCCACACGGTGATGCGCACACGTTCGTCATCGCCGGCGCAGGTACGGGGTCGGCTGTGTTTCGCCAGCTCATCCGGCAGGGCAAGGCGTTCTACGCGGGCGTTCTGCACGAAGGGGACATCGACTGCGAGCTCGCGCGCGACCTGGCGACGGAATGCGTGGCCGAGCGCGCCTTCGAGCCGATCGGGGATAAAACCATAGCCCGCGCCAAAGAGCTCCTCGTCCACTGTGCGCGCCTTATTGTGTGCCCCGCCGCCTTCGGCACCATAAACGCCCGCAACGCAGAGCTCGTCGAGTTCGCACGCTCGCATGGTATCGAGGTCGTGCGAGCGTGCGAAGGCGCATCGGAGGATTCCAATGTGGAGTGGGTATGATGAATTGGACACCTAATTAAGAGCGAAAGGTGTTCAAGATGGCCCAAAGAAGAAAGCGATACGACAGGCAGTTCAAGGTCTCGGCGGCAAAGGTGGTCCTGTCCGGGGAAATGACGGTCAAAGGCCTATCGGAGGAACTCGGCATAAAGGATTCGACGCTGAGAAGATGGGCCCGCGAATACGAGGAGATGGGAGACGGCGCGTTCCCCGGAAACGGCTCCCCGAAGATCAACAAGGACTACGAGATCGTGAAGCTCAAGAAGAAGGTCGAGGAGCTCGAGCGCGAGAACGAGATACTAAAAAATTTCCGGGCCTTCTTGAGTCAAGACCATGCGTGAGGTTCGAGTTCCTCAAAGAGCATAGGGGCGAGATCGGCCCCATCAAGAAGGCATGCGGGCTGATGAAAGTCTCGAAATCCGGTTTCTACGAGTATCTCGGCCGGAAGAAGTCCGACGCCCAGATAGAGCGGGAGGCGATCGAAGGTTTCGTCGTCGAGGCCTTCGAGCGGCACAAGGGCCGTTACGGCTACCGGCGCATCAACCGCGAACTGCGAAAAAGCGGCATCGTCGTGAGCGAGAAGCGCGTGCTCCGCATCATGCAGAAGCTCGGACTTGCCGGAAAGGGCGCGACCCGAAAACACCGCATCCAGAAGAAGGTCGAGCCGGGAGACCCTCGGTTGAACCTGGTAGAGCGCGCTTTCACCGTGGGCGAGCGCAACAGGCTTTGGGTGGGCGACATCACCTACATACCCACAAGAGAAGGGTGGCTCTATCTCGCAGCCGTGATAGACGCCTTCTCCCGCAAGGTCGTGGGCTGGTCGATGTCCGAGCGCATCACCGAGAAGGTCGCGATCGACGCGATGGAGCAGGCGGTCGGCAGGGAGGGTCCGCCAGATGACGGCAGCCTCGTCTTCCATGACGATCGGGGCGCGCAGTACACCTCCCGTTCCTTCCGGCGGTGTCTGGACTCGCATGGCATAGTCCAGTCGGTATCAAGGCCCGGCACGCCGCTGGACAACGCGGTGGCCGAGTCGTTCTTCAAGACGCTGAAAAGGGAATTGGTGAAAGAGAGGAGCTATGGGACGAGGGACGAGGCCAAGCAGGACATCTTCAAGTACATAGAGCTCTATTACAATAGGGTGCGCATGCATTCCACCCTGGGCTACATGTCTCCAGTGGAATACGAGCGGCAATACGCTTGAGGATCCTTAAAAGAAAGTCCAGTTTATCCTTCCCACTCCATGGATACGCCTAGGCGCGGCCCAAGAAATCGTCCGCATCCCCATCTGACACTATTTCACCGCAACTTAGAAGGTGTCGGCGTATAACGCTACACCCCAAATTAAATTGATTCGTTGAATAGACACATTCCAAATCTTTAGACTTCGTTTAATCTACAAGTGGGTATTATCACACACAAAGCACACGTGAAAGGATATACCCATGTCGCTTACACAGTCAGCAGAGCGTGCAGCGCTTAACAAGCTCATCGATTATCTCGACGACAACCCGCAAGAAAACATCGACAAAATCATGGACCTCGTGAACAAGCTGGTCCCCAATCGCGTATTTCCTGTACAGCGAGAGGCATTCACCAATGTCATCAAGAGCCGCGGCAATTGGTATGACCTGATCATGCGTGTGTTCAGCCTTAATCCCCAGATGCGAACCAAACTGCTTAAGACCCTCATAGTCGACGCCAACCTGCTTGCTGGCCAGAGCAGGAAAAGAACCGCGAAAAGTACCAGTGCAACGTTCCGTGGGCCATCCTGCTCGATCCCACGAGCGCCTGCAACCTGCATTGCACGGGCTGCTGGGCCGCCGAGTACGGCTACAAGCAGAATCTCTCGTTCGAAGACATCGACTCTATCGTTACGCAGGGCAAAGCTCTGGGTACCCACATCTACATCTACACTGGTGGCGAGCCATTGGTGCGCAAGCGGGACCTCATCCGGATTTGCGAGAAGCACCAGGACTGCGCATTCCTGTGCTTTACCAACTCCACGCTGATCGACGAGGCCTTCTGCGACGACATGATTCGCGTAGGTAATTTTGTCCCTGCCATCAGCGCCGAGGGCAATGAGCACACCACCGACGCCCGTCGCGGCGAGGGTACCTACGCAAAGATCGAGCACGCAATGAAACTCCTGCGCGAGCGCGACTTGCCATTTGGTATCTCCACCTGTTGGACCAGCGCCAATGCCGATACGGTTGCTACCGAGGAGAACATGGACTGGATGATCGGCGAGGGAGCACTCTTCTGCTGGTACTTCCACTTTATGCCGGTTGGCCGCAATGCAACCCCCGAGCTCATGCCCACGCCCGAGCAGCGCGAGCACATGTATCACTTTATCCGCGAAATGCGTGAGAAGAAGCCGCTGTTTACGCTCGACTTCCAAAACGACGGCGAGTTTGTAGGCGGATGTATCGCCGGCGGCCGCCGCTACCTGCACATCAACGCCGCCGGAGACGTGGAGCCGTGCGTGTTCATCCACTACTCAAACGCCAACATCCACGATGTGAGCTTACTCGACGCGCTGCGCTCTCCCCTCTTTATGAAGTACTACGAAAACATGTCGTTCAACGACAACTACCTCAAACCATGCCCCATGCTCGAAAATCCCGACGTGCTGCCCAAAATGGTCGCCGAGAGTGGCGCAATGAGCACCGATCTTATCGAGAAGGAGTCACCCGAGCAGCTGCGCGAAAAGACCCAGGCTGCCGCCGAGGCATGGTCACCTGTCGCCGACCGCATCTGGAACGACTCCGACGATCCGCTATACGCCAAGCGTCACGAGGATAAGTCACAGGGTATGGCCGATAGCGACATGCACAAGTTCGAAAAACAGGGCCGCATACTCAAAAACGGCGATTAATGCTGCCCTACACGACAAACGCTCAGAAATGAAGCGGAGCAGTCTCGAGGCTCATCTTCGAGGCTGCTCCGCCTTACCATCAAAACAGTTTTACTAAGTTGCGGTGAAATAGGGACCAGAACGGCCTTCCAATAACCAAAACAATCCCTATTCCACCGCAACTTCTATAAGTTGTTGAATTATCGATGCTATTCGAAGCGAGATTCCAGACTCGACAGACCGTTGAGAGTCAGGTCGTTGGCGACCTCAGAGACGCGCTCGATAGGAACCGAGCCGTCAGACAGCGCCCACGTGCGATAGATACCGATAATACCCGACAGCAAAAACGCCAGATAGTAGTCGAACATCTCGTCCTTGAGACCTTGGGGCAGCAGATCGCGTTCGGCAATCTCGTGCTCGAGCGGCGCACGAAGACGAGCCATAAAATCATCGAGCGGAATGTTCTCGATCAGCTGACGATTGAGCACCAAGTTGTTGCACAGTGCCTCGTTAACGGTTTTAAAGAAGGTCGCCGCCGCGCCAAGAGCGCGCTCGTTGGTGTCGCCGTCCATTGAAGCAAGCGTTTTCTCGACCGAGTCGACAATCATCTCCACCACATCGACGGCAATGGCATCGAGCAGGCCGTCAACCGTACCAAAGTGGACGTAAAAGGTCTTGCGGTCGACATTGGCCTCGCGCGCGATGGCACTCACCGTAATGTCTGCCAGCGGCTTTTCCATGAGCAGGCGCTCGAAAGCGGAAAGGATGGCATTACGGCTGCGAACGATGCGGCGGTCAAGACGCGGTTTGCTGGTTGCCATGGGCGTGTCCCTTCGATATGCGAGCATTCATCAACAGATGAGAGATAATCTACGTAAGAGGATTATCCCCCATACAGCACAAATATGACCCGCATCATGAAGAACGCACGACTGCCCTACTGCGACTTAGGGTGCTTCTTCTTATTGAGTGCCGACGGAGATACGCGAATACCATCGCCTGTCTGGCGCACATAGGCTCTATGAGCCGGCTTAGCGGTCCCAGAAGCCTTCTGAGCGTGCTTATTGGGATCAACGGTAAAAGCATTCGTGGGGTGCGGCTTAGTGGGCACAGAGGGCGTCTGAGGCGCACGGCCGAGCTTGCGCATCACGCGATCCCAGCGTGCATGGATGCTCTCGTTATGGGCGCTCTTAAGCCCCAGCAGGGGCGCAGCCAAAATGGTCGGCGCAATAAACGTAATGAGGCGCCACAGCAGATAGCCGGCGGTCGAAGCCGACCCAAAGAAATGACCCAAGAACAATGCAAAGCCGCCCTCGGCGCCACCAGTTCCACCGGGCAGGGGGACCGCAGAGCTCAGCAGCTGGACAAAGGCGCTCGCGGCCATGACCGAGAAAAAGTCGACCTCGTGGTGGCCAAAGGCAAGCATCAGGAAATACGGCACGAGGTAGAAAAACGCGAGTTGCAGCATGGTGATGACCACCGTGAGCAGCATGGACGAAAAGTGGCCAGCCGAAAGCTTGAACTTCTCGGAGAACGAGTAGATTTCGCCGTCGACAAACGTACGCCAGCCCTCGATCTTGGTGGCCGAAACGCCCATTCGCTCGAGCCAATTGATGATGCAGTGCGCGACGCGCGTGACGGTCTTGGGCATGAGCGCGACGGCAAAGATGCCAAGCAGAATGCAGCAGTGGCCGCCAAAGCTAAAGACGCACAGCAGCGTCATGTCGCCATAGCGCTCGGCGAAAAACGGCATGCGGGCAAGCAGCAGAATGGCGCCCCAGGCAACGAGGCCAAACTGATACACGATAAAGCGCGTGAACTGCGTGGCGCCGGCCTCGCCCACGTTTTGGCCTGCCTTGGTCAGGCGGTAGATCTGGGCGGGAGTCGAGCCCATCATCATGGGCGTCAGGTTACCAAAGAAGATGCCACTCGCCTCGACCGAGATCAGGTCGCGGATGCCGACGGGCGAATATGGGTCGAGCCAGACGGCGATCGCATAGGCCACAATGCCAAAGAACAGATACATGAACATACAAAGACACGCGACAACGAGCCATGGCGCCTGGACGCTCGACATTGCGGCCCAGAACTGCCCCATCTGCCCGGTTACCACCAGACAGACGATATAACCCACCAGCACGACGCCGATAAAGATGGCGCCGCGGCGTGCGCTCTTATTGTCATCTCCGCCCGAGGCCTCAACCTCGACCTGGGGCTTAGACGTATGCTGAGAGGACTCCGTCATGAGACTCCTTCTAACAGTCAAAATATCTTGGATATTGTACCCGCAAGGACCATAGACAGAACGCAAAGCTCTGGTTCAAACGGGAATTGCAGACGGTTGTTTGAAAATCAGAACCACCCTTAAAAAGGGTGGTTTGCTCTTAGGGTATAACCCACGGGCCCCGGGCTCGCGTCTAAAGGCGC
>NZ_SPFO01000011.1 GCF_005845035.1 Collinsella aerofaciens | reverse complement strand
CCGGTTCTCAAGGTGCACGCCTGTGCGGCTGATCCGGTCCGACCGGGCCGCGCGGCAAGGAGATATATTGCCAGACCACGAAGCTCTGTGGGACGTCAATTCCACTCTTCAAAAGTCCTACACAATATATCGCTTTCTATATACGTAATAGAAAGTCTGATGCAGCAATGCCGCATGTATCAGATGATGACCCTTCGGTTAAGAGATATATAAAGATCGGTCACCTGTAAATGTCTATCTACCCGCGCTTTTGGCTATATAAACAAGCGCTTAGATAAAAAGAGGGAGCGCCGCGCACAGCACGACACTCCCCTAGCGATTCAAGAGAATCTATTAGGCCTCAAGAGCCTTCTTGGCGATGGTGGCCAGCTCGTTGAAGGACTCGATGTCCTCGTAAGCCATCTGAGCCAGAACCTTGCGGTCGAGCTCGATACCGGCAACCTTCAGGCCGTGCATGAACTGAGAGTAAGAAATGTCGTTCAGGCGAGCAGCAGCGTTGATACGGGTGATCCAGAGAGAACGGATCTCGCGCTTCTTGTTGCGGCGATCACGATACTGGTACTGCAGGGAGTGCTGGACCTGCTCTTTAGCATGCTTGTAAGTACGCGAAGCGGCACCGTAGTAACCCTTCGCACGGTGCATAACGGTACGGCGCTTCTTCTTGGCGGCAACAGCGCGCTTAATACGTGCCATGTTCTATCAACTCCTAGACGGTAAAACGAAAAACGGGAACGCGAACTTAGGCGAGACGCGACTTGATGACCTTGCGGTCGGCAGCGGCGATCTCGGTCTCCTGACGGAAGCCACGCTTACGCTTGGTGGACTTCTTGCTCAGGATGTGGCTCTTGAAAGCCTTGGCGCGCATAAGCTTGCCGGTACCAGTCTTGCGGAAACGCTTCTTGGTGCCGCTGTGGGACTTCATCTTAGGCATGAAATACTCCTTAATCGGTTACAGAACACTAGTTACTTGGTATCGCTTGCCGCTTTATCCTCATCGAAGGCGCCCTTAATCGGGGCGAGCAGCATAAGCATGTTACGGCCTTCCATCTTAGGCTTGGATTCGACCGTAGCGTAAGGCTTGAGATCCTCGGCGAGACGCTCGAGAACGTTAAGGCCCTGCTCCGGGTGAGCCATCTCACGGCCGCGGAACATGATGGTGATCTTAACGCGTGCGCCCTTCTTGAGGAAACGCAGAACGTGGCCCTTCTTGGTCTCGTAGTCGCCAACGTCGATCTTGGGTCGGAACTTCATTTCCTTGACCTCGACCTTGGACTGGTTCTTACGAGCAGCCTTGGCCTTCATGGCCTGCTGGTACTTGAACTTACCGTAGTCCATGACCTTGCAGACCGGCGGCTCCGCGTTGGGAGCGATCTCGACCAGGTCGAGACCCTGATCGTCAGCGACGCGCTGGGCATCGCGGATGGCGAACAGACCGAGCTGAGAGCCATCGACGCCAATCAAACGGCACGAAGATGCAGTGATCTCGTCGTTGATGCGGGTGTCATCAGACTTAGCTATTTTCCCTACCTCCATTCATAAAAAAATAACCCGGCGCTTCTCAGCAACCAGGTCGTACACATAGACTTCCTCGATTTGAGGAAGAGAATCTAAGTTGTATGACCAGTCAGCTGCTCATTGGCGCCAAAAGGTGGGAACCCTCGGGTTCCTCTTTAGGGCATTGCGGGAACAACGCCTTGCGAATAATAACACGTACAGCGCGTTATCACATTACGTACACGAAAAAGGGGCCTTGACCCCCTTGAACGCTCGCTTGCATGTATGGTGCCCGAGGCGAGACTCGAAGGGCCTTCGCTTCGCGAAGCCCCGGGCTTCGGGCGTGTGGCGCCCTCGCCACGCTCCGCTTCAAACAGGCCGCAGGCCTGTTTGCTTAACGCTTCGCGCGCTCACGCGAGTTCGGCACGAAAAAGGGGGCCGCAGCCCCCTTGAACGCTCACTTGCATGTATGGTGCCCGAGGCGAGACTCGAACTCGCACGTTGTTGCCAACGGTGGATTTTGAGTCCACTGCGTCTGCCAATTCCGCCACTCGGGCACGCAATGCGTGAGTTAGTTTATCACAGCTTTCTGTTGATTAGTCCGAAAATGGAACTTCGAGCATTTCGATGAGTTCGACCGTGCGGAGCATCTCGCGCTGACGGCATCCGCGACCGTCGACCGAAGCCTCACCCATCTGGTTATCGTAAGGGTCCTCGCGCATGCCGTCGAAAGAGGGGTCAAACTCTGCCTGGAATCGATTGTTGGCCACCATACGCCACGGGTCGAGATTGCCAAAGTAGTGACGGCGGCGCCACTCCTCCCCCATCCTGCGAGCAGAAGATCCAAATGACACGTCGGCGTTGAGCCAACCGGTCTGCGGCGTATAGAACTCTGCCCAGTCGTGCGACCCCACCGAATCGGGCGCAACGTACAGGCCGCTCTGCCAACGGGCAGGCACGCCCGCGATACGGCACATGGTGATAAACGTGAGCGCCATAACGCCGCAATCGCCGCGGAGCGAATGCGCGCAGTCATCGGCAATAGATCCCAAAAGCAAGTACGGCGGCTGATAGCGATAGTCGATATGCTGCGTCAGGTAATCATAGATAGCACGGGCGCGATCGAGCGGATCCTCGAGTCCGTCAACAACACCGGCCGTCAGCTGCTGCAGATACGGCGTGAATGCAATGTGCGGACGGTCCTCGGAAATATCCTCGGGCAGAGGCGCGTCCATACGCGGATGAACCGGAAGTGTGCCACCGTAGACATCACAATAAGCAGCATCGATGTGATAACGATAGGTCACCGAGAATGAGCGTTCACTCGAAGAAGACCACGAGGCGGTACGCGCCGAAGCGTTCGCGGGAGCAACAGCACCCTCCGGCGTCATGTCGAGAATCTCGACCCGAGACTGCTGGCGGCAGGTGGCGGCAACGGGAAGCCAAGCGCGAACGGTCTCCCCCTCTAGAGCGCCGGGGACAGACACAGATGCTTTAAGCGTAATGACGCGAGCCAATCCGTTTTGCGACTCCATCTCCTTGAGCATCTCGTTGCGCAGTGCAATTCCGTCCGTAGGATCGGGACGCATGCCGGGGACCTCTTTGGGATATACGCGAAGCGAATCGAGGAAGTTGTCGAGAACGAACAGCTCGCCGTCGATAAAGCGCCAGTCAATACGCTTACGGTCAATCAGATCGTTAAACTGCTCCTCGGTAAACTCAGGCCACTCCTCGCGAATCATCGCAATAGCTCGATCGCGCGACACCGAAAAATGAAGCGGCGTCTCAAGCATGCGATACCGCTCGGCACGGACGCAGGCTGCCAGGGAAGGCTCAGGATTCTGCCTCAAAAGACGATCACAAGCCGCAACAGCCTGCGTCAAATATCCGGCATCCTTGAGTCGAAGAATCTCGGGCGGCAGTCCAATATCGAGATGGCGAAAGTCATCACAGCAAACATCAATAGAGCAACCAACAGGACCCTCGTCAATAACCTTCCCATCCGAAGGCAGCACATTAATAACAGCCATACCAAACTCCAAGTCATTAGAACTCTCGAAGCCCATTGTAGCGAGATAAATAGAAAGCCCCAACAAAGGAGCCATCAACGCCGCTGAACGGTAGCAAAAATGAATTCAGCCTCGTAGCCCTGCAGCGAGTTAACAAAGGAGGCCCCGTTCGCCCGGAGCTTTTCCCATTGCGCGACCTCTGGCAAAGCCAGGTGAGCGCAAGGGAAAAGCGTAGGGTGAACGGGGCCTCCGACGGGAAAGTTAAACCGCTACTTACGCCTTGTTGACGGAGCCAAACTCCTCCATGAGCTCCTTGGTGCGGGCAACGATGTTGTCGCGACCAGGCTTGAGGAGCTTGCGGGGGTCAAAGCCCTTGCCCTGCTGATCCTTGCCAGCCTCGATGTACTCGCGAACGCCCTTGGCGAAGACGAGCTGCAGGTCGGTGTTGACGTTGATCTTGGAGATACCCAGGGAGATGGCCTTCTTGATCTGATCCTCGGGGATGCCGGTGCCACCGTGCAGGACGAGGGGCAGGTCGCCGGTCTCGGCCTTGATCTCGCCCAGACGCTCGAAGGAAAGGCCAGCCCAGTCGGCGGGATACACGCCGTGGATGTTGCCGATACCGCATGCGAGGAAGTCGACGCCCAGGTCAGCAATCTGCTTGCACTCAGCGGGGTCAGCGAGCTCGCCGCTGGAGGTCACGCCGTCCTCGGTGCCGCCGATGCCGCCGACCTCGGCCTCGATGGACATGCCCTTGGAGTGGGCAAGCTCAACGAGCTCCTTGGTGCGGTCGAGGTTAAGCTGGAAGGTCTCCTCGTGAGAGCCGTCATACATGATGGACGTGAAGCCGGCCTCGATGCACTTGAAGCAGTCCTCGTAAGAACCGTGATCGAGGTGAAGGGCGACGGGAACGGTAACGCCCGTGGCCTCGACGGCAGCCTTGACCATGTCGGCGCAGACCTTGAAACCGCCCATCCACTTAGCGGCACCAGCGGTGCACTGAAGGATCAGCGGAGACTTGGCCTCCTCGGCGGCCTGGAGAATAGCCAGGGTCCACTCGAGGTTGTTGGTGTTGAAGGCACCGAGACCGTACTTGCCGGCCTCGGCCTTCTTGAGCATGTCTGCTGCGTTGACGAGCATAAAAGAAACCTCCTGTAAGGTTGCTCCGATAACGCCTGAGATTTTACCACGACATACCCGAGCATAAACGTTCGTTTGTTCACGAATACCATCCGATTGGACAAATTTTGACCGTTTGCCCCACAGAATCGACCCACTGGGGAAAATAGCTTGACGATTGACCGGTCTTCGTGGTTCGAAAGACGGTTTCGAGTCTACATCTGCATAAACGGGTTCTGCATAAGTTCGCGCGCCATCGTGGTCGAATCGCCATGGCCCGTCAAGCAAACGGTATCGGGCGGAAGCGTCTTGGCAAGTTTGGAGAGCGAGCGCATAATCGCCGCCTCGTCACCGCCGGAAAGATCGGTACGACCGTGGCTGCCCGGGAAAAGCGTGTCGCCCACAAAGGCGATGTTCCCCTGCTCGGTCGCGGCGAACAGGACGATGCCGCCCGGCGTATGCCCCGGCGTCTCGATCACCTGCAGGCAGACGTCGCCCACCTCGATTGTATCGCCCTCGGCAAGCAAACGCGTCGGCTCACCCGGATCGGGCGTCTCGATACCCCACATGGCGCGCTGCTCCTCGATATTTGCGCGAGGTACCGTCACGTCCTTAGCGCACAACTCATATAGTGCGCTGTCGCCAACGACAGCTCGAACCCCGGCAACCCCGCCAACATGGTCGGCATGACCGTGCGTGCAGACAGAGCCGAGTACGCGCACCTCGGGATGCGCGGTGCGGATATGCTCCACAAGACGCTCTCCCTCCCACGCCGGATCGACGATTAAGCACTCGTCATTCGAAATCACGGCGTAGCTGTTGGTCTGAATCGGGCCGTTGACGAGTGCCTCAATCGAAGCCGCGCCTCGGGGTGTCAGGTCCAAAGTCATATCGCCCATGCGCATACCCTCCTTCTAAAATACGTTCGAGGCACCAAACGATGCCTCGAACGTAACCAATATCTATGATGCTGAGAGGCTCTCGCACCTACACACGGCGTTTGAGCTGAGCTCCGCCTTCGCCGGGCATAAGACGGCGAGCGTCGTAGACCGAATCGACGCTGCTGATGGAAGCCAGCAGCGGATCCAGACCGCTCGCGTCCGAGATCTCGACCATAAAGCGCAGGGTTGCAATACCCTCGCGGTTGGTCGACGTGGCGGCAGAAAGGATATTGCCGCCCGCATCGCCAATGGCAATGGTGACATCCTTGAGCAGGCCCATGCGGTCCAGGCACTCGACCACGATCTCGACCTGGAAGAGGGTGTCGGCAGCGCCGTCCCACTCCACATCGATCATGCGCTCGGGATGTTCCATAAGACCCTTGACGTTAGGGCAGTTGGCGCGATGCACCGAAACGCCGCGACCGCGCGTGATGAAGCCGACGATGTCGTCGCCCGTCACGGGGTTGCAGCAATGAGCCAGACGGACCAGCAGGCCGCTGTTGCTCTCGCCCTTGACGATAATGCCGTTACTTGCGCTCTTGCCGCGCTTTTGCGGCTTGCGGTTGGAGCCGCGAGCAGGCTGTTTCACGACCTCGGCGATAGCCTCGGCCTTGGTGAGCTGTTCCTCGGGCTTGGGGTCCAAGATTTGCTCGACCTTATTGCCCACAGCGCGCGGGGCAACCTTGCCGGCGCCGACGGCGGCAAACAGGTCCTCGAGCTGCTTGAAGTTAAACTGCTCCGCTACGGCGTTGAGCGCACGCGTCGAACGCGGCGTAGAAATGCCATAGCCACGCTTCCGCAGGTCCTTGGCCAGCATATCGCGGCCGGCAGCAGCGTCGTCATCCTTGGTCGCAGCGGCAAAATAGCGGCGGATCTTTGACTTGGCGGAAGGCGTCTTAACGATCTTGAGCCAATCACGCGACGGCTTGGAACTCTTGTTAGTCAGGATCTCGATACGGTCACCCGTCTTAATCTCGTGCGTGAGCGGAGCCACCGCACCGTTGATTTTGGCGCCGACGCAATGGTTTCCCACCTCGGTGTGAACGGCATAGGCAAAGTCGAGCGGCGTGGAGCCGGCACGAAGCGCCATGACCTCGCCCTTGGGCGTAAAGACGAAGATCTCCTGATCGAAGAGGTCGACCTTCAGCGAATGCAGGTATTCCTTGGCGTCGGTGATCTCATCAGACGCAGCCCAATCGAGCGAATGCTTGAGCCAGTTGATCTGGTCGTCCAAACGTTGAGCGTCATTGGTCTTGGAAGCAGACGATCCGCCCGACTTCTTGTATAGCCAGTGGGCGGCAATGCCGTACTCGGCCTGCTCATGCATCTCGTAGGTTCGAATCTGAATCTCGAGCGGACGGGCCGTGGGGCCGATGACCGTCGTGTGGAGCGACTGGTAGTTATTGACCTTGGGCATGGCGATATAGTCTTTAAAGCGACCGGGCATGGGGTGCCACAGCGTATGCACCGCGCCGAGCGTGGAGTAGCAATCGCGCACCGAATGCGTGATGACACGCAGTGCCACCAGGTCGTAGATCTCGGAGAATTCCTTGCCCTTGCGCTTCATCTTTTGGTAGATGGACCAATAGTGCTTGGAACGGCCGTTAATCTGGAAGTCCTCCAGGCCAATGCGGTTGAGTTCGTCGGTGAGTGTCTTGATGGTCTCGGCCAGATAGCGCTCACGGACCTCGCGCGACTCCGCCACCATGCGCGCGATGCGCTGGTAGGCGTCGGGTTCAAGGTAGAAGAAGGACAGGTCCTCGAGCTCCCATTTAATGGAGCTCATGCCCAGACGGTCGGCCAGGGGCGCATACACGTCCATGGTCTCGCGAGCCTTAAACAGGCGACGATCCTCGCGCAGGGCTGCCAGCGTTCGCATGTTGTGCAGACGGTCGGCAAGTTTAACGATGATGACGCGAATGTCCTTGGACATGGCGAGGAACATCTTGCGCAGCGTGAGCGCCTGCTTCTCGTCCATGCTGTCAACTTCGATGTTGGTGAGCTTGGTCACGCCATCGACGAGCTCGGCCACCGTATCGCCAAACAGGCCGGAAACATCGGCGAGCGAGGTCTCGGTATCCTCGACGGTATCGTGCAGCAGTGCGGCGCACACCACATCGCAGTCCATCTTGAGATCGGCCAAAATGATGGCAACCTCGACGGGATGGTTAATGTACATCTCGCCCGAGCGGCGCTTTTGGTTGCAGTGCTTCTCGGCGGCAAAGCAGTAGGCTTGCTCCACCTTAGAAAAGTCGTCCTCATTCATATATTTGAGGCACAGGCGCTCCAGCTTGTCGTAGCTGTCCGCCATAATCTCGGGCGGCAGCTCATCGGCATGCTTATAGTGCTCCATCTCCGAAAACGGCTGGAGGGTGGAATCATGGGCGGTACGGGCTGCGGCATCCATCGAGGTCCCCTTCCCCTAGGCCCGCGGTACGATCGGGCGGTTAACTTTGGCTAGCATATCAGAAGCGCACGAATCGAGCGCCCAGCTCCGGAAAGCCGAGAACTCCATGCGCGAGCGCAAGCCCTCCAAATAGCGAATTGACCTGCTCAATTGCACGCGGCCGGGGTTTTCGGCCATCGCGATACGACGAGTGTCGTCAAACCCCGAAACTCGACAGAAACCAAGCTCTTCGAAGATTCCCAGGCCGCTTTCCACCGAACGCTCGTCGACCGGCGTGCGAGCATCGATGGCAAGGCACATCTGCGCGATGTCGATATCGCTCGCGCTAAAGGAATCGTCCCCCGTCTTGCCGCGGTTGGAGCGCCACATGGTCTGCAGCGCGCGATAGAGCGTGACGAGCTCGTCGCGCTCGGGCGCATAGCAGTCGAGCAGGCGCTCGTTAATGCGGGCGTCGCGCGACGAATAGAGCAGATGGATCACGGCGGGCTGGCCATCGCGACCGGCGCGGCCGCTCATCTGGTTAAACTCAATGCCGCCAAACGGCATGTGATAGAGCACGACATGGCGGATATCGGGCAGGTTGACGCCCTCGCCAAAGGCAGATGTCGAGACGATGCAGCTGAGGCTTCCGTCTCGGAATGCTTCCTCCACGCGACGGCGATCAGAACGCGCAAGCCCCGCGTTATAGAACGCGATATGGGTTGCGCAATCGGGCACACGCTTGCGCAACGTCTTGGCGAGCGCCACGGACTGGTCGCGCGAATTGACGTAGATGACGGTCTTTTCCCCCGTCGCCACGATTGACACCAGGCGGTTCTCGCGGCTCGCAAGATCTCGGTCATCCTCGAGCTGCAAGTTCTCGCGCACCGTCTCGTCGACCACCGTGCGGGTAATCGGTAGTACGCGGGCGAGCTCGGCCACAACCGGAGCCGTTGCGGTGGCCGTCGCAGCCATAACGACCGGGTCGCCCAAGGCTTTGAGGATATCGGGCATGTCGAGATAGGCGCTGCGGTCGCCGCCCTTGGCAAGACCGGCATGATGCGCCTCATCGATAACGACAAAACCGATGCGCCCCGAACGCGCAAAGCGGTCGCGGTGAATGGACAGGAACTCGGGCGTCGTGAGCACGATGCCGGTGCGGCCCGAAGCCAAGCCGGCAAACACGTCATCGCGCGCCGCCTCCACGGTCTCGCCGGTCAGCACGCCCACGCCAATGCCGAGCGCGGCCATCGTCGATGAGAGATGATAAGCCTGGTCGGCAACGAGCGCACGCAGCGGATAGACAAAGATGCTCGCCCGCCCACGAAGGACCGCCTCGCGCGCGGCGTGCACATGGAAGATGAGCGACTTGCCACGTCCCGTCCCCATAACGGCCAAAACGCTCTGGTGGTCGGCGAGCGCGTCGAGTGCCTCGACCTGCGCGCGATGTGGCTGGTTCGAGCCGATAAAGCTATGGATAAGCGAGCGCGTGAGCTCGGTATAGGAAAGCTGGGCGAGCGTCTCGCGCTTGCGCGACTCCAAGCGCAGGCCGGAATCCGCCGGCTGCACGCCACGACGAAGCTCGCATGCCGGATCGTCGACGCTGGGCAGCGTGGTATCGCGGACCAGAACATCCTTGACCATGAGCTTGGGCTTCACACGACCCTGCCAATGCTCGGCAACGGCCTCGAACACCAAGTCGACAGCGCTATCGCAGTTGATGAGCTTATCGATTTGCGGCACGCGGAACATAATGGCCGGCACACTCGCGGCGCCATCGGTCGCCACAAAGCGCATGTGCTCGCCGGTCTTACCCACCACGGCGCGATCACACATCGTCACGCCCTCGGCAGCCAGCAGCGGCACCTTATTACCCTGGCCAAACGGCTCAAGGCGGGAAATCTGCTCGATGGTCTCGATATTCAATTCGGAAAGTTCGACCGTGGCGGCAACCTCGTCGGTGTCCTCAAAGTCCTCGGCGGGAAGCTCGGACAACACGGCGGAAAGGCGACGGCGGAACTCGTCGAGCTTGGATGCCTCGATAGTCACACCCACCGCACCGGCATGTCCGCCGCGACGAATCATCAGGTCGGAACAGCGCTCGATGGCGTCAAACAGGTTAACTTTGCCCACCGAGCGACCAGAGCCGCGCGCGATACCGTCCTCGATCGAGAACAGCAGCGCCGGCACGTGGTAGCGGTTGGTCAGACGGCTTGCCACGATGCCCTTGACGCCCTCGTGCCAGCCTTCGCCGCCCACGACGATCGCGCGTCCGCCGTCATAGGTCTCCTCGACCTTTGCCATGGCATCGCGCGTGAGCTCCGCCTCGATCTCACGGCGCTGGCGATTGATTTCCTCGAGCTCGGCGGCAAGCGCGCTCGCTTCGATGGGGTCGCGGGCAAGCAGCAGGTCGAGCGCCAGCTTGGGATCAGCCATGCGGCCGGCAGCATTCAGACGAGGGATGAGCGAAAACGACAGGCCGTCGGCCGTAATGGTAGAAAGGTCGGCCTTGGCAAGTGCGGCAAGCGCGATATAACCGGGGCGGGCCGTCACGCGCATCTGCTGGATGCCCTCGGCGACCAGTGCGCGATTCTCGGGCGTGAGCGGCATCATGTCGGACACGGTGCCCAGCGCCGCGACCTCTATCAGCGAACGCCAATACGACGGCTTGCCCAAACGCTCGCCCAGGACCTGCACCAGCTTAAGCGCCACACCGGCACCGGCAAGCTCGCGCGAGGGGCCCTCGTCCTCGAGCTTGGGATCGGTCAGGGGCACGCCCTGCGGCACCTGGTCGGACGGCTCGTGATGGTCCGTGACCACCAAATCGATCCCCAGACTCTCCAGATAGGAGACCTCTTCCTTGGCAGCAATACCGTTATCGACGGTCACAATCAGGTTGGGTTGAGCGAGCTCGTTGACGCGGTCGAGCGCCGCACGCGACAGGCCGTAGCCCTCGTCAAAGCGGTGCGGAATAAACGGCGTGACGTTGGCGCCAAACGAACGTAGCGCCTCGGTCAACAGACAAGTCGACGTAATGCCGTCGACGTCAAAATCGCCAAAGACGGCGATACGCTCGTGGCTGCGAATAGCACGCTCAACGCGGTCGGCGACGACCACCATGCCCGGAATAACGAGTGGGTCCGCCCAGTCGCGATCGAGCGAAGGCGTCAAAAACAGCTGGCCTTCCTCGATGGATGTAATGCCGTGCGCAACCATAATGCGCGCCACCAGCCCGGGTATGCCCAGGCCAGCCGAAAGCTCCTTTTCGAGCTCGGGGTTTTGCTGAGCGACCGCCCAGCGATGCGTCGTCTTAAGCGATGACATAGGCGCCCACCCCCGATAGGGGCAGGTCGCCGCGATACCTCTCACGGTTCATAGCGATGAGTCCTCTGTGCATGCCCGCTTCGGCAGGCAGATCTGTTGAACGGATTTATTATACCGTGCAGCGCGGACGCACAACATCCAGCACGCCGTGGTTTCGATAAACGAGGGCGGTAATAGCCTCGAAATAATCGAGCGTTTCAGCCACACGGACGCATGCGAGCGTCTAGCATATCCATTCAAAACGGATTCACGAGCAAAGGGAGTCACAAGAGCATATGAAGCAATGGGTTGGACTGGGCAAATTTCTCGCAGGACATATGCAGGTCATCGTTCCGATTTGCGTGGCGCTCGGCGTGCTCTTTCCTCAGCAGATCGGCGTTCTCAAGCCCATCGTTCCCACCCTGTTTGCCTTTATGACGTTCCAAGGCGCGCTCAGCAACACCTTCCACCAGGTGGCTGAGGTGTTCCACCGTCCCCTGCATCTGATTTTGGCGCTGCTGGTCTCGGCAGTGCTTATTCCCATCGCGGCGTATGCCATAGGGTCACTCTTCTTTGGCTCCAACCCCAACCTTGTCTGCGGCATCGTGCTCGAGTACAGCGTACCCGTGGCGGTCACTGCCTTTATGTGGATTAGCATGTTCGGCGGCAACGGCCCGCTCGCGCTCACCATCATCCTGACGTCCTCGGTTATCTCCCCTGTGACGATTCCGCTCACGCTCAAGCTCCTGCTGGGCGCCACCGTCTCGATCGATGTGCCGAGCATGATGCAAGACATGGCCTTTATGATCGCCATCCCCGCCGTGCTCGGCATCGTGATCAACGAGCTCACGCGCGGATGGGGGCACGAAAAACTCTCCCCCGTGCTCTCGCCCGCCTGCAAATTCATGATGATGGGCGTTATCGCCTCCAACTCCACCGCCATGAGCGAGTACGTGCTGCACATGAACGCGGTGCGCTTGGAAGTCGCCCTCTTTATTTTGGTCTTCGCCATCAGTGGCTTTGTCGTCGGTTTTCTGGTCGCCCATGCGCTGCATCTGCCATATAGCGAGACGACCACCATGTGCTTTACCTGCGGCATGCGTAACATCTCTTCGGGCGCCGTCATCGCCACGCAGTACTTTCCGGGCGAAGTCGTGTTTCCCGTCATGTGCGGAACGCTGTTTCAGCAGGTACTCGCCTCGCTTATCGGGCATCTCTTTGAGCGTCTGACCGGCGAGGAGCGCGCCGCCCAGCGCAAGCGCGTCGAAGCCGGCCGCGACGCCATGGCACGCTAGACTGTCCGCATTACGCGGGTGTTAGTCTTGCTATACGAGCGTTTCCAGATGCGCACGCAGGCGCTCAGCATCGACATCGAGCGTGGTCTCAGCATTGACCTGGGCCAAACGATAGCCGACAAAGTAGGGCGAAACCACCCAACGTGGCAGCGCCTTGGCAATGGTCCGACCGCCCAGGTGATAGAAGAACAGGTTGTACGACTCTGCGCGACCACCGTGGTGCTCGTTCAGGATATAGCGCAGAGCTACCTGGATCGCATCGGCGAAGAGATCCGCCTCGGCTTGGTCTCTCGTGTCATCGCTGGCAGCGATTCCCTGCGGGGCTGAAACGTTGATCTCAAAGAACCCCATGATGGGTTCGGTTGAGATGTTGGCCGAGATCCTCCCCTGTTGCCAGACATTGATGCCTTCGAAATTGGCGGAAGCCAGCGAAGCATAGCCGTCTTCCTGCTCCAAACCCACAATCTGCATGTGCGGATGAACGAGGCTACCGCCCGAGAGCGGACCCTTGTTCTTGTACATGAGCACGCTTCGATACTGCTGTGAATCGATCATCTGCTGCCAGCAACCCAGGGCAAACCGCATCACATGGTGGAGTTCATCCGGCTCATAGGTCACCAGGTCGGCATCGTGATCGGCCGACTCGATCAGCACGGTTTGACGGGTGGCGCGCAGGGTCTTGAACTTATTCTCGAGCCAAATGCAATCGCCATCACAGCGAATGATGTCGGTGAGCCCTTCTGTATCGCAAAAGGGGCACGCGGTGCCGGGACGACGGTTGTCGTCGGGCTTACCGTTCGCCTGCTGAACGTCAAATGCCAGCGTCACGGGTTATACCTCCAGCGGCACAATCTTGGTGCCATGGAGCTCGGAGACGCCCAGTGCCGCCGCCACGGTATCGCGGCTGACCGTGGAAATGCCGCCGCCGGGAAGGATGGTCAAGCGGTCGCCCGCATACTCGATCAAGCGGGCCAGGTTTTCGAAGTTGTCCTCGATCGGCGTACCGGCAGCGCCACCATGCGTCAGGATGCGTGTGATGCCGCAGTCGGCGAGTATGTCAATCGCGTCGAGCTGAGCCTCGGGCGAGAGCTGATCAAACGCCATGTGGAAGGTGATGTCGATGGGCTCACGCTTGCATTCCTCGGTCGCGCAGCCCGCAGCCATCACGAGAGCGCCCAACGTAAGCTCGTCGAGTGCCCATCCGCCAGCGCAGGGCTTGCAGCAGCCAAAGACCAAGCCGTCAACGCCGGCGCTCACGGCAAGGCCCAGGTCCATCTCCATCATACGCAACTCGTCCTGGTTGTAGTGAAAGTCGCCGCCACGCGGGCGAATCATGCACATCACCCGTGCATCGTGCTCGTGGGCATAGTTGGTCGTAGCGCTGATAACGCCGGCCGAAGGCGTGGTGCCACCAACGGCAAGGTTGTCGCACAGCTCGATACGCCTTGCACCGGCATCGATAGCCGCCGGCACCCGCTCAAAGTTCTCGGCACAAAACTCGTACAGCATAGATAGACCCCCAAAGACAGCAGATGTTTTCCGACGGGCATTGTCACACATCCCCATGAAGTTGCGGTGGAATAGGGACTCTTTTGGCCTCTGGAGCCCGTATTCAGTCCCTATTTCACCGCAACTTAAAAAGGGGCGCTGACTGAGATAGTCAGCGCCCCTTTTGTTAGGTGGGTTAGCCTCCGAGGTAGGCTTTGCGGACGTTGTCGTCATGCAGGAGCTCTTGGCCGGTGCCGGTCATGGTGATCTTGCCGGTCTCGAGCACGTAACCGCGTGTGGCGATGGAAAGCGCCATCTGCGCGTTTTGCTCGACCAGAAGCACCGTGGTACCGGCCTTGTACAAGTCCTCGACAATCTGGAAGATCTGTTCGATCAGAATCGGTGCCAGACCCATGGAAGGCTCGTCGAGCATGAGCAGTTTGGGGTTACTCATAAGGGCGCGCCCCATAACGAGCATCTGCTGCTCGCCGCCTGAAAGGGTGCCGGCGACCTGGCGACGACGTTCCTTCAGGCGCGGGAACTGCTCGTAGACGCGCTCCAGGCCCGGAGCCACCGTGGACTTGGGCTGCGTGTAGGCGCCCATCTCCAAGTTCTCCTCGACCGCCATCTGCAAAAAGGCACGACGGCCCTCGGGGACCTGAGCCAGGCCCTTGCCCACCAGCTTGTCGGCAGGCGTATGGGTAATGTCCTCGCCCATAAACTTGATGGAGCCGGTCTTGGAGCGCAGCAGGCCCGAGACAGTCTTGAGCGTTGTGGACTTGCCGGCACCGTTCGCACCGATCAGGGCCACGATCTCGCCCTCGTTGACGTTAAAGGAGATGTCCTTGATGGCGTGGATAGCGCCGTACCAGACGTTGATGTTGTAGACGGAAAGCATCGGCTCTGCCATTTAGTTCTCCCCCTTATCCTGCTTGCCCAGATACGCCTCGATAACGGCGTCGTTGTTCTGGATCTCCTCGGCCGTGCCCTTGGCGATGACCTTGCCAAAGTTAAGCACGCAGATACCCTCGCATATATTCATGACGAGCGACATGTCGTGCTCGATAAGCATGATGGCGATGCCGAAGGTGTCGCGAATCTTAACGATGTTCTCCATGAGCTCCGCGGTCTCGGACGGGTTCATGCCGGCGGCAGGCTCGTCGAGCAGCAGCAGCTTGGGGTTGGTGGCAAGCGCGCGGACGATTTCCAGACGACGCTGAGCGCCGTAAGGCAGCGATCCGGCCTGCTCGTTTGCCAGGTGCTCCATGTCAAAAATGGACAGTAGCTCCATGGCGCGCTCGTGGGCGGCCTTCTCGTGCTTCCAATACGTCGGCAGGCGCAGCACGCCCTCAAAGCCGGAGTAGCGCTCCTGGTTGTGCAGGCCGACCTTAACGTTGTCCTCCACCGTCATGGTGTTGAACAGGCGAATGTTCTGGAACGTACGGGCAATACCCATGCGGTTGACCTGGTAGACCGACTTGCCCGAGGTGTCCTCACCATCGAGCAGGATGGTGCCGTGCGTAGGCTGGTACACCTTGGTGAGCAGGTTGAAGACCGTGGTCTTGCCGGCACCGTTGGGGCCGATGAGACCGGCGATCTCGGTCTTGCCGATAGTCAGGCTAAAGTCATCGACTGCCTTAAGGCCACCGAACTCAATGCCCAGGTGGATGCACTCGAGTGCCGGGCGCTCGCCCAGGTCACGGTCGGGAACGATGGCGCCAGAAGGATACGGGACCATCTTGCCCTTGTTGAACTCAAATTTACTGGGCATCGGCTGCCACCTCCTTCTTGGAAGCAAAGCGGTCCTTGATGCGACCGAAGAAAGCCTTGAGCTGCGGGTTGTTGGTAAAGATCATGACCAGGATCAGCACGATAGCGTAGATGAGCATGCGGTAGTCCGAGAACTGACGGAGCAGCTCGGGGAGCACCGTGAGCAACGCCGCCGCGATGACAGAGCCGCGCATATTGCCCAGACCGCCCAGGACCACGAACACCAGGATGAGGATCGACGTGTTGAAGTCAAACTTAGTGGCGGAAAGCTGCGAGAAGTTACCGCCGAACAGGGCTCCGGCAGCACCGGCGAGGGCAGCGGAAACAACAAAGGCAATCATGCGGTACTGGGTGACGGAGATGCCCACGGACTCGGCTGCAATCTTGTTGTCGCGCACGGCCATAATGGCACGGCCGGTACGGCTGCGAACCAGGTTGAGCACGATCACGAGCGCGACCATGACCAGGATGGCGCCGGCAAGGAAGGTCGAATAGGTCGACACGCCCGATGCGCCCTGCGCGCCCTTGATGATGGCGGTGCCGTCCTCGAGCAGGTGCAGGTCGTTAATCGTAGAGTTGCCCGTGATGTTAAAGATCACGTGCAGGCCGCGGGAGTCGACGCCCACAATGAGGCAGGTGACGATCTCTTTGATGATCTCGCCAAAAGCGAGGGTCACGATGGCCAGATAGTCGCCGCTCAGGCGCAGGACCGGAATACCGATCAAGAAGCCCAAGATGGCAGCGGCGATAGCGCCGACCACAATGCTGATGATCAGACGCATCGGATCGGACGGAACGGTGCTCTCCAGCGCGACGGCAGTGACGATGCCCGTATAGGCACCGACGCTCATAAAGCCCGCGTGGCCCAGCGACAAGTCGCCTGCGATGCCGACGACAAGGTTAAGGGAGATGGCCATGACGATATAGGCCGTGATGGGAACCAGCTGACCGGCAATCATGCGCGGGATCATGTGGTTGGACTGCATAAAGAACACGATGGCGAACGCCACAACGCACATGGCGTACGTGACAAAGTCGTGACGCGTCTGCTTGTCTTTAAGAAACTTCATAACGCTCACCTACACCTTCTCGGGGACGTACTTGCCCAAGAGGCCGGCAGGCTTGACGAGCAGGACGATGATCAAAACACCAAAGACGATGGAGTTGGCAAGGCTCGTGGAAATGTAAGCCTGCGCCATCGCCTCGATGATGCCGATGAGAATGCCACCGACAAAGGCGCCGGGGATGGAGCCGATGCCACCGAAGACGGCGGCGTCGAAGGCCTTGATGCCAGGCATGGCACCCGTCGTGGGCTGCAGCACCGGCGAGTAGGAGCACAGCAGCACGCCGGCGATAGCGGCAAGGGCAGAGCCGATGGCAAACGTCATCGAGATGGTGCGGTTGACGTTGATGCCCATGAGCTGAGCGGCGGCCTTGTCCTCGGACACGGCACGCATGGCTTTGCCCATCTTGGTCTTGCCCGTAAAGAACATCAGGCCGGCCATGATAACCAGGCAGGCGACGATGGTGACGAGCGAGACGGCGCTTACGTTAAACTTGGCCAAGAACTCCGGCACCGGGAAGGTGACGAGCGAAGTAAAGTTCTTGGGCGTGGCGCCCCACAGAAGCTGCGCGGCGTTCTGCAGGAAGTAAGACACGCCGATGGCCGTGATCAGAACGGCCAGCGGGCCTGCTTGGCGCAGCGGCTTATAGGCCAGACCCTCAATGAGAACACCGAGAACCGTGCAGACCACACAAGAGAGAACTACAGATGCCCAGCCCGGGAGGCCGAGATACGACGTGGCGCAGAACGAGACATAGGCACCGACCATGATGACATCGCCGTGAGCGAAGTTGAGCATCTTGGCGATACCGTAGACCATGGTGTAGCCCAACGCGATGATGGCGTAGACGCTGCCCATGGACAGGCCGTTGACCAGGTATTGGATAAAGACCGTCATGTTCCACATCCCCCTTTCGAATAGGTTTCCAGTTAATGTATGAAACAGGGACGTTACACTGTCCCTAGATACCAAGCAAGCAGGGAAGGCCAAAACCTCCCCTGCTTGGGATCAAAACCGCTCTATGTAAGGCGGCCAATTAGGCCTGTACGTACTTGCCGTCGGTGATGACGTACGCCGTGGGCTCCTTCTGGACCTGGCCCTTATCGTTCCAGGTGAGCTTGCCGGTCAGACCGTCAACGGTAATCTTGAGCATAGCCTTGGACAGCTTCTCGGCGACCTCGGTCGGATCGGCGTCGACACCAAGACCGGCCTCCTTGACGGCCTCGGCCACCGCGTGCACGCCGTCGTAGGCGTCGGCGGCAAACTGGTCGGGGGTATCGCCGTACTTATCCTTGTAAGCGTTAACGAAGTCGGCGTTCTTCTCGTCGTCGGCGGAGAACGGGGTCATGAGCAGCAGACCCTCAGCAAGAGAGGTATCGAAGCCCTCAACGCCCAGGATGCCGTCCATGCCGTCGCAGCCCATCATCTTGACGTCGTAGCCCATGTCCTTGGCGTTCTTGAGCAGGACGGACGCCGGCGTGTAGTAGATCGGCGCAAAGATCATGGTGGCGCCGGCCTGCTTGGCCTTGGTCAGCTGGTTGGTAAAGCTCGTGGCGGAGTCGTCCTTAAAGGTCTCCTCGTCAACAATCTCGAGCTTGGACTCAGCGGCCTGGGCCTTAAAGGAATCTGCGATGCCCGAAGAATAGGCGTCGCCGGAGTTATAGAACAGCACGAACTTCTCGTCCGCATACTTCTGCGCCAGGAACTTGGCAGCGTTGACACCCTGGTTGGGGTCGGTGAAGCAAACCTGGAAGACGCAATCCTTGCCGTCGGTGACGTCCTCGGAGGACGCGGACGGGGTGATCATGAACGTCTTGGGGTCGTTACCGCACTCGGCGGCAACGGCGACCGACGCACCCGTGGTGGTCGGGCCGACGAGGGCCTGCATGCCCCAGTCGAGCAGGGTGTTGAAGGCGTTGACGGCCTTCTCGCCGTCGGCCTGGTCATCCTCGGCCTTGCTGGCAAGCGGCAGCTCCTTGGTCGAGAAATCCTTGCAGCCAAGCTCGACACCCTGGGTAACGGACTTGCCGTAGGACGCGTTGGCGCCGGTCAGCGGGCCGATGGTACCGATCTTAAACGAAGCGTCGCTCGAAGCGGAACCGCTGTCGCCGCCGTTGGAGGAGCAACCAGCTAGAATGGACATCGCCCCCAGACCTGCTGCGCTCGCGATAACGCTCCTGCGATTCATAACAGGGTTCAATGACTTACCGGTGAGGCTCGACATGCGGCTCTCCTCTCAAATCTCGTCGGGTTTCGGTTACCCGACAGGCCATCCTTCGCCGTGTTCGGCGTTCGCAAAATACTAGACGCTTTAGTTAAGGAAAGTGGCGATTATTTCAACTTTTCTTTGGATTTGTTGATTTATCCATAATTCTGCGTATTTCTATTACTTTATACAGTATTGCCACTTTATTATGTAAAAGTAATGTTTCCGTTCTGTTACAAGCATACCTGCCTTAAATAAAACAGCCTCACCGGTCGTGCTTTATGCGCACTTAGGAAGCGATGTACTTGCCGTCCTGGATCACATAGGCTGTCCATGCCGTCGACACCCATTAGTGTCATGTCGTAGCTCATGTCCTTGGCGTTCTTGAGCAAAACGGACGCTGGGGTGTAATAGATCGGGGCAAAAATAAGCGTGGCTCCGACAAGGAAACTCCTGCGGTTAAGTACGTTGTTGATGCTAAACATGGTGTCCCCCTTTTCGCTGGCCGCGGTGCGGCCGTCTTGCGGTACAGGGCAAACCTTATGGCGCAAACGTTGACAGTTTGTTGCGGAAGTTCGTTTGTAGCGAGCATGTTTCCAATGTTTCCGCAGCGTTTCGGGGGTGCCGTTTTGTGCGACTCCTGTTGCCTGGCGAGCACGCGCCCTCGGTTCACGCTAGAATGCACTCAACCTTTAAGCGGTTAATCCATCCATAAGATGCACGAAGGAGCTATCTATGAGCGAACCCCTGCGCACCGTGAACGTCGGCCTCATCGGTCTGGGAACCGTCGGCGGCGGCGTGGCCCGCCTGATCAAGAGCCACCACGATGAGTACCTGGCAGCCTACGGCATCGACCTTAAGCTGACCCGCGCCTGCGCGCTTGCTTGGGAGCAAGCCGAGGCAGCCGGTATTGAGCGCGAGGCCTTTACGAGTGACTGGCATGACGTCGTCACCGACCCCGCCGTCGATATCGTCGTCGAGCTGATCGGCGGCGAGCATCCCGCAACCGAGATCTTCACCACTGCCTTTGAGCACGGCAAGCACGTCGTCTCTGCCAACAAGGCCCTGCTGGGCCGTCATGTCGAGACGCTCGCCGAGAAGGCGCGCGCGTGCGGCGTGCAGATTAAGTGCGAGGCCAGCTGTGGCGGTGGCATCCCCATCGTGAGCACGCTCGAGCACGACCTGGTGGGCAACAAGATCCTGACCATCGCCGGCATTCTCAACGGTACCACCAACTATATCCTGTCGCGCATGGACGCCGAGGGCGCCGATTACGCCGATGTGCTTGCCGACGCGCAGGCCAAGGGCTATGCCGAGGCCGACCCGTCCGCCGACGTCGACGGCTTCGACGCCGCCAGCAAGACGGCAATCCTCGCTTCCATCGGCTTTGGCACCCGCGTGACCACCGACGATGTCTACCAGCAGGGTATCCGTACCATCGGCGCCGAGGACATCGCCCAGGCCCGCGAGCTCGGCTACACCATCAAGCTGCTGGGCATCGCACGCAACACCGACGCCGGCGTCGACGTCCGCGTGCATCCCACGCTCATCCCGGCAGACCATATGCTCGCCAAGGTCAACGGCGCCATGAACGCCGTCTACGTGGTGGGTGACGCCGTGGGCGAAACCATGTTCTACGGTGCCGGCGCAGGCTCCTTCCCCACCGCGAGCGCCGTCGTGGGCGATATCCTGTCGCTCTCCGAGCAGATCAGCCGCGGCGTGGCTCCGCTGCCCGAGATTGAGCCCTATGGTCACAACCTCGCCTTTAAGCCCATGGACGAGCTCCAGACTAAGTACTATGTGCGCCTGAAGGTCGCCGACCGCGTGGGTGCCCTGTCCGAGACGGTCGACATCTTTGCCAAGCACAACATCTCGATCTCGCTCATCAACCAGGTCGAGGACGGCAAGTCGGGCGCCAGCGATACTTGCTCGGTCATCTTCCTGACGCACCGCGCGCTCGAGAAGGACGTCCAGGCTGCCACCGCCGAGCTTGCCAGCGTCGACTGCGTAGCCGAGGTCGCCAACGTCCTGCGCATCGAGGACGTTGAGGCTTGGACCGAAGGCGTCATGGCGAACTAGCTCAACGCTCGCCTAGCAATACACGCTTTGAGGGCTCCCGTCCGATGCGGGACGGGAGCCCTTTTGTCTCCTGCCCTAAGCACAACGGCAGAGCACATTTGCGCGAGCCGCTCATCGGTAACGCGGGCTACCGTTCACCGATATGCAAACACGGCCGATTCCAGTTACGGCTACGCTGTGCTGCGAATGTCCGCCCGCGATGAGAGGAAATACCATGTTGCTCGAGGGCAAGAAAGCAATCATCACCGGAGGCACGCGCGGTATCGGCTATGCCATCGCCTGCCGTTTTATCGAGGAAGGCGCCGCCGTCACCGTCTTTGGCTCGCGTCAGGAGACCGCCGATGCGGCCGTTGAGAAGCTGACAGCCGCCTATCCCGACGCCAAGGTCTGGGGCCGCTCCTGCGACCTCACCTCACTCGAAGCCGTGACCGAGGCCTTTACCCAGGCTGCAGCCGACATGGGCGGCTTGGACACGGTCGTCAACAATGCCGGTATCTCCCAGCGTTCACCCCTCTTGGACTACACGGCCGAGGAGTTCGCAAAGGTCATGGACCTTAACGTCGTCGCCGTCTTTAATGGCCACCAAGCTGCCGCCAAGATCATGACCGAGGCCGGCCACGGCGGCACCATCACCACCACGAGCTCGATGGTTGCCAAGTACGGCCAGCCCTCTGGCGTCGGCTATCCAACGTCCAAGTTTGCCGTCAACGGCATGGTCCAGTCGCTCTCGCGCGAGCTCGCCCCCATGGGCATTCGCGTCAATGCCGTAGCACCCGGTGTAACCAAAACCGACATGGTCGCCAACCTGCCTGAAGAGGTTATTAAGCCCATCGTCGCCACCATTCCGCTGGGTCGCATGGGCGAGCCCGAGGATGTCGCCAACGCCTTTGTTTTCCTGGCGAGCGACATGTCCTCCTACGTCACGGGCGCCGTGCTCCCCGTCGACGGAGCCGCCCGCTCTTAAGGGACCACAAGCCTCAGCTCCCAGCCTCAACATAGTCCAACAAAGAAGGCGCGCCGTCTGCATCAACTGCAGGCAGCGCGCCTTCTTCTGTTTGAAAGGGAAGCTGTGTCCCGGAATTCCGACTCAGACCGGGACGCAGCTTCCCTCAGGGCCATGTTTCGGAAAGAGCGCCCCGTTTTGAACGCCGATTCTGGGATACCGTTTCCGCAACGGATCTCTCGCGGAAACTGCATCCCACTCTGAGCGCCCATTCCGGGACACAGTTTCCCAACGGCCCCCGTTTCGGAAACCACATCCCGTTCCGAGCCTTCAAAGCGGGACGCGGCTTCCCCGAGAGAGTATCGACTACTTGCCGTCGTCGTCCTCGGCTTCTTCTCTTGCATAGAGCTCCAACATGCGGCGGCGGTATTCGCGCACGGCGAGCTTGGCGCGCTCCAGGCGGCGACGCTCGCGCGGGGTCAGCTCGGACGGGTCGACCTCATCACCATAGGTCTTATCGGCAAGAAGATGCGCCGCGTCCACGATGCGGGCATCGATGTGGCCGCTCGCCGCCTCGGCGGAAAGACGCTCGGCAATCGTATCGAGCGTAGGCAAGCCCTCGAATACGCGACCATGGCCATGCGAAGTCAGCAGCTCGTGCTCACGTGCGAGCAGGCTCGCCAAATCGTGATGGGCGCGCAGGATGTCGAGCGCATCGGATGGATGCTCGGCAACTTCTGCCACGGCGGCGACCGGCGCGGCGTCGACCACGCGGTAGAAGAGCTGCGCGAGCAACGGCATCAAGAACACCGTGATGGCACCGGCAGCGACCATGACCGACGCAATATCTTGCGACAGCGCGCCCGCGTTGACGGCAACGCTTGTCACGGCAACGATGATCGGCAGGGCCGTGGTGCAGTACAGGGCCACGGTAATGCGACCATACGCCGACACATCGCGCGTCGCAGGACAAATGCTCATAGAAATAAGAATGGGCACGGCACGAATAATCAACAACGCCACGATAAAGCCCACGAGCAGACCCGGGCGCGACGCCACGGCCGTCAGATCGATCTTTGCGCCCGATACGGTAAAGAATACCGGAATCAAAAAGCCGTAGGCCAGGCCATCGAGCTTGGTCTCGAGCGTATGGTTGCCCTCGGGGATGATATAGCGCAAGACAAAGCCGGCGGCAAAAGAACCCAACACGATGTCGAGATCAAAGACGGCCGAGAACGCCACGAGTGTGACCAGGATGAGCACCGTCAGGCGCACGAAGGTCTGCGACGTGGTATCGGCGCGTTCCTCGACAAACGCAAAGAAGCGGCTGCCGACACGCTTGGAGCGGCTTGGGACCACAGCCAGCAACACGCAAACCACCGCAAACAAGCCAAGGATTACGAGCGTTTGGATGCCAGTGCGGGCAGACAGCAGCACCGACATGGCGAGCACAGGGCCGAGCTCACCCCAGGTGCCATACGCGAGAATCGAGTCGCCCACACGCGTGCCAGTGAGCGAGCGCTCACGCATGATGGGCACGAGCGTGCCGAGCGCCGTCGAAGTGAGGGCAAGCGTCACGGCGATACCGTCGAAATGACTGACTGAGAACCACGGGGTAAAGCGCACGGCAAGCCAGGCGATACCAAACGTGACGACCCACGTCGCCAAGCCGTAGCGCCCCTCGACGCCCGTGATGCTCTTGGGGTCGATCTCAAAGCCGGCAAGCAGGAACAAGAAGGCCAGGCCCAGCTCGGACACAAGCGAGACCTCAGCATCTACATGGATGACGCCGAGCATATGGGGTCCCAGCACCGCGCCGAGCACGAGCAAAAAGACCGTCTCGGGAACGGGTTTTCCGGGAATCGCCGAGGCGATAAAAGGACTCGCAAAGGCCACGAGTGCGATGATGGCGAGCGAAACGAATGCCATGTGATGCCTTTCTCTTGTTTGCGCTTCACTGTAGCACCCTCGCCGTCCTCAACGCGCCGCGAGCTGTCGTATCATAGTGAGGTTTACAAACATGTGGCTCAAGGCGACCGCAGGGCAGACCCCGCAAACCGACCGCTGCCGCATACCGTACCGTACGCCCAACCGATCAGGAAGGCAGGAACCAATGGTCTCTCGTATCTACGTGGAGAAGAAACCCGGGTTCGACGTCGAGGCTCAGCAGCTCAAGGGCGAGCTGACCGAAATTCTCGGCATCAAGGGCATCGAGGCCCTGAGGATCATCAACCGCTACGACGTCGAGGGCATCGACGAGGAGCTTTTCCGCTCCTGCGTGCCGACCGTCTTTAGCGAGCCCCAGGTCGATGTGACCTACGACGAGCTCCCCGCAAGCGATGGCGCCGTCTTTGCCGTCGAATTCCTGCCTGGCCAGTTTGACCAGCGCGCCGACTCCGCCAGCGAGTGCGTGCAGCTCATCAGCCAGGGCGAGCGCCCCGCCGTGCGCTCCGCCAAGGTCTATATCATCTCGGGCGCTCTGGACGAAGCCGCCATCGAGGCCATCAAGCACTACGTGGTGAACCCCGTCGAGGCGCGCATCGCCTCGCTCGACCTGCCCGAGACGCTGTACATGGAGACCCCCGAGCCCCAGCCCGTCGAGGTGCTCGACGGCTTCCGCGAGCTCGACGAGGCCGGCCTTGCCGCCTTTATCGCCGATCGCGGCCTTGCCATGGACGAGGCGGACATCGCCTTCTGCCAGCAGTACTTCCGCGATGAGGACCGCGACCCCACCATCACCGAGATCCGCGTGATCGACACCTACTGGTCCGATCACTGCCGCCACACCACCTTCGGCACCGTCCTGGACGACGTGACGATCGACGACGCCGTGGTGCAGCAAGCCTTCGACCGCTACATGGAGATGCGCCACGAACTCGGCCGCGACGCCAAGCCCGTCTGCCTCATGGACATGGGCACCATCGGCGCCAAGTATCTTAAGAAGACCGGCGTCATGACCGATGTCGATGAGTCCGAGGAGATCAACGCCTGCACCGTCAAGGTGAAGGTCGATGTCGACGGCGAGGACCAGGACTGGCTGTTCCTGTTTAAGAACGAGACCCACAACCACCCGACCGAGATCGAGCCCTTCGGCGGTGCCGCCACCTGCGTGGGCGGCGCTATCCGCGACCCGCTCTCGGGCCGCAGCTATGTGTACCAGGCCATGCGCGTCACCGGCGCCGGCGACCCCACCGTCCCGGTTTCCGAGACGCTCGAGGGCAAGCTGCCGCAGCGCAAGCTCGTGACCACCGCTGCCGCCGGCTACTCCAGCTACGGCAACCAGATCGGCCTTGCCACCGGCCAGGTCAACGAACTCTATCACCCCGGCTACGTGGCCAAGCGCATGGAGGTCGGCGCCGTCGTGGGCGCTACCCCGGCAAACCACGTGCGCCGCGAGTGCCCCGCCCCCACCGACAAGATCATCCTGCTGGGCGGCCGCACCGGCCGCGATGGCATCGGTGGCGCCACCGGCTCCTCCAAGACCCAGAACACCGAGTCCATCGAGACCTCGGGTGCCGAGGTCCAGAAGGGCAACGCCCCGGTCGAGCGCAAGCTGCAGCGCCTGTTCCGCCGCGGCGACGCCTGCCGTCTGATCAAGCGCTGCAACGACTTTGGCGCCGGCGGCGTCTCAGTCGCCGTGGGCGAGCTTGCCGACGGCCTGTACGTGGACCTGGACACCGTGACCAAGAAGTACGACGGCCTGGACGGCACCGAGCTCGCTATCTCCGAGTCCCAGGAGCGCATGGCTTGCGCCGTCGCCGACGGTGACGTCGAGGAGTTCATGGGCTACGCCGCCGAGGAGAACCTGGAGGCGACCGTTATCGCCGAGGTTACCGCCGAGCCGCGCATGCGCATGGCATGGAACGGCGTCGCCATCGTCGATCTGTCCCGCGAGTTCCTCAACTCCAACGGTGCGCCCAAGCACCAGGTCGCCCACGTCTGTGCCCGCAGCGTGTGGCAGCCCAGCTGGGCCGGCACCACGCTCGCCGAGCGCATGACCTCGCTCGTCACCGACCTCAACGTCGCTTCCAACAAGGGCCTTTCCGAGCGCTTCGACTCCACCATCGGCGCCGCGACCGTGCTCATGCCCTTTGGCGGCAAGACGCAGCTCACCCCAAGCTCGGCCATGGTCGCCAAGTTCCCCGTGGACGGCGAGACCACCACGGCGAGCGCCATGGCATGGGGCTTCAACCCCTATCTGATGGAGGCCGACCAGTTTGCGGGCGCCTACCTGTCCGTGGTCGAGTCCATCGCCAAGCTCGTTGCCGCCGGCTTTGAGCACAAGCGCGCCTACCTCTCCTTCCAAGAGTACTTCGAGCGTCTGCGCACCGAGGCCGAGCGCTGGGGCAAGCCCACGGCAGCCGTCCTGGGCGCCCTCATGGCCCAAGTCGACCTGGGTGCCGGCGCCATCGGCGGCAAGGACTCCATGAGCGGTTCGTTTGAGGACGAGACCGGCGAGCTCAACGTTCCGCCGACCCTGATCAGCTTCGCCGTCGCCGTGGGCAAGGCCGCCCGCGCCGTCTCGCCCGAGTTCAAGGGCCTCACGCACCGCGTCGTCCGCATCGCCCCCGCCACCTATGGCGAGGACTACCGTCCCGACGCCCAGCAGTTGCTCGCCGCGTTTGACGCCGTCGAGGCGCTCACTGCTACCGGCAACGCCCTGGCCATATCCACGCCCGGCTACGGCTGCGGCGCCGAGAGCCTCTTTAAGATGTGCGTCGGTAACCAGATCGGTATCGAGCTTGCCGAGGATGTAGACGTGGAGAGCCTCTTCACCCCGCTCTACGGCAGCTTTATCGTCGAGCTCGCCGAGGACGCCGAGCTGCCCGAGGTCGCCGACGGCGTTGTCGTCGAGCCCCTGGGCACCACCGTCGAGGGCTATGTCATCGACACCGGCTCCGAGGTCATCGAGCTCGCCGAGCTCCAGGAGGCCTGGGAGAGCGGCATCGAGGGCGTCTTTGCCTACCGCAGCGCCGACGAGACCCCCGAGGTCGAGACCATCGACTTCCGTGCCAAGGACATCCACGTGTACAGCGGCGCCAAGATCGCCCGTCCGCGCGTGATCATCCCCGTGTTCCCCGGCAACAACTGCGAGTACGACAGCGCCCGCGCCTTCCGTGCCGCCGGTGCCGAGGCCGACACCTTCGTGATCAACAACCTCACGCCCGAGGCCGTCGCCGAGAGCACCCACGAGCTTGCCCGCCGCATCCGCGCAAGCCAGATCGTCATGATCCCCGGCGGCTTCTCGGGCGGCGACGAGCCCGACGGCTCCGCCAAGTTCATCACGGCGTTCTTCCGCGCTCCCGAGGTCACTGAGGCAGTCCGCGACCTGCTCAAGGCCCGCGATGGCCTGATGCTGGGCATCTGCAACGGCTTCCAGGCCCTGATCAAGCTCGGTCTGGTGCCCTACGGCGACATCGTCGACGCCACGCCCGATGCGCCCACGTTGACGTTCAACACCATCGGTCGCCACCAGAGCCGTCTGGTGCGTACCCGCATCTCGTCCAACCTGTCCCCGTGGCTGTCGCAGTGCAGCCTCGACGACCCCTATACCGTCGCCATCAGCCACGGCGAGGGCCGCTTTGTCGCCAACGACGAAGTGCTCGCCCAGCTGATCGCCAACGGCCAGGTCGCCACGCAGTACGTGGGCGAGGACGGCAAGCCCAGCATGGATCTTTCCGTCAACCCCAACGGCTCCGCACTCGCCATCGAGGGCATCACGAGCCCCGACGGCCGCGTTCTGGGCAAGATGGGCCATGCCGAGCGTCGCGGCGACAACCTGTACCGCAACGTGCCCGAGCATGTCCCCGGCGATAAGTTCATGCCGATCTTTGAGAGCGGCGTGGCCTACTTCGCCTAAAGCTTTCCCATCGGGTACAATCCCTTCGGGTAACAACACCCGCCACCGGCACGCCCGGTGGCGGGTTCTTTTTTGCTTCGCGCATGCAGGAAGGACATCATGGAAAGCCGCAAGCCGTATCTCGCCACCCTGCCCGGACTCATCCTGGGCTGTCTTGTTTGCTGTGCACTCTGGGGATCGGCCTTTCCCTGCATCAAGATCGGCTACGCACTCTTTGGTATCCCAGCGCACGATAGCGCTTCGCAGCTGCTCTTTGCAGGTTTACGCTTTACGCTTGCCGGCGCTCTGGTTATCGTTGGGATGAGCGCGGCTCAGCGCCGTCCACTCGTTCCGCAGGCTCGCGACATCAAGCCCATCTTTATCTTGTCGCTCTTTCAGACCATCGGTCAGTACTTCTTTTTCTATCTGGGCCTCTCGCGCGCCAGCGCCATGTCGAGCTCCATCATCGAGGCCAGCGCCAACTTCCTAGCCATCCTCTTTGCCGCCCTGGCGTTTCGCACCGAGAAGCTCAATACGGCCAAGGTGCTTGGCTGTGCGCTGGGCTTTGCCGGTGTCGCGCTCGTCAACCTTTCGGGCGCGGACGGCACCTTTGGCTTTAAGCTCGACGGCGAGGGCTTTATCCTGGCCTCCACCGTCGCGGGTGCCCTTTCGACCTGCCTGATCGGCATCTTCTCGCGCGAGCACGACGGCGTCTTGCTTGCCGGGTGGCAGTTCTTGGTCGGGGGCCTGGTCCTCACCGCCATCGGCTTTTTGATGGGCGGCGCGCTCTCCCCCACGGCGATTGTCCCCGCCATCGCGCTCATCATCTACATGGCGCTTATCTCCGCGGTCGCTTACTCGCTGTGGTCGCGCCTGCTTGCCGTCAACCCCGTCAGCCGCGTCTCGGTCTTTGGCTTTATGAACCCGGTCTTTGGCGTGCTGCTGAGCGCGCTGCTGCTCGGCGAGGGCGCTGGCACGAGCCCCGTTACCGTCATCGTTGCCCTGCTGTTGGTCTGCGGCGGCATCATCATTGTCAACAAACCCAAAAAAGCCTAGCGAGCTCACCTTTTTAGGAAGGGCATTCGCATACTTTAGCTTAATGGAATACATCGATGAGCTGAGGGCCGCCACGCACGCAAGCGTGCGACCCTTTTCCTAGCGTATCTGGATGCCGGCTTTCTTTTTCTCGGCCTTGACGCGGTAGAGCTCCGCATCGGCAGCGCGAAGTAAGTCTTGCCAGGTATCAACACTATCGCCGGCCCGCGCGTAACCGATGGACATCCGCAATGCATACGGTACCTCGGCACGAGCGAGCTCGTCGTCAATCGCCGAACACAGGTCTATGATGTTCTGTTCCGCCGCTGCCTTTTGGAGCACCACAAACTCATCGCCACCATAACGTGCGATAAAGCCACCAGCCGGCGAGCAGACGTCCTTGAGCGCCGTCGCAACAACCTGAAGAGCATGGTCGCCCTCAACATGTCCATAGTGATCGTTAATCTGCTTAAAACCGTCAGCATCCATCATCAGCAGATACACACCCTCGGCCTGGTCAGCACCCGAGAACAGCGACAGCATATAGGTCTCAAAACGGTTGCGATTGTTAAGGCCAGTCAACGGGTCGGTCGAGATCAGCTGCTCCTGGCAGATGATGTAGAGCAGCAGGATGCTCAGCGTTATACCGACACAAAGGCCCGGTATCGAAAACACCACCTGGAAGGTACCACCCACCAGAGCGGGGACCGCAAAGAAGGCAAGAGTGCGATAAATGGCCTTCTTTTGCAGGCTTTCGACTTTTCGAGCATGGACAAAGGCATGCAGGGACGTATATATGACGTAGCAGTAGCTAACAATAGGCTGAATCATATAAGCCGCACCGCGACGATATACGCCCTGTGCATCGATGTAGAACAGGGCGTGTGTCCAGTAGCTTGTAAACGCCAACACAACCACCAGCACCGTCGGAAGCGTCGCGAGCACCACCCTGGAGCGCGTGGTCAGAAGTCGAGAGCCCTGCATCGTCTCGGAATAGATGAACCAGATGAGGCACGCGATGGCAAACAGCGAAAACGAAACCTCGTTGGAAACCCAGTTGGCAGCGATGCCCAAGGAGGTGTTAACCCCGTCCGAGAGCGTCCAGATCATATCGAAGAAGACATAGGCGGCAGATGTGTAGCCGAGCATACTGAACAAAAGCTGCTGGGTGCTCGAGAACAGGGAGCGACGGCTTCGTGCGGCAAGTACGATAAGAATAATCATGCACAGCATAAATATCTCGATCTTGAGTGCCTTAACCACTAGGTCCCATCCCCTCTATATCCAAGTCGCCAGAATCGCCCGAGTCATGCCCGGGCACCAAACACCCCTTACTCCGCAGGGGTAAAGGGAATAATAGCAGAGCGTCCGAATGACTCTGGATAACAGATGCCGTTCGGACGCTCTGATGGCGCGAATTGCACGCACCGTTTCACTGATTCGAAGAGACGACTACTCGCCGTCGATATCGGTCGCAACAGCCTCCTCGATAGCCTCGACACCGGCAACGGACAGGTCTTCCTTGCCCTGGCAGAACTTCTTATCGACCCAACCGGTCAGGATCGGAGCCATGATTGCCGTGATGATAACGGCGGTGGCGATCTGGGCATACGCGGTGGGCGCAAGCTCGGCATAACGCGGCGCGACCTCGGCGAGGGCGACCGGCGTGGTCATAGCCGTGCCGGCGATAGTGGAGCAGGCAACGGCCGCCTTGCCGTTACCGCCGCACAGGCGCTCGAACGCAAAGGTGATGGGGCCGACGATAAAGAGCGTGATCAGGCCCAGCAGGATGCCCGAGATGCCGCCGGTGATAAAGCTCGACAGGCTCATGGACGCACCGAGCTGAAATCCGATGACGGCGATCGCGGGATTGGCGCCGGGGACCAGCAGGTTCTTGATAAACGGGAACAAGTTGCCCAGGACCATGCCGATAACAAGCGGCAGGATGGATCCGATGATGGTACCGACGGGGATATTGGCGAGACCCGAGACACCGAGGACGATCATCGTGACGGCGGGGCCGGCCGTAAAGAACAGGATACCGACGGCGCCCTGCTCGGACTCATCACCGAACTCGCCCATGATGCCTGTATAGAGCGCCATGTTGCAAAACGTGATGCCGCCGATGATGGAAACCGAGCTCAGGCCTAAAAAGTTATCGTTAAAGAAGTACGCGACGCCCAGACCCAGCGCGGCTGCCACTACAAGCTTAGGAATCAGCACGACGATGCCGGTCTTGATGGCGCCCGGCGTGGACTTAAAGCTGATGCCGGCGCCCACAAACAGCAGGATCGCGGCAACGATGGTGTTGGAGCCGCCGCGGCAGGCAGCCGTAAAGAAGCCGCCGACCTCAAAGACCTGCGGGCAGAAGGTGTTGAGCAAAAGACCGACGATCATGGGATAGATCATGATGTCGCCCGGGATGCGCGGTACCTTGAATTTCTTTTGCTCGTTGGCGGTCGCTTCCTGTGCCATGAAACCCCCATTTCCGCTGACGCAGAACAAAAGCCCACGTCACGCTTTGCTACAGTAAAGTTTGACCATGGTACCAGAAGAAATAGACCAGCTCGGTGAAAAATTCTACAAGTTGGGATGGAACGAGATTCGGCGCCCGCGACGCCAGCCCTATATAAGACTCAAGACAATATAGAGTACGATGCCCGAGACGCAGCACCACAGCATCGATTTTGTCTTGACCGCCACGACCACGACGCCGGCGGCCGCAATCCAGGGAACCAAGGCAGGCCAGAGTCCCGCGTCGAACGCGCCGGGGCTCACCAAGTCGTTGGCGACCAGCGCGGCAAAGGCAGCGGGCGGGATATAGCCCAGGGCCTCGGTAATGCGGGGCGACAGGGTCCGCCCGCGCAAGGCGAACGCCGGCGCGATGCGAAAGAACGCGATAGCAGCCCACGACGACAGCCACAGAACCAAGAACTCGTTAACGGGCATCGCGGGCACCTCTTCCGTCAAATACAGCATCGCACGCCAGCGCAATGGCAATGCCGACCACGACGCTTGCCGGCACGGCAATATTCGCGAGGCCCAAGAACTTGCATACGGCGACGGATACCGCGCCCGAAACCGCCGCGACAACGTTGCCGCGCGACAGCCGCTGCGAAAAGAGCAGGCAGATAAAGAGCGAAGTGCAGACAAAGGCTGCAATGGCGGTGGGAACATCGACAACGGCGCCGACGATGGCACCCATCGTACACGAAACGCCCCATGTTGCGATGAGGATCGCATTGAGCACAAAGGACTCGCGCGGGCCCCAATCCTCCCCCTCAATCAGCTTGGCAAGCGAGATGCCATATGCCTCCTCGGTAAGTGTCGCGGCAACAGCCAGCGTCTGACGCTTCGAAGCACCCCTCAGATGCGGCGCGATCGATGCCGAGTAAAGCGCAAAGCGCGAGGAGATGGCGGCAACGCTCGCGATAATCGAAGGTGCCGGTACGCCCGCCAGCCAAAGGTTGCAGATCATAAACTGGCCGCTGCCCGTCACAAACGTGCTGCTCAGGGCAAAGACCATCCAGGGTTCCATTCCCGTCTGCCCCATGATCATTCCGCACGGCGCGCCTATTGCAACATAGGTAAGCATCACTGGCCAGACGGTTCTAACGATTTTGAGCACCATACGCTTCTCATCCTGACAAGGTCTCCGAACCGCATGTAGCGACACGGCAGAATCATCATCCGACAGCAACCGAGTTCACCTACAATTGCCACCGGATCGAAAGACACAACTTTTTAGGAAGTCATTATGACAGCTATCGATCGAGACCGGGCGCGCGCGGCCTTCAAAAGCTACACCGATGCCTATGATGCCGCCAACCCACGCATCGCGCTCAAAATCGAGCATACGTACCACGTGGCCGAGGCATGCGATGCCGTAGCGCGCGAGCAGGGCTGGTCGTCAGAAGATATTGACCTGGCATGGCTTTGCGGCCTGCTACACGATATGGGCCGCTTTGAGCAGCTGCGACGCTGGGACACCTTTAAGGACGCCGAGAGCATGAGCCATGCGGCGCTGGGCATCGAGGTCCTCTTTGGCGAGAATCCCGCCGATGCACCCGCCGTAACAAGCATCCGCGACTTTATCGATGACCCGGCAGAAGATGAGCTCATCCGAACGAGCATTGCCTATCACAGCGATTTCCGTCTACCCGCGCAGCTCGACGTGCGCACGCGAAGCTTCTGCGATATCGTGCGCGATGGTGACAAGATCGACATTATGCGCACCATCGCCGACAGCACCGTCGACACCATCCTTAAGGTGGACGAGAAGACGTTTCTCGGCAGTCGTTTCTCGTCGCCGACACTTGCCGCCTTTGACGAGCACCGCTGCGTCGCACGCGATGAACGCAACGAGCCCGCAGACTACCTGGTGGGACTCATCTGCTTTATGTTTGAGCTCGTCTATCCAGCAAGCCGCGCGCTGGCGCGCGAACAGGGCGATATCCACCGCCTGCTCGACGCGCCCTTTGGCATTACACAGCCCTTTACCGACCCCGCCACGCAGGCAACCTGGAGCCGCCTAAAGGACGAGATGCGCGACTGGTTAGCAAGCGCCTAGCGCTCAAGCTGGGCCAGCAGCTCCTCGACGACCTCGACGGCGTCCCCAACAACCTTGTACTGGGCAGCACCAAAAATGGGGGCATCCGGGTCCTCGTTGATGGCGATAATGCACTCCGCCCCACCGATGCCGGCAAGATGCTGGATGGCGCCCGAAACACCGATACTCACGAGAAGCTTGGGCGAAACCGATACGCCGGTCTGGCCAATCTGATGGCGATACTCCAACCAGCCGGCCTCCACGACAGGTCGCGTGCAACCAAGCTCGGCTCCCAGAGCCTCGGCGAGCCTTCGCATCAGGGGCAGATTCTTCTTGGAGCCAATGCCGCGGCCCACCACGACCAAGCGCTCGGCATCGGCGATCGAGGCCTGCTGCCCCCACTCCTCGGCGGGAATCGAGATCTCGACACGAGCCTTAGCATCATCCGCAAGCGATATCTGGGTGATCGTGCCGGAGCGGCCGTAGTCAAAGTCGGGCGCCTTAAAGATGCCGGGACGAACCGTTGCCATCTGGGGACGATGATTGGGGCAGACGATGGTGGCCATTAGGTTGCCGCCAAACGCCGGACGCGTCTGTTGCAGCAGTCCCGTCTCCGTATCCATCGAAAGTACGGTGCAGTCAGCCGTAAGGCCCGTCTGCAAGCGCACGGCAACGCCGGGTGCCAGTTCGCGGCCAAAAGCGGTCGCACCGTATAGGATGGCCTCGGGTTTGCGTTCGGCTACCAAATCGCAGATCAAGCGGGCGTAGACCTCCGCATCGTTTTGGCGCAGGCGCTCGTCGCGACAGGCCAGGACTTCGTCGGCGCCCGCGCAAACCAGATGCTCCAGGTCGCCGAGAGAACCCTCGGGGCCCATGCCGGCCAGTGCCACCAGACGGCAGCCACGAGCATCGGCAAGCTCGCGGCCCTTGCCCATGAGCTCATAGGCAACGGGATTCACCGTATCGTGCTCGTCGGTCTGCGCGAATACCCAAATGTCTCGATATGCATCAAGGTCTGCCGCGCCGGCAGCTTCGTCTCGCTCGATCGAGATAGCGTTGACGGGACAGGCATCGACGCACCCGCCGCACAAGATGCAGCCTTCGGTCACGCGGGCGCAGCGATTGGGACGCTCGCCCTCCACCACAATGCCGCCCGAGGCGCAGGCGCGAACGCAGCGACCGCAGCCGATACAGGCTTCGCTATCGATAATCAGTCCGCTCATCTATGCCATCCCCTCGATAATCTTGGCAAGTTCTACCGCCTGCTCGGACGCCGTCCCCTCAACGGCCTCGCACGTTTGGTCACGGTCGGGCACAAACGAGCGCACGACCTGTGTCGGCGACCCGGCAAGACCGCAACGCGCGGGGTCGGCGTTCACGTCAGCGGCACTGACCACGCACACGTCCGCCTCCTCCGCCGCGCGAATACCGGCAATACTCGGCATACGCAACTGGCCAATCTCCTTGGCAGTCGTCATCGCGCACGGCATCTCAAGACACACCGTCTCCTCGCCGGCATCGCATCCGTGAACGAGCGCCAGCGAGCCACACGTCGTAAAGCCCGCGCTTTGCACGCAGCTCACGTCGGTCACGCAGGGAATCTCAAAGGCACCGGCGAGCTCGGGACCAATCTGGGCCGTATCGCCATCCACCGCCATCTTGCCGCAGATGAGCAGGTCGAAGTCCTCGTCGAGCACCTCGATGCCGCATTTGAGAGCATAGGTGGTCGCCAGGGTATCGGCACCTGCAAAGGCGCGATCGGTCAGCAGCAGCGCGTCGTCGGCGCCTCGAGCGATGCAGTCGCGCAGCAGCGACTCGGTCGCGGGGATGCCCATCGACACCACCGTCACGCGCACATCCATGCCAAAGCCGATAAAGTCGTCCTTCAGCGCCAGCGCGCATTCCAAAGCGCTCGCATCAAAGGGATTAATGACCGCCTGCTTGCCATCGCGCACGATGGTATTGGTCTTGGGGTCCATCTTGACCTCGGTGCTGCCCGGCACGGCCTTGACGCACACCGCCATATGGAAATCGCTCATCTTCACGCGCCCCCTTTCTGGACGAGCTCATCCAAGAGCTTCTCCGAAAACAGGTTGCCGCGACCCAGCTGCCCGTCGGGATCGAGCTGGAGCTTGAGCCGCGCCGACTCGACCATGGCCTCGTGACCGTACATCGTCTCTAAGAAGCCCGCTTTGATCTTGCCGACGCCGTGCTCGGCAGAAACGGCACCGCCCATAGCCGTTACCTCCGCAGCCCACTGGGCAAACAGCTCGCCACCGCGACGGTAGTCCTGCGCATCGCGCGGCAGAATGTTCACATGCAGATGGTTGTTACCGATGTGCCCCCAAGCAGCAGATTCAAGCCCGCTTTCGGCCAGTGTGCGGCGATAGAGCGCAACGACATCGGCAAGGCACGCGTTGGGCACCGACATGTCCGATCCCAGTTTGGTAATGGTGGGATCCGTGCGGCGACGCTCGTCGATAAGCATATTGACGCTCTCGGGGACCGCATGGCGGAAGAACCGCTGGCACTCGCGATCAACCTCGGTGCGCGCGACCCATGTCGCATCGTCGCGGCCGCCCGCAAACTCGAGCACCCATCCCAGGTGGTACAGTTCCTCGGTCGCCTGGGCCTCGTCATCGCAGTCGAGCTCCACGTAGACACAGACCATGGCCTCTTTGTCGAGCGCCGGCAGCGAGGCAAACGCCGTCGACTGCTCGCGCTGACGACGCAGGATATCCAGAGCGCCCGCATCGAAATATTCGATGGCAGCCGCGTGGGAGAGGACGGGACGCACAGAATCGGTGAAGGACACAGCCTTGTCTTCGCTGTCAAAGAAGCAGCTCACGCCCCAAACGACCGCAGGCGCCGCCTGCAGGGCAATCTCGAGCTCGGTGATGACGCCGAGTGTGCCACACGCACCGATAAACAGATCGATGGCATCCATATCGTCAGCGACGAAATAGCCTGAGGCATTTTTTGTCTTGGGCATGGTATAGCCGGGAAGATCGAGCTCGAGCGTACAGCCCGCTGCCGTCACGAGCGACAGGTGGCGGCCCTGGGCAAAAGCCTCGCCGCGCTGAAGCTCAAGCAAATCGCCATCAGCCAGCGCGACGTGGAGTCCCGTGATATGTGGGCGCATGGGACCGTAGGCGTAGCTGCGGGCACCGGAGGCGTTACATGCCGCCATGCCGCCCAGACAGGCAGACGCCTCGGTGGGATCGGTGGGAAAGAACTGCTCGGGGGCCTCTTGGAACTCCTCGTAGGCCTCAAGCGATGCCTGGTCCCAACCAGCAGTCGGCAGCACCTTCTTGCTCAGCTGCTTGCGCAGCTCCGAGAGCACAACGCCCGGCTCCACGCGCAGCAGAAATTGGCCTTGTTCATCGCGGCGAAGGCCCAAGTAGCGATTCATACGGGAAGTATTGAGGATATGCCCGCCGTGGGGCACGGCACCGGCGGCAAGGCCGGTTCGGGCGCCCTGAACCGTTACCGGGACACGCTCGGCATGGAGCTTTTCCAAAATGGCACGGACCTCGTCTTCCGTTGTCGGAAACGAGATGCTCGAGGCCTCGCCCGATGCGCGAGACTCATCGCGACCATACTCTTCGAACTCGTCGGTGAAGGGTTTGATGGTTGCAGACACGCGAACTCCCCCTTTAGCTAACTACAGTGTTTGCAGGGAGATGTTACCGCATCGTTTCGTCGACGTGTTCGAGACCGTCTCCATAATTGGCGATTTTTACGTTCGTGCAATTCGGCGAGCGGCTTGATTTCCTCGGCAGACGATGCTTTTGACACATATGGCCCCGCCGTCGCCGACCGCGCGATTGTCACTCGAAAAAAGTTGGAGTATTTTTTGCCGCCTTTTACCTGCGGAGACACCAATCCGTCAAGCATTTGGTCAGCAATTGGTCAAGTAGCGGCTGATACCGTCGGCATCGACAGCCAAAACCGACAGAAGTTTTGGCCCCAGAAGCAGGGAGGTTCCCATGGCATATTACTGGCCCCAGTACGGCATCGCCATCGAAGTCGACGACGATCCCCATCTCCTGCCTTTCGACGAAGAGGCATTCCCCGATACGGCGGTCTACCACGTTACCACCGATGTGATCTGCGACCCCGAGTCGTTCTCGGCGCTCGCCCACCATATCGCGCATATCCACGACATCGAGCTCCCTCCCGACTTCGAAGAGCTCGTCTACTCGCGCCGCCTGATGCTTCACATGCTCTTTGGAGCGGACCCGTCCACCTTTGCGCGCGTCTATACCGCCAAGGATGCCGCATGAGCGCGAAGAGGCCACCCCACTTTGCAGGCCTGGGGCATCGCAAGAAGCTCATCGTTGCCTGCTTGGCCATCATCTGCGCCCTTGTCGCCGTAGGACTATACGCTTGGCAGTCGCAGCCCGTACCCGAGGCGGGCGCCTCAGTCACGACGGCCGAGGGCAAAACGCGTCAGGAAATCCAAGATGAGCTCGACGCCATCGTCCGCGACAACATGATGACGATTTCGGTCGCGCCGGTCGCTCAGCTGCAGGAGGACGGCAAGCTGCGCGTCAACGTGCAAAACGTCCAAGACAATAAATTTCCCCAGCGATTCCGCGTCATCCAAAACGACGAGACCATGTACGAATCCGGCGTGGTCGAGACCGGCAAGACAATCGAGACGTGCCCCGCCGGCGACATCAAAGAAGGCGAGGCGTACATCGAGATCCAGGCACTCGATGCCAAGACCCTCGACAGCCACGGCAATCCGACACGTGTCAAGGTACGGGTTGAGCAAGCCGAGAACTAGCTTTTCCGGCCGACGCGACACCGCGCGCAATTCACCAGCATTCGTCCAATCATCGCGGGGACGGCCCCGCGGCGAATAGAAAGGAACGACCATGGACATCACCAGGAACATGAACGGAGCCAGAGCGCTCGTCGTGGGCGCAGGGCTCGCGCTCGCGCTCGCAATGGGCGCCGCCCCGACGCCAGCTATGGCAGCCGGGCGCGTTGGAACCACGAAGGTAATGGTCAGGACCGAGATCGACAACGTTGAGTTCAAAGTTCCGACGGTTATTCCCTTCGTCGCCAAGGCCGACGGCACGCTTCAGGGCCCCTCAGAAGACGCGACCACCATCGACAATCATTCGGCCTACGGCATCCATGTCACCAACATGAAGATCGATGCCATGAACACCTGGACCATTGCCGCCGACGCCAAGGCCGGAACCGCGCAGAACTCCATCGACTTTAAGGTTGGCCCCGACGGCGCACTCCAGAACGCCAGCGCCGCAATGCAGGGGACGGGCCTCGATCTTTCCAAGAATGCAGCCTTCGACATGGGCTACCAGGGCATTGCCGGCGGCACGGACAAAATCAAGCTCAAGACAAGCGGAAACGTCGCCCGCGTCACGCGCGACATCTTCCGCGTAACCGGCGAAGGCGATCAGGTTGCGACGATCACCTGGACGGTCGAGCCCGGTGCGCACGCGGCATAAGGCCGTCGCCCTGGCCGCCGCCGTCAGCATCTTAGCGTTTGGGCCAGCCATGGCCTTTGCCCAGCAAGAACAGGCGCAGGCCGCCACGCAAGTGACGGTCGACCTCTCGGAGCTCGACCGCGGCGACCGCGAGGAACCGTTGGCGCAGACAGGCGACAGACGATGGCTCTTGGCAGCAGGCGCCACAGCAGCAGGCGCAGGAACGGCCGGCCTCGGTCTGCACATCAAACGCAGCCAGAAACAAAACATGGACAGGCCGCACTAAATTAGCTAAGGAGACCCCATGGCATCGAAGAACCTTTTGCCCGTCGTCGCACTCTGCGGCGCACTCGCAACCGGAACGCCTGTCGCCGCTTGGGCGACTCCCGTCATGGCAGGCTCCTTACCAGCAGCCCTAAGTTCCGCTCCAAATCCGTCGAGCACCATTGCGTGCGAGCGTTTTTCGATCGCACAGGCCGCGATCTCAACCTCGGGATGCCTTCGTCGTAATACGGACGGCTCGATAGTCGTGGATATCAAGCGTTCGAACAAGGCAAACGGCTCCCAGGCGGGGTGCGCCGTCTGCACGTGGCGCTCGGTTGTGCTCGATGCGGATGGCGATCCATGCAATTTAGAGCTGCGCATCGACATCGCTTCGGTCGATGACTCGGCGAACGGAGCGAAGGTCGCCTTCGACGGTACGTTTTTTGAGAAAGGAGGCGGTATATGTCTGGGCTGCGCCGCCGCGAATGCAGACGATGCGCAGCCCACCCTCTCATTCACGGCATCGTTGCGGCTGACCAAAGCCGGCACCGATGCCATCGCGGCGGGAGAAGCGTCCCTGCTGTTCTACGCCGTCAGCGCCAAAGACACAGACGCTCATTTCGAGAAGCCAGCCGGATCACTCAGCCTTACACGAGGAATAGAGACAGGCCCTATTGAAATCGATGCCCACGCGCAAAGCAGGCAACGCATTCTTGCCGATCCGGCGCTTCTCGAAATGGAGTGGAACGGATCCGGAGCCATCGGAATTCTTCCCTCCGCGCTTGACGCCAAGACGCTCCCCTCAAACGACGAACCCATCAACGCAACCATACAAGAAGAGAGCGCGGACAAAGAAGCAGGTGCGGGCGACACGCCGTCGCCGACAAACAGCATCCCAGCTTCTCTCGAAGCACCGAATGAGCCCGCTAACGATCCAAACGATCCCGAGCTCGCGGACAGTCTGGGGCTTGCTGATCCTCAAGAGATCGATGAAGGTAACTGCTGCATGCTCACCGCACTCGACCACACGACGACCGTCGATGCAGCAAGCATCGAAGTTGCCGCCGCTAATCAGCCCGTCCGCAAGTCGGCTATCATCGCATTTCCTGAATCCATCGAAGTCGTCTTTTTGCCATCGGGCGAGGTCGTGGCCCCAACACTGCTCACCTTGTTGGGCGCCAAGAATACTCGAAACGAAATTAAAAAGGTCACAGTTGTCGACCCTGCAACCACCGCCAAGCTGCGTCTATACGCCGTTGCCGCAAACGGAAGCAAGACCCTGGAATTCGATGGCGACACACTTCTAGCCTGGCGACGTCTGGACATTATGCAAGACGTCTCGTATCAGATCGAACTCGAAGGGTTTGATCGTGCCCGCGATGCCAATATCATCGCCGCGGCTATTGAATCCCCGCAGCGGCTTATGACACTGCGCTTTGAATACTATCCCTATGTCCCGACAACCACCTGAGGCTTAAATGCTGCACATCATTCCTAATACCACTTATATAACGTATTAGATGGGTTGCGATGTGCCTCGCATTTCGTTCTGCTACGATTGCCACGTTGGCATCAATACGGGAGGGCTCATGCCGGGCTTGGGAACAATCATCAACGTTGTGCTTTTAGTTGCGGGCGGTCTTTTGGGATTAGCGGGCGGTCGCTTCATTACACCGCGCATCCAAGACACGCTCATGAAAGCATCGGGGCTGTGCGTCCTGTTTATCGGCCTTGGCGGCACCATGCAAAAGATGCTCCTTATCGATGGAAAGGCGCTGGCGACCACCGGTACCACCATGCTCATTGTCTCGTTCGCCCTCGGCTCGCTCATCGGCGAGGCCATCAACTTGGAGGCCGCCATCGAGAACCTTGGCGAATGGCTCAAGCGAAAAACCGGCAGCGAGGGTGACAACGAGTTCACCAACGCCTTTGTCTCGACATCGCTCACGGTGTGCATCGGTGCCATGGCCATCGTGGGCTCGATTCAGGACGGCCTGCTCGGCGACTGGTCCACGCTCGCTCTCAAGGGCGCACTGGACTGCATCATCGTTTGCACCATGACGGCCTCGCTCGGACGCGGCTGCATCTTCTCGGCCCTGCCCGTCGCCGTGTTCCAGGGAACGATTACGCTGTTTGCCGGCGCGCTCTCCCCCATCATGACCACCGCCGCCCTCGACAGCCTATCGCTCGTGGGCTCTATGCTCATCTTCTGCGTCGGCGTCAATCTCATCCGTCCCCAGACCTTCCGCACGGCCAATATGCTCCCCTCCGTTGTCATAGCCGTCATCTACGCCCTCCTGTTCTAAATCTATCTACATAGCGGCATCTCGAACACCTGTTTGATGCTGTGCTATGATATGAGGTCACCGAAGCTGCGTTAGGAGAGGAGAAGCGGTGGCCGACCAGGACATCAAGATGCTCATCGAGCGCATTATGGCCGAGGCCCGGACCCATCAGTCCGCCCGTTTCTCAAACGAAGTCTACGCAGACGAGCCGATTCTCAAAACCGGTCGTCAGATGCAGAATTTCCTTCCCGACCAGTACCGCAAGATGCGCGAGATATCGCGCTGGCAGGATGACCCCAAAGGCGGTGCGGGACGCTGGCTTTCGGAAGCCGAACTTTTCTACCGCCAAGGCCAGCTGATGGCTGACTTTGAGGACGATTGCCCCTATAACGGTACGTTCAAGTCGTACTTCCCAACCTACAACGCCATGAGCGATCGCCAGCTGCGCGGGTACTTTACCTGGCGCGCACGGGTACGCCGCGGAACCGTCGAAGAAACGTCTACGTCCTTTGCCTTCCTGTATCTCTATGAACTGATCTGCGGCATTGGCGTAGATGGCCCGCTCGATGGTTTTAGCAAGATCAAGACCTTTTGGGATGCTTATCGTGCCTTCGAGCCCGGTATCGACCGGTTTGCACGCGTGTGGCTGCAGGATTACGCCGTGTTCCACGGGCTCGATCCCAAGCTGCTTCGCGACTCTAAAACCGTCATGTTCGATAACGCCCTTATCGAGCTGCGGCGCGCAGCTCGAGACCTTGCGCCTGCACCGGCGCCGTCCGGGCAGGCCCCCAAACGTCGTAAATCCTCTGAGCCGATCCTCCCCCTTCCGCCCGACGAGGCGCGCGAGGAGCGACTCATGGCCGCTATCAACGCCCTCTCCACGTATAACCTCAATAACTCAAGACTCGATCGCAGCCACCATCGCGACCTGCGCCACGTGGCATGCGCCGTGTATGTCCGTATGGCGCGTTACTATGACACGCACCGAAAGACCGGTATCGTGGCGAGCTTGTTTGGGGAGGAGACGGCCATGCCCTATACCATGTTTGCCTCGGCCGTGTTCTTTGCGCCCGAGCGCCACGAGGACTGCGAATATCGCCTGGATCCTATCCATATCTACCGTTGCCAAAACGGCTTTTGGGAATGCATGCGCATCCACGGCAGCAGGCAAAAGAGCAGCAAGCTCGGTGAAATGATGCGCGCCTGCGACCAACGCCTGCGCCTGGCGCTGGACCCCGCCCATCCCCTTAAGGAAGAAAAGGTCCCCAAATATCTGGCCAAGATTATCGATGACGAGATTGTGGCATGGCTTTCGTGGGACGCCGCACACCAGCCCGTCAAGATCGATATCGATCTGAGTCAGCTGGGGCACATTCGAAGCGCCGCCGCGCAAACGCGCGAAGCGCTTTTGATCGATGAAGAGCGCGAGGACGGCGCACCTGTGGAAGCCGAGGCAGCGGACTCAGGGCAACCGGAAGCCGAGCCCGTAGCCGACGCGATTGTCGAGGCGGTCGCGGCACCCATTCGGCAGGACGAGACCGACGAGCCAACCATATCCACCGAACAGTTTGGTGTCGTGGCACCGCTTCTCGCGCCGACGCCCGCGTTCGCAGCTGTTGCGCCCGCTGACGCCACGAACGAACTCACGCCTGCCGCAGACGCCTATCTCCGCGCGCTGCTCGAGCACAACGCAGTACAGGCGGAATCGGCGGTAGTGCAATCGGGGCAGAGCGAGGACATGCTCGTCGATACCATCAACGAAGCGCTCTTTGACCTGGTGGGCGACACCGTTATCGAATTCGGCGCGGCAGGACCGCAAATTATCGAGGATTACGAAGCAGACGTGAGAGGATACCTAGACCATGAGTGATACCGCATCCGCAGCGCCCCGCGTACCCAAACGCGTCGCCGCCGTTATCCTAAACTCGCTCAAGGGCGGCGTGGTCCCGCGCATCGGCCTTCCCTACATCACCGTAGGGCGCGAGGTCGAGATCCGCGCCCTGCTCACCGATCTGAGTCTCATCGCCGACGGTGGCGCGAGCTTCCGCTTTCTGGTCGGTCGTTACGGCGCCGGCAAGAGCTTTTTGCTCCAGACCATCCGCACGCACGCCATGGGCGAGGGATTCGTCGTCGCTGATGCCGACTTGTCGCCCGAGCGCCGCCTGCAGGGCGGTCAAGGACAGGGCCTTGCCACCTACCGCGAGCTCATCCGCAATATATCGACCAAGACGCGCCCCGAGGGCGGTGCGCTCAACCTTATTCTGGATCGCTGGGTCGCCTCGTGTGCCGACGACGACGAGTCGGTCGTCAATACCCAACTGGCCCCGCTCGAGGAGATGGTCCACGGCTTTGACTTCACCCGCATGCTCCGCCGCTATCGCACGGCCGTATCCGAGGGCGACGAAGAGGCCATGAGCCGCGTGACCAAATGGATTCGCGGCGAGTACCGCACCAAGAGCGAGGCACGCGCCGAGCTGGGCTCCTCGACCATCATCAGCGATGACGACTGGTACGACTACGTCAAACTCATTGCACGCTTTTTGGTCTGCAGCGGATACAAGGGCATGCTGGTGCTCATCGATGAACTCGTGAATCTGTACAAGATTCCCAACGCGATCACGCGCCAATACAACTACGAGAAGATCCTGACTATGTACAACGACACGCTCCAGGGCAAGGCGCAGTACCTGGGCATGATCATGGGCGGCACTCCAACCTCCATCGAAGACCGCCGCCGCGGCGTGTTCTCCTACGAGGCTCTGCGCAGCCGGCTCGCTCAGGGTCGCTTTGCGCGCGAGGACCTTAAGGACATGCTCGCACCCATCATCCGCCTGCAGCCACTCACCTATGAGGAGCTGCTGGTGCTGATCGAAAAACTCATGCAAATTCACGCCGGCTACTTTGGCTGGACGCCCACGCTTACCGAGAACGACTTGGTGGACTTCCTCAAGATCGAGTTCGATCGTGTGGGAGCCGATACGCATCTGACGCCGCGTGAAGTTATTCGTGACTTTATCGAGCTGCTCGACATCCTATGCCAGAACCCCGACGCCAACGTAGCCGAGCTGCTGCAAAGCGTCGGCGGTGACGCGCTGGCGCCAGCAACCGCAACAGGCGACACCGATACCGCAGGCGGCGACCGTAACTTCGCCGAATTCACCATCTAACCTGCCAAAAAGGGACAGGTTTATTTTGGCAGGTTTTATCTGGGCAAACGTCGAGGCATTAATGCAGCAAGCCACTGCCCACCGCGTTGAGAGATTCGTTTTTGAAAGGAGGCCCCGTGAACGCCTTTGACCGCTACGCCCCGTTTATCCAAGACTTCATCTACTCCCACGATTGGGAGAGTCTGCGCTCTATCCAGGTTGCAGCGGCAGACGCCATCTTTAATACGCAGGACAATGTGCTCCTGACGGCATCCACAGCTTCCGGCAAAACCGAGGCAGCCTTCTTTCCCATCCTGACCGAGTTTTGGGAGAACCCGCCCGCAAGCGTTGGCGCCCTCTACATCGGCCCCCTCAAGGCACTCATCAATGATCAGTTCGTCCGCCTCAACGACCTATGCGAAGAGGCCGATATCCCTGTCTGGCACTGGCATGGCGATGTCTCGCAGTCGCACAAGGCCAAACTCATCAAAAAGCCGAGCGGCATCCTTCAGATTACGCCCGAATCGCTCGAGGCGCTCCTGATCCATAAGCACATGGCGATCCCGCGCATGTTTTGCGACCTGCGCTACGTCGTCATCGACGAGGTTCATTCGCTCATGCGCGGCGACCGCGGCGGGCAGACGCTCTGTCTTATCGAGCGCCTCTCGCGCATGGCAGGCGTGCAGCCCCGCCGCATTGGCCTTTCGGCCACCATCGGCGACCCCGAGCGCACGGGCGCCTTTCTCTCGCAGGGAACGGGACGCGACTGCGTTATCCCCCGTTTTGAGGAACCGCGTCGCGTGTGGCGCATCTCCATGGAGCACTTCTACAACTCGGGTCCCCAGGCACAGCAGCGGGGATTCGAGAGCACGGGTCCTCAAGAGGCCGAAGTGCTTGCGTGCGAGCGCATCGAGGCGGCGGCATCCGCGGCACTGCCCGCCGGCGCCCAAGACATGCGTCACAGCGGACAGCTCACACAAGAGGAGCGCCGTCAACGTCGTGAGCGGGCACGGGGCAAAGCCGCTCCCAAAGACCGTCGCACTTCCTCGGCCCCCGAGGGCGAAGTCGACATCCCACGAGCGACCGAGCAGGCGCTTCTCAACCCCACCGACACGGCGCCCGACAACGCCGACCCCGGTATGGGCTATATCTTTGAGCATACGCGCGGCCGCAAGTGCCTGGTCTTTGCCAACTCGCGCGAGGAGGCAGAGGCCGTGTGCTCCATGCTGCGTAGCTACTGCGAGAACCGGCACGAGCCCGACCGTTTCCTCATTCATCACGGCAATCTTTCGGCATCGCTGCGCGAGACGGCCGAGGAACTCATGCGCGATGAGGAGCAGGCACAGACAACCGTCACCACCTCTACGCTGGAGCTCGGTATCGATATCGGCCGTCTGGAGCGTGCGTTTCAGATCGATGCGCCGTTTACCGTCAGTTCCTTTTTGCAGCGAATGGGCCGCACGGGACGCCGCGACCTTCCGCCCGAGATGTGGTTTGTCATGCGCGAGGAAGAGCCTGAGCCGCGCACGATGATGCCCGAGACCATTCCTTGGAAGCTCCTGCAGGGCATCGCGCTCGTACAACTCTATCGCGAGGAAAAATGGGTCGAGCCGCCTGAGCTCGATCGACTCCCCTACAGTCTGCTCTATCACCAGACCATGTCGACCCTCGCCAGCACCGGAGAGCTCACGCCGGCCGAACTTGCCCAGCGCGTGCTCACACTGAGCTATTTCCATCGTATCTCGGCCGATGACTATCGCGTGCTGCTGCGTCACCTCATTAAGATCGACCATATCCAGGTCACCGAAGGCGGCGGACTCATCGTGGGTCTCGCGGGCGAGCGCATCATTAACAACTTTAAGTTCTACGCCGTGTTCCAGGAAAACGAGGAGTTCACTGTTCGCAGCGAGTCGGCCGAGTTGGGCACGATCGTCAATCCCCCACCGCCCGGTGAGCGCATCGCCATCGCAGGCCATTGCTGGATTGTCGAGGAAGTGGACTGGAAGCGCCACACTGTCTTTGCCACGCAGGTCAAGGGCCGGGTGCCGGCCTACTTTGGCGACTGCCCCGGCGACATCAATACACACGTACTCGAGCGCATGCGCAAGGCGCTCAACGAGCACGCGACATATCCGTACCTCATGGGTAACGCACGGGCCCGCTTAGCGCAGGCTCGTCATACGGCCAAGCTTTCGGGTGCGGGAACTAAACCGCTCATCAACCTGGGCGGCGATACCTGGGTGCTCTTCCCCTGGCTGGGCAGCTACGCCTTTTTGGCGCTCGAGCGCATGCTCAAGATTAAATGTGCCGCTGAGCTGGGCCTTCGCGGACTCGACCCGTCACGCCCGTACTTTATGCAGTTTAAGATGAAAGCCGACGAAGAGACGTTCTTTGAGGTGCTCGCCGCCGAGGCCGAGAAGAACTTCGACCCCATCGAGCTCGTCTATCCTGGCGAGGTGCCTTACTTTGACCGCTACGACGAGTTTGTTCCCGAAGAGCTCGTGCGCAAAGGCTTTGCCGAAGGCGTGCTCGACATCGAAGGCATGAAGCAGCGCGTCCTTAGCTGGCGAGACCACGCATAAGGCCGGCCCCGAATGGGCTAGTCGTAAAGAACGGTGCCGAGGAAGTCGGTGTCGTAGGGCACGGCGCCCGCGAAGGCATAGTCGCCGTCACCGGCGATGAGCAGGTAGTTTTCCTCGCCGCCAAACTCCGTGTCGCCGCAGGGGACAACCCACGCATGGGCAAACACCTCAAGTGCCGTGGCAACGCAATCGCGCAGGAACGTCACATCGCTCCCCTCGCTCGCGCTCACGATATTGGCTACATAGACGCCACCCGCATGCAGGCTACCCCGCACCAAGCGCAGAGCCTCGACGGTCGCCAGCTCGCGCACAGGCTCGGCGCCGCCAAAGCAATCGCTCACGATAACGTCGTAGCGGCGATGCCCCACGCTCGTCACGCCCAGATACGAGCGCGCCTCTGCGGTGATCACACACAAGCGGTCACCCACCATGCGCTCAAGCTCGTCCAGATAGAACCAACGACGGGCCAGACGCGTAATCTCGGCATCGTACTCAACGACATCCATACGCAGGCCCTCGTGCGACATCAGCGCAAACTTGGGGTAAGCAAACCCGCCACCGCCCAGCATGAGCATGCGGTCGATGCCATGCCCGCAAGCTGCGCGCATCGCATCCTGGGCCTCAAACACATCGTCAAACGCACGATAGTACGCAAAGACCGGCTCTGTCCAGCGATCGCCAACATAGCTCGCACTTTGGTAAACGCCACCCTGCACAAGCACGCGAACCTCATCGCCGTTCGCATCGCGCACGCGCCTTACGCGTGCTAGCCCATTACGAGTCCGCGCGACCTGCAAGCAGGCAGCGCGAACAGCGACAGCGGCCGCACCAAGCGCAGCAGCTCCCAAGGCAACACCGGCAACAACCCCGGCAGAAACACTCGGCTTGTTCATCTAGAGCTCCTTTTGCAGATAGAGGCCATGATCGTAAAAACCCAGGTGACGATAGTACTCACGCGTGCCGATCGCGCTAATCACGTTAATGTGCGTATAGCCCGCATCCCGAGCGATAGCGCACGCGCGCTCCACCAGCGAACGGCCCAGCCCATGATGCTGCGCCGCCTGGCCCTGATCGCCCACACGCGCCGCCATGCCATACACGTGTACCTCGCGAATCATCGCCTCGTCCGGCGTCGTCGGCAACTCGCCCGCGTGGGCGGCAACAAATGCGCGGTCGGGCAGAGACAAGCGCAAAAAGCCGGCGATCTTGCCCTGTGGTGTCACCCACTGCAAAAAGCGCTCGCCCGTCACCGGGGTCTCGTAGGCGACCTCGTCAAGGGACAGCTCACCCAAGTCGGCACCCGCCGTACTGATCTCGCGATAACGAATCTCACGCACCGTCGCACCGTCACCCCGAGCAGCCAGGCGGTTCTCAACGAGCTGACGCAGGTTGGGCTTCTTGTTGCCCACCATGATGTCGTCGGAGCTAAAGTCGCGGATCATACGACTGATGCGGCAGAACGCCGGTGTCACCACGATGTCGTCGGCCAGCACATCGAGCAGCTCTTCCTCGGTATAGGGACGCCACTCGCCGCGCTCATAGCAACCCACCAGACGCGAGCCCTCGATAAGCGCACACGGGTAGACCTTGACCTCGTCGGGCATAAAGGCCCCCTCGGTCATAAAGCACTCGTAGTCACGCTTGTCCCCCTCGGGCGTGGCGCCCAGCAAGTTGAGCATAAAATGCGCGTGGATCTTAAAGCCAAACAGGCGCGCGAGCGAAAACGCCCGCTCGATCTGCTCCACCGAAATGCGACGCTCGTTGATATCGAGCAGGTGCTGGTCGAGGCTCTGGATGCCCATCTGGATCTTGGTGCAGCCCAGGCGGCGGATAAGCGTAAGCGCCTGCGGCGTTACAGCATCGGGGCGCGTCTCGATGACGAGCCCCACCACGCGATGCTTCGCCGTCTCGTTGATTCGTTGCTGGCGCTCAAGCTCTTCCATCGTGGCCGTCTGCCACTCGGCGACCTCGCCCCACGGCGTACCGGAACCGTACAGACGACGCACCGCGCGGTTATAGCCGCCCACGGCAGCATCCACACGCCCTTGCTCGTCGGCAACGCCGGCAGCAAGCTCGACCTCGTCTGTCGCAATGCCGGCAGCCCGATAGCGCTCGCGGCGCTCCGCTACCACGGGCGGCAGGGCATCGGCGGGAGCGTCATCGAGCAGGCGCCCCGCCTCGGCACGACTGATGCCCGGACGCGCCAACATGGGGTTTGCCGCCACGCCGGCGACGGCATCGTCATTGAGCGCACGGAAAAGCTCCGACATAAACCATGTCTGATAGCCTTCCGGATAGTCGCTCCAGGTACCGCCAAGCACAATGAGCTCGATCTTATCGGTCGCATGCCCCATCTGCGAAAGCGCCGTCAAACGGGCGCTCACCTGCAGATATGGATCGAAGCAATTTTGCTCCGCACGGGCGCACGCGGGCTCGGCATGCAGATAGCTTTTGGGCATACGCAGGTCGTTGGGGCAAAACAGGCAATCGCCCGAGCACGGCCACGGCTTGGTGATGACGGTAATGGTCGCCACGCCCGAAGCCGTTCGGCGCGGCTTCATACGCAGCACCTGCAGCAGTTGACGTTCCAGCTCGGCATCGACATTCCACCCAGCCCAACGAGCCGGCCCCTCACGCTTTACCCGCTGGTAAAACGGCAGCAGGCGACGCTTGGCCAGGTCGCGCTTATCGGCACCCTCGCGGCGCGCCTCGGCATGTATCAGTTTGACGAGCGCCTTGTCGTCCACGGTTTCGCCGCGACGCAGGGCCTCGAGTATGTTCAAGATAATCTGTTCCATGCCCCCATTGTAAAGGCAAAGGCGCCGGAGCCCGTCACGGCTCCGGCGCCTCCATCAAACAGCGCGTCTAAGCATCTATGCTTGCGGACCAGCCCGCAGCCATCACTCCGGATCAAACGACATGTCGCCCGAACCGACCTCAAAACGATACGTGGCAGACTTGTCACCGTTATCGAATTCAAGATTCAAAATGGTCTCGCCGTCGTAGCCAAGCGGAAGGAAATCGCTCTCGAAGTCGCCGCTGCCCAAGGTGAGGCTCGCCTTAAAGCCCGTCGAGTTCGGAACCGTCATCTCCACATCGCCCGAGCCCACACTCACGTCCATCGACTTCGCGGGGGCCTGGTAAAGCTCGAGCGTCACATCGCCCGAACCGACCTCAGCGCTAAGCGCATCAGTCACGCTGCCCGTAAACTCTACATCTCCCGCACCCAGGAAAAGATCGAAACCATCACAGATGACACCGGCAATCTGCAGATCACCCGAGCCCACGTGCGCGTTGACTCCCTTCAGATGTTCGGCAACACGGCGCGGCAGCTCGACCGTAACTGAGCGATCGATTGCCTTACCGTCATCACTTCCAAACTGGGAAACCTTGAGCGTCGAGTCCTCGACGGATGCGATGTTTTGCGTCGCGGCCTTGGAGGCATCCATACCCTCGGCAACGCGCCCCCGCTCGATAACGCGAGCCTTGTTGCCATCAACAACCTTGACGTCCACCGAAGCCGCATTGATATCGAAATCGAGGTAGCGGAACTCATCGGCATCAAAAGTCGTGCTCGAAAGCTGCTGAGGCCGAGCGGAATAGTTACCGCTATTCAAGGAATCGTCCTCGTCAAACATATCGTCAAAATCAGACAAATGGCCAGATAGAATACCGGTCGTACGCACCATATCAGAATGAGCCAATAGCCGCGAAGTGCCAAAGACAAGCCCGATGATAAGCACGAACGCTCCGATGCCAACGCCCAAGCGTACCTTGGATTCATGCGAAAGCTTCATCATTCACCACCCTCTTTGGCAATCGGCTCAGCGGTGGTCGCGGTAGCCACGTCAGCATCAACCGAAGCGGAAACATTCTGAGCCCTAGTTGTCACCGACGCCGGGCCAACCTGAATATCCCCGCGCGCCCAATCGCCATCGAGCGCACGCGCCACCCAGTGATAGATGGGAATCGTAAAGAAGATCAGCGCGGCAAAGGGACCGGCACCAAACAGGAACATCAGCAAAAAGAACAGCAGCCAGCACACGGCCCAATACGGGAACGACTGGAACGGGCCCTTCACCGGAGTCGAGCCAACCGCGGTGCCACTCGTCGCCTGCGCCGTAGCGGCATTGGCGGCCTGCGCACTCCAGCTTGCCGCCTGCGCCGCCTTGGCCGCGGCATCACTTGCCTGCGTAGCTGCCTCCGTGGCGCGTGCCGCCGCCTCATGGGTGCGGGCGCGCTCTGCCGCCTCGGCCTCGCGCTGACGGGCGCGGTCCTCGTTCTCAAACTCGATATCGTCCTCGATCTCGTCGCTCGGATTGAGCAGCTCGTCCAGGCTCACGCCATAGAGTTTGGCGAGCGAGATTAGGTTCTCGGTATCGGGCGAGCTCTCCGCGCGTTCCCATTTACTGACCGCCTGGCGCGACAGCCCTAACTTTCGCGCCAGCCCTTCTTGGCTAAAACCCTTGCTGCGACGAAGGTCGGCGAGCCGCTGCGCAGTTTCTACATTCATGGTTCCTCCTATGTGATGCCAGCCGTGCCGCCGGACCGTTTTTGTTCTTAAGGCGCCTTGCACAGTTAAAAATCTATCCGCCACCGCCAAAAGCATGCCACCTATTCTAGTGAGATTTTTGACAACCGGCGGTTGCGGGTGCATATGAGCTGCGGAAATGTGTCCAAACAAAGCAATGACCCGTAGCTTGGTTGTCCCCGTTGCAGCGTTAACGGTAGTATGGTCGTACTGTTTATTCCGCACCGCCAACGGAGGGAGTTCCGCGCCGTGAACCGCGATTTCGCCTCATCGCTCATCCAGCTCAACAACACGTTCTATCGCGAGCACTCCGCCTCCTTCTCCGATACGCGCCAGGCCCCGTGGCCCGGCTGGGTGCGCACCATGGATATCGCGCTCGGGCAGCTCGACGTCGCCACGATCGAGCATCCCGTCCGCGTCTTCGATCTTGCCTGCGGCAATATGCGGTTCGAGAACTTTGCCGCCGGCGGCGCACTTGCCGCCAAGGGCGTCGACGGAGCAAACCCCTCGGCAGATGCCAGCTGTCCGTTTGAGTTCTATGGCGTCGACTCGTGCCAAGACCTGGCCATCGATGCACATGGCCACGCGCTGCGCATTCCCAACCTGCACTTCCAGGAGCTCGATGTGCTCGATGCCCTCATGAAGCTCAATCCCGCCGAGACGCCCGATGCGCTTTTCGATGCCCCGCTCGCCGACATCTCGGTCTGTTTTGGCTTTATGCACCACGTACCGTCGTGCGAGTACCGCGTACGCGTGCTCGACGCCCTGGTGCGGCAGACGCGCCCAGGCGGCATCATCGCCATCAGCTTTTGGGAGTTTATGAACGACGAGCGCATGGCGCGCAAGGCTGTTCGCGCCGAGGCCCGCGCCGAGCTCACCCCGCCGTTTGAGGGTTACGATTCCGCGCAGTTTGAAGCCGGTGACCACCTCATTGGCTGGCAAAACGACCGCCACGCCTACCGCTATTGCCATCACTTTGACGATCAGCAGATCACCGACCTGGTGCGCGGCGTGCGTACGTTCTACAAGAGCGGCGAGGTCCCCGTGCGCGAGCTTGAGCGCTTCCATGCCGACGGTCGTAGCGGCGATCTCAACCGCTATGTGATTCTCAAGCGCCTGTAGGCACCGACGACTCGCCGTCGAGCCGCACCGCGTCTTTCGGGCAAACTATGCCCACGCCTTTTTCAACCCATTGACGGAACGCGCAGCTATACGTTCCATACTTATGACCAAGGAGCCTCATGGGAGCCGTCCACGTTCGCACGCCTAAGAACTTTGTGCTCGAGGAGCGCCTGGAGCGCTACGCCGATGCGATTGAGACGAACCCCGAGGCCTATGTCGGAGATTGGCGCAAGGCCTGTGCGCCCGCAGGCAACAAGCCCTTCGAGCACCTTCACCTGGATCTTGGCTGTGGCAAGGGAACGTACCTTGTAGAGCGCGCGGCCCACGAGCCAAACACCCTCTTTATCGGTATGGACCAGGAGCCCATCTGTATCGCCTATGCCGCGCAGAAAATCTGCGAGCAGGAACTGACCAACGCACTCGTCCTGCCCCGAGGCGCCGCATCGCTGCCGCAGCTGTTTGCCACAGGCGAGCTCGATGCCATCACCATCAACTTTCCCACGCCGCAGCCCAAGGCCAAGTACGCCAAAAAACGACTCGTCCATGTCGACCATCTGATGCTCTATCGCCCGCTCTTTGCAGTTGGCGCCACCGTAACGCTGCGAACCGACAGCAAGCCATTGCGTGACTACGCCCTGGGGCAGTTTGCCGCGGCCGGTTACGACACGCTTTGGGTAAGTGACGACGTCCGCCGCGACCATCCCGAACATCCCGAGACCGAATATGAATGCCGCACGCGCGAGATGGGCGCCGCCGTCTATGGCATCTGCGCCACACCCGGCACGCAGCCCAGCGATGAACAGCTCGCGGCGGGCCGCGCGCAGGAGCAAAGCCTTGCGTGTTACCTGCCCGACAACCTCGATGAGCTCACCTATATACCTCTGGGCATGGAAGAAGCCGTCGAGAACTTTAGAAACCGTGCCCGCAAGGGCAAGAAGCGTCTACCGCAAGAGTCCTAGGGGCTTCTGATGGTCGCGGCGTTGGCAAACAAGCGCAAATAGGCGCCAGCGAACGGCCCTCAAACCTAAGTGAGTAGACTATTTTGCAATAGCCAAGCACAGCCCGCATAGCGAAACATAAAACCGCAGGTAGAACCCTTGCGCAAAAGCCATGTGCTCGCAATATCGCAAAAAGTCTACTCACTTAGCTAGCGACTACACTAAACGGCTGGGCAGAACGCCCATTTCCTGCATTTTCTCGCGCGCTGGCACCCCACGCCGCCGCTACGCCATAATAGTTGGCGGACAATCGCGAGAGAAAGCAACCACATGGCACAGACCACGACAGATACCGTCGCCGGCACCGTCTCCGGCGCCGGCGCCGCCAGTTCATTCTCGGGCGGCACGGGAACCGAAGCCGAGTTCGGCTCGCTCGGCGCGCTCTCCCCCACCTGGTGGGAGCCCGAGGATGGCAGTGAGCCCGAACCATGGCTCACGCCCGATCAGGCCTTCGAACGCTTCTTTGAATGGACGAGCGACCGTGGCATTGAGCTGTGGGATCACCAAGAAGAGGCCCTCATGGACCTGGCCGCCGGCGATCACGTCATTTTGGGCACGCCGACCGGATCGGGCAAGTCGCTCGTCGCGCTGGGCATGCTCTTTATGGGCATGGCACAGGGCAAGCGCTGCTACTACACGGCTCCTATCAAGGCTCTGGTCAGCGAAAAGTTCTTCGACCTGGTGCAGGTGCTCGGCCGCGATAACGTCGGCATGATCACCGGCGACACGCATATCAATACCAAGGCACCCGTCATCTGCTGCACGGCCGAAATCCTTGCCAACGATGCGCTACGCGAGGGCGAGGACGCCGATGTGGGCTGCGTAGCCATGGATGAGTTCCACTACTTTGCCGACCCCGACCGCGGCTGGGCATGGCAGGTGCCGCTGCTCACCCTGCCCCACACGCAGTTTATGCTCATGAGTGCCACGCTCGGCGATGTCACCGCCATCGCCGCCTCGCTCGAGGAGCACACCGGCGCTGCTTGCGACCTGGTTGTCGACGCCCCGCGCCCTGTTCCGCTGAGCTACGACTATGTGACGACCTCCCTCGAGGGCACCGTCGAGCTCGCCATGCGCCGCGGAGAGGCCCCACTCTACATCGTGCACTTTAGTCAGGACGCCGCGCTTGCCACGGCACAGTCGCTTGCCAACTTTGGCATCGCTAGCAAGGAGCAGCGCGAGGCCATTAAGGAAGCTGCCAAAGGCACGAGTTTCTCCACCGCCTTCGGCAAGATTCTCAAGCGCCTGCTCGGCTGCGGCGTCGGCGTGCACCACGCCGGTATGCTGCCGCGCTATCGCCTACTGGTTGAGCGCCTGGCGCAGCAGGGCCTGCTGCCCGTCATCTGCGGCACCGACACGCTCGGCGTCGGCATCAACGTGCCCATCCACACCGTGGTGCTCACCGCGCTCACCAAGTTCGACGGTTACAAGATGCGTCGTCTGCGCGCCCGCGAGTTCCACCAGATTGCCGGTCGCGCCGGCCGCTCGGGCTTTGACACCGAGGGTATGGTAATTGCCGAGGCGCCGGAGCACGAGATCGAAAACGCCAAGCTTGTGGCCAAAGCGGGCGACGACCCCAAAAAACTCCGTAAGATTAAAAAGAAAAAGGCCCCCGAGGGCTTTGTCACCTGGAACAAGCAGACCTTTGAGCGCCTGATCGAGACGCAGCCCGAGACGCTCAAGCCGCGCCTGCGCATCACGCACTCCATGGTGATTAGCGTGGTCGAGCAGGGCGGCGATGCCCGAACCCGCGTACACGACCTCATCGAGACGAGCCTGCAGACTCCCGAGGAAAAGGCTAAGCTCGAGGTTCGCGCCGACGAAATCTTCGCCACGCTCATCGATTCCGGCGTCGTCGTTCGCACCGAGGTGCCGCCCGCGCCCGACGCCCCGACTGACGCCGCGCCGGACATCGACTATGCGCTGACGGTCGATCTGCCCGAGGACTTCGCGCTCGATCAGCCGCTCTCGCCGTTTTTGCTTGCCGCGCTGGAGCTGCTCGACCCCGAGAGTGAGACCTATACCATGGATCTGATCTCGATGGTCGAGGCAACGCTCGAGGACCCCAAGCAGGTATTGCGCGCACAGGAGCGCGCCGCGCGCGACCGCGCGATGGCCGAAATGAAGGCTGACGGCGTCGACTATGAGGAGCGTCTGGAGCGCATTCAGGACGTCACCTACGAAAAGCCGCTCGAGGATTTGCTCGATGCCGCCTTTGACAAGTACTGCCAGGAAGTGCCTTGGGCAAACGACTACCAGCTCTCTCCCAAGAGTGTCCTGCGCGATATGCTGGAAAGCGCGAGCGATTTTAAGGGTTACATTCAAAAGCTCGGCATCGCCCGCTCCGAGGGCATTTTACTGCGCTACCTGGCAGAGGCCTACCGTTCACTCGACCGTACCGTGCCCATCGAGAAGCGCGACGAGCGCCTGCGCGACATTATCTCGTGGCTGGGCTTTGTGGTGCGCTCGGTGGACTCGAGCCTGGTGGACGAGTGGGAAAACGCCGGCAACCCGGCAGCCCTCGATGCTGCGCCGCCGCAGGGCATCGACGAGGTCGTGGCGGACCGTCGCGGCTGCACGCTATTGGTGCGCAACGCGCTCTTCCGCCGCGTGACCCTTGCCGCCCGCGAGCACGTTCGCGAGCTGGGCGAGCTCGACGACGACTGGGGCATGAGCGAGATCCGCTGGCAAAAAGCACTCGACGCTTACCACGAGCAGCACGAGGAAATCCTCACCGACGGAGATGCCCGCAGCGCCGCGATGTTTTCCATTGACGAGTCCGACGAGAAGACCGCGCACGTATGGCACGTGCACCAGATCTTTGCCGACGAGGATGGCGACCACGATTTTGGCATCATGGGCGATGTCGATCTGGACGCCACGCAAGACGGCGGCGAGGTCATCTTCAAAAACTACCGCGTCGGCTTTATCGAGGACCTGCTCGAGGACTAGCCGGGCACAATGGAACGAAACGAAGCGGGGCCGCTGGCAATATAGCCAGCGGCCCCGCTTTTGCGCTATACGCTATGCCTTACTCGGCACCCTCGACCTCATACGAATCCGCCTCGGCTGGCTCATCGTTTGTCTCTGTCGCAGCCCCGCGCGCCTCGTCAAACGCGGCCTTCATGGTCTTGTTGCCCCACGTGAGCTTGCGAATGGTAAGATCGTCCGCCTTCTTGTTGGCTAGGCGCAGATTGTTCTCGGAGGACAGCAACGCCTCCTTGGTTTTCTGCAGGTGGCTAATCGTCTTGTCGATCTCATCGATCGCCGTTTGGAACTTGCGGCTCGCGATCTCGTAGTTGCGGCCGAAATCATTCTTGAACTTCTCCATCTTGGCTTCGAAGTTCGTAACGTCGATATTCTGCTGTTTGTACTCCGCCAGCTCCTGCTTATAGCGAAGCGAACCCATGGCGGCGTTGCGAAGAAGCGTGATCATGGGAATAAAGAACTGCGGGCGAATCACGTACATCTTCTCGTAGCGATAGCTCACGTCCACGATTCCCGCGTTGTAAAGCTCGCTCTCGGGCTCGAGCAGCGTGCAGAGCACCGCGTACTCACAGCCTTTCTGGCGACGATCGTGATCGAGTTTCTTAAAGAAGTCCTCGTTTTTATGCTTGGTCGCGGTCTCGTCGTTCTCGTTTTTCATCTCGAACATAATCGAAATGACCTCGTTACCGCTTGCGTCGCACTCGCGGAAGATAAAGTCGCCCTTGGTGCCCTCGGACGCATCGTTATCCTTCTCGAAGTACGCGTTAGGAAACGCCGTCATGCGCAGACGGTTAAACTCGGTCTCGCAGTGCTGCTCGAGCGACTCACCCACCATCTTGGTGGACAGGCGGACCTTCATGTCCTTAAGGCGCTCGATCTCTTCATCCTTATAGCGAATCAGGTCATCGCTCGCACGCTTGGCCTGCGCAAGCTCGAGCTCGTGTGCCGCCTTGGCCTGTTCCTCGCGAGAATCGCGCACCGCCAGCTCGCTCGTCAGTTTGGCACGCGCCTCATCGCGCTCTCGCTCCGCCGCGGCAACCGCCTCCGACAGGTTCATTTTTGCCATCAGTTCCTGCTCGCGCAGCTGGGCACGCAGACCCTCGGCCTCTTGCTCGGACTGTGCCTTAGCGGCGGAAAACTTCTCTTGTACCGTCGCGCGATAGTCAGTAAGCGCGCGCTCGGCCTCGCTGCGAGCGGCATCGAGCTCGCGCTGCGACTCAGCCGCAGCGGCGGCAAGCGCCATCTCCTGGGCCTTGTCCGCCGCGGCAAGCTTGGCCTGCAGCTCGGCAATCTGAGCATCACGTGCAGCTAAATCGTTTTGAGCAGCGTTGCGCGCCGCCGACTCGGCAAGCTTTGCTTCGTCATCTTTGCGCCCAAGCTGCGCACGCAGGCTATCAATCTCACGCTGGAGTTCGGCATTCTCTTTTTGAGCATTGGCTCGTGCCTCAACCGCCGCGCGCTGGCTTGCACTCTCGCGCTCTGCGGCAGCGCCCTCGAGCTTAGCGCGCAGCTCGGCAAGCTCAGCATCGCGCTTGGCAACCTCTTGCGCCAGTTTCTGATCCGCAGTGTTCTTCTGCTCGACAAGCTGAGCGTCGCGTTGAGACTCCGCCTCCTGCAGGGCAGACGCCGAACGCGAACGCTCAAGCTCCAGCGCCTGCTCGCCCTCGCGTCGAGCCGCCGCTACGCGCTCATCAAGATCGCGCGAGAACTCGGCATCGCGCACTTGCTTGACGATATCCGCATAGCCGGACGCATCGACCTTAAAAACTTCGCCGCAATGCGGGCACTTGATCTCGTTCATAGCAGCTCCTCGATGGACGCAAATTTCAACCGCCTACACTCTACCGCGCCACGCGGACAAAAAAGGCGCCGCCGCCATAATGGCAACGGCGCCAGAACCACCACAAAGGTGCCTGTCCCCTTTGTGGTGGTTCGAGCATTACAGTCCAAAGAAGCCCAGGATTTGATCGCGGCTTACGGGTCTGTAGTCGTTGGCATCAAGGCCAACGTCATAGCGCAGGATCGGGCGCTCGCGATCGCGGTTGCGTGCGTTGGTGCGGTCACCCCTGCTGTGGATATGCCCATGCAGCATAATGGCGCCACGTGCCTTGCCGTTCCAGCTGAGCATGGGGTAGTGGCTCATAACCAGACGATGGCCCTTGGCATAGCCGGGAGCAATCTCCAGGTAATCGCGCACGTCTTCCCAAATTTGCGGGGCGTCGGAATCTTCCCAGTCGCCGTCATGGTTACCGCGGATGAGCGTCGCATTCTTGCATTCGATACGCTCGCGCAGGCGCACCGCCTCCGCCATGGGCAAGCGATACGTAAAGTCTCCCAGGATATAGAGGCGGTCGTCCGCAGCCACGCACTCATTGATGGCATCGATGACCTTGCGGTTCATCTCCTCGACCGAATCAAACGGTCGATCCATGTCGTGCAAGATATTCGTATCGCCCAGGTGCAGGTCGGCGGTAAACCACATCATCGTCTATGCCCTCATTTCGCAATGCATCCAACTCGTGCTAAGTATACAGACGTAGCGATGCGGCGGTTATCCAAAGAGCCCGCCGAACAGTCCGCGGCGGCGCTTGTCTTGCTTTTTCGAAGCGTCACCCTGAGTTTTCTTGTCCTGCCGCATCTTACGGTCCTGTTCCAGCTCATCGTCATCGAGTAGCACATCCCACTCAAACGGATCATCTGCCAGATCAAACAGGTCATCGTCATCAAACATGGCAGCCTCCATTGCCGACTAGCGAGCATCCACCACGTAGAGCCCAACGCGCACCTGATGCCACGGGCTGCGCTCGGGGGCAACCTGTTGCACACGGGCCTCAAATACGTCCTCGTGGCCGTAATACATCATCAAGGACAGTGGGCCGACCTCGTTTCCCGGAACGTAGCCAAGTTTGGTCTTGCCATAGTAGATCGCAACTGCCTCGGGGTCATGGGGATTATCGCGCTCGGCACACAGCGTCAGTTTATCGCCCGCTTTAAGATCGCCTAGGACCAAAGCGCCATCGGCATACTGAAATCCTGCAATGTGAAATGACAGAAGAACACGCGAAGGCTCGTACATAGCAGCTCCTCTAACGGCCGGATAAACCGGTGTGTAACCTTATTGAGAAGTCTACGGTCCCGTGCGGACACAAATACATCCTGTCTGCGTCCTTCAATCGTTTGCCTCAACGCTTGCGCGACAGAACGCTTGCAGATAAGATAGGAACACGGATGGCACCCGTTGCCGCGGGTCTTGCCAACTCCGATACACGTTTTCATCGTGAGAAGTGGCCGTCTTCGCTTACGCGGGGGCGGCTATTTCATTCGGCCGATAAACAGACCGAGTTCGATAGCCGCAATCAACAACGCCAATAACGAAATAACATCGCTTACGTTCATACCAAATCCCTTCTAAAGGGAGTTGGCCCATCCGTGCTCCATAACAGTAGTCTAACGCAAAATGCAGGTAATAGGAACACTTGTTCGTATTACCTGCGCCCTTTTCTAATGCACAAACATGCGCACGAACTTGTGCTTCCAGCTTGCGTAAGGAGCATAGCGGAATGGCACGTCCAGCCACGTTGCCTTGTTCACGATGCTCTTCTTGTGGCTAAACGTATCGAAGCTCTCGCGTCCATGGTACCGCCCCATACCGCTCGCACCCATGCCACCAAAGCCCATATGGCTCGTAGCCAAGTGCATAATCGTGTCGTTGACGCAGCCGCCGCCAAAGGGCACGTAACGCACAAAGCGCTGCTGAACTGCGCGATCCTGGCTAAAGATATACAGAGCCAGCGGCGTCGGACGATCCGTAATAAACGTCTCGGCCTCGTCTAGGCTCTCAAACGTCAGCACCGGCAAGATGGGGCCGAAAATCTCCTCCTGCATCACGGCGTCATCGGGGGTCACGCCGTCCAAAATCGTCGGCTCAATCTTGAGCGATGACTCGCGCGCCGTGCCTCCAAGCACAACCTTATCGGGATCGATCAGCCCACGCACGCGCGCAAAATGCTTGGCGTTGACGATATGCCCATAATCCTCGTTATCGAGCGGATGCTCGCCAAACATACGGCGGGCCTCTTCCCTGATGAGGTCCAGCAGCTCGTCGTGCACGCGCGTATCGACCAGCAGGTAGTCGGGCGCCACGCAGGTCTGCCCTACGTTGAGCCATTTGCCAAAGGCGATACGCCGTGCCGCGACCTTCAAGTTTGCCGTCGCATCCACGATGCAGGGGCTCTTGCCGCCCAGCTCAAGCGTCACGGGCGTGAGGTTTTTACTCGCGCGCTCCATGACGAGCTTGCCGACCGGAACGCTACCGGTAAAGAAGATCTTGTCCCAGCACTCATCGAGCAACGCTTCGTTCTCGGCGCGCCCGCCCTCGACAACCGTCACCAGGCGCGGATCAAATGCCTCTTCACAGATTTGCTTGAGCACCGCGCTCGATGCCGGAGCATAGGCACTCGGCTTGATGACCACGGTATTGCCCGCGGCAAGGGCGCCGGCGAGCGGCTCGAGTGTTAGCAAAAACGGGTAGTTCCACGGAGCCATGATGAGCGTGACGCCATAGGGCACGGCTCGCGTTTTGCACGCGCTCACGGCGTTGGCAAGGTCACACGGACGCAGGCGCGGACGACTCCATCGAGCCACGTGAGCGATCTGATGACGAATCTCGGAAAGCGACGTGCCGATCTCGCACATATATGCCTCGTCATGCGACTTTCCCAAATCGGTCTTGAGTGCATGGGCAATATCGGCCTCGTGCGCCCGTACCGCATCGCGTAAACTCACGAGCGCGCGACGTCGGGCATCAACATCAAACGTAGCGTGCGTTTTAAATTAAGTGCGCTGATCGCCGACGATGCGCGCAATTTCCTCGGTGTTCATGGCACCCTCCTAGTTCTCGTCCTCAAACATACCACCCGCGACGACCTCGTACATACGCTCGAGCTCCAAGCGGTCCATCAAAAGCGGAACGGGGTACAGCGGATTGGCCTCGGCATCGGCATGCGCCGCCATCTCGGGAATGTCGGAGCGGCGAATGCCCGAGACATATTTGGGGATTCCCAGGATCTCGTTCATGCGGTCGACCCAATCGATAAAGGCCTCGGCCGCAAGACTATCCTGCGCGGTAGCCGGCGCAATGCCCGCCATGCGAGCAAGATCGGCAAGCTTGGGGGCGGCGGCGTCACCATAAGCGCGAAGCATGTGCGGCAGGATGATCGCGTTGGCCAAACCGTGCGGAATTCCGTATCGGCCGCCCAGACTGTGCGCGATGGCATGCACATATCCGACATAGGAGCGGGTAAACGCAACGCCCGCCTTATACGCCGCCGAAAGCATATTGCGACGAGCGCGCATGTCGTCACCATGCTCATAGGCCTCGAGCAAATTGTCGTGGATAAGCTGCACCGCCTGTCGCGCCATCTTGCGCGTATAGGGCGTGGTGCTTCGCCCGATAAAGGCCTCAACGGCATGCGTCAGGGCGTCCATGCCCGTCTGCCCCGTAATGGAAGCGGGCAAGCCGCACGTAAACTCGGGGTCGTGGACTGCAAAACGCGGGATGAGCACAAAGTCGTTAATGGGGTATTTGTAGTGCGTCCCGTCATCGGTAATTACCGCCGCAAGCGTGACTTCGCTTCCCGTACCGGCGGTAGTGGGAACGGCGATGAGCAGCGGCAGGCGACGATGAATCCGCAGCAGGCCGCGCATCTTGTTGATGGGCTTGTTTGGCTGCGCAATGCGTGCGCCCACGCCCTTGGCACAGTCCATGGCCGAGCCACCGCCAAAGCCGATAATGGCCTGGCAGGCGCTCTCTCGATACAGGGACGCCGCTTCTTCCACGTTTGAAACCGTGGGGTTTGCACGCGTTTCGGCATAGACCGTAACGCCAATCCCCCTGCATGCGAGCGCCGTCTCGAGCGGTGCCGTGAGCCCCAGACGGGCAATGCCGGGATCCGTCACGATAAGGACCTTCTGGATCGAGCGCTTTTGAAGCACCGCGGGCACATCCTCGGCATGCTCTAAAATGCGCGGCTCGGTATAGGGCAGGATCGGCAATGCAATGCGAAAAACCGTCTGATATGTTCGGCACCAGGCACGACGGGCTAGATGCATAAAGGAAACTCCTTCATTTGTTGATAGGTCAACATTTGCTCGCCCGATTGTACTCAGCGGCGGTCAAAGACGGCCTGCCAATCGTTAATCAATCAACATCTTCATATCTCAAAATTGTTTTATTAAAAATCATTCCTAATAGGCTTCACATTTGGTTGCATTTATGGATAATAGAACTCGTCAAGACGCACGTCCGGAGAGGGCCCTTACGGGACCGGACGAGCGCACAATCGCCATCGATCGAAAGGATCGAATCATGAAGTTTGTTTGCCCCGTTTGCGGTTATGTGGAAGAGTTCGACGGCGACCAGCTGCCCGAGGACTTCAAGTGCCCCCAGTGCGGCGTTCCCGGTTCTCGCTTCCTGAAGCAGGAGGAGGGTCAGCTCGAGTGGGCTGCCGAGCACGTCGTGGGCGTCGCCAAGATGGAGGGCGTCTCCGAGGACATCGTTGCCGACCTGCGCGCCAACTTTGAGGGCGAGTGCTCCGAGGTCGGTATGTACCTGGCCATGGCGCGCGTCGCTCATCGCGAGGGCTATCCCGAGATCGGCCTGTACTGGGAGAAGGCTGCCCACGAGGAGGCCGAGCACGCTGCCAAGTTCGCTGAGCTCCTGGGCGAGGTCGTAACCGACTCCACCAAGAAGAACCTCGAGATGCGCGTTGAGGCCGAGAACGGCGCCACCGCCGGCAAGACCGATCTTGCTAAGCGCGCCAAGGCCGCTGGCCTCGATGCCATCCACGACACCGTGCACGAGATGGCTCGCGACGAGGCTCGCCACGGCAAGGCTTTCGCCGGCCTGCTCAAGCGCTACTTCGGCTAAGCCAGCAACCTGAGACATAACCTCTAGCTCGATGAGGCCCGGACCGCATGGTTCGGGCCTTTTTCGTGCCTCACAAACTTGTTAACTACCTGAAATAGGACCGCCTTCGGCATCGGCTTCTCGTCAAAAACTAAGTGAGTAGACTTTTTGGAACTTGCCGAGCAGACCATCCATATCACTTTATAAAGCCGCAGGTAAATGCCTTGTTGCAAAACGACCTAGTCGCCAAAGTGCCAAAAGTCTACTCACTTAGATTCGCAGCCGTCCACGATCGAGCCATTTTGTGTCTAACGGGCATCTTTCCGTCGATTACTCCCAATTTTGTCCAGTCAACGAATAGTTCAGACCTGAGTAATGTCTCAGCCCTTTGCTCATCTGAGCTTTTATCACGATATTCAGCATCGAGCATCCTGCATACGGCCTTAACGATCGCGCGGAATCTATCCTCATCCGATATCTGTCTGTGTGTCAGGAGAAGCACATCGTAGCCCATGGCCTGAAGGGCCGTCATGCGGTCAGCGTCACGCAAGCCATCCCCTGCGCGTCCGTGCGAGGCCTTTCCCTGACATTCAATGGCCACCTGTCGCCTACCGTCCGGTGAAGAAAGAAGTAGGTCGATATATATACGGGACTTTCCCACAATCGCTCGAGCACTTGTGCCTAGCATCACTTCAACATTAAGCTCTATGTCGCAAAAACCTTCGCCTCCCAGGGATCGCGGCAGTGCAAGTAGCAAATACGCCTCGACCTCAAAAGGCGACGCGGCACCCAATGGAACGAGTTGCGATACCGCCATAAATCTATTGCCGTAACGCATCCCGCAAACATCTGAACAAAAACGGTCAAGGTCTCCGCCCAAAACCAAAGCGTCTCGACGCCATAAATTTGAGGCGGTGCCGTCCTCGGACGGGCAGCGCACCCAACCGAACGTTGTCGAAATCGCGCCCGAATCAATTGCACGCGAAAGCTCCGCCTCAAGTGCCGCCGGCAGAGCGCACACCGCAAACAAGCCACACATCTCCGCCAATACCAAAAGAAGCTGGAGATCCGTCAGGTGCCGCGACATGATGAATGCCGTCAGTAGAGGAGACGTAATCAAAAACCCATGCTCCGTTTCCAGCACGGATTCCCTGGGAAGCTCACCAAGAAACAGCCGCTGCCTAATGCTGGCTGGACAAGTCCGTTTGTTTCTCGTCCGAACCAATGTATACAACGGAAAACCGAGCGCGACCGCAGCCGTCGGGTTGCGGGCGAGATCATATCGCTGCCGGTCTTCTTCCGGTCGTGGAAGCGGCGGACACAAAGCGCGGACTTGAGGAGGCAAACGCCAGTACCTAAAAGCCGATATGTCACAAAGTAAATCCTTCATAGGCACAGGAAAACACGAATTTCAACCCAGTCAGTCACGCATTGGCGCGAACGCACCAAAAATGGCGCCGAACGGACTGCCAAGTTTTCAACAGCACTCCCCAACTGGCCAAAAGCTTGCCGAGAGCTGGACGAAGCCCTGTTGAAAACCCCATTTTTTCTCATGCAGGAGCTTTGCGCGGCAAGTGAGTAGACTTTTTTGAACATCCCGAGCAGGCCGGTCATCCTGCTTTTCAAAACCGCAGGTAAATAGCTTGCTACAAAACTGCCTGGTCGCCAAAGTGCTAAAAGTCTACTCACTTAGGTTGCAGAGTGCCCCCCATTAGCTGCAATTCCAAGGTTGTTAGTACTTTTGGACTCAGATCGTCATACTGAACAAGAATTTGAGTTGTGTTTTCAGGGACAGATGCGCCATCGGCACACCAAAAACAGTCACCGATATCGATAAAAGGGATGCTCGAGCGCGTGAGGGCCCATGCAAAAGTGCTTCCGCCCGTTCCACGCTCCGCAACCACGATACAGTAAAGGCCCGCGTCTGCATGCTCGATCGAGACCTCTCCTGCCGGAAATACCTTCCGCACAAGCGCCATCAGGCCATCACGCGCCTCGCGAGCACGAACGCGCACGCGGTTCACATGTCGCTCGTAATCACCCGATTCCAGCAAACGCGCCAAAGCGACCTGGTCAACAGAGCTCACCGACGAGGCGTAGAAACCAAGGTTGTGCCTAAACCGCTCCATTAACTCATCGGGCAACACCATGTACGCCAAACGCAACGCCGATGAAAGGCTCTTCGAAAACGTGTTGGTGTAGATAACCGACTGGGCGGCATCGATCGACGCGAGCGCGGGAATCGGCTTGCCAGCAAGGCGAAACTCACAATCAAAGTCATCTTCGATGAGATACCGACCTGGTCGCTCGGCGGCCCAGCTCAGAAGCGCATAGCGACGCGCAATGCTCGTCACAAGGCCGGTCGGATACTGATGGGACGGCATCAGGTGAAGGACATCGGTCCCGCTTTTCTGCAGAGTGCTCAAGTCCACGCCCTCATCATCCAACGGGATATGTCGAACTTGGCAGCCCATAGCCTGATAGATACGCGTCAGACGCAAATAGCCCGGATCCTCAACCGCATACACCTTGTCCGCGCCAAGCAACTGAACCAACATGGTATCGAGCAGCTGGGCGCCCGCACCGATAACGATGTTGTTGGGGTCGACATTCATACCCCTTGTCCCGTGCAGATGGTGAGCAATTGCGCGTCGCAGCCGAGCAGTGCCCTGCGCCGGTGCGGGCGAAAAGATTTCGCGCTCGTCTTCGGATGCCAGCGTCGCCCGTAGCGCGCTTTGCCAAAGCCGCGCCGCCTCCAAAGCAGAAGGAGAAAGCGCATCGAATCGCTCGACCTGTCCGTTGACATCATGCACGCTGGGGCCCACAGAGACGACATCTCGGTCGATGCCCTCCGCAGCCGAAGCCAAAACCGGTGCATCCGGAAGCTCGCAAGCGTAGTAGCCACGACGCGGCATTGAGCAAATATAGCCCTCAGCGAGTAACTGGCTATATGCATTCTCGATGGTAATGACACTGATTCCCAGATGACGGGCAAAGGCGCGCTTAGACGGAAGATGCTCCCCCGCCACAATACGTCCAGCAACAATATCATCTCGGATTTGCTGGTAAACATACTCATAAAGCGATGCCTCGCCACGTTTTTCCAAATTGTAGTCAAGCATGAGTTTGCCACCTGACCTTATCGAGCTGTTCAATCTGGTATTAAGCTGACCTTATTATTATCTCGAAAACTGAGTATTTCGCCATACCCAGCTCCCCGATAGGATGTTCCGTCAAGCAATGCACATGCCAACCAAGGGAGCAACCATGGCAGAACAGACCAGCAAGGCCGATCGCGTCAAACTCAATCGCGAACTCGCGCAGATGCTCAAGGGCGGCGTCATCATGGACGTCACCACACCCGAGCAGGCGCGCATCGCCGAGGAGGCGGGCGCCTGCGCCGTCATGGCACTCGAGCGCATTCCGGCCGACATCCGCGCCGCAGGCGGCGTCTCGCGCATGAGCGACCCCAAGATGATCAAGGGCATCCAAGAGGCCGTCTCCATCCCTGTTATGGCCAAGTGCCGCATCGGTCACATCGTCGAGGCGCAGGTCCTTCAGGCCATCGAGATCGACTACATCGATGAGTCCGAGGTTCTCTCCCCTGCCGATGACGTCTATCACATCGACAAGACCCAGTTTGACGTGCCGTTTGTCTGCGGCGCCCGCGATCTGGGCGAGGCGCTGCGCCGTGTTGCCGAGGGCGCCACGATGATTCGCACCAAGGGTGAGCCGGGTAAGGGCGACGTCGTTCAGGCCGTGCGTCACATGCGCAAAATCCAAAAGCAGATCCGCGACGTTGTTGCCCTGCGCGACGACGAGCTCTTTGAGGCAGCCAAGCAACTGCAGGTTCCGGTCGAGCTGGTGCGCGAGGTCCATGCCACGGGTAAGCTTCCCGTCGTGAACTTTGCCGCCGGCGGCGTAGCGACCCCCGCCGACGCCGCGCTGATGATGCAGCTGGGCGCCGAAGGCGTCTTTGTCGGCTCGGGCATCTTTAAGAGCGGCGACCCCGCCAAGCGCGCAGCCGCCATCGTCAAGGCCGTGGCAAACTTCACCGATGCCAAACTCATTGCCGAGCTTTCGGAGGACCTGGGCGAGGCCATGGTGGGCATCAACGCCGACGAGATCGAGATTATCATGGAAGAGCGCGGGCGCTAGTCCAGCAGAAAGGATCGCACATGAGCGATTATGCAGACCAAACGGTCGCCGTGCTGGCGGTCCAAGGCGCTTTTGCCGAGCACGAGACAAGACTAGCCGAGCTTGGCGCACACTGTATTGAGCTGAGGCAGGCGCCTGATTTAAAGCAGGACTTTGACCGTCTGGTACTTCCCGGCGGCGAGTCTACCGTTCAAGGGAAGCTGCTTGATGAGTTGGGCATGCTCGAGGAGCTTCGTGCCCGCATCTCTGAAGGCATACCCGTCCTGGGCACCTGTGCCGGCCTAATTCTGCTGGCTCACGACCTTGCCGCCCATGACGATAAGGGCACGCCGCGTTTGGCAACCATGGATGTACTTGTCGAGCGCAATGCCTACGGCAGGCAGCTCGGCAGCTTTCGAACCAAGGGGCAGCTAGCCGGCATCGACGGTGAAGTGCCACTGACGTTTATCCGCGCGCCCCGCATCGTCGAGGTCCACGGCGACGCCAAGGCCTTAGCGAAAGTCGACGGCCGTATCGTCGCCGCCCGTCAGGGCAGCCAGCTCGGCGTAACCTTCCACCCCGAGCTCGACGACGACACGCGCCTCCACGAGCTCTTCCTCCAAATGTAGGCATCGAAATCATCAAACGAAACGAGAGTGGACAATCTCCCACCTTGAGCATGAATATGGGCTCAAACCGGGAGATTATCCACTCTCATGCTATGTAGTCGTTGGGGACGTTCTTAAACGACTAGTCAAACAAGAACGTCCCCAACGACTACATTGCGATAGACGACCACGTTTGCCCAGATAAAACCGACCAAAATAAACCCGTCCCTTTTTGGCAGGCGTTGATCAAGGCAACGCCGATGCTTTGGCACCGACAGACACTATGACCCAATCCGAGGGCACTAAAAAGATAGGAGCCCCCGCTCGTGACCGCGGGTCGGGGCTGCGAC
>NZ_SPFO01000010.1 GCF_005845035.1 Collinsella aerofaciens | reverse complement strand
CTGGAGGGCGTGCGCTCGGTGCTGGGCGCCGACGGCATGGGGAGGGTCTTCCGCGCCGTGCTCACCGACAACGGCGCGGAGTTCTCCGACGAGGCGGCGATCGCGGCGCTGCTCGGCGAGGGGCCCGGCGAGACGAGGCTGTTCTACTGCGACCCGCGCCGCAGCGACCAGAAGGGCGCCTGCGAGCGAAACCACGTCGAGATAAGGAAGCTGCTGCCCAAGGGCACCGGGCTCAGGTTCGACCGGCTCGCCCCGGCGGACCTGGCGCTGGCCATGTCGCACGCGAACTCCGAGCCCCGCGGCGCGCTCGGCTTCTCGACGCCCGCCCGCGCCTTCAGGGCGATGCTCGGGGAGGACGCGGCGGCGCTGCTGGACGCCTACGGCGTGGGGGACGTGGCGCTCGGCGAACTCGACCTGACGCCGGGCCTCATCGAGAGGGCGCGCGCAGAGAGGGGCGATGCCCCGCTGGCCTAGCCTAAGGGCGAAAACGGAATAGACGGACCGACCGTCCGGCTGAGTCTGGGAAGAGGCGCCGGGCGGCGGGCGGAGCATGGCCACCGGACCCATCGAAACACATCTCCACCGTTCCTTCAACTGGGGAAATGCCGCCCCCGGACCCCAGGAGGGGCCGCGGGGGCGTTCGGCTAGCTGCGGGAATGGCCTATTTGCTCAATGTGTTCGGCTGAGATCGGAAATCAACCACCCTCCGCGAAATCTTAAGGAATTAGACAAACTGGTCGTCGGGCGCCAACAGAAGCTCGCCGTAACGTTTCGTCAGCCCGTCTCTCAACTGACAGAAAGCGGGAATATAGACGTTCAAGATGCGCTGAATCAAATCTTGAGCGAGCTTGTTGTCGTAGATATGGACGTTCGTATTGCGGTCTCTGAGCATATCCAGCCAGGCTGCCTCATCAATAAAGTCGTAGAATCGGTAGGACTCCTTCAAGATGGCACGAGGAGACCCCGACGCGGCAAGCGTGGCGCCCTCATACTCGAGCAGACGCTTAAGGAGCTTCCAGCTCAGTTCAAATTGAAGATTGAACTTATTAATCAATCCACTCTGAACAAAATCATTGTTGAGATCCTGATTGGGCGCATCCTCAAGATTCGCCAAGGCGCTAACAAAGTTCTCATATTTTTTCATACAGAATCACACCATCCTTGGCAATCTCATCGAGCAATTGCTGCGATAGGGACTCGTCGAGATTGACGACATCTACATCTAAAAGAGTATCAAGATGTTCCTCGATCAAATATGAGAAACGGCCGAAATCCCGGCAACCTGCTACGGCGATGTCAATATCGCTCTTGGGCAAGTTGTCGCCTCGAGCACGAGAACCAAACAACACGACCTTCTCGGCGTCACATTCCCGAGCAAAAACTTCGATTTGCTTGTACACCTTGTCGAGAGATGCCATTTGCACCCCTACAGCTTAATGTCAAAGTTGATCTCGGGGACGGCGGCTAGGTCGGCCAACGTCACGCCGTCGACGTACTTTTCGATTACGTCGTCCAGACCGCGCCAGAACTTGACCGTTGAGCACAGATCACTACGGGTGCAGCTGTTGTCGATGCCGTCGCACGCCACTGGAGCCGTGCTGCCCTCGACGGCACGCAGGATGTCGCCGGCGCGCACCTCGGCCGGGTCCTTGGCCATCATGTAGCCGCCGCCCTTACCGCGTACGCTCTTAAGCAGGCCCGCTTTCATAAGCGGACGAACCAGCTGCTCCAGATACTTTTGTGAGATATGCTCGCGGTCGGCGACCTCGCGCAGGGCGATCTTGCCCCCGGCATCACCAAGCGCTGCGATATAGATCATCAGTCGGAGGGCATAGCGGCCCTTAGAGGAAATGAGCATACCTACCCTCCCATCGTTGCTGGGACAACATAACCAGGTTTGTTGTCCCAAATTTAAAGCAAGTGGGACAAACACAACAGGTTATTTTGTCCCAGAATTTGAAAAGTCGAGTGGATTAGTCGGGTTTTCCCTTGACTAACGCCGAACCCATAGTAACTTTATTCCGAGAAGATTCCTAGGGTTTAGTACACCTATGAGTACACCATATACAGAGAGGGACAGCATGAGCGCAAATCCGCTGCTTTCCATCGAAGGTCTGACCGCCTCCGTGGACGAGAAGACCATCCTCCACAACGTCAACCTTAACGTCGCCGCCGGCGAGACCCACGTGCTGATGGGACCCAACGGCGCCGGCAAGTCCACCCTCGGCCACCTGGTCATGGGCGACCCTGTTTACACGGTCAACGACGGCCGCATCGTCTTTGACGGCCAGGACATCACCGAGCTCACCACCGACAAGCGTTCGCGCGCCGGCCTGTTCCTGAGCTTCCAGGCTCCGGTCGAGATCCCGGGCGTGCCGCTGTCGAGCTTTTTGCGCGCCAGCATCGCCGGCCGCCCCGGCCTGGAGATGAAGGGCAAGGAGTTCCGCCGTCGCGTCAAGGAGCTCGCGGCCGAGCTCAACATGGACACCGCCTACCTCAACCGCGAGCTGGGCGTGGGCTTCTCGGGCGGCGAGAAGAAGAAGGTCGAGATGCTCCAGCTCCTGCTGCTGCAGCCCAAGCTCGCCATCCTGGACGAAACCGACTCCGGCCTGGACGTCGACGCCCTGTCCACCGTCAGCCACGGCATGGACGCCTACCGCAAGAGCTGCGACGGCTCCATGCTCATCATCACGCACAACACGCGTATCCTGGAGCACCTGGATGTCGACCGCGTCCACGTTATGGTCAAGGGCCACATCGTACGCGAGGACGACGCCTCGCTGATCCCCTGGATCGACAAGAACGGCTTTGAGACCTTCGAGCGCGAGGCCGCCGAGCAGCGCGCCCAGGCCGAGTCCGCCGTTGCCGAGCAGCAGGCGTAAAGGGGCGACGCAATGACCAAGAACCGCACCGAGGTCGCGGACATCGACCGCAGCCTCTACGACTTCACCTATGGCGAGGAGGGATTCGAGCGCCTCGACGCCGGCATCACGCCCGACATCGTGCGCGAGATCAGCGCCAAGAAGGACGAGCCGCAGTGGATGCTCGACCTGCGCTTAAAGTCCCTCGAGATCTTCAATCGTTTTCCCGACCCGACGTGGGGCCCCTCCATCGAGGGCCTGGACATGGACAACATCGTCACCTACGTCAAGCCCAACACCGACCAAAAGCACGACTGGGAGTCGGTGCCCGACGACATCAAGAACACCTTTGAGCGCTTGGGCATCCCCGAGGCCGAGCGCAGCTACCTGGCGGGCGTCGGCGCGCAGTACGACTCCGAGCTGGTCTACCACAACATGCAGGACACGGCGTCCAAGATGGGCATCGTCTACTCCGGTATTGAGGAAGCCCTGCACGATCCGCAGTGGGAGCCGCTCATCCACGAGAAATTCATGACGCTCATCCCGCCCACCGACCACAAGTTTGCGGCCCTGCACGGCGCCGTGTGGTCGGGCGGCTCGTTTGTCTACGTTCCCAAGGGCACCAAGCTCGATTTTCCGCTGCAGAGCTACTTCCGCCTTAACGCCAAGGGCGCCGGCCAGTTTGAGCACACGCTCATCATCGTCGAGGACGATGCCGACCTGCACTTTATCGAGGGTTGCTCCGCGCCCAAGTACAACGTGGCCAACCTCCACGCCGGCGCTGTGGAGCTCTTTGTGGGCAAGCGTGCGCACCTGCGCTACTCGACCATCGAGAACTGGTCCAAGAACATGTACAACCTCAACACCAAGCGTGCGCGCGTGGACGAGGACGGCGACATCGAGTGGATCAGCGGCTCCTTCGGCAGCCACGTGGGCTACCTCTACCCCATGAGCGTGCTCAACGGCCGCCGCGCCCGCTCGAGCTTTACCGGCATCACCTTTGCCGGCGCCGGTCAAAACCTCGACACCGGCTGCAAGGTCGTGCTCAACGCACCCGATACCTCGGCAACCGTCGAGACCAAGGGCATCTCTAAGAGCGGCGGTATCCAGACCTTCCGCAGCTCCATCGTGGCCACGCCTAAGGCCGAGGGCTCCAAGGCAACCGTGAGCTGCCAGTCGCTGATGCTCGACGACCAAAGCCGCTCCGACACTATTCCAGCCATGGACATCCGCGCCAAGAACGTCGACATCGGCCACGAGGCCACCATCGGACGTATCGGCGACGACAAGGTGTTCTACCTGATGAGCCGCGGTATCTCGGAGGAAGAGGCCCGTACCATGATCGTCAACGGCTTTGCCAACCCGGTCTCCAAGGAGCTGCCGCTGGAGTACGCCGTCGAGATGAACAACCTGATCAAGCTCGAGATGGAAGGAGCGATCGGATAATGAAACAGACCACTAACACCGCTGCTACCACCCTTGAGCAGGTCAACGCGATGCCGGCCGCCACTTGGGGCTGGCTGAAGATGAATCAGACCAAGCTCGAGCTCTCTGACGAGCTTGCCGCCGCTCCCACCGAGGCCGTTGAGGTCGAGGGCTTGGACGAGCAGTTTACTGGCGTGGCAGACGCGTTCGAAGCCGCCATGGACACCATGGCCGAGCGCTTCCCCGAGCACCGCGCCTCCGCCCCCGGCGACGCCGCCGACCGCGCCCGCATCACGCCCGAGACCGAGCTCGACGTGCCCGCCACCTCCATCTACCAGGCCGGCGCCATCAAGCTCGAGGAGGAGCTCTCCCCTGCCGAGGCCTTCGAGACTGGCATGGGCGAGGCTACCTACACCTACCTGGCCGACCACGCCACCAAGCGCGTCGTCATCGATGTGCCCGCATACAAGCACGCCACGGTTACAGTGCGCGTGAGTGGCGTCGACGCTGCCGCGGCCATCGCCGCCATCGATGTCGTCGCCCGTCCGCAGGCAACGCTCGACCTGCGCATAGCCCTGGACTCCCCCGTTGCCGGCCAAGGCGTCGTGGGCTCCGCGCTACGCGTGTGCGCCCACGAGTACGCCACCGTCAACGTGACCTGCACGCAGACGCTCGACGATAGCTGGATCGCGCTCGACGACACCGGCCTGTTCCTGGACGAGGGCGCGCGCGTCAACGTGCAGCACACCGTCCTGGGTGCTGGCGCCAGCGCCACCGGCCTTGCCGGCGACCTGCTGGGCGATACCGCCAAGGTGACGATCGATACTGATTACTTGGGCGCCCGCGAGCAGGTGCGCGACTTTAACTACGAGCTGCGCCACCGCGGCCGCAAGACCGAGTGCGAGATCGACGCCAACGGCGTGCTGACCGGCACGTCCAAGAAGGTCTACCGTGGCACCATCGACCTCGTGCACGGCTGCAAGGGCGCAACCGGCACCGAGCGCGAGACGGTGCTTTTGGCCAACAAGGGCGTCGACAACAAGACCGTTCCCGTCATTCTCTGCGACGAGGACGACGTCGCCGGCAACCACGGCGCCACGATCGGCCACGTCCGCGACGAGCAACTGTTCTATCTCGCCTGCCGCGGCCTTGACCAAAACGCCGCCGAGGACCTGTTCATTCGCGCCAAGCTGGAGGACGCCGCGCTTTCCGCCACCGACGAGCGCACCCGCGCAGCCGTCGTCCGCTTGGGCAACAACCTGATCGACAACTTTGAAGAGGAGCTCGCATGATCGACACCGAGCACGTTAAATGCGACACCTGTACTGCCCCCGAGCCCATGGAGCTCGACGCCAGCGACGAGGCTTCGCGCGGCTGGCCCACCGTGGACATCGAGACCAACCCCTACAAGGACCAGTTCCCGCTGTTCCAGCAGCACCCCGAGATCGCCTTCCTCGATAGCGCCGCCACCGCGCAGCGCCCCGCCTGCGTGCTCGACGCCGAGCGCGACTTCTACCAGCGTATGAACGCCAACCCCCTGCGCGGCCTGTACTCGCTGTCCGTCGAGGCCACCGATGCCATCGCGAAGGTCCGCCAGCAGATCGCCGACCTCATCGGCGCCGCCCAGGCCAACGAAGTCGTCTTCACCCGCAACACGAGCGAGTCGCTCAACCTGGTCGCCAAGAGCTTTGCACCCACGGTGCTCGAGCCCGGTGACGAGGTCGTCATCACCATCATGGAGCACCACTCCAACCTGATTCCGTGGCAGCAGGTCTGCCGCGAGACCGGCGCCAAGCTCGTCTACCTCTACCCTACCAAGACCGGCCAGCTCACCACCGAGGAGGTTCTTGCCAAGGTTGGTCCCAAGACCAAGATTCTGGCCGTGGGTCAGGTTTCTAACGTGCTGGGCGTCGAGAACCCGGTCAAGAACCTCGGCAAGCTTGTGCACAAGTACGGCGGCTATCTGGTCGTCGACGGCGCACAGTCGCTGCCGCACATGCCGGTCGATGTGGCCGACCTGGGAGCCGACTTCTTTGCCTTTAGCGCGCACAAGGCCATGGGCCCCATGGGCATCGGCGTGCTGTGGGGCAAGATGGACCTGCTGAACGCCATGCCGCCCATGCTCACCGGCGGCGAGATGATCGATTCGGTCACCGAGCAGGACGCCGTCTGGGCGCCCGTCCCCGAGAAGTTCGAGGCCGGCACGCAGGACGCCGCCGGCATCTTCGCCACGGGCGCCGCCCTTAATTACCTAGTCAACACGGTGGGTTACGAGAACATCCAGGCCCGCGAGCAGGCACTCGTCCACTACCTGATGGGCGAGCTCATGCAGCTCGACTTTGTCCAAATCATCGGTTCCATCTACTGGGACAACCACCACGGCGTTGTGAGCTTTAACGTCAAGGGAATTCACCCGCACGACGTCGCGAGCATCATGGACATGGACGGCGTCTGCATCCGCGCCGGCCACCACTGCGCGCAGCCGCTGCTCACTTGGCTGGGCGTCGAGAACCTTGCCTGCTGCCGCGCCAGCGTGGCCTTCTACAACGACAAGGCCGACATCGACAAGTTCATCGCCGGCCTGCATCACGTTTGGAGCACGTTCAATGGGTAATCTGTACACCTCCACCACGTTTATGGAGCACAACTCGCACCCCGACTATAAGTACGAGATGGATGCTCCCACGCACGAGCACGACGGTATCAACCCCAGCTGCGGAGACGAGCTCACCTTGCAGCTGCGTGTCGAGAATGGCGTGATCGAGGAGGCCTCCTTTACCGGTCATGGCTGCGCCATCAGCCAGGCCAGCGCCGACATCATGGCCGACCTCATCACCGGCGAGACCGTCGAGGAAGCTCACCGCCTGGCAGAGCTCTTCCTCGCCATGATCCGCGGCGAGCAGCTCTCCGAGGAGGATCTGGAAGACCTGGATGAGGCCGCCCAGCTCCAGGACATCTCGCACATGCCCGCCCGCGTCAAATGCGCCGAGCTCGCCTGGCGCACCCTCGACGGCATGCTCACGGGACAAAATAATCAGTAGTATTTGTCCCAAATCTTAAGATTTTTGTTGGCCGAATCGCTTGACAAGAGTGGTTCGGCCATTTTCTATTCCGAGAGCTCAGTCTGTGCTTTCACCCGCGCATAAGCGCGCACGATACGAGAGACGGTACTTTTGCCAATCCCGGTATACCGCTCAATCTGGCGCACCGTAAAGCCGGCATTGTTCAATCCAACAATAACGGTATCGCGCTGCGCCGGCGGTGCAGTTTTAACCCCGTTGAGCGGAACCCCGAGACTCTTCGCCAACTTGCCGGCAAAGGCATGGCGTTCCCACTCCGTCTCTTTCATATCGCACAGCGCTGGTTCACTGCCGTCGGGCGTCGAAAGCGAATAGGCAATAAAGCCCTCGGCAGAACCAAAGAGCTCAAGCACACAAGAAGGATCGGAAAATCCCCTCGCGACATCAGCCGCGTCACCGTCGTAAGCGCACAAATGCTCCGCAAAGCTGCTCCAGGGATAACGCTCGATTAGGCTAACGCCCACCTCCTGCGGATCGGCGTGTACAGAGCGAATAGCCTCCATCACCTGCCAATCGGTATCGAGCGAGCGCCGGTCAAAACGGTTTTGGAACAGATGGCCTGTGCGCCCCGTGCGCTTATTGAACCGCCGCGCGTACGTCAAAAGCAGCCGGTGCATTGCCGCGCTCATCCTGTCCTCGTAATCTGCAAGCACCAAATGCACGTGATTGCCCATAAGGCACCAGGCGATAACCGTCACACCCTCCTCCCGGCAGCAGTCACGCATCAGTTCCAAAAACTCCCACCGGTCTTCATCGCTCTCAAAGATGAGCTGCTTGCCCGTACCGCGGGCACAGACATGGTAAAAGCCGGTAACCGTTCTCCAAACGCGCTGCATGGCGCTCCCTTCGCCGGGATCTGCTTGCCATCCAATACAGCACGATTGAAGCGTGCCATCAAAACATTCACGCAAAACAATACACTCGCGCGGCCAAAGGCAGTAAACAGGCGGCGAACGGCACCGTTGCAACAGGTCAACCCCTGCAACGCTTACAAGAGCTGACCAAAAGCTTGCCAAAAACGGACCCCCTCTGCGGGAGTTCACGACCACAGAACATAGAGTTAAACCGTTTCAATTAAAACTTCCGGACTTCTCGCTACGAAAACTGAGCCGTTCGCCGAATATTCCGTGCATTTCGCGGTATTATAGGGGCTGCATGTCATGTCCCTTTCGAAGGGTCGCCCGGCAATCGCCAGCCACGACCCCCAGACGGGACGCCAACACGATAGAGAGGAGAGGCATGCAGTACTCACAGGAAGTGGAGAACATGTGCCCCGTTGCCAAGGGTGCATACCACGGCCCCGCACCCATCCCCGAGGAGGGCAAGTGGGTCCAGGCTAAGGAGATTTCCGATATCTCCGGTCTTACGCACGGTGTGGGTTGGTGCGCACCTCAGCAGGGCGCCTGCAAGCTCACGCTGAACGTCAAGGACGGCATCATCGAGGAGGCCCTCGTTGAGACCATCGGCTGCTCGGGCATGACCCACTCTGCCGCCATGGCTTCCGAGATCCTTCCCGGTAAGACCATCCTCGAGGCCCTCAACACCGACCTCGTCTGCGACGCCATCAACGTTGCTATGCGCGAGATCTTCCTGCAGATCGTTTACGGCCGCAGCCAGACCGCGTTCTCCGAGGGCGGCCTGCCCGTGGGCGCTTCCCTCGACGACCTCGGCAAGGGCCTTCGCTCTCAGGTCGGCACCATGTTCGGCACCAAGGCCAAGGGCGCTCGTTACCTCGAGCTCGCTCAGGGCTACGTCACCCGCATGGCTCTCAACGACAAGAACGAGATCATCGCATTCGAGTTCCTGAACCTCGGCAAGTTCACCGACGCCGTCAAGGCCGGCAAGACCCCCGAGGAGGCCATCGCTGGCGCTATGGGCCACTATGGTCAGTGGGAGAACGCTGCCAAGTACATCGACCCGCGCACCGACGAGGAGACTCACTCCGTCGCCAGCGTGTTCCCGGTTCACGAGTAGAAAGGGAGGGAAATAACTATGACTGTTACGTTCGAAGGTTACGAGCGCCGCGCTGACAAGATCAACAAGTGCCTCGCCGACAACGGCATCGCCTCCCTCGAGGAAGCTCTGCAGATCTGCACCGACAAGGGCTTCAACCCGCGTGAGATCGTCAACAACACCCAGTCCATCGCCTTCCAGAACGCCGAGTGGGCCTACACCCTCGGTTGCGCTCTCGCTGTCAAGCGTGGCGCCAAGTCCGCTTCTGAGGCTGCCGCCATCATCGGCGAGGGCATCCAGGCCTTCACCGTCCCCGGCTCCGTCGCTGAGGACCGCAAGGTCGGTCTGGGCCACGGCAACCTGGGCGCTATGCTGCTCTCCGACGACACCGAGTGCTTCGCCTTCCTGGCCGGCCACGAGTCCTTCGCTGCCGCTGAGGGCGCTATCGGTCTGGCTCTGAACGCCAACAAGGCTCGCAAGAAGCCGCTGCGCGTTATCCTCAACGGTCTGGGCAAGGACGCCGCCCAGATCATCGCCCGTATCAACGGCTTCACCTATGTGAAGACCCAGTTCGACTACTACACGGGCGAGCTCAAGGTCGTCGAGACCATCCCCTACTCCGACGGTCCCCGCGCTGCCGTTAACTGCTACGGCTCCGACGACGTCCGCGAGGGCGTTGCCATCATGTGGCACGAGAACGTCGACATCTCGATCACCGGTAACTCCACCAACCCCACGCGCTTCCAGCACCCCGTCGCTGGCACCTACAAGAAGGAGCGCATCGAGGCTGGCAAGAAGTACTTCTCCGTCGCTTCTGGTGGCGGCACTGGCCGTACCCTGCACCCGGACAACATGGGCGCCGGCCCTGCCTCTTACGGCATGACCGACACCATGGGCCGTATGCACTCCGACGCCCAGTTCGCCGGTTCTTCCTCCGTGCCTGCGCACGTCGACATGATGGGTCTCATCGGCATGGGCAACAACCCCATGGTCGGTGCCACCGTCGCTTGCGCTGTCGCCGTCGAGGAGGCCCTCAAGGCCTAATCGCGCCCGCGCGATGCTCATATAGTTGAGCTTTAGAGCCGCTACCTTTCGAGGTGGCGGCTCTTTTTGTATGCGCTGTCGCAGGGTAGCTAATGCCGATATGTCAGTTGCGGCGAAATACGAGATGTGATGAGATGGAACGTCAGAGCGTCCATGACGCCCACCTGCCATATTTGCCCTTTACCGATTTGCCGAGTCTTTGCGACCCCATTGCCGATCACCCGTGCGACAATGCGCCGGACGAGAAAGGAATCCGATGGAATCGACTGATGTACTGGTAATTGGATCTGGCATTGCGGGCCTTTGCGCCGCCATCGAAGCGGCACGCACGGGTGCAACCGTCACTGTGGCAAGCGCCGGCAAGACTATGAGCGGATCGAGCTTCTTTCCGGGCACCTGGGGCCTCGGCCTTATTGGCCCCATCGACGAAGACGACGAACAAGACCTCATCGACACCATCCAGACCGTCGGCGGCGGTGTCGCCGACCCCGAGCTTGTCCAGACGTTTGTCCACGGCATTCCCCAAGCAATTGAATGGCTCGAGCAAGACCTGGGCGTTGAGCTCAAGCGTCCGCAAAGTGCCGAGAGCGCCCAGCAAAAGCAATTTATCCCCTGCTTTGACCACAAAATGCGCATGTGGCGCGGCCTCACCCGCAAGCCCCTTGAGGACGCTCTGACGGCCCGGATCGAGTCGCTCGGCATTCGTCTGCTCCCCCGCCATGAGCTTATCGACCTTGTTGAGGACACGCCCGGAAAGATTGTCGGCGCCACGCTCTACGACCGCACAAACAAGCATCTCGTACCTATGGCAGCCAAGGCCACCATCATCGCTGCGGGCGGCACGGGTGGCCTGTTCGAGCGAAGCCTCACTTCAGCCGACGTGCTCAGCTCCTCACAGGCCATCGCGCTGGCACACGGCGCAACGCTCACTAATATAGAGTTCATGCAGATGATGCCGGGCTTCATCGAGCCCAAACGCAACCTTGTCTTTAACGAAAAGACCTGGCGCTACGTCAAGTTCTACCAGCCGGTCGATATCGCCGACGACAAGCTGGACGATCTGCTTGAACAGCGCTCCGGATATGGCCCCTTCACGTCACGCTTGGCCTCCCGCGCCATCGATCTTGCCATCGATCAGGCAGGTGCCGAAGGTCTGGCACTCCACTACGACTTCCCCCGCGAGGATATCCCAGAGTTTGTGCAGACCTTTGCCAACTGGCTGCAAGACGAGCACGGCATCGCCCCGACTGACGAGATGCGCGTTGCGATGTACGCCCACGCCGCTAACGGCGGTATTAAGATCGATAAGACTGCGCACACGGGCGTTGAGGGCCTCTACGCTTGCGGCGAGGCGACAGGCGGCATGCACGGCGCCGACCGCATTGGTGGCTTGTCAAGTGCCAACGGCATCGTATTCGGACGCATCGCAGGCGCATCGGCAGCCCTTGCAGCGCAGCAAGAGCCTGAGACAGCCCTGATGGCGGATATCGACCTCCCCCACTACGGCATTGCCACAACAGATGCCGAACGCCTGACACACGGCCTTAAGCACACGATGAGCACCTATTGCATGATCAACCGCACCGAGACGGGCCTATCCGAGGCATTACACGAGTTTGAGGGCTTGAAGACAGAGGCAACGACCTTGAGCACACAGAAAGCCCAGGACAGCGAAGTCGCAGCCCTCGCCCGCCTGCAATCGCAGATTCAACTAGCACAGGAAATGGTCAAAGCCATGCGTAAGCGAACCGAAAGTCTCGGATCACACTATCGAGCGGATTAAACTGGACACCTATCTAAAGCAGAACACAACTAATCGATATCTATGGGCCCCGTGAGCTCGAAGTGGCTCGGGGCTCATTCGTGTCCGCACGGCAGCGTATTCTAATTCTGAATACAGAGCGGGCAAAGCCCGCACAGAGAATAGACCAGCGAGGAGGAGATATGGACAGTAGTGATATCGAGAAGTGGCGTGTCAAACTTGATTGCTACGCCAATGTGGAAGACGGCGTTGAGTATTGGCTCGCACGCGATTTAATGGAACCCATGGGGTACACTCGATGGGAGAACTTCGCCGAAGTTGTTAAGAGGGCAAAAGTCTCGTGCGAAACAAACAAAACTCCAGTTGATTCCCATTTTCGTGACACCACGAAAATGGTAACTGCCGGTGTCGCCGCTCGCGCGGTTAAAGACTACAAACTTACGCGCTATGCATGCTATTTAATCGCACAGAACGGAGATTCAAACAAGCCAGAGATCGCGCTCGCCCAGGCATACTTTGCCGTGCAGACGCGCCGCCAAGAGCTCATAGAGCAGCGCTTCGCAGAGATTCAGCGCTTGCAGGCGCGCCACTCGCTATCCGATTCAGAGAAACAGCTCTCGGGTATTGCGTTCAAACGCGGCGTGGACTCCAAAGGATTCGCGATCATCAAGTCGAAGGGCGATGAGGCGTTATTCGGCGGCAGAAGCACGGCGGAAATGAAGCAGCAGCTCGGCGTACCCAAGAGCGCGGCATTGGCGGACAGGTTAGCCGATGTCCTCATCAAAGCAAAGGACCTTACGAACTCGATGACGGCCTTCAACGCCGAGGAACACGACCTGTACGGCTTGGACCAGATCAAGCAAGAGCACGTCGAGAACAACACAAGCGTGCGTGGCAGCCTTATCGACCGCGGAATTGTCCCCGAGAACCTACCGCCTGCCGAGGATACAAAAAAGCTCGAGCGTCGCGTGAAGGCAGACGAGAAGAAACTCAAGGAGGGTACTGACGGTTTTACCGATCCCCAGGGTAGGCTCGATCTGTGAAAGCGGCTGTGCCCTTTCGGGTTCGACCCCATGCGAGGTCAACAAAAAAGCGACCAGCCGAAGCCAGTCTCTTTAACATGCTTTGGTGGGCCGTCAGGGGGTCAGCCTGCTGCGCAGGCGGCCGCTGCGGCGCCAAGGCGCCTTGCGCGCTACGCTGGTAAATGCTTACGTATTTCCTCAGCTCCGCGCCCTTACGGGTTCGACCCCATACGAGGTCAACAAAAAAGCGACCAGCCTGAGCCAGTCGCTTTAACAATCTTTGGGTGGGCCGTCAGGGGGTCGAACCCTGGACCTTGGGATTAAGAGTCCCCTGCTCTACCAACTGAGCTAACGACCCAAAGCTAAAGTCCGTTGTGGCGGACTTTAGAGGAGATATCGTGTGGTGGGCCGTCAGGGGGTCGAACCCTGGACCTTGGGATTAAGAGTCCCCTGCTCTACCAACTGAGCTAACGACCCGATATCAACACGAAGCAAGAACTGGGGTGGGTAAAGGGACTCGAACCCTCGACCTACGGGACCACAACCCGTCGCTCTAGCCAACTGAGCTACACCCACCGTGTCCTGTGCGCTTCGCGCTCGACTATTATTGCAAGGAACGCCACGCGATGCAAGCCCCAATTTTCAAGAATTTTGAAAAGAGTTTTTCGGATCCATTTCGAGCAAATCCCACCGGTTTCATAGGAGTAAACTTGCCCCACTGCAAATGCTCGAAAGGACCGGCATGAAAGAACTCTCCAACCGCACGGCAACGTTTACCGATTCGGTCATCCGCCGTATGACGCGCATCTCCAACAAGTATGGCGCCGTCAACCTGTCGCAGGGCTTCCCCGACTTCGATCCCCCGGCGCAGCTGCTCAATAGTCTGGGCACCATCGCCACCGACCCCAAGCCGCTTTACCACCAGTACTCCATCACCTGGGGCTCCCAGGCCATGCGCGAGGCGCTCGCCGCCAAACAGGAGCACTTTATGGGCATGCCGGTGAACCCCAACGAGAATATCGTAGTCACTTGCGGCTCCACCGAGGCCATGATGGCCGCCATGATGACGGTCACCAACCCCGGCGACAAGGTCGTCATCTTCTCGCCGTTCTACGAGAACTACGGCGCCGACACGATCCTTTCGGGTGCCGAGCCCATCTACGTGCCGCTCAACCCACCCTCATTCGACTTTGACCGCGAGACACTCGAGGCGGCCTTCCGCGACAACGACCCCAAGGCCATCGTCCTGTGCAACCCTTCCAACCCCTGCGGCAAGGTCTTTACGCGCGAGGAGCTCACCTTTATCGCCGACCTCTGCAAAAAGTACGACACCTACTGCATTACAGACGAGGTATACGAGCACATCGTCTACGCGCCCCACGAGCACGTCTATATGGCCACGCTGCCCGGCATGTTTGAGCGCACCATCAGCTGCAGCTCGCTGTCCAAGACCTACTCCATCACCGGCTGGCGCCTGGGCTACACCATCGCCCCTGCCGAGATCACCGAGCGCATCAAGAAGGTCCACGACTTCCTCACCGTGGGTGCCGCCGCTCCCCTGCAGGAAGCTGTCGTCACCGCCCTCAACTTCGACGACAGCTATTACGATGAGGTCCTCGACCTCTACACCGCCAAGCGCGACCTGTTCTGCCAGGGACTCGACAGCATCGGTCTTGAGCATAACGTGCCGCAGGGCGCCTACTACGTCATGATGGACATCTCTGAGTTTGGCTATGACAGCGACCTCGAATTCTGTGAGGACCTCGCGTCTAAAGTGGGTGTGGGCGCCGTGCCCGGCTCGAGCTTCTTCCGCGAGCCCGTCAACCATCTGATTCGTTTCCACTTTGCCAAGCGAGACGAGACGCTTAACGCGGCGCTGGAGAACCTCAAGTCGCTACGTGATAAAATCAAGCCGCGCGGGTAAGGACGGCCCGGCAACTAAAGCAACCAAAGAAGCCTCGCACCGCCCGCCGCGTTGCGAGGCTTCTTTCTATAGCGCTTTCTTAAATGGTTTAGAGCTCTATACTTTAGTCACGGAGCAACTCGTCCCAGAGAGAGGAATACTATGGCAGAGCAGCAGCTTATCGGAGCGCTCGAGGCCGGTGGCACCAAGATGGTCTGCGCCACGGGCTATGCAGACGGTACGGTCCTAGAGCGCGAGCAGATCGCGACCACGACCCCGCAGGAGACCGTTGAGGCCGTCAACGCATGGTTTGCCGACAAGGGCATCGCTGCGCTGGGCATTGGCGCCTTTGGCCCCACCGCGGTCAACCCCGCTTCGCCGCAGTACGGCAAGATCCTAGAGACCCCTAAGACGGCATGGCGCTACTTTGACCTGCTGGGCACTATCCAAAACGAGCTCAATGTCCCCTGCGGCTACGACACCGACGTCAACGTCGCCTGCCTGGGCGAGGTCACCTTTGGTTGCGCCCAAGGCCTCACTGACGTTGTGTATCTGACCATCGGCACCGGCGTGGGCGCCGGCGTGCTCTCGGGCGGCCAGCTCGTGCACGGCATGATGCATCCCGAGGCTGGCCACATCCTGGTCACGCGCGACCCGCGCGACACTATTGGCGAGCACAGCGCCTGCCCCTTCCACGACAACTGCCTCGAGGGCCTCATTGCAGGTCCCGGCGTCAAAAAGCGCTGGGATGGCAGGAGCGCCGGAGACATGGCCGATGACCCGGAGGCCATGGACCTGCTCGCCGGCTATCTGGCACAGGCGCTCATGACCTACACGCTGTGCTACGCACCGCAAAAGATTATCATCGGCGGCGGCGTGGCCGACCACACTCCCATCGTGCCACTCGCGCGCAAGAAGTGCGCCGAGATGCTCAACGGCTATATCGTCACGCCCGAGGTCAACGACATCGATAACTACATCGTCAACAACAGCCTCGAGGGCAAGCAGGGCATCATGGGCTGCCTGGCCCTGGGCGCACAGGCGCTTCAGTAGCAGACGCACCCACAGGGCGTGGTGCGCCCGGCAAATCCGATCTACGGAACGACGCCACCACGCTTCATATAAGCCCTCAAATAAAAAAGGCCGCCTAGGACCAAACGATACGTCCTAGGCGGCCTTTTTGGCGCACATCAGCGACCGTAAGAGATATCGGAGCACAACGCCCGTCGCCGCCCCACAGCAGTCGATCATCACATCGGTGATCATGCCGGCGCGTCCCGGCACAAAGAGCTGAATCGTCTCGTCGATCGAGGGAATCAGCAGCAGGAACACCGCCGTGGGCAGCAGCACGTCAAAGGTGCGCCGGCCCTCAAGATCAAAGGCGTGCGTTGCCAGGATGCCGAGCACCATATACTCGGTAAAATGCGCGCACTTGCGAACAACAAAGTTGGTCACCCATTCATATGGAAGTCCCACGCCGTGCAGGAAACCGCGGATAGCTTCCATGACCGTCAGGCTCAGCGAGCCCGACCCCGAGCCGGGAACCAGCGAATTGCCCCAGATCAAGAGCGCCATCAGGCAGGTTACAACCGCCCATTTTCGATTGATCTTAACCATGCAGAAGTTATGCCTCCGCGCGGAGCGGCGCGAAGCTGGCGGTACCGCCCTCGATAACGCTCAGATAGGCACGGCCCGTACGCTTGGCGGTAGAGGACTGCAGGCGCTCGATCTCTTCCTCGAGAATCTGATTGACGCGCTCGTGACGACGATTTTCCATAATGCCGGCGGCAATAGCCTCGGCTCGCTCAATGCTCTCGCGCGAGATACGGGCGGTATCCTCGGGAAACACAGCGCTGTGACGGCCGACATAAGCGGGGGCAGCAGGCTGAGGGGCAGCGACGGGAGCGGGGGCGGCAACAGGAGCGGGCTCGTCAATCTCATCCAGAATCGCGGTGGCGGCGGCCCACATGTCCTCGTGGCCCGAGTAATCGGCCATGGGGACATCAACCTCGAGCGAGGCGTCCGGAAGGTCGCCGGTGTCGATGCGATCTTGGGCTTCAATAGATGCGGTGATGGCTGCGGGTTCATCGAGGTCGTCAAGATCGATGTCCGCGGCACCGGAGATGATAGGCATGCTGGCGAGGTTTGCATTGTACGGCGCAGCCTCAGCCGCCTGCTGCCGGGCAGGAGCGCCCCACAGCGAGCTTTCGGCGGCACGGCGGGCGGCAACGGCCTCCTCGTCCGCGGCCATGGCTTCATCAACGTACGAATTGTCGACAGAAGCGTTCGCGTCGCCCGAGGTAGCGTTGTAGGCGTTATTGGCTGCCGCGTTGGCAACGAGTGCCACGAAAGCCGCCGTGCTGCCCGCAGGGGCGGCCTGGGAGCCCGACACGGCGCGCGCCGCGGCGGCGATGTCGTCACGATTGAAGGAGCCTGTCTGCCCGCCGTTGGTGAGCTCGTCGATGGCGACTTGATAGACGTCGCGCGAGTGTGCAGGGTCGCAGCTCACCGGCGAATCGTCGTCGAGCATACTGTCGATCATGGACCAAGCCTCGTCCTCGTCCATAGCATCTGCAGCTCGAGCGATGGTAGGGACACCATCATCGGCATGACGGCGCTGGAACGCACCAGTCAGGCCGGAAAGGAATGCCGAGGTAGACTGCTCCGGCTGAGCCTGAGAAGCAGAAACCGCAGCGTAAGGAGTCGCATCCTGCTGCTGAGCTGGAATCGAGGCGGTCTTGAACTCGCTTTGATGCTGATTGAGATTGGCGGCACCGCCCATGGCATCGGGCTGGAACAGACGCTCTTCACGCTGCGCACGGTACTCGGAGATACCCAGCGAGGCGGCATAGATACCCACGCCCGCCACCGCGCCCACGGCGAAGGGAACCGCACCCGCCACGACCGTCTCGTTCACCGACGAAAACGGTAGCGTCGCGGCATACATAACCACGGGAGCGGCAAGGCCGATCCCGCACGAAAGTCCGGCAAGGACTGCTCGTTGTGTTGCATCAGAAGAAGCCATGAGCTCTCCCCATCTTCCAGCACCCAAATCGCATCATTCAGTTGGCTGCGCGAGAGAAGATGAAGCGGGGCTATGCCCCAAAGCAACGGTATATGGTTCGATTCATCTGCGTTTTCCGTCGCGAAGCTTAAAAGCTATTATGCGAAACCGCCCTGTCGATTGCAAGCGACGATGTCGGATTGAAACGGGAAACCTGCTGCTCGTCGTTCTTATGGTTAAAAATAAGCGCGGAGCGGCGATATGGAAAAGGGCCGAGGCTCAAAGCCCCGACCCTTTATCGCATTGATGACTATCGCTGCGCGTGGATGACAACCTAGAACGTCTGCTCGTAGTCGCTGTGTTTTTTAGCCGAACGCACCAGGAACTCCTGGTTGGTGTTGGTGCCCTTAAGACCCTTGATAAACGATGCGGCTGCGCGCTCGGTATTGTTCATGCCGGCGAGGATGCGACGCAGACCAAAGACAAACGGGCGCATCTGCTCGTCGACCAGCAGGTCCTCGTTGCGCGTACCCGAGGCAACGGGGTCGATGGCCGGGAAAATGCGGCGATCGGCCAGGTCGCGGTCGAGCTTGAGCTCCATGTTGCCGGTGCCCTTGAACTCCTCAAAGATGACCTCGTCCATCTTGGAACCGGTGTCGATGAGGGCAGAGGCCAGGATGGTGAGCGAGCCACCGTTCTCGATATTGCGGGCTGCGCCCAGGAAGCGCTTGGGCGGATACAGTGCCGCCGAATCGACGCCACCCGAAAGGATGCGACCTGAGGCGGGCGCCGCCAAGTTGTAGGCACGGGCAAGACGCGTGATGGAGTCGAGCACCACCACGACATCGCCGCCCAGCTCCACGATGCGCTTGGCGCGCTCGATGACGAGCTCTGCCACGCGAGTGTGGTTTTCGGCGGGCATATCGAAGGTCGACGCAACAACCTCGCCCTTGATGGAACGCTGCATATCGGTGACCTCTTCGGGGCGCTCGTCGACGAGCAGGCAGATGAGGTGCACCTCGGGATTGTTAATCGAGATAGACTGGCAGATCTTCTTGAGGATCGTGGTCTTGCCGGCCTTGGGCGGGGACACGATCAGGCCACGCTGACCCTTGCCGATCGGCGACACGATGTCGATGGCGCGACCGGTAATGGAGTCCTTGCCGTGCTCCATGCGCAGCGGCTCGTTAGGATAGACCGGGGTGAGGTCGCCGAACTTGGGGCGGTTGCGAATCTGCTCGGGATCCAGACCGTTGACGGTCGTGATTTTGGCGAGGCCGGCGCGCTTGTCGCCGCCGCGCGAAGGACGCAGCGAGCCCTCGATGACGTCGCCCGTGCGCAGGCGCGCGGAGCGGATGAGGTAGGCGGGCACGAAGGCGTCGTCGTTGGACTTCATGTAGCCATGGGCGTGGATGATGCCGGAGCTGTCCGGGCGAATCTGCAGAATGCCCTTGATGTCGCGGAAGCCCTCGGCCTTCGCGGCGGTGACGTAGATCTCCTCGACGAGCTCGGCTTTCTTCTTGCCGGTCGTCTCGATCTCGAACTCCTTGGCCTTCTCGCGCAGTTCGGCGACCTTCATGGCAGCGAGCTCCTCACGCGAAAGCGTGGGCTCGGTGGGGGCGGCGTTGCGCTCCTTGTTGCGCTGTTTGCGATCGCGCTGACGGTTGCGACGGTCGTTGTTGCGCTCGTCCTTGCGATCGTTGCGCTCCTCGTTGCGCTTGTGCTGGCGACGGTTGGGGCGAGCGCCGTCTTCGGCCTCGGCGGGCGCGGCGCCATCGGTTGCGGCGGCGCCGGCATTGGCCGCAGCGGCGTCATTGGCCTCGGCGCCGGAATCAATCTGCGCTTCGGCATCAGCCTGCTGCTCGGACGCCTTGGCCTTAGCGGACTTCTTACGACCGCGCTTGGGCTTCTCGGACGCAGGCTGTTCGACGTCTTGGGGCTCGGCGGCATCAGTCGATGCATCGGCGGTCGTCTCGGCGGAATCCTCGGACGCACCCTTCTTGGCAGCCTTGGCCTTGGACGTGCGCTTAGCAGCAGTACGATGGCTGCGACCAGGACGGACGTCGGCGGGCTCGACATCGGCGGGAGCGGCCTCGGAAGTCGTAGCATCCTGGACGGGTGCATCGGCAGCGGTTGCAGACTCGGCGGTCGCCGCAGCATCCCGAGCGGCGGCGGCTGCGGCTGCGGCCTTCTCTGCCTCGACGAAGGCCTTGGGCTTGCGACCGCGACGGTGCGGGCGCAAAGCCGGATCGACAACGGGAACTTCGCTGGCCTCGACAGGCGCAGCGGGCTCAGCAGGCGATGCGCCCTCCCCTGCCGTGGAACGGACCGAAGCCTCAGTGAGCTCGGGGGTTACCTGTTCAGCAACCTGCTCGGCCTTAACAGCCGTGCGACGGCGTGTGCGCGTTGCCGGCTTCTCGGTCGGCAGGTCGGCGGCAGGGGTCTCGGTGGCGGCAGGGGTCTCGGGCACAGACGGAGCTGCAAGCTCGGTCAGAGCCGCGGCCTCGCGCTCGGCAGCACGGCGGCGGGCGCGCACCACCTGAGCCTCGCTAATCTGCGCCAACGCACGTGCCTGCGCGACCTCATCGGAAATCGGCGCCGAGGAGTCAGCTGCAACGGTGCGCTTGGCGCGCGTCGTCCGCGTGGTACGGCGCTTGGGCTTGGTGACCTCCTCGCCGTCAGCGGCAGGCTTGGCCGTGCGGCGCATGCGCTTGGGCTTTGCCGGAGCAGCCTCCTCACCAGTTGCAGGCACGGCCTTCTCAGCCGCTACAGGCGTAGGCGTCGAAGCAGCCTTAGGCGTCTCAGGAGCCGAGACTTGCGCAGGCGCCGCAACCTGGTCCGACGCAACCGGTACAGCGGGAGCGGCCTGCGTCGTCGTTATTTCGTTTTCTTGCTGTTGATCAGACACAGTGTTTGCTCAACTTTCTTTTCAAGCCCTGTGATCACATGCTCCCTGCATAAACCTTCAGGGCGGCTAAACAGTCTAGCTCCGTCAAATACCGACGGACATCATTGATCTGTATCGAGATATTTGCGTCATATACGCAGCGTTAGTGTAACACAACCGCCGCCACCTGCAACTTAGTCATTGGGGACGTTCTTAAACGACTAGTCAAAAGGGACACTCTTTGGTTTAACACCCACAAATCTGACTGCCTCCGCCAAAACTATGGCGGTTTACTACGATGAATCGCTCAACCGCGACCACTCCGAAACTTGTTGAACTAAAACCGCAGGTAGATGCCTTGCACTTTTTAGCGAAAAGCCGGCGTGGTTGGAATACCTCAATTCATCGTAGTAAACCGACATAGTTTCGTATTTCCAGCAGTTCCAAATTCGTCAATACGTCGGCGTTTGCAAAAAAGCCCGACCTCCGTGGGAGATCGGGCTTTCAAGGCTCAGTTAAACCAAACCTGCGCGGTCAAATGACCCGTAGCTTACATCTGCTCGGGAGCGGAGACACCAACGAGGGTGAGCACCAGGGCGAGTGTTACGCGGACGGCGTCGCAAGCGGCCAGACGGGCACGCGAAAGCTCGGGGTCGACGGGACGGCCCTCGCTCGGCAGCACCTGGCAGGCAGCATAGAAGCTGTGGAAGTCGCCGGCGAGCTCCTCGGCAAAGTGCGTCAGACGGAACGGAGCGCGGTCGCGAGCGCAGCTGGCGATGAGGTCGGTGAGCTCGTTGAGCTTACGCGAAAGGGAGAGCTCGGTCGGGTCGGTCAGCAGCGAGTAATCGACGTTCTCACCGATGGCCTTCGCGGCGACGGCCTTCATGCCCATCTCGTCAGCCTGCTCGGGCGTAACGTCAGCGGCACGGCGCAGGATGGAGCACACGCGGGCGTGAGCATACTGCACGTAATAGACCGGGTTGGAGTTGTCGCGCTTCTTAACAGCCTCGATATCGAAGTCGACCATCTGGTTGGAGCTCTTGGAGATGAGCGTGTAACGAGCGGCGTCGGAGCCGACCTCGTCGACGAGCTCCTGCAGGGTCACCATGGTGCCCTTGCGCTTGGACATACGGACGGGCTTGCCGTTGCGCAGCAGGTTGACGAGCTGGCCCAGCAGAACCTCAAACTTGCCGGGGTAACCCAGAGCGTCGCAGACGCAGCGGACGCGCTCGATGTAGCCGTGGTGGTCGGCGCCCCAGATGTCGATGACGTGGTCGACGCGCTGGAACTTATCCCAGTGATAGGCAACGTCGGAGGCGAAGTAGGTGTACTCGCCGTCGGACTTGATCAGGACGCGGTCCTTGTCGTCGCCCAGGTCGGTGGAGCGGAACCACAGGGCGCCGTCCTTGGTGTAGAGGTAGCCCATCTTGTCGAGCTTCTCAAAAGCGCGGTCGACGGCGGAGGTGCCGGCGGTCTCGCCCTCGGTATCCTTCACGTACAGGGAGCGCTCGGAGAACCAACGATCGAAGTCGCAGTTAACGGCGTGGCAAAGGTCGCGCATGTTGTCGACCATCTTTACGTAGCCGCGCTCGCGGAAGCTCTCCATGCGCTCCTGCGGATCGGCGTTGACCCACTTATCGCCGTCGGTGCGCCAGAACTCGGCAGCCTCGTCGATGATGTAGTCGCCGCCGTAGGAGTCCTTGCCCAGAGTCTCGGCAAAGTTGTCCTGATACGGATGGGTCTCGGGGTGCTCGTCGCCCTCGTCGGCAACAAAGGCGTCGCGGTCGGCGATCAGAAGCTTGTGAGCCTCGTCGATATCCACGCCCTGCTTGGCGATGATGTCGGCAAGCTGCATATAGCGCGTGCTGATGGAGTTGCCGAAGGTGTTCATCTGAGAGCCGTGGTCGTTGATGTAGAACTCACGCTGGATGTCGTAACCGGCGTGGTCCATGACGCGGCAGAGCGAGTCGCCCAGAGCGGCCCAGCGGCCGTGGCCGATGTGCATGGGGCCGACAGGGTTAGCGGAAACGAACTCGACCTGGGTCTTCAGGCCACCACCGACGTTGGACTTAGCGAAGTCCATGCCCTTCTCGCGGGCCTCGCCAAAGATGGCATTCTTGACGGCAACGGAGAGGTAGAAGTTGATGAAGCCGGGGCCTGCGATCTCGACCTTCTCGATCGCGGGGTCCTCGGGCATATGGGCAACGATGGCCTCGGCGATCTTGCGCGGGGCGCAATGGGCCAGCTTGGCGGACTTCAGGGCCATGGTAGAGGTCCACTCGCCATGAGAAGTGTCAGCCGGTCGCTCGATGGCGCAATCGTCAAGTTCAAATGCGGAAAAGTCGCCGGCCTCCTGGGCCGCAGCAAGCGCAGCGCGTACCAGCTCTTCAATCTTCTCGGGCATAGGTCCTCCTTGTGTTAAAGCCCCCGAGCTCTTGGTCACTCGTAGGGCAAAAGCCAGAGTTTGTAGCACTCTATCACAAGCGACGGGCACTGTCGCAGGGTAAAGCCAATCGATATTGCATATGCACAAAATTGACTACAGCTTGTATGGAGTCACTCAAAGATGCCAGTCTGCCTGCAGATTATGCAGGCGTTAAAAATGTATAAAGGTGTGAATGAGCTGCGCCTGTTATCGAATACTCTTACCTATCAGAGTTGTGTGCTTTTCCTGCATAAAGTAAGGGTTTGCGCACGTCAGCGTGTTATTCTAGACATACGTAAATTCGTATAAGTTGGAGGTAGCATGTTCTCAATCGGTCAACACGTCATTCATCCGGGTCAGGGAGTCTGCACCGTCGTCGGTTTTAGGGACGACACACCGCAGCCCATGCTGTTGCTCGAGACCAAGCAGGGACATGCGCAGACGATCCTCATGTACCCCGTGGCGCAGGCCGACCGTTTGCACGCCGCCATCTCTCAGCAAGATGCCGAGCACCTGCTGAGCCACTATGACGAGCTGGAGTGCGACACTTTTACCGAGCGCAACAGCTCACTTGAGGAGACGCACTTTAAGCAGCAGCTCAAGCTGGGCGCGCCCGAGACGGTCCGCGTGGCAAAGACCATGATGCACCGCATTCGCCAGGCCGAGGAAGCTGATAAAAAGCCCAGCTCCTACTACATGCGCGTACTCAAGGAGGCCAAGCGCCGCTCCATCGAGGAGTTCGCCGTGGCCTTGGGCGTCACCGAGGAGGCCGCCGAAGCCCGCCTAGCCCAAGCCGCCCTCAACTAACCCATCCGCGCCAAAACCACCGCAAAGGGGACAGGCACCTTTGTGGTGGTTTTCTTGTTCTAGTAGTATTCATTCTTATCGATACCCACGAGCACAAGGAGTCTCCTATGGCAGAGCCGCTTACCGCCGGAATCACCCGCGACCGCGCGTTCGAACTGCTCAACGAGCACAACAAGGACCCGTTCCACATCACCCATGGCGAGACGGTCGAGGGCACTATGCGCTACTTTGCGCGCGAGTTCGACCCCGAGAACGAGGAGTTTTGGGGCATCGTCGGTCTGCTGCACGACCTGGATTGGGAGGAGCATGAGGACGACCCCATGAACCACACCATCTATGCTGCCGAGATTCTTGAGGGCGATGGTGCGTCTCCCGAGCTCATTCGCGCCATCCAGACGCACACGTCCGACTTCAACACCTCGCTGCCCAAGCCCGAGCTGCAGATGGAAAAGATCCTGTTTGCCTGCGATGAGCTCACCGGCCTGATCGGCGCTGCAGTCATCATGCGCCCGAGCAAGAGCGTTATGGACTTTACGACCAAGTCGCTCAAGAAGAAGTTCAAGGACAAGCGTTTTGCCGCCGGCTGCTCGCGCGACGTGATTTCGCAGGGCGCCGAGATGTTGGGCTGGGAGCTCCCCGAGCTCTTTGACCGCACCATCGCGGCCATGCAGTCCTTCGCCCCCGACCGCGATACCTTCCAGGCCTAACCGCCCACGCTACCTAAAACCATCACAAAGGAGACAGGCACCTTTGTGGTGGTTTTCGTTTACGAGGAGTTTAGGGGCGGACCTGGCCGGTGCCGCGGAGCTTGTATTTGTAGGTGGTGAGGGCCTCGGCGGCAAAGGGGCCACGGGCGTGGAGTTTTTGGGTCGAGATACCGATCTCGGCGCCCAAGCCAAACTCGCCGCCGTCAGTGAAGCGAGTGCTGGCGTTGGAGTATACGGCCGAGGCATCGACCGCATCCAGGAAGCGCTCGCAAGCGTCCGTGTCCTCGGCAACGATGGCCTCGGAGTGCATCGTGCCGTAGCGATTGATGTGTGCGATGGCCTGGTCCTCGTTTGCCACGACTTTCACGCTCATCTCGAGCGCCAGGTACTCGCGACCCCAGTCCTCCTCAGTCGCGGCGACGTAGTCATCGCCCTCCACAAAGCCGGCGTCGGCGCACGCGGCGCACGTGGCCTCGTCGCCGTGAATGAGCACGCCGTGGTCGTGCAGCACGGCAACGACCGCAGGCAAAAACGCATCGGCCACAGCATGGTCGACCAGCAGCGACTCGGCGGCATTGCACACGCCTACACGCTGGGTCTTGGCATTAACGATAATGTTGAGCGCCTTATCAAAGTCGGCGGACTCATGCACGTAGATGTGGCAGTTGCCCGTGCCCGTCTCGATCACCGGCACAAGCGACTCGCGCACGCAGCGCTGGATCAGGCCTGCACCGCCGCGCGGAATGAGTACGTCGACAATGCCGTGGAGCTTCATGAGCTCGCCAGTGGCCTCGCGGTCGGTGGACTCGATCATCGACACGGCCTCGCGCGGGAAGCCCTTGGCCTCGAGCGCATCGGCCAGCAGCTCGGCGATCATGGCGCACGAGTGATAGGCCAGCGAACCGCCGCGCAGAATGCAGGCGTTGCCGGTGCGTATGCAGATGCCTGCGGCGTCGGCCGTCACGTTGGGGCGCGCCTCGTAGACCATAGCGACCAGGCCCAGCGGCACACTCACGCGGGTCAGGTCCACGCCGCTTGAAAGCACGCGGTGATCGAGTACACGACCGACGGGATCGGGCAGCTCGGCGAGCTTCTCCAAACCGGCGGCCATGCCCTCGACGCGCTCGGGCGTCAGCAGCAGGCGATCGAGCAGTCCGGCCGAGGTACCCGCATCGCGCGCGGCGGACATATCGAGCTCGTTGGCGGCGACGATGGAGTCGACACCGTTGCGCAGTGCTGCGGCCATGGCGCGCACGGCCTCCTGGCGCTGCTCATCGCTCGCCGTGGCAAGCGAGGCCGACGCTGCCTTGGCGGCAACGGCAAGATCGTGGACATACGTGGCTATATCGACCGACATGGGCGGCCCTTTCTCCTAGAAGTTTGCAACCATGGTAGCCGATTTGCGCATGGCCTCGCCCGCGGCGGTAGAATTGGTCAACCCGAAACACCGCAACGAACGGAAGACTCACATGGCCCTCATCACTTCGTACCACGTCCCCGGCCTTTACGTCGAGGACCACAGCATCGACGTCCCCCTTGACTGGCGCGGCCTGGAGCCGATGCTCCTGGCCGTCGGCAGCACCATGCGCCGCGGCGCTATGCCGGCACCCATCGCCGGCGCGCCCGAGAGCATCAAGCTCTTCTACCGCGTGGTTTGCGCGCCCGACCGCATCAACGACGATCTGCCGCTGCTCCTGTTTTTGCAGGGCGGCCCCGGCGGCGAGAGCCCGCGTCCGCTGTCGCCCACAAGCGACGGCTGGATCGAGGAGGCCGTCAAGCACTTCCGCGTGGTCCTTCCCGACCAGCGCGGCACCGGACGCAGTAGCTGCGTGGACGGACGCACGATCAAGGCACTGGGTGATCGCGCAACGGCCGCCGGCGCCGATACAGCACGCTCGCAGGCGGACTTCCTCAAGCGCCACCTCGCCAGCTCCATCGTGCGCGATTTTGAGTACCTGCGCCTAGTGGGCTTTGGCGGCAAGCCGTGGGTCACGCTCGGCCAGAGCTACGGCGGCTTTTTGACGCTGAGCTATCTATCGCTCTTCCCCGAGGGCGTGGCGGCGAGCTTTACCTGCGGCGGCATCCCCCACGTGCCGGCGAGCGCCAGCGAGGTCTACGCGCACACCTTCCCGCGCATGGCCGCCAAGACGCAGCAGTATTACGACCGCTACCCCGCTGACGTCGAGCGCGTGGCAGCCCTGGCCGATGCGCTCGAGGCTCAGAAGCCCGTGCTGCCCGACGGCTCGCCGATGACGGTCGAGCGCCTACAGCTCATGGGCAGCGACTTTGGCATGAAGCCGAGCTTTGAGCGCATGCATTGGATTATCGATCACGCTTTTGTTGACGGCGACGGCACGCTGACCTGCGGCGCCTCGGTATCTGACAGCTTTTTGATGCGCGCCTTCGAGCGCACCAACACGCGCACGAATCCGCTGTACTGGACGCTTCAGGAGTTCATATACGCCGACGGCGACACTATGCCCATTGGTTGGGCCGCGGCCGAAGAGAAGGCACACCGCGCCGAGTTCGACACCCTCGCGCGCCCGCTCATGTTTACCGGCGAGGCCATGTTCCCGTGGATGTTCGAGCAGATGCCCGAGCTTAAGCCGTTTAAGCCCGCCATGGACCTGCTGATGGAAGACACCAGCTGGGACAAGATCTACGACCCGCAGCGCCTGGCCTGCAACGAGGTGCCGCTCCAGGCCGCGGTGTATTTCGACGACATGTACGTGGATTCGAGCCTGCAGCTCGATACGCTCAGCCGCGTGGGCAACTCGCATGCCTGGGTGACCAACGAGTTCGAGCACGACGGCCCGCACGGCAGCGTGGTGTTCAAGCACCTCTTCGACGAAGCCCTCAACCGCGGAGACCTGCGCCGGATCTTCTAACAAAAGAGAGTCCCCACCTGCCGGCACATAAGGAACGTCCCCAAGTGCCGAGAACAGCAACATTGCAGGAAGAGGACGGAAAGCGAAAACGCCCCTAAGCGAGCAAGGTGACGTAAAAGAGGAGGGCATTGACCTTTTGGTCATGCCCGACGATTGAACGTCAGATTGCCGCTTAGGGGCGTTTGCAGCGTCAATTGGTTATGCGAAGACGATTAAATTATCCCTGTGTATCGCCGGCTTCTCGGCCAGGTTAGCAAGCAGGCGGTTGCTGGCGATCTGGTCCTGGCGGCGACCGGCGGCAAGTTCCAGCACGTCCGAATCGGCCTCGGCGATACCGCGGGCGACGACCATACCGCTCGGATCGCACACATCGAGCACATCGCCCTCGGCAAACTGGCCATCGACCTCGCGAATACCCACCGCAAGCAAGGAAGAGCCACGGCTGACCAGCGCCTTCGCGGCACCGTCGTCAACCGTCACCGAGCCATGCGCCTTGTCGCCCAGTGCGATCCACAGCTTGCGGGGTGCGATGTCCAGACGCTCCGCCGGCGGATCGAACAGCGTGCCCACGCTCTCGCCGCGGGCGAGGCGCACGAGCGCATCGGGCTCCTCGCCCGAGCAAATCACGCTCTGAATGCCCGCGGTCATGAGAATGCGGCTCGCGCGGATCTTGGTAATCATGCCGCCCGTGCCCACCGATGTGGAAGAATCGCCAGCCGAGGCGATAATCTTGGCATCGATCTTATGCACGACCGGGACGAACTCGGCCGTGGGGTCCTCATGCGGATTGGCGGTATAGAGGCCATCGATGTCCGAGAGCGTCACGCACAGATCGGCAGAAACCAGGCAGCTCACAAGCGCCGCCAGCGTGTCGTTGTCACCAAACTTGATCTCATCGACGGTAACGGTATCGTTCTCGTTGACAACCGGCACCACGCCCAGCTCCACCAGGCGCAGCAGGGCGTCGCGCGCGTGCAGGTAGGACGTGCGGCGGGCCGTATCGTGGCGCGTGAGCAGCACGAGCGAGGTGAGCAGGTCGCGCGCATGGAACTCCTCGTCGTAGGCCGACGAGATGATGCACTGACCAGCCGAGGCGCAAGCCTGCAAGCTCGGCAGGTCGCCGACCGGCTTGCGGTCGAAGCCCAGCACGGGATAGCCGCAGGCGATAGCACCCGAGCTCACCACGACCAGACGCCAGCCGAGCTTGCGCAGGGCTGCGGCCTGATCGGCAAGCCCGCCGATAAAGGAGCGGTTGACCTTGCCATCGGCGCCCACAACCGTGGACGAACCGATCTTTACCACCATCGTTTTATAAGAAGTCGTCATACGTCAAACCAATCAACTGTTCAGCGAACGGCCGAGCTGGCGGCCAAGGAAGCGTGACTCGCCCCTACCGCCCAAGGAATTAGTGAGCCCAGGGAAAGGCAGAAGCCGCGGCCATGTTCTTGCGCACGAGCTCGTCGCGCACCTGAGCCAGGCCCTGCTCCATGCCCACCACATAGGTCTGCGGGTACAGGAAGCGCTTGAAAGCTGCGTCCAGATGATCGAGCGCCCAAGCACAGCGCTCGCGCGCGTCCTGGATGCTCTCACGCGGAGCCACCGCACTGCCATCGCGCACGATCGGCACCAGCAGCTCGCGATACTCAAGTTCGGACACGTCGGTCACCAAGGCGGCATCATTCACGGCCACGAGGGTATTGCCGCGCGCGGCGCCCTCCCCCGCCAGATGGTCCTCGTCGTAGATCATGTCGCAGACCGGGCCGCCAAAGCCGTCGTAATAACGGCGCACACGTTGCACGCCCGGGATCGTGCGCTTGTAGGGCTGCTCGGAGAGCTTGACCACCGGCGTCCATGGATCTGCCTCGCTCGCACGGCGGGCGGAAAGCTTGTACACGCCGCCCAGCGCCGGCTGGTCATAGCAGGTCGCGAGCTTGGTACCCACGCCAAAGCTGTCGATGGGCGCGCCTTGGTCGAGCAGGGACTGAATCGTATACTCATCCAGGTCGTTGGAGACCGAAATCCCCACATAGGGCAGGCCCTCAGCATCAAAGCGGCCGCGAACGTACTTGGAGAGCTTAGCCAGGTCGCCCGAGTCGATACGAATGGCCGACAGGCGCTCGCCCGCGGCCTCCATCTCCTTGGCAACCGTAATGGCATGCTCGCAGCCCTCGCGCACGTCGTACGTGTCGATGAGCAGCGTGCAGTTCTTGGGGCTCGACTTGGCAAACGCGCGGAAGGCCTCGAGCTCGGAATCGAAGCTCATCACCCAGCTGTGCGCGTGCGTGCCAAAGACGGGAATGCCGTAGCGGCGCCCGGCCAGCACGTTGGACGTGGACGAGCAGCCCGCCACGTAGCTCGCGCGCGCAACGGCCAGACCGCCGTCGGGGCCCTGGGCGCGACGCAGGCCGAACTCTGCCACGGGACGACCATCGGCCGCCAGCACCACGCGCGCCGTCTTGGTGGCGACGAGCGTCTGGAAACCGACGATGTTGAGCAGCGCTGTCTCGAGCAGCTGGCACTCCAGCGCGGGGCCGGTGACGCGCACCATGGGCTCGCGCGGAAAGACGGGCTCGCCCTCGGGCACGGCGTCGATGTTTACATGCGCACGAAAATCGCGCAGGTAGTCGAGGAATCCAGGCTTGAACATCGCGCCGCCGGCAGGGGCCTGGAGCGAGGCGAGGTAGTCGATGTCCTCGGGCGTAAAGCGCAGATTCTCGACCAGCTCGGGCAGTTCGGCGGTGCCGCACATGACGGCGTAGGCGCTGCCAAAGGGATGGTCGCGGTAAAACGCGGTAAAACAACCCTGCTCATTGGCCTTGCCGCTCTCCCACAGGCCCTGGGCCATAGTGAGCTCGTACAGATCGGTGAGCATTGCAATGTCGGTGGGATGCGAGATGTCGGTCAAAGCCATGGGGCGACCTTTCGGATGTGTGGTACAGAATTTGAGGGTTAGACGAGAGCAGAGGATGTGGACATGACACCCGATGCAAATCGGTTAGAGCAGGCCCATGCTGGTCAGGATCGTGTAGCCCATAAAGATGACAAACGCGATGAGGGCAAGGACAATGATGATTTTTTGAGCCGGCGCCATGCCAGGGATCTCGTTCTCGCCCGTAGGTTCCTTGGAGGTAACCATGCGCTGGGCAAAGGTCATCTCGTCACGGCTCGGCTTGGGCTCGACGGACTTGGGACGGGCGGCCTTTTTAGGCTGAGGTTTGGGCGCGGCAGGTGCAGGCTTCGCAGCAGCGGGCTTGGGTGCGGGCGCGGGCGCCGATGCGGATGCGGCGTTCGCGACGGCCTCCTCGGCCTTCGCCCGCTCGGCACGCAGGGCAGCCAGCTCCTCACGCTCGCGACGGGCCTCTTCCCGAGCCTCGCGGCGGGCCTTCTCAGCGCGGAGCTCTTCCAACTCAGCGCGCTCCTCGTCGGACAATGGTTGGGACTCAAGCTCAGCCATGGTTCAGCCCTTTCTTTTAAAAAAGCCGCCGACACAATGTCAGCGGCTTATCAAATCCAAGGGTGGAGACGAAGGGAGTCGAACCCTCGGCCTCTGCCATGCGACGGCAGCGCTCTCCCAACTGAGCTACGTCCCCAGGACAAGTCGATATTTTACCTACGGCTCGCCAACTGTCAACGCCCAATAACCAGTCTTTTTGGAGCGGAGCTTTTTTGACTACCATTCGCCCGATGATTTTTTAATCCCCGTCCCAGAAAAATCATCGGCGAACGCGCTACTTTGCGCTGGTGAGGACACCGGTGGTGTCGAACGCCGGGGTGAAGCTCTCGTCTACCGCTCCGCCCTCTTGCCAGAACATCGTCGTAAAGCCCAGGTCGTCGGCATGGTCGAGCACCTGCTCGTACTCCTCACGCGTCACGGCGCGCGCCAGATCGCCGCCCTGCTCGCGCATGAGGGCATTGGGCGTGTATTGGTTCATGACCGAGATCGGCACATCGCCCACCGTCTGCCACACTAGGTCCAGTACGCGACACGAATCGTCCGCATGCCCCGGAAGCACCAGGTGGCGCACGATCATACCGCGCTTCATAAGCCCGTCCTCGTCCACCAACTCTCCCCCGCGGCGATCGATCTCGCGCGCCATCTGCGCCAGGCCCGACACGGCCACACGCGGGTAATCCTTTATATGAGAGAGCGACTGCGCAAGCCCCGCATCGGCATATTTAAAGTCGGTAAGCCACACATCGACCAGGTCGCCCAGCGCCGCCACGGCACTCGCGCGCTCATAACCGCTTGTGTTGTAGACGATTGGGATGACCAGCCCGCGTGCCCGTGCCGCGGCAATCGCAGCCGGCAGCAGGTGCGCATAGTGCGTCGCCGTCACCAAATTGATGTTGTTGGCACCCTGGTCCTGCAGTTCCAGCATAATCTCGACCAGGCGCTCAGGCGAAATCTCAAGGCCAAAATTGCCGGTCGAGATCTCGTGGTTCTGGCAGTAGATACATTTAAGCGAGCAACCGCTAAAGAAGATCGTGCCCGAACCGGCCTCGCCCGAGATAGGCGGCTCCTCCCACATATGAAGCGCCGCGCGGGCCACCCTGAGCGTGTCGTTAGCACCGCATACGCCGCGCGCGCCCTCATCGCGCGCCGCACCGCAACGGCGCGGACACAAATGGCAGGCGGGCGAAAAAAGTTCGGTCAACGACGTCGGCATAAAAACATGCTCCAAAACAACGATTCAGCAGCTCAAACGTAAAGGGCCAGACCGCGTAGACGGCTCCGTCCCTAAGGCGCCGTAATCGTCCGACACGATTTTTGTAATGTCAAGACTGGAATCCACAAAGTGCCGCTTTATGATGTAGGTATTCCGCCCCCCGCGGAGCAACTGGGTGAACCGTCGCGTTTATTTAGGGAGCCCACACAGTCGTACCTAGTACAGGTATCCTTCGTTGTTAAGGACGCTGGAACAGTCGATGAGGGCACCCACCTGTTTTAGGTGGGTTCATTTTCGTAACGTGGGGGGTGGTTTTCTTTTGCCGAAAATCACCATTGCAAATCCCGCCAATATTCCCAAAAGGCACCAGGCAGAGCCCCACTATCACCCCAATATCTGGTAAGCGCGTGATTATCGCCCCGTGCAATTCCTCACACCCTCCTTGGTCGAGTATCATGGGTCAGCTATACCCTTTGCGGCATGGCATCCTTTGACCTTTTCCTTCGACGCTTGGCGGTTTATCGATTCATGGCTTCCTCCACGAGCTTCATACCGTACCTTTGCGTGGCGGTCGCGGCTTTTATCACGACCTTCCTTACGGTGCCCCTGGTCAAGCGCCTGGCAATCAAGCTCGACGCCGTCGACTATCCTTCCAAGCGCCGCATCAACACTAAGCCCATCCCGCGCATGGGTGGCACGGCGGTCTTTTTGGGCCTCGTCGTCGCCTGCATCGTGCAGATTCTAGGCACCTGGTACCTGGGCTGGCCGCCCGTTTTGGTGCCCCACCCACGTCTGCACATCAGCTACCCCATACTTGCGCTTTCTTTTACCGTCATCTTTGCGACCGGCGTGATCGACGACGTCTACCAGCTCAAGCCCAAGCAAAAACTGGCCGGCCAGGTCCTCGCCGCGCTCATCGCCTGCGTGGGCGGCCTAAAAATCGGCGTCATCGTCAACCCGTTTGCCCCCGGCGAGATCATGCTCGGATGGCTCGCCTACCCCATTACCGTGATCTATCTGGTGGCATTCACCAACATCATTAACCTCATCGACGGCCTCGACGGCTTGGCCACGGGCATCTGCGGCATCGCGTCGTTCACCATGTTTTCGATGGCCGTTCTCTCGGGCCGCATCGACGCCGCCGCGCTCTCCATTGCGCTCTTTGGCGCCTGTCTGGCCTTTTTGCGCTACAACTTCAACCCCGCAAGCATCTTCTTGGGCGACTCGGGGTCGCTGCTTCTGGGCTTTGCGCTGGGCTCCATCTCGCTGCTCAACGTGAGCCGCACCGCGGCACTCACCTCGCTTATCATCCCGCTCATCGTTGCCGGCGTGCCTATCATCGACACGTTTAGCGCCATCGTGCGCCGCAAGCGCGCCCACATAAGCATCGGGCAGGCCGACAAGGGCCACATCCACCACCGCCTGATCCAAGAAGGCTACAACCAAAAACAGGCTGTGCTGCTCATCTATGCCTGGTGCATTATGCTTTCGGCCGGCGCCGCCGCGATTAACCAGGTCGAGGTGCCCATGCGCGTGCTCATCTTTACCGTGCTCGCCATTGGCTCGGCGGCCTTTGCCAAGCATCTACATCTGTTTGAGCCCGTGCTGCGCCACCATTACAACAAGCGCACGCACGAGGACGAGCTCGTCACCCCCGACGACCCCGCCTTTAAGCAGGAGGAGCAGGCTGCCGAGGAGCGCAAAGAAGAGCGCCACCACAAGCTCTAGGGCAAGCTGCCGAGGATATGCCAAGGCACCGTTAGCCAAGCGCGGCCGCGCCGCACCCATCGCACACGCCGCAGCACGCGCGTCCCTCTCCCGCCCCTCGCCTACTTACGCACCGCCCCTCCAATAAACGCGCTATCATCTTGACCCATGAACATACGTTAGGAGCAATCATGCCAAACGAGAACAGCTACGAAGTCGCGCTGCAAAAGAGCAACGCCATTCGCGAGGGCCTGGCCAAGACGCCCGAGAAGTTCACCATGCTCACCGGCGACCGCCCCACCGGCCGTCTGCACCTGGGCCACTACTTCGGCACCCTCAAGGGCCGTGTTGAGCTGCAGAACATGGGCGCCAAGACCAACGTGCTCATCGCCGACTACCAGGTCATCACTGACCGCGACACGACCGAGCACATCCAGGACAACGTGTACAACATGGTCATGGACTACCTTGCCTGCGGCATCGACCCCGACAAGACCATGATCTACGCGCACTCCGCCGTGCCCGCAGCCAACCAGCTCATGCTGCCGTTCCTGTCACTGGTGTCTGAGGCCGAGCTGGCGCGCAACCCCACGGTAAAGGCCGAGATGGAGGCCTCGGGCCACGAGCTCACCGGCCTTCTGCTCACCTACCCGGTGCACCAGGCCTGCGACATCCTGTTCTGCAAGGGCAACGTGGTGCCCGTCGGTCGCGACCAGCTACCGCACATCGAGCTTACCCGCACCATCGCTCGCCGCTTTAACAACCGCTACGGCAAGGTGTTCCCCGAGGTCGAAGCGCTGCTGTCCGAGACCCCGCTGCTGCCGGGCCTGGACGGTCGCAAGATGAGCAAGAGCTACGGCAACGCCATCAACATCTCGATGACCGCCGAGGAAACGGCCAAACGCATCAAGAAGAGCCAGACCGACTCCGAGCGCATGATCACGTTCGATCCCGAGAACCGCCCCGGCGTGTCTGGCCTGCTTTCGACAGCCGCCATCTGCACCGGCCGTTCCGAGGTCGAGATTGCCGAGGAGATTGGCATGGGCGGCTCCGGCCAGCTCAAGAAGTACGTGACCGAGGCCGTCAACGAGTACTTCGCACCGATCCGCGAGCGTCGCCAGCGCTACGAGAACGATCTGGACTATGTGAAGGACGTCCTGCATGAGGGCAACCGTCGCGCCAACGAGATCGCCGAGCAGACCCTGGCCGAGGTTCAGGACGCCATGGGCATGGTGTACTAGACCGATTTGCTGGCTTGAGCTTTCGATTGCTTTAGGGCGGGCGCTACGGCGTCCGCCTTTTTTTGGAGCCGGACCGCTTCGGCTCCGTCCATCACACTCTCCCGACAAACAGGAACAGGCCCGCTGGCAGATAGTTGCCAGCGGGCCTGTTCCCGAAGTACACCGTTGAATCGCACAGAGGGGAGGGATGCGAATCAAACTCAACAGGGCAGGCTTTTTCATCGCCTATTGCCTACTCCGTTGCTGAATACAATATAGTTCACCGTGGTTTACTTTGTAGCGTCAATATGCGCCGCCACACCTTCTCCATAAGTTAGCTACGGTAAACTAAAACCACCACGAAGGGGACAGGCACCTTTGTGGTGATTTTGACGAAGCCCGCCACTACAGCCCGGCAGGCCAACGACAGGCGGCCAGATCAACATGCATGGGATCGGCAAACGTCACGCCCTCCCCCATTAAGAGCTCGCGCTGAGCATCGGGGCCACCAAAGGCAAAGCCCTCACAGATACGGCCATCGGCAAACACCACGCGATGACAGGGAATTTTGCCAGGGCGCGGATTACTATGCAGGGCATACCCCACGTACCGCGCACTTCGTGGACGACCGGCAAGCAGCGCCACCTGGCCATACGTGGCGACCATCCCCTCGGGGATCTGCTCGACCACCTCGTACACCCGTTCAAAAAAGCCCTCAGACGCCATTGCTCGCTCCCTTCCACCCGGAAAAGCATAAACCACCACAAAGGGCCTGTCCCCTTTGTGGTGGTTTATGGCAGGTCGGTTAGTTAGCGGGCTGGAAGAAGGCTACGGCTACGGCGCCGGGGCCTACGTGGGTGCCGATGGTGGCGCCAATGGTGTGAACGGGCAGTTCGCCCTCGGTGTGACCAGCCCACAGTGCCGCGCTGTCCTCGATATACTTCTTGAGCACCGCATCCGAAAGACCCGTATAGCCGAGCGCCAGCGGCATGGAAAAGTCGATGCCGCCTGCCTTTTCGACCTTTTGGTTCAGCAGGTTGCGGCCGTTCTTGGAACCGCGCGCCTTACCCAGTTGCACGATCAGACCGTCCTCGACAGCCACCACGGGCTTTACGTTGAGCAGCGTACCCACGGCGCCGGCCGCAGCAGACAGACGACCGCCGCGCACCAGGTACTCCAGCGTCTCGAGCAGGCCGATGACGACCACGCGGTCACGGACGGCCTCGACGGCCGCCGCGATTTGGGCCGCACTACGGCCCTCGTCCACCAGGCGCAGGGCATACTCGACCAGGACGCGCTCACCCAGGGTGACGTTGTTGCTGTCTACCACGTACACGTCGCCGCCCGGCGCCTCGGCAAGTGCGGTACGGGCACTCTGATTGGTGCCTGATAGCTTAGCGCCCACGGTAATAATCACAGCCTCATCGCCGGCTTCACGCGCCTCGGCAATCGCCTGCGAAAACGCGTACGGGTTGACCTGGCCGGTCTTGGGCAGCTCATCGCGCTCCACGAGCATCTCGTAAAAGCGCTGGTGATCGATGTCGATGCCATCCATGTACACATCGGTGCCAAAGGTAACGGACAGCGGCAAAACGGCCAGTGCCGGGTGCTCCGCCGGCGACATATCGCTCGCGGAATCGGTAATAATACGAATGGACATAGCGAATCCTTTCTTGCGCAGGTCCCGCGCAGAGAATTTTGACAGCAATGCCCCGGCACGGCATACGCGCTCAAACGGGACTATGCAGTTGTTAAGTTGTTAATTGGAAGCAAATGCCTTGGCGGCCTTAGATCTCGCGCAGGGTGTTGAGAATCGTGCGCAGCGACGCATACATCTGCTCGCGCTGCTCCACACCCATAGCCTTACCGGTGGTATCGAGCACCTCGCGAATGATGCGGTCCGCCTCGCTCATGCTCTCGCCGCCCAGAGCGGTCAGGCGCACCGGAGCACGATACTTAACGGCGGCATCGCCCGAATCATCGACCTCGACGTAGCCACCCTCCTCCAGATGCGCGAGCGTACGCGAGACGGCGGCGCGGGTCACGCCTGCCATGCGAGCCAGGTCGGCGCCAGTCAGGCCGTCCTTGCTGCGCTCAAGATAGTACAGGCACATAACGTCGGAGCCCTTGAGACCCAGCCTTGCGCCCTCAGACGTCTTAATGCGCTGGATCTCCTTGTAGAGTCCGCTGATCAGTCCGACAAAGTCCTCGAAACGTGTCTCGTCGCTCTGCTGCATGGGAGACGACCGCCTTTCGCTTGCATAATGCTAACGGGTAAACATCTTAGCCGTACTTGACGGCCGCCAGCCCTGCACGCCCTATTTGTTAACCCATCAACATAAAAACCACCACAAAGGGGACAGGCACCTTTGTGGTGGTTTGGGGCGAGCTACAGTTCCACGCGCGGGTTGTCGCGGGTCACGAGCGTCTTAACGACAACCGTAGCGCCCAGATAACGCTCGAGCAACTCGGCGAGACGATCAACGGCAGCCTGGCAATCCCCCATCCGCTCGGGCTCCACGCACTCAATCGCCAGGAATGCATCGGCCGAATCGTCGGACAGCGCCGTGCGAACGCCGTCGCGCCAGTTCCAGCATCGGCATACGGCGCCCGCATCATCGATGTAGGCAAGCTCGCCGGGCAGCGTCGGGTCATCCACATCCTCGCCAAGCGGCAGGAACGCATCCCCGCCACCAGTGACCGCCAGGCGCAGATCGCCCTCGATGGCGCGCAGGTCCTCGCCGCCAACGGGCAGCGCGTAGGTCAGCGACACCGTGTTATAGATGTCCACCGCAGGCGTAATGTGGCCCACCGGCCTACCTTTGAGCACGCGTTTGAGCAGGTTCTCGATTGAGCAACGCGCGCCCTTTTTGGTCTTGAACAGACGATAGGCCTCGCGCCATGCCTTGACCGGTGCGTTCTCGCTGATAGTATCGCTGGTCAGATGACGCTCCGCGTCGATATTGGCGCGGTCGAGCAACGCCGCAATCGCATCCACGTCCTCTTGAGGAATCTGAGCCGTGGGCTTCATGCCCTCCACGACCACAACACCGACCGCCGCCTGCGGAAACAACTCCCAGAATGAATCCTCGGCAATAAAGCTCTTCATACGCTCTCCCTTCATTGTGCGCGCCCGAGTGAGGGCGCCTAAACAAAAAGCGCCCTTACAACGGCCACCTTCAAAGTCCTACGGTGCCGTCACAAGAGCGCTTGCGCTGTCCCCATCCGGAGAAGGGGACGATATGTCAGGCGTATTGTAACCCGAGTCATCCACGCGAGCAAAACCACCACAAAGGCGCCTGTCCCCTTTGTGGTGGATATGGACTCACGGCGAAGCTAGTGTCGAAGTCCCAGCAGCCCGCGGCCGCGATGACGGGCCTCGGCGGACACCTGGACGTGCGGGCCGGCGGCCTTGACGGACTCGGGCAGGTGCGAGTACTTCTTCTCGAAGTTCTCCTCGAACATCACCGCCAGGTTGTGCGCGGCCTCGTCGTAGCGCGCGGTGCTCTGCCAGTACTGGCGCGGCACCAGGATGCCATCGGGCACACCGTGGCACGTCGTGGGAATGTCGACGTTAAAGATGTCGTCGTGCACGAACTCGCTGTCCTCGATGGTGCCGTCGAGGGCGCGCGCGACCAGCGAGCGCGTGTAGGCCAGCTCGATGCGATGACCCACGCCGTAGCCGCCGCCGATCCAGCCGGTGTTGACCAGGTACACGCGTGTGCGGCCGTCGGCAATACGCTCGCCGAGCATCTTGGCGTAAACCATGGGGTCGAGCGGCATAAACGGCTCGCCGAACAGCGAAGAGAACGTGGGCGTGGGCTCGGTAACGCCGACCTCGGTGCCGGGAATCTTAGCCGTAAAGCCCGTCACAAAGTGGTACATGGCGGCGTCGGCCGTCAGACGCGAGATGGGCGGCAGCACGCCAAAAGCGTCGCAAGTCAGGAACAGCACGACACTCGGAGTGGTGCCCATGCCCTTAGTCCACGCGTTAGGAATGTGCTCCACGGGATAGGCCACGCGCGTGTTGTGCGTAATCGAGATGTCATCGTAGTTGGGCTTGCGGTTCTCGTCGAGCACCACGTTTTCGCAGATTGCGCCAAAGCGGACAGCGTTGAAGATCTCAGGCTCGTGGAAGGCGTCCAGGCCCTCGCATTTTGCGTAGCAGCCACCCTCGATGTTGAAGATGCCCATGTCGGACCAACCGTGCTCGTCATCGCCGATCAGCAGGCGCGTGGGATTGGCCGAAAGCGTGGTCTTGCCGGTGCCGGACAGGCCAAAGAACACGGCGGTCCCGTGCGTGACGGGATCCATGCTGGCCGAGCAGTGCATGGGCAGCACGTCGTCCTCGACGGGCAGCAGATAGTTCATGACGCTAAAGATCGACTTTTTAATCTCGCCGGAGTAACCGGTGCCGGCAACCAAAATCACGCGCTCCTGGAAGTTGATGACCACGGCGGCGCTGGAGTTGAGGCCCTTGATGGCGGGATCGCACTGGTACCCGGGTGCCGCGAGCACGCAAAAGTCCGGCTCGCCGGTGCGCGCAATTTCGCGAGCGAGCGGACGGGCGAGCATCTGCTTAATAAAGAGTGCCTGGCTGGCACGCTCGCAGGCAACGAGCAGTCGACGCGTGTGGTTGCGGTCGGCACCTGCCATGCCGCGGGTGACGAACACGTCGCGCTCGTTGAGATAGTCGACGATACCGGCCTTGATGACCTCATAGCTCTCGACGGACAGCGGGCGGTTGACCGCGCCCCAGGCAATCTTGTCGTGAACATCGGGGGTGTCAACGATAAAGCGATCGTTGGGAGAACGGCCGGTACGCTCCCCCGTCTCGATCACCAGCGCGCCGTTGGATGCCATGCGGCCTTCTTCGCGGCGGATAGCGTGCTCGACGAGCTCCGCGGCGGGTAGATCGACCAGCAGACGGGGCTGATTCTCGGCGGGATCTTCGACCAGCGTAATACCAAAGTTGGACAAAACTTCTGCAGGGGTAACACCAGGCATGGGGCCTCCTTTAAAAACGCGACACGTGGACGCGGCGCGCACTTTACTCACGTAAAGCCCGTTGTACCCGATATGCAAAAACGTTTTTGCGGCAAGGGCGGCAAGCCCGCCCAACGGTCAAAAATCGCAGGCAAGCGGCCTAGTCATTGGGGACGTTCTTGAACAGGCAACATTCAAGGAGTGTCCCCAGATGCCGGCACTTAGGGACGTTCCCAAAGTACCGGCACATAAGGAACGTCCCTAAGTGCCGACTACAGCGGCAGGCCTTGGCCGAGCATGGCTATGGCGCTCATCAGGACCAGCATGCCGGCAGCGTAGGGCAGCACCGCGCCTAGGAGCTCGGCATCCTTACCGCGCACGTGCACGGCGGCAAGACCAATGGCGAGCGTCTGCGGCGAGATCATCTTACCGGCGGCGACGCCCAGGGCGTTCAACGCGACCATCCAGTAGTCGCTCACACCCAGCGCAGTGGCAGCCTGGCTCTGAATGGGGCCAAACAGCATGCCCGAAGATGTGCCCGAACCGGTCACGAACGCACCGACCGCACCGATCCACGGAGCCAGAATCGGGTACAGGCCGCCGGCGACCGCAATGCAAAACGCACTGATCGAAGAAATCATGCCGGCATAGCCCATCACCTTGGCGCAGCCCAGTACCGAAAGCATCGTGATGACCGTCGGCATCATCTGCTTGACGGTCGCGACCAGCACCTCGCCCATCATGCGCGGCGAAGCACCCTGAATGGCGCCGCCGACAAACGCCGCCAGGAAAATCCAGACGCCCGGCGTGTTGATCCACGAAAACGTAAGCGTACCGGGATTCTCACCGCAATACACCTGCACATGGCTCGCAAACGGCGCGAGCACAGCATGCACGGCGGGTACCAGGTTAGACGTGCCCAGCAGCAACACAAAGATCAGGATGAAGCACGACCAGGCCGAAAGCGCCGACTTAACGGTGAGCTTCTCCCCGGCCTCGATATTCATATGGAAGCGCGCGTCCAGGTGACCGGACTTCTCGGCGCGCATGGCAAGCGCGGCAGTCAGCGCGAGTGACACGATGGAGCCCACGACCACGGCCAGCTCGGGACCCACAAACATGGCAACGACCAGGGCCGCACCAACAAAGGACACACCGGAAAGCAGTGCCACGCCGGCAACGCCGTGCAGACGCTCGGCAACGCTTGCAATATTGCCCTGGTCATCGGCAACACGACCCGCAACCAGCACAATAAGCAGCGGCATCACCACAAAGAACGGTGCGAGCTGCACCAACTGAACGGTCGCCAAATGCAGGGAATCCAGGCCCACCAGGTCGGCAACGGACACTGTGGGGATGCCAATGGAGCCGTAGGGCGTGGGCACGCCGTTGGCCAGCAGGCAAATCAGCACGGCAGGCACGGCCTCAAAACCAAGGCCCGCGAGCATGCCGGCGGGAATGGCAACGGCGGTACCAAAGCCGGCCATGCCCTCCATAAAGCCACCGAAGCACCAGGCCACGAGCAGCGCCAGCAGACGACGATCGCTGCTGATGGAGGTGATCATGCTGCCGATCACGTCCATGGCGCCCGTGCGCACACACAGGTTATACGTGAACACCGCGGCGATAATCACGAGCACGATGGGCCACAGGGCCATCAAAAAGCCTTCGAGCGAGGCGGTCGCGATCTGCGCTGCCGGCAGGTGCCACCATGCGAAGGCAAGCAAGCACGAAAGGACAAACGATCCGATAGCGGCCTTCCATGCTGGCCATTTAAAGCACAGCAGCATCACGACCAGCCAAATAATCGGCACAAGAGCCAGTAAGAATGCGGCGACGTCCATAGGTAGAAGCTCCTTGGTGCCGCGTGGGCGGCATCGGGGGTGTCACAAAACTTCAACAGGATAACCCACGTTTACCGACAAATTACAGCCGCCTGCCGAAAATATTGAACAATCCGTTCAAAAACACGAGCGAACACCGTCGCGTCTATACTAGAGCGCAGCAATAGAAAGGACTCCGCTTTGAGCATCACGCCCCTCGATAGCATTCGCCGCGCCATCGCCCGCCGCAACGGCACCTCCAACCCCGCTGCATCGAGAGACGGCGCCGCGAAGGCCCAGGGCGGCCGCATCGAGAACGGCCTCTTCCCTGCCTCCCACACGGCCGAAGAGCTCGCACGCATCCAGGAGCTGAGCCACCGCAACGCCGGCGGCCCCAATAGCAACCAAGTCACACGTCACCGGCGCGAGCGCGATCGAGAGCCCGGCCCCGTACGCCGCATGGTCAACGCTTGGTGGAACCGTCTGCTCGGCGCCGTCTACGGCGGCGGGTTCTCCACGCAAGAGGCTGAATACGAAGAGCACGCCACCCGCCGCGATTACCTTTGGAACACTCTCGGCACCGCCGTGTGGGGCTTGGCGTTTCCGCTGCTCACCATCGTGTCCACGCAGCTCGTGGGCGCCGAAGAAGCAGGCAAATTCTCCATCGCCTTCGTCACCGGCACGCTCATTATGATCGCGTGCAACTACGGCGTGCGCAATTTCCAGGTCTCGGACATCGACGAAAAGACGTCCTTCGCCTCCTACCAGCTCAATCGCTGGATCTGCGGAGCGCTCGCCCTAGGCTGCGGCCTCATGTACAGCAGCGCCCGCAGCTATGACGCGCAAATGGCGACGATCGGCCTGGGCGTCTACCTGTATAAGGTCATCGACGGCGTCGCCGACGTGTACGAAGGCCGCCTGCAGCAGGCCGACAAGCTCTACCTGGCCGGCATGAGCCAAACGCTACGCTCCGTCGGCGTCATCGCGGTCTTTAGCGTGGCACTGTTCCTCACGCGCAGCATGCCCATCGCGGCCATGGCCATGGGCATCGCCGCGATCGCCACGCTCGTGCTGGTCACCGCGCCGCTCGCCCTGCTCGAGACCGAAAAATCGCGCCGCGTGAGCCTGCACGAGGTCGGCCACCTGTTTGTCCAGTGCGCCCCACTCTTTGGCGCGCTATTCCTGTTCAATCTTATCGAGAGCATGCCCAAGTTTGTGATGGAAGGAACACTGGCCTACAAATACCAGCTGTACTTTAATGCTCTGTTTTTTCCAGCTCAGGCTATTCTGTTGAGCATTGGATTTGTCTATAAACCGCAGCTCCTGCGCTTGTCGAGCATTTGGGCTAATCCTCGCAAGCGTCGTCGCTTTGACCTGATTATTGTTGCCGTTATGGCGCTGATCGTGGTCATCACCGGCGTGTGCGCCGCATTTATGGCAGGTCCCGGTATTCCCCTCATGAGCTTAATGTACGGTCTCAGCTTTGAGCGCTACCGTACGCTGGCGCTGCTGATGGTCGTCGCCGGCGGCGTCACCGCGGCCATCGATTTTATCTACGCCATCATCACGGTGCTGCGCCATGCCGGCGACGTCACCAAGGTCTACCTGATTTGTTTTGCCATAAGCGTGGTGCTGCCGGTGATTTTGATCAATCTGCTCGGCCTGATGGGCGCCGCCATGAGTTACCTAGCCATCATGGCCCTACTGCTGGCACTGTTGATTATCGAGTACCGCCGCATCCGCCAACGCATCGAACGCGACCGCAACCCATACGGAGCCTAATTAGCTGCCCCCGGTCACCGGAATTTGCGATGGAATCGCCCCGGCTGGGGTCTCGTTGCGAACAATATGCATCACGCAAAACTAAGTGAGTAGACTTTTACCGAATCCCCGACCACACCGACAGAGCACAAGTCTGTGACCTGCGGTTTTATTGAGGCAAATATGTTGGGTGCTCGGCATTTCCAAAAAAGTCTACTCACTTAGCCAGCGGGCAGCCAAATGATTATTTAATCCCCGTCCCAGAGAAATCAATTAGCGGGCAGAAGGGCAAAAGTAGTCAAAAAAGTCCCGTCCCAAATTAGCTACCACTTGCACCGATTATTCGCCCGGGTTGATGTTCGCGTAGAACTCCGCCCCGTCGTCCAGGCGCAGGATGCCCACGCGGCCGAACTCGGAGCCGGTGGCGGCGGCGCAGTCGATGTCGATGCGATCGGGCACACCGGCAGTGTCCTCGCCGCCCAAGCGCACGATCTGCCCGCGGCCCGACTCCTCATCGAGCCCCGCCAGACCACCGACCTCGCAATAGCGCCCAAGCGATACCGTGGGCGTATGACCGCTCACCACGACCGGGCCCTTGCCCTCGGCAGAAAGCAGCCCGGTCGGCACATCCCAATAGCCGTGACGAATCCATAGCAGGTCATCGGACGACTGCACCGCGAGCATCTGCTGCAGCAGCTCGCGATCGGCATCCACCGCTCCGACGCCATCGGCACAATCGACGCCATGCTCAAGCAAAAACGCACGCGCCGCCTCGGTCTGAATGCCGGCGTGCACCAGCAGGTACGGCCGCTCGGCAGTCTCGACCACCGCGTAGAGCGGCAGCGCGGCCATCCATCGCACGAGTTCCTCGTATGCCTCATATTCCATGTCGTTGAGCTGCTCGCGCGTCGTCCAGCCACCGTTGATATCCCAGGTCTCGGCATCGAGCGGATCCTGGCCAATGATGGCATCGAGCATGATCTGCTCGTGATTACCCTTGAGCACGCGGGCGTTGGGCAGCGAGCGCACGAGCTTAATAACGCCGACCGGATCGGGCCCGCGATCGATCATGTCGCCCAGCACGTACAGTGTGTCGTCGGACGTCAACGAGATCTTAGACAGGGCCTCGTCAAGCGCACGCACGTGCCCGTGAGCGTCAGATGTCACATAGATCGCCATGGTACGCCTCTCCTTGCATTGCGGCCGAAGCCCGGTGCCGCAACTAAAACTTCAAGTTGAACTTAAACGTTACCCATTGTACTCCGTTGCAATAAAGCTGGAAAGGGTTTCCGAGCAGAGGCAAAGACGGCAGCCGTCTATGACGATATCGCGCACGCCCGCAATCCAACCCCATAAACCCACCATCTTTGGGTACAAATAACCGCAGGCAACTGACCGTGCCACGCCAACCACCCAGGAGCGGACACCATCTATGAACCAGATCCTTCTCTTTATCGGCCTCGTCATCATTTTGTGCCTGACCATCAAACCCGTCGGCAAAAAACTCCCCTTCCCCACCCTGCTCATCTTTATCGCGCTCGGCATGCTGTTGGGCGTCAACGGCCCGGCGCATATCGACTTTAGCGACTATGCGCTCACCGAAACCGTCTGCAGCACGGCGCTGCTGTTCATCATGTTCTACGGCGGCTTTAACACCAATATCGACCGCGCTAAGCCTGTCGCTGCGCCCGCGGTACTACTGAGCACGCTCGGCGTCGTCATCACTGCCGGTATCACCGGCGTGTTCGCACATTTTGTATTGGGCTTCGACTGGATCGGCGGCCTGCTGCTGGGATCGGTCGTGGCATCGACCGATGCGGCGAGCGTCTTTAGCGTGCTGCGCGAACACAACCTGTCACTGAGGGGCGGCACCGACTCGCTGCTCGAGGTCGAATCGGGCTCCAACGACCCCGTCGCCTACATGCTCACCGCGGTGCTCGCGACCCTCGCGGCGGGCGGCAACATCGACATTCCCGTGCTGCTGGCCAAACAGATCATTCTGGGTGTTGGGCTGGGCCTTGCCATCGGCTGGATATCCAGCCGCCTGATTGAACGCGCACATGCAACGGCCGAGGGCGCGCAGACCATCTTCTTGTTCGCCGTGGCGATCATTGCCTACGCGCTGCCAAGCTATCTGGGTGGCAACGGCTTTTTGTCCGTATACCTGGCAGGCATTGTGCTGGGTGCGAGCGACATCACCGGCAAGGTCGAGATGGCACACTTTTTTGACACCCTTACCGAGATGGCCGAGATGACCATCTTCTTCTTGCTGGGCTTGCTTGTCACACCCGCACGTCTGCCGCAAATGCTGCTACCAGGCCTGGCACTCATGGCGTTTATGCTCTTTGTGAGCCGCCCCATCGCCGTGGGCATGCTGCTGGCGTCCTTTAAGACCAATCCTCGCCAGGTCGCACTCGTAAGCTGGGCGGGCCTGCGCGGCGCGGCTTCGGTCGTATTTAGCCTCTTTGCCGTGGTGGCCGGCGTTCCCGGCAGTCACGACCTGTTTGACCTGGTCTTTGTAATTGCCGTGTCGAGCATCGTGGTGCAGGGATCGCTGCTGCCGGCGGTGGCAAAGAAGCTCGACATGATTGACGCAGAAGGCGATGTGCGTCGCACGTTTAACGATTACCGCGACGAGGACGGCATGTCGTTCGTTAAGCTCAAGGTGGGCGCGGGCCATCCGTTTGCCGGTCGCTCGCTTGCGGACATTGGCAGCGTCACCGACATGCTCGTGGTCCTGGTGCTGCGTGACGGCGCACACCCCGTGCTGCCTAACGGTGATACCGTAATTGAAGAAGGCGACCTTCTGGTTATGGCCGCGCCGACGTTTGAAGAGCGTGCCGAGGTTACGCTGCGCGAGGTCACCGTAACGCCCCACGGGCGTCTGGCAGGACAGCGCCTGCGCGACGTGCCGCAGGGCAAGCACCCCTTTATCGTCGTGATGCTCAAGCGCGACGGCCAAACCATCATCCCCGACGGCAACACCCTCATATACGCCGGCGACGAAGCCGTCATCGCCACGCTGGCGTCGTAGCGACCAGGGGGTTGCCGTCCCGAATTGGCTACATTTGAGCATCAATCGCCCCGGCTGGGGTCTCGTTGCGGACAATTAGCGTCTCTCAAAACTAAGTGAGTAGACTTTTGCCAAATCGCCAACCACGCCACCAAAGCACAAGTCTGTGACCTGCGGGTTTGTTGAAGCAAATTTGTCGAGTGCTCAGGATTTCCAATAAAGCCTACTCACTTAGCCAGCGAGCAGTCAAAAAAAGAACGGTCGCGAGCTCATTAGGCTCCATTGCGACGGCTTATCGTGCATTTTCGCGCAGCTGCGGGTGCAGACGCCCCTTCCCAAATTAGCTACCCTAGTCGTCGTCGACGGCAAAGTCGCGGAGGTCGAGGCCTTCGCGTTCGGCTCGGGCCAGGAGCTCTTGGGGCGACTCATCCTCGATATCCACTGCGTCGAGCATGGCAGCGGGAAAGCCCACGCCGACTGCGCTCCCAGCGCGATCGAGCAGGCTCTCGCGTAGCTGGTCTACATCAACGTCGATCTTCATGGTGAAATCTCCCGCCAAACCAGACCCTTACTCGTCAGTGCCAAGCTCATTCACGGCAGCAACAAAAGCCGCAACCTGCTTGTCGTCCATCTGCGTGGCCAAGCGCCCCACGGGCTCATCGTAGGCGAACTGCACCTTATCGATAAAGCAATCCCAAGCACGCTCATCCACACGCACGGCAGCCTCGCAATACTGGCTGAGCTTTTTGAGTCCATACCAAAACGCATCCACATGACGCGCGGGATCCTCATCCAGCACGCCATCGTAACGGCGTCCGTTAAACTCCTGCATGCGCGCCACGGCAACCTTGAGCGAATCGCCGCCCTCGTCCGAAGCCTCATCCACCAGCTCGGGAATCGCAACCTCACGCCGAACAGTATGCCTGGTTGCACCATCGTACTCGCCCACCAGCACGTCCTCAGCAAGCCGAGAATCGTAGTCCAAATAGCTCGTGCCACAACAAATGCCGTGCGGGGAGCCTGTGCCAAACGCACAGAACAACCCGCCGTCGGCAACAACGCGGCGGTAGGTCTCGAACGACTTCTTAACCTGAACGAGCAGCTCGGAAAGCAAACCGGCATCGCACGCCATCTCGCACGCAACGCACGCAGACTCCGGCAGCCCCGAAGGCTCCACCGTGCTCCCCGCAACGCGGGCAGCGCGCTCGGCCCGATACGCCTGCGCCGCCAAGCGCGCTCGCTGCGCAGCGCCGCGCACGTTCGTAAGTTCACGCTCCAACGCCACGTCGCCAGCAACATCACCGGCCAAATCGCCCGTAAACCCGTCAGCGCGCTGCGAGCCAGTCGCACTCAGCTCGGACTCAAACGTCGCTGTGATCATGCCCGCAAGGTCCGTCGCATCGGCGGCACAACGCAACTGCTCCAGTTGCGTACACAGCAGGTCGGCATCCAAAGGCACGGCGTCGACAACGCGCACGCCACTCAAGCGCGCCACGTCCTGCAGCACCATAGCCCCCGCAGCATCGTATGCCGCACGAACCCTGGCCGCCGTATTGGCACGCAGCTTTACCTCGATAAACGCAAGCGTCTGCTCCAGGCGCGTCAGCAGCTCGGCCTTGTCCTCCATGCGCAAAAAGGCAGCATAGCGACGCTCCATCCGCAGCGGATCAACAATGCCCGCCTGCTTGCGAGCGTGTGCAAGCGCAGCGCTCTCAACACGGCGAACATACCCATCAACAGCCCGCACGGCAGACTTGCGCGCAGCGTGCTCAGCAGCCTCGACGCCCCTAAGAACACCCAACAGCTCGCGGGAGTGCGCCTTGCGCACCAGCTCCCCACGATCGTACTGCTCAAGCGCCGTCTGACGCTTGGCTACCGATTCAAAGCCAAACAGCTCGTCGAGCAGCTCGCCAACAGAACGCTCGCCCGCCATGGCAAGGCCTCCTTACCCGAACACGCCAATACGCTCGCGGGCTCACGCGCACACAAACCCGCTCGCCCGCACTTCTACAGATCCAGAGCCTTTTTCGCAGCGTCAACCGGGTCGCCATCCATGTAGAACACCGGGCTCAGGCCCGAGATAATCTCGGACGAAACGCTCTGCAGGCCCGCGATGGCACTCAGCGGCAAAATCACGCGCTTGGCGCCGGCGTTTTTGGCCACGCGCATAATGTCCTCGAGCCCGCGGATCTCGTCCATAGAGCCCGACATGCGCAAGATTCCCGGAATCGCCAGCGCAGGCATCACCGGGCGGTTGCATGCCGCAGAGCAAAGTCCCACAAACTCGGCGAGCGAAACTTCCTCGGACAGGCCCTTGCTCTGTAGGTCGTTGTAGAACAGCAGGTAATCCTTGGAGCCAATGTGCATGCCCGGCGCCACGCGGTTCGCCAGGTTCACAAAGTTGTCGAACGCGGCTTCCAGCGTATTGCGCACCGGCTTGTTAAAGGCCACGCCCTCGTACTTAAACTTGCACTCGCCGGCAACGGCCTTGTTCTCCAGCTTGTATACGGCAACCTCGCCGCCCTGCGACCTGCCCACGCCAAATACGTGGCCGGACAGCAGCGGCCCGTCGGGAATCAGCGTGTCCTCGGTCTGCTCGGGCACGCGCACCACGTGCACGTCCTGCGGGTTGTCGGCATCCATATAACCCAGGTTGACGTCGATAAACTCGACGCCCGCCATAATCTTGAGCTGCTCCTTTACACGGCGACGGCCCTCAATGGCGTAGTCCAGCAGCCAGCGCACGTCGTCCTTGTCCATAGCCTCGTCGGGGAACAGCAGCTTGGCCAGGCCGCTAAAGGTCTTGCGCACGGCGATCTCGTCACGCTTGTTAAAGTCGCTGTTAAAGCGGAAATACCGGTCGATATGGTGCGTAAAGTCCTTGCGACGCATCTCCTTGCAAAACTCCGACAGGCAGTCGGTGATCAGGCCGTAATGCCCGGTCAGCAAGCTCGAGCGCATCTTGGGAATCTCCCAGCCCGGCAAGTAATAGTGGATACGGTCGAAGAAGGCCGAATCGTTGTTAAACTCCGGCGGGAACGGATCAAACAGGTGCGTGGTCTTAAGGACGTTTTGCACGGTGTCGTTGATGTTGCCCTCAAAGACCATGGAGGCATCGGCGTTAATCTGGTCGCGGCCGCGCGCGTAGCTGCCGCTCGCCATGTAGTCCTTCATGATCTGCACGGCGTTGGTGTCCTTAAAGCGCATGCCGGCGACCTCGTCGAACGTCACGCAGTCCCAATGGCCCACCAAGCCCACGCGGTCGGCGCGCATGGAGTTCATTCGGCCGAATAGGTTGGCCGTGGTTGTCTGGCCGCCCGAAAGCAAGATGGCGTAGGGCGAGACCTCTTTGTAGATATGGCTCTTGCCGGTGCCGCGCGGACCCAGCTCGCACAGGTTGTAGTTGCGCTCGATGAGCGGCACCATACGCTCGATAAAGTGCAGGCGCTCTTTCTCGGAAAGCTCGTTGGGCTCATAGCCAGCGGAGCGCAGCAGCATGTTGAGCCACTCGTCGCGCGAGAAATACTGGCGCTCTTCGACCATGGCATCCAGGTCCAGGTTGGGCATCTGAATGGGCGTTAGCGACGCCACGCTGAACGGAGAGTCCTCGGGCCCACGCTTCTTACGCTTGGCCTTGGCGCGGCGCGGCGCATCGTCGCCAAAGACCTCCATGCCAAACTCGTCTTCCTCATCCAAGGGGTGACGATACTCGATGCTCATGATGCACCAAATACCACCCTGCAGAATCTTGGAATAGTCGCGCACGTACTCGGCCGGCATCACAAACGGCTCGATGGTCAGGTTGGCAAACGACGCCACGTAGATATCTTTATACTCGTCGAGCTTGGCCGTCACCTTGTCGATGATGGTAAAACGACCCAGCTCACGGATCTTGGACTTAATGCGCTCGGACTCGTCGGGACGCACGTAGTTATCGGTGAGGATTCTGCGAATGCGGCCCAAACCCTCTGCCACGGCATCCTCGTCGTCGGTTGAGCAGTACATGCCCAGCAGGTACTCCAGCACAAAGGTGGGCACGTTGGCGCCGCGCTTCATAAGGGCCGTCAGGTCCTTGCGCACGATCTTGCCGGCAAAGTGCTCAAGCAGTTTGCCATCCAGCCCGTCCATGTCGTAGCCGTCGTCCTCGGGAGCCTCGTCCGCGGCCTGGTCATAGCCATCGGTCGAGGATTCGTCCTTGGTGGTCGCCACAGACTCAACGGGCACAGCACCCAACGGCTCCGGGGCAGGCACGGCCTCCTCCACGGGCACATCCACATCAATCGAGGGAACTTCCCACAGATCGTCGTCATGGCTATCAAACATAGGGCACACTCCTAAAAACCAAAGTCAGCAACAGGGGCAAACGAGACGGCAATGGTATACGTCTCGCGCCAAACGATCTTGCCCGTCTCGCGCTCGCGGCAGACCAGATAGTACGGACCCTTGGCCGAGAATCCATCCGCTGCATGCAACGCAAACTTGGCATGCACAACGCGCTCCTGCGAATTAACAGAAGTCTTGTTAGCATGCGCCTTGACCGTATCGCTCACCTCGTTGCCGCTTGCATCGGTAAACACCAGCTCGTATTCGCACGGCAAGACCTTGCCTTGGGCTGGTTCTTCCTGGATCAAGTTGAGCGAGAAGAGCGAGTTGGTCACCCGGCGCCCCTCACTTAGCACGCGCAACGTCGCCGCGCGCGTGTCGACAAAGTCCTTGGAACCCGAGCGCGCACGCCAAAATCCAATAACGGGCACGCAAAGCTCCTGCAGGCTCATGCCGCCGTGGACGTAGTTGTTAGTGCCGCCGGGACGCTTGAAGTGCACGTTCTCGCGCGGGGCAAACCCCTCAAAACCGGCGCCCAAACGTCCCATGTTAACATTAACAAACACCCCACGTACCTCGTCCGAAAGCTCGCCCACGGCCTCGTTGGGCACCACCAGATGACGCTTGCCGTACATGACGGGAGCGTCAAGGACGGGAAGGTCCGGTTTGCCGAGCATCTGGCACTCGCTGAGCTCCCGACGCGTGTAGATAAAGCCGTGGTCCGCCGTTATAACAACACGCGCGCCCGGGGCGTCGGTGCACACGCGACGCGCCAACGCAGCAAGTTCCTCCACGGTGTCCGCACAGGCACCGAAGACGTCATCCTGCGTAGCGGCCTTCTCGCCCGTGGCATCGATCTTGTTGTGGTAGAGGTAGACAAGTCTTGAGTCCTTGAGCAGCGCCTTACGCTCGGTTCCCGCCATGTTGAGGTATGCGCTCGAGCGTAAAGCGCAGGCCGTGGGCTCAACGTAGGTAAGTACGGCCTCGCGCTGCGGAGTCGTCGCAGTGGGCATGCCGTCAGCCAACACAAACGAGCCATCCGTTGCAAGCTCAAGCGCTTGGTGTGGCAGCAGCGCGGGCATGCCCACCTCAGTAATGGAGGGAAAGACCGCCTGCACGCTAGAGACCTTGACGTTGCCTCCGCGCTCGCGCTCGAGCAGCGCCGCAACGTCGCGGGCCACCTCATAGCGCAACGCGTCGCTCACGATAATGACCGTCGTTTTGGCAGAGCCCACAAAGGTGGGCAGCACATGCCAGTAGAACTCATCCTGCCGTGCAGGGCCATCGATGTAGCCGCAATCGGCCCACTCCCCTTGCGCAGCGGCTGCCCAGCAGGCATTGGCATCCGCCAAGAACCAGTTGCTGTAGAGATTCTCCGCCCAGTCCGCCACAGCGCGGGTGGGCTCCTCGAGCACATCGCACTCAACGGAGCGCGTCCGCAGATACGCGGTGCACATATGGCGATAGGCAACGTCCATGGCATACCAATCGGACGTGTAGGCATCCCACACCTGCTGGGGTTGCGCCAGATGGAACCCGCCCGCGTGCGTCTGCCTAAAAGAGCACATATGGGCCACGGCAGCAAGCAGGTCAAAGTAGCTCTCAACGCGACGGTACCAGCTTAGGTCGCAGCGACGCGCAGCAAATGCGCGCGCATCCTCAACACGGTCCGCGCCCTGGGCAAACGAGCAGAACAGCTGCGAGAGCACGGCCTCATTGACGCACGGAAACACATCAAGCGAGGCCAGCGCATCGATCGGCAAAGCCTCAAACCGCACAAAGAGCCCGCGGGCATCCTCCACCAAACGACAGATCTCAAATAGGTCCTCGCTCGACGCCTGGGTGTCGGCGGCCTGGTCCCACGTGCGCACCGCCTCAAGGCAATAGGGGCCGTAGGTGGGAGCCACATAGCTTTCGAGTCCCTTGAGCGCCCCCGCGGGAAGCGCGGTAGACGCCGCTGTAAGGAGCACATGGGATGAAAGCATAAGCAATGAGTCGCGCTCATACAGCGGTCCCTCAAACCCATAGCAGCGAAGCATAAAGGCAGAGAGCACATCGCGCACGCAGTACTTGTCCATCAACTCGGCCAGCGCCTCGGGACCCTCGCGCAGCAGCATGGTCATACAGCCACGCAGCACAAACGCGGGGCGCGCGTCACCAAGCTCTTTACCGCCAAAAATCACCGTAAGGATGCCGAGTTCGATATCGGATGCGCCCGAGGCATGCGGAACACACGCGGCAAACTTAGCGCAGCGGGTCTTGGCATCAAAGAACGTCTTGTGCTCGCGCAGGCTCTCGCGCACGGCGTCGATATTCTCGATGCCTAGCTGATCGGCCAAAAGCGAAAGATAGTCAGCCTGGAACTGATCGGCATACAGCTCAACATCGGCAAGCCAATCACCCTCAAGCCTGCCGCGCGGGCAACGGCGATACAGCAAGATATCGCTCGCAAGGTCATCGCGGTTGATGAGCTTCTTGACGGCAAACATACGGCCCTCGCAGGCCTCAACAAAGCGCACCGGGCGCTCAAAGTCACCGTGAGCAGGCATTACGCCGGCATCGGCCCCCACGCCGTCGAAACCCTCGGCAGCCAATCGCTCAAACTCAGGAGCAAACTCGCCGTCCGCATCGTGCCAAACCACAACACGGCGCGGCGCGCATGAGGACAACGGCTGCAAAAATCGCAGCTTGAGCTGTTCTTCTACATCGATCTTGGGCATGAATATCCTTACCGTATCTACAGTTACTTAATCTTCGCCAGCACATCCTGAAACTTGGCGTAGTTGACCTTGACGCCGTCATCCAGGTCGATCTTAATCATCTGGTCTGCCAAGTGGTGCAGTTTCTCCTCGTAGGCAATGGTCTCTTTGAGCTGGTCGTTGATCTTTTTGATGCGCTTATCCAAGCGCACGCGCTCGCCGCGCTCGGCACTGACAAGGGCATCGTTGGCATACCCGATCTGGGCACGGTAGCGCTCCTGCTGCTCATGCACATAGTCGGTGCGGATGCGAGCCAACAGGTCAGGCTGGTAGCGATGCATGTAAACAAGGCACTTGAAGCCGTTCTTCTTGCCGCTGTCGAACAGCCAGTAGATGGGGCGCTTCTTATAGGTCTGGCAGTGGTCCTGAAAGAAGTCCTTCAGAAAGTAGGTGCGGATTACCTCGCGCGAGGTACCCTTACCACCGAGTGCCTCGGCAATAAAGGCCAGGTTCTGCTCAAGCGTCTCCTCGCCATACACGGTGCGCACAAAGTCGATAAAGTAGCGCACGATGTCGTCGTCAAAGTACTCGTCATCGGTAATGGGCAGCACGTTATCGCTATCGGGCATAAAGGTCACATGCGCGGAATCGGGCATCTTGGCCAGATAGTCGTCGACCGTGGCGCCCTGATCGGCCAGGACCAGCCCGTCCACATCCAGCGAATAGCGGCCGAACATGCAGCCCACGGCATAGCTTATGAGCGAGGTGATCTCATCGCGCTTGGTACGCACGTATTTGTTACCCTTATAGCTCTCGGGAATCTCGTCGGCGGTGTCGAAGATGCGCGCCACCGAGACGTACTTATCCTCGACCTCGATGGGTACCTCGCCCTCCATGTTGTAGATCTTGGCAAAGATTCGGTTGAGCTCTTCCTCGTTAGCGCGAAGCTGCTCAAAGCGAGTATTGACCTCGGCCTTGCGAGCCTCGTATTTATCGGCCAAAAGCGTTGTCATTGTGCCGCCTTCCGTTTCCCATGGTCTTTCAATTAATCGGTCGCCGTGAAAAAATCAGGCTCGGAGCTCGGCCCTATGCGCCGCGCGACACCGGCGTATCTCTTGCTCGAAAGCAGCTGATTCGTCTTAATTGCGCGATATGAAATCGCTCTCCTATCCAATGGAAGCTTTCAAATCGACTTCATGCCACACGTATCTGCCAAACACTCCCAATGCTGGACTAAACTCAAATGCGCATTCTCGAGATTCGCTCCTTTCCGAAATTACAAGGAGCAATCGAGATCCCCCCAATAGATCGCGAGCGTTCCCACAGCGACAAATCGCATGGTAATCTTGCGAACCGACTGTCTTCTCGGTAATCAAAAATGAAAGCGTTGCTAAACCAGACGGATCAAAATAAGGGGTATCATGAGCGGAAACGTTGCACATGTGCGGCTTCTCACACATTATTAAATCGAGCTGCAAAACCACATCCGTTATCGCAAAGTCCTCTGACTTTTCCTGCTTAACGCACTTCAACTCAATGCATATTTCCCTAGTCTCACCACGCAGAAAACGATCAACCTCCTGTCGGTCGTAATTTTGAGGTTCATAAATACAACAATCAGACATGGTTATTACCTTTCGAAACTACAACGTCCTTGCGGAAGCACTTATCTTTGGATAATTTGATTTATTGCACTTCCGGCAATAATACCCACGGCATCGGCAGTCCACTTCAGTGCCGTAGGCGTCTCATTTATAGCCTTGTCATTCTGACCGCGGCCAATCAAAGCAAGGCCCTTTTTCGTTATTTGTAAGCCAACACCTTCTTGTGAAAACGCCAAATAATCGGCGTCTTTCAACGATTGAATGCACCCAGCAATATCGACTGCCGGAATACCCCAAGCAGAAACGTCGATTTCGGAAATACGCTCGTTTTCAAGCTCGATTATCTGCCACAGCAGCTCCCTTATGATGCGTGCATCTATGGGACGCTTCGCATCACAGGGGATGATCCACCTGAACGGGAAGGAGGTTTCTTTTACCGCACCAGAAATCAAATCAGCCCTACACCAGGCGGAAACATCTCGTTTATCGGCGTTCCACTTTTCAGCACACTCCGCTGTAGTTCGTTTCGTCTCTTCGACAAGTTTGTAGGATTTAGCCACAATGCTCACCTACAACAGCGGATGACGTTTGAAATCCCAAGAGGTTTCAAACGAGTCGTAGTCCGCCTTTGAAATTGAACGAGAGTCTTCAACGAGCGAACAGACAGTCGGTTCAGCGGCCTCATCTTGGATGATTGGCAACTGACCGATTTGGCCTACCTCAAAGTTTAGAGTCGGCGACATAAACGCCAAATCAATTTCGGCAATGGAACAGTTGCAGAAAGCCTGGATGTATCGAAGCTCGTTCGGCTCCGCAAAAAGACATGCTCCGGCTACCTCAAAAAGCATCCCTCGAGGCGCAAACCTAAAGGAGGCAAGGCTGGAAGAAATTTTAGACCAAGAGACTGCGGGCTTGAAGTAGTCGTTCTGGTTCTTGATCACAAAATCAGGTGTAGAGAGATAAGTATACTTGGACAGAATTGCCTCCTTCATCTCCCGACCGTCATCAAACCAATTAACCACCTCGTCGTAGTCACCCCACCACTTTCGATAGGAGCCGCCCCGAATAATCGGGAACCAACGGGAACCACTTTGCTTTGCCTCGGGCCTGCCGCTGCAATCTCGCGATGTGTTGGAAGGCACCACTTCCCACCATTTCCTCAAAAAGCGACCGTTATCACTCGTCGCCAAGCCCTGTCGCGGAGTAGCAATGGCATCGAGCCTCTTTCCTTTTGTGAACGATTCAACAAGAGCATCGCTGGCCCAGTAGGCTATGGGGGTGCCGGGGATCTGTTTGAAGGTGTCAGCGTTGCGGCGATAGAACCAACCGCAGTCAGGGTTTTGGATTGCCTCGAGGGCCTTGGGAGCCTGGACAGCGGCGCCAACGAAGTCAGAAAGGCGCACGTAGCCTCCCTTGTAGCTCTTGATGAGTGAGTTGTGAAACGTGTAGGTGCAGATGGGCACAGTCGCACCAGCGAAGCCCGAGTACTCAAGTTGAATGAGGGAGGTAAGCGTTCTGTTGTCGATAATCTCGTTGCGGAGCTTCTCATAGCTTCCGATGAACATCCAGACGAAAGGCGACATGACTCCGCACTCGCCGTGGTCCTTGGCGAGACTGAACATGCGAACGACAAAGCTGGAGAAGAGGTCGCTCTTCACGTCGGGGTAGTTCTTCTTGACCCACTTGCTCATGAAGGGGTTAAAGCTACTGCTGCCCATATACGGAGGATTCGCAACGGTGCAGGTAAAACGACGGGACAGCTTCTCGCAGATGGCGGCAGCGCTTTCGAGCTTAGTTTTGGCCGTAGCGGCAAAAAGGTCATCGGAACAACTCGCGGCGGCAGCCTTGAGCTCGTCGATCTCGTCCTCTGAGGGATTGAGCAGCGAACCGATCTCGCCCAAATGACTCAGCTCCTCGGCGAGCTTCTTGTTACCCGGCAGCTCGTCCTCCCCTAGCGGGATGCTCGAGAGCACGGCAACGTCGGCGCGAACGCCACGCCTAAAGAAGCGACGATCGTGCTCGCGGGCGCACATGGCAAGCGCCAGCTCCGCGATCTGAGCCGCACGGGGGTCGATCTCCATGCCAGCGAGGTTTTTGGTCAGGATGAGCTCCGGGATCTCGCGCTCGCGGTAGCCGCGCTCCTCGTACACGGCAAAGAGCAGCTCAAACGCATAGACCAGGATATGGCCCGAGCCACATGCGGGGTCGCAGATGGTTATCTCCTCGGGGCTCGAAATGCGGATGAAGTCCTCGTGCTCAGTATCAGGCTCGATGTAATACTCCATGCGCTCGCGCAGCGAACTCCCCGGGTTGTTGAGCATCCACAGACGGCCGAGCGAGTTCTGGACCATATAGCGCACGATCCACTCGGGGGTGAAGAGCTGCGTGGCGGGCGCGATGTCCGCCGCCGCTGCTTTGCGTTTTGCCTTGAAGAACTCGTCTTTGACGTCAGCGTTGTAGTACTGATACATCCAGCCCAGAACGGTCACGCCCTTGCGCCAGTCCTCGTCAGCGAGAATGGTGTTGAGTTTGCCCACCACGCCGTCGGACATCATGAGGCCCTGGGGCAACAGCAGCTCCATGGCACCGCCCACGCGTTCAAAGACGCCCGGCAGGCAATCGGCAAGCTCCTCGCACTGAGCCATAAACAGGTAGCGCCACAGCGGTTCATCCAAGCCCGCCATCTTGAGCTCGGCTATGCGATCGGTATCGGCCGTCGCTATCTCCACGTCCAGTGCGTTCTCCACGGCCTCGCTGCCATGGCTGCCGTCCGCACGACTCAGCATGCGCATACGGCTGGGGAGCCATCCGCGTGCATCCATAAAGCGAATGGCCACGATGCGGTTGAACCAGGTGTAGGCCGCTCGGTCGCGCAGCGCCTCGTGACCCACCTCTGTCTGTATGCGCAGCAGCTCGTCACGCTGCTCAACCTCAGCAGGACTTAGGGGCAGGCCGTTGACGGTCTCGGACCCAACGGGCGAAGGTGCAGGTTCGGTGATGCCGTAGCGCACCATCTGTGCCTCCACGCCTTTGATGAGCTCTGTACGGGCCCAGGTGCAGAAGCTCTTAAGGGCAGAATCGTTCATGGTTGATGAGCCTTTCTAAACGCCATAAACCACCGGTGCTCGCTTTGGCACCGGTGGCTCCGCGAGTTAGTTGATACGAATCTCGTCGTTTGCAGCGAGCTCCTGCATAAGGCGAGAGCGCAGGTCGTCCGCGTAGCGCTCCACGTCCTCTGCGGACAAGAGGCGACTCGGCTTGGCCAAATCGGCGCGGCGCACGGTCTTGATCTTCCGCTGGGGCTTAGACGCGGGCACGGGCGCAGACGATGCGGCGCCCTTGTTGGAAATCTTCTTGACCACCTCACCCGTACTCGTGACCTCGGTGGTGCGGCGCTCGTTGTCCATTCGCATGCGGGCCTCATCCACGGCGTCGTATATCTTGTTGGTTGCAGCAACGATCCAGTTTTCCCAGTTTGCCGCGAGGGCGTTAAGCTCGTTGAGGCTCTGGACGCCATGGGCGCGGTTCTTGAACGACTCATACCTGGTGTTGGCGTCCGCGATGGCATCCTTGGCCTGCTTGACAAAACCTTCTTGGCTCTCGGCCTGCTTCCGCAAATCCTGCAGGTCGTTTTCGATACGACACAAGAACTCGTTGCGGCGAATGCCCAGGTGCTTTTTGATGTCTTCCTTGACGGGTGCCATCAACGGCTGAAGGTCTTTAATGCGGCCGTAGGGCTTTGGGTCTTTGAGGATCTCGCGTACCTTTGCCACGTTCTCCACCGCGTTGGGAATGTCATCGGAGGCATACTCGATGCCCTCGGTGCGGCTCAAGAAATCCTTGGCGTGGTCAAACGCTGTTCGTTGGTTGGACTCGAAGAACTCAACCACCTTGTCAAAGTCTTCCTTGGCATCGAGCAGGCGGTCCTCGTGCTTGGTGAACGTGGTCAAGAACGCCTCGGAATCGCTCTGGTCCTTAAGAACGTCGACCACCTCCGAGCGCATCTTCTCGCACTCGTCCTCACCGGGATACGGGCAGGCCGGCTTGATACCCGTGTAGTAGTCGCGTGCCATGGCGACGCACACCTCACGCAAGCCCTCAAGGCGCTCCTTGAGCTCGGCCACGAGCTTATCCTCGTTGGAGGGCACGGTCTTGAGATCAAACAGGTCACGCATAAGCTCGCCCGTGGCGCGCAGCAACCGGTCGCTCATGCGCACGCGCAAACGCACCTGGGCCTTATCGGCATCCTTACGCAGGAGCGACACCATGCGGCTGTCGTTAGCTTGAACCGCCTGACCGCCAAACAGCACCTGCGCGCGCTGCTCCACTACAAGCTGCGCCACCACATTTGCGATGTCAACCTCGCGCCAGCCATAGGGCTTTTGCTGGTACCTGCGCTGGATATCGCCCATAGCGGTATCCAGGTGGCGCTGGTGCTGCACTTTGAGGTAGTCCTCGACCTCCTTGAGCGCACGCGTGTTGCCCGCGTCCATGCCAGCGAGCCCCGCTTGAACGTTGCCCGCCAGAGTGGAGCGGATATCGGAATCGCTCGTGACCGGCGCGCCGATATAGTCGGCCTTTTCAAAGACCACATCGCACAGCTGCGCCAGCACTTGCTCAAAGACCTGAGCGGGTTTGACCGCGCGGACCTCAATTATGCGGCCGTTGACCGCGCAACGTGCATGGAGTACGGCCTCGCTCAAAAGGACATCGGCCTCTTTCTCGTTATAGGCTGCCTCGCGCATCTTGGACTCGACGATCTGGCGCGTACTCGGCTGAAGCTCCTGGAGATTTCGCGTCTTGGCGTACTTGCGGATCTTGGCGGCGTTGACGAGCGTCTCCCAATAATCCGCCTCGTCGCTCAAAGCCACGATGGCTTTGCCCGAAGAAGCCAAGGCCAGCTCGGTATCGTCCGCACGGCCCAGATCGCTCGCCATAGTCGCCACGCAAAGCTCCATGCCGCCCATGCTGGCACCGTGGATTGAGCCGTCCACATAGCGGTCAAACGGAAAGTCGTTGGCCCCGCGGTTGAGTTTACGCGCGGTGTAGATGCTGTCGAACAGGCGCTTTTTGATAGACTCGATCACCTGCGCGTTATCGACCGGAGTGCGTGCGATCTCCTGCGCTATCTCCTGCTCCTCGTCGGTGAGGAAGCTATAGGCATCGCCCTGGCGTGCCACGTAGTTCTCGCCCTCCAGGCGGGCAAGGGACTCCTTGACGCGGTCCTTGAGGGCGCGCATGTCCACGTCGAGGCCGTCGATCATGAAGATGGAGATGTTCTCGACCGTGGCCTTAACGTAGCCGATGTAACGAATCAGGTACAGGAGCTTGAGCACCCGAACGTCGTAGGGTTCAAGGCCCTTTGCGTCCTCGGCCGCACGGACCGCGCGGTCGACCACCTGGTTGATGCCGTGCTCAAGGTCTTTGGAGATAGTGTCGAAGAAGCACCAGAACGGCACGAGTGCACCGGTCTGGTCATACTGGATGGCCTGAGCGCTCTCCTGGAACGCGCTCAGCATGGAGCGCTCACCCGTTGACATGTGCTTGGCCTTGACACCGTGCTTGCGCACCTCGGTCATCACGTCGGGCAGGAGCTTAAACTGGTAGCCCACAAACGGGTAGCTGGCCACAAAATCCTTGGAGTTGGCGTAGCCGGCAAGGTCGGAGCGCGAGCCACCCTCAAAGGTAAAGTTGTTTTTAAGCACGGCGGCGTCTTGCTCGTAGACCTGTGCAAGCATATCGGCCGCCGGCGCGGTCTTCTCGAGCACACGGCGCTGGATGACCTCGTCCACGCTGGAGCTGGAGAGCGAAAGGCGGGTATTGAAGCGGCCCTGGATCTTTGAAAAGTCGTTGCCCACGGGCAGGCTCAGGTTGTCGATGGCCTCCTGGCTCGTAACCATCACCCACACGCGGCCACCGCAGGCGGCACCCAGCTCCTCGACGATGGTCTGAAGGCTCAGCATAAGGCTTGGGTCCTTGTCGTTTGTAATAAACTGACCCACCTCGTCGACCATAAAGAGCAAACGGAAGTTGCCGCCGTGGGCCGCTGCCTGAGCGTCTACGTAGTCCTTGACCTTTTTGGCAAAGACATCGGGGGCCAAAACCTCGTCCTCAGAACCCTCGAGCCAGTTCCATGCGGCCTTTTCGCTCATGCCGAGCACGCTCTGCAGCACCTCGACCACGTCGTCCTCAAAGTAGCTGTAGGTGTCGCGGGTCTGGAGCCAGGACTCGCCGTTCACGCGCTCAAAGGCCTCGCGGAACTCCTGGGTCTTGCCCAGGGAATCGATGTAGTCCTCGAGCTTTGCAAGCTTGAGGTCCTCGCCGTAGAAGCCGCGCGCCTCGTAGAACATGCGCTCAAAGCCGCGAAGCAGCGCCGTGGGAGCCGTATCGCCCTGCTTCCACTGGCCCGCCTTGCTATCGATGTTAAAGAGGATGGCCTGCGTGGGCACCGAGCAGGCGCGCTCCATGGCAGCCGCGACCATGGGGTCGACGATCTTGCCGTCAAAGTAGCGGATGGCGCTCTTACCGCCGATCTGGCGATTCTCGAGCAGGTAGCTCAGCATCTTGAGGAAGTGCGATTTACCGGAACCGAAGAAACCACTGATCCACACGCCGATCTTGTCGGTGCGCGCATCGATGGCATCGCCGTAGGCCTTGAAGAACGTGGCAAAGTGCCTCTGCAACTCGCGCGTCACCACGTACTCGTCAAGCTCTTGGCGGATGGACCCATCTTTTGAATCCTGGACCTTGACCACGCCGTTGATGGAGCGGTTGATGTCTTTAGCAAAGAGGTCGCGAATGATCGTGTTGTCCATGGGTGCTCCTTTGGGTTTGGGAACGTTATGGCAAAGGGTTGTTACCGGCGGCAGGGACTTGCCTGCGGGGAGCCGTGCTTACGAGATATCGATGGCGCGGTAGTAGTTGTCGGCCGGCAGACGGTTAAAGAGCTGGAAAGAAGAGCCGTTGAAACTGCCCGGATAGGCGGCGACCACAGGCACCTCATCAAAATCCGCAAGCATGCAGTGGAGAAGCGTGTGCATGCGAAAGAACGGGAAGACCTCGCCCGCACCGGTGAGGAGAATGACGTCTCCGGGCGCGAACGGCTCGGTCTGCTCAAGGATGTACGCGGCAACTTTCTCGGGCGAGGCGAACTTGGCCACGTCCTCGAGCACGCGCTGGGTACCGCGGCGCTCCTCTTGGCGTGGGATGGCCTTAAGGACACGGCGCTTTTCGAGAATTGCCAGCACGGCGTCGTAAAGGTTCACGACCTTGAGCGTGCACGGAAGCTTGTCGGCCTCGGCATCGCATGAAAGGGTGTCAAATAATGCACGCGCCTCAAACTCCAGCGCAGGGTCATAGCAAAAGGTGTGGAAGCCGATCTCATTGCCTATGCCCTTGTTGGCCAAAAAGTCCTCGCTGCACAGGCACTCGCGCAGAAGCTGCGCGCGGCGCTCAAATTCCTGACGGGCGTGCTCGGAGCGGACATGCGCCGCCACGACGCTCTTACGGGAATGGATGCCGATATTGGTGGTGAGATCGGTCGCCGGGGTGATAACAGGGTCGACGGCGCTTTTGACGGGAGCCACGCTACATCACCGCCCTGCCGGTAAGGGCCGCGATAAGCGACTGCTCGCCCAGCTGAACCAAGGCTCGCTCGACATCGGAATCGAGGAAGAGTGGTGACAGGCGCTCGGACTCCGGGCCCTGGCCCTCGCCGATAAGGCCGGCATGGCGGAGCGTCTGGCGGAGCGAGCCCTTAATACGCATGACCGTGGCCTCAGTCCAGCGGGCCGCGTCCGGATACTCCGTGGTAAAGCGTGTCATAAAGGCGTTGAGGTCAACCGCCGTAAAGGCATAATCGAAGTTTTGTAGGCGCTCCCCTACCTCGACGAGCACGAGCTCGCGCACGATATCGTAGCGGCAGATCATGCTGTAGAAGATGGCCTGGTCCGCCTGCGTGGGAGCGCCGGATGCCATGAGCCCGGTTAGGGATGACGCAGCCTCGACGGCGGTTTTGGGGTCGATGCCGCGCGCGGCGCATACGGCGTCCGTGGGCACCATGGCGTCAAGGCGGCGAAGGCACACGGTTGCGCGGTTGGCGACCATGCGCTCCGTGGGATATTGAAAGAGGTTCTCGCTCTTTACGCGTACAATGACCTGCTCGTCGCTTGCGCCCTGCATACGAAGGGCAGCGACGATGCGCATCTCATGCGGGAGGAATTGCTCGCGGGTGAGCACCCCCCCCCCGAACGCTTTTTGTGGTTACATCCACAGTACACGCTCCAAGGGTGTCAAAGGCTGTCACAAGTGCGCCGCAACCCGGCAGGCAGGCGCGGCGCACATGACAATAATCATACCTGTTGGTAAAAAAGTTACCACGCCCAGAGTGTCAAATGTTGAGCAACAAAATTTAATCCGGTTAACGGTCATTTTCGCAGCTTAGAAACTTTAACGAGGTCGCCCCAAATCACACTTGCCAGACAACCGCGCTTACGAATGCAGGCACGCACACGCCCAACGCCACCCTCCGCTATATTCAACATAGAGTTATACATATGCTTCTATGTAAGGAGTTTCGTATGCCTGTCGTAAAGCCTATTTCTGATCAGACGCGCGCACTAACTACCATTCAGGAACGCGAAGATCACATTCAACGTACCATCGCTCATGGTTACGACGACCTCACCAACGGTCGTGTGCGCCCCTGGAAACAAGCAAAAGCTGAGGCAGATCGGATGCGAGCCATCAGGTAAGGTCATCCCCCCATGTAACCATCCTGTAAATCATAGCAGCGCACTCGAGTTTTACCGTGATGCGGTCGCGCCTGGCGCTCCACTGTGCTAAAGTATCCCGAACGTCCAAACGACCACGAGGGGGAACTAGAAGATGGCACGTGTGCACAACTTCTCAGCTGGCCCGGCCGCACTGCCCACAAGCGTGCTCGCCGAGATCGCCGACGAGATGATGGACTACCGCGGTTGCGGCATGTCCGTGCTCGAGATGAGTCATCGATCTAGCATGTACCAGCAGATCATCGACGACGCAGAGGCAACCCTACGCCGTCTGCTGAACATCCCCGATAACTACCGCGTCCTGTTTTTGCAGGGCGGCGCCACGTTGCAGTTCGCGGGCATCCCGATGAACCTCATGCGCCGCGGTCGCGCCGGCTACGTCGTGACCGGCAACTTTGCCAACAAGGCATACAAGGAAGCCGCCAAGTACGGCGAGGCCGTGCTGCTCGCGAGCTCCGAGGACACCAACTTCGACCGCATTCCCAACATGGCCGACATCAACGCGCGCATTGCCGCCGAGGCCGCGGGCGACGGGCTCGACTACGTCTACATCTGCCAGAACAACACCATCTTTGGCACCATGTTCCACGAGCTGCCCGATTGCGGCGACGTGCCGCTGGTCGCCGACGTCTCGAGCTGCTTCCTGTCGCAGCCGCTCGACGTCGAGCGCTACGGGCTCATCTATGCCGGCGCGCAGAAAAACGCCGGTGCCGCAGGCGTGACCGTGGTTATCGTGCGCGACGACCTTATCGCCGATGGCCCCGCCTTTGCGCAGACGCCGCAGTATCTAGACCTTAAGACCCAGGCCGCCAAGGGCTCCATGCTCAACACGCCCAACACCTTTGGCATCTACGTGTGCGGCAAGGTGTTCCACTGGGTCGAGGAGACCGGCGGACTCGCAGCCATGGCCGAGCGCAACTGGGCCAAGGCCAATCTGCTCTACGACCTGCTCGAGAACAGCGAGCTGTTCCATGGCACCACGCAGGCCGACAGCCGCTCCATCGCCAACGTCACCTTCCGCACCGGCGACGCCGAGCTTGACGCGGCCTTTGTCGCAGGCGCGGCCGAGCACCAGATTCAAAACGTCAAGGGCCATCGCCTGGTGGGCGGCATGCGCGCCAGCGTCTACAACGCCGTAACCATGGAAAACGTGCAGGCACTGGCCTCGTACATGAAGGACTTCGAAGCGCAGCATAGTTTGAGTCCGCGATCTAACTAGCCCGCAACACGCGGGCCGACCAGCCACTTCAAACCACTTGTTTTAACAAACCCGCTAAGGAGTTTTTCATGCGCAAGATTAAGACCATCGACGACATTACCAAAGACGGCAAAGTCGAGTTTGGCGAGGGCTACGAATTTGTGAGCACCGCCGAAGAGGCCGACGCCATCCTGATGCGCTCGACTGACCTGCACGGCTACGAGCTGCCCGAGGGCATCCGCGCCATCGCCCGCTGCGGCGCCGGCGTCAACAACATCCCCGTCGAGGAGTACGCCAAGAAGGGCGTCGTCGTCTTTAACTCCCCCGGCGCCAACAGCAACGCCGTCAAGGAGCTCGTCCTGGGCATGCTGGTGCTTTCGAGCCGCGGCGTGGTGCAGTCGATGAACTGGGTGCGCGACAACGCCGACGACCCCGAGATTCAGGTCGATGCCGAGAAGGCCAAGAAGGCCTTTGTGGGCCGCGAGCTCAAGGGCAAGCGCATCGGCGTCATCGGCCTGGGCAACGTGGGCTCCAAGGTCGCCAACGCCTGCGTCGATCTGGGAATGGACGTCTATGGCTACGACCCGTTCATTTCCGTCGAGCACGCGTGGGTGCTGAGCCGCGAGGTGCAGCGCGTGGGCACGCTCGAGGACCTGTGCCGCGGCTGCGACTACCTCACCGTGCACGTGCCCAGCAAGGCCGACACCATCGGCATGATCAGCACCGAGCAGATCGACCTGTTGGCGCCCAACGCCGTGCTGATTAACTACGCGCGCGAGACTATCATCGATGAGGACGCCGTCGACGCCGCCCTGCGCGAGGGCAAGCTGAGCTGGTTTAGCTGCGACTTTGCCACACCCAAGACGGTCAAGATGCCCAATACGTTTATCACCACGCACTCGGGCGCAGGCACCGGCGAGGCCGAGGCCAACTGCGCCGACATGGCCATCAGCGAGCTCAAGGATTACCTGGAGAACGGTAACATCGCGCACAGTGTCAACTACCCCGCCTGCAGCATGGGCAAGGCGCGCGCCGCGAGCCGCATCGCCTGCCTGCATGCCAACGTGCCCAACATGATCGGCCAGATCACAGCCATCCTGGCCAAGGACAACGCCAACGTGCAGCGCATGACCAACGAGTCCGCCGGCGAGAACGCCTACACCATGTTCGACACCGACGAGCACCTGAACAGCAGCACGATCGAGGCGCTCAAGCAGATTCCGTCGATGTATCGCGTACGCGTGATTAAATAGCGCCGGCTGATCTGACGGGCAGTTCCCCATGTGGCCTGCCCGTCGCTGACATTGAATGCCCGCGGGGGCGCCTTTCGCACGAGAGGCGTCCCCGTTTTTGTGAGCCCTCCATTAAATGCACCGAGCCGCTTCTTGGCATACAATCTGTATGTTGACCTAACTATCTGTGAGGTGCCTATGGTTGATACAGATTTTGCTTGGCGGCTTACGCAAGGGCTCGTGCGGATCGACAGTTCCGACCCAGGTGCGTATGAGGGCGAGATTGAACGCTATATCAAAGCGTTGGTTGAGGAACGGTTGGCGCAGCTGAGCCATCCGGTACTCGATGCCGTGCAGATTGCAGAGCACGAAGTACTCCCCGGACGCCGCAATCTAATGGTCACCGTGCCGGGCCAAAGCGACGAGCCGCGACTCGTCTATATCTGCCATATGGATACCGTTACGCTGGGCGACGGCTGGGATGCGGACATTACGCCGCTCGGGGCGGTCGTGCGCGACGGCAAACTCTACGGCCGCGGTGCCTGCGATATGAAGGGTGGCCTGGCCTGCGCCATTGCCGCACTGGTCCATACGCTCGAGCACGTGGTGGCGGATGGCGCGCTGCCCCGCCGCGGCTTTTCGCTCATCTGCTCGGTCGACGAGGAAGATTTTATGCGTGGCTCAGAGGCCGCGATCGATGCTGGCTGGGTCGGCTCGCGTGAATGGGTGCTGGACACCGAGCCCACCGACGGACAGATCCAGGTGGCGCACAAGGGGCGTACGTGGTTCGAAATTGAAATGACTGGCGTGACGGCGCATGCGAGCCAGCCCTGGAAGGGCGCGGATGCCGTCGCCGCCATGGCCGAGGTCGTGTGTTCGCTCCGTCGCGCGTTTATGGCGCTGCCCGCGCACGATGAGCTGGGGCCTTCGACCATCACGTTTGGCCAAATCGAGGGCGGATATCGCCCCTACGTCGTACCCGACCGCGCCAAAGTCTGGGTCGACATGCGTCTGACCCCGCCGACCGATACGGCCGCCGCGACGCGCATGGTAGAGCAGGCCATCGCCGTCGCCGAAGCCGCAGTTCCCGGTTGCCGCGGCACCTATACCGTGACGGGCGACCGCCCCGCTATCGAGCGCGATCCGAGCTCTCCCCTTCTAGCTGCACTCAAGCGCGCAGCAGACGATACGACGGACGAGGACACGACCGTCGGCTTCTTTACCGGCTACACCGATACCGCCGTCATTGCCAGCAAGACGGGTAACCGCAATTGCATGAGCTACGGCCCCGGCTCGTTGGCGCTCGCGCACAAGCCCAACGAATATGTGCCCCACGCCGATATCGTTCGCTGTCAGAACGTGCTCATCGCGCTCGCCGATAACGTGCTCTGGGACGCGAATGGGCAAGTTGGGGCATAATAAGCCGCGAACAAACCGACTCGTGCGTTAGGACCGCCCATGAAAGCATTTCCGTTTCCCTGCATCCGCCCGGCTCAGGACCGCGTGCTCGAGGCGCTGCCTGCAATGGGCAGCATCCTGAGCGGCAACGATGCTCTGCGCGGTGCCCTTGCCGATGGCCTGATGCTCAAGGACCCGGGTGCGGCGTATTACGTGTACGAATGCTCGGGCGAGCCGGGACGTGTGACGGGTGTCGTGGCGATCTGCCCGACGAGTGTACTTGCGGGCGGCAAGGGCGATGCCAGCGCCGACGTGGCCGCCGCCGCGCGCGCAATCGCCGAGCTCAAGGTGCAGCCGCGCCCCGTGTCGCTCGCCTACGAGGCCTCGCCCGTCATGGATATCATCCTGGGCGCCGCCAAAGAGGGCGCGTCGCTCTACGCCGTCACCGACCCCGCGGGCATTACGCACCGCGCGTGGGAGGTCAAGCGCGAGGACGCCGTCGGGGCCATCCGCGCTATGCTCGACCAAGCACCGGAGCCGGCACTGGCCGACGACCCCGCCTACGCCGCCGCTCTGACCTGGGCGTCGCAGCTGCTGGTCGATGAGACCCGTGCCGCCGGAACGTACACCGGCAAGGAGCCGTTCAACTTTACCGTTGCCGTGCTCTTCCCCGCCGCGCAGGTCAGCGGCGCCGCGCCGCAGGTTCCGACAGGTCTGTTCACGCACCAGGTCGCGCGGTTCTAGCAAGACCAGACCGCCCAACACAAAAATCGGCAGCTCAACAAACAGGGGGGTGGAGATGCAGCAGGTACATGCATCTCCGCCCCTTTTGCGTCGAGAAGTTATGCCGGCGACCCGCGCCGCCGCGCTCGCGTTATCCGCGCTGCGGACCTGCAGTAGCCACAAGCGGTTCAAGCCCCAGCTCGCGCGCGTAATCCTCCTGCGTAAAGACTTCGACCAGCTCAAACGTGTCGGATTCGTCGTCAAACGCAAAGTGCAGCACCGAGCAGTTGCCCGGCACGCGCTCGTGCTCGTCGGCCGCCGCTCCCCTCACGTGATCCAAAAACTCCTTGATGGCCGAGCCGTGGCTCACCGCGAGCACGCACTCGTGGTCCGGGCGACGCATAAGATCGGTCAACGTCGCCACCACGCGCTCGCGCACCTGCATCTGGCCCTCGCCGCCAAACTGGCGATAGAAGTCGCGCCACGGGCGCTCGGGCATGAGCATCACGCGCTCGGCCTCAAAGTCGCCAAAGAACCACTCACGCAGGCCGTCCAGGCGCTCGTACGCCAAGCCCGGCCACAAGTTGGCGATAGTCTGCTCGGTGCGATGAAGCGTGGAGGTGTAGGCATGATCGGGCTCAATGCCGCGCGCACGTAAAAACATGCCGGCGCGCGCCGCCTGGTCGCAACCCAACTGCGTGAGCGGCGAGTCACTCCAACCCTGAATGATGCGCTTAAGGTTGAATATTGTCTGCCCATGACGAACCAGATACAGGTCTTTATTCATAGGGGTCCTTTCGTTCGTTACCAATCAAGGAGCGAAAACGCCCCGTCGCAATAGCCAAAATGAAGCACGGCTCCGTTGTCGGGTAGCTCTCCCCTGCCAGTCACATACTCAAGAAACTCCTGGCAGGCTGAGCCGTGGGAAACCGCCAGCACGCAGTCGTGCTGCGGCCTGGCCATGATGCGGGACAGCGCCGCGACCATGCGCGACTGAAGCTGCACTTCCGACTCGCCGCCAAAGGCCACCGGATAATCGCCCCAGGGCTGCGGCGGCATATCGCGATTTGATGTACCCTCCAGCGAGCCCAAATGCCACTCGCGTAGGTCATCGACCAGCTCTATCGAGCGGCCCTCACCAGCAATTAGCTCAGCCGTACGCCGCGCCCGGCCCAACGGGGAGGAATACACACGGTCAAAGGTCACGCCACGCGCCTCAAACGCCGCGCGCGTCGCCAGCGCCTGCTCGCGCCCGCGCGCCGTAAGCGGCGAATCGTGCCCACCTTGCAAAATATTCTGCACATTGAGCTCAGTCTGCCCATGCCGCACCAAATACAAATCTGCCACACGCCCTCCTCTCGCACCACCGCAAAGGGGACAGGCACCTTTGTGGTGGTTTACCGCCGGATCACACCGCGGTGACGCTCAACTACACCAGCACGTCGGCGAGCGAACGCTTGGGTACGTGGTGCACCTGTGCCTCGTCGCGCCAATAATTGATGGAGCCATCGGGGTTGGAATCGATCGCATCGATCACCTGTATCTCGGCCGGAACGCCAAAGGCCATGATCAGCTTGAGCTCATACTTGTCGTTATCGAGCCCCATGGCATCGATCGCATGGGGCGTAAAGGCCTTGAACATGCAGGCTGCCACCTCGGGCGTGGCGCTGCGGGCGGCGAGCATCATCGTCTGCGCGGCAATGCCTGTGTCGACATCGGTAATGGGAGCGGCGGGCTTGCCCGGAACGGCGCGCTCGGCCAGAATCGCGATGTAGCCGGTCGGGCGCTCGCCCTCGGCAGGACCCGGCCAATCCTTAAGTGCGCCGGCCCATGCGAGCTCGTCAAATACACGCGCGCAATCCTCGGCACCGCTCACCACATGAAGACGAAGACGCTGAGCATTGGCACCACACGGGGTCAGGTGCGCCAGCTCCGCCAGCTCGAGCAAAAACTCGCGCGGCACGCGCATGGACTCGTCAAAACGGCGGCACGTGCGGGCGCGGCGAACCAACGCATCAAACGCGTCCAAGCCGAGCTTTTCGCAACCCTGCTCTGCCATCGATTCGACACTCGACGGTGCCTCGGGAACTGCTTCGTTCATAGGGACCCCCAATACAAACCAATTGTCCTTAGGAAAATCTAACCTAAAACGTAGGCAATAACGAACAGGGCTGCAATGTTCTACACCTGTTGAATAGAAAATCGCGACGTGGGGAACAACGGAAACAATTCGGGGCCTTTGGGTTACGTTTCGCCCTCCCTGTTAGCGTCGGAATAATTTAGCCAAATATAGTCGGCCGAGATTGACCAATCCCGGCCGACCCATTTTAGCCAACACGCCCGCATCTATGACTT